>JABLYX010000029.1 GCA_018265615.1 Lentisphaeria bacterium
AAGAAAACCGCCATTTTGACTGGAGTCGCCATGCTTTGCCTTGCCGCTTTTTCCGGCGAACTGCCGGAGCTCGACCGCCGCCCGAAACCCGGCGTTTATGCCCTGACCAACACCTGCAACTGGGTGCTGAAGGAGGGGAAAAGAGTCAACCTGTTCGACGCGCCCGTCGACGGCGTGACGAATTATGTGACCTGGCGCATGGTCCAGCCGGAGGAGGACGCCGTGCGCTACCCCGGGCTCGACCGCATGATGAAGGAGGCGGCCGATTCCGGAAAATACCTCTCCTGCGGCATCCTCGCCGGGATCCATACGCCGGAGTGGGTCTACAGGAAAGCCGGGATCCCGTGCGTGACTTACGACACCGTCCAGAACCGCTCCGGCTACCTGCCGTGGATCGAAAAGGACGGAAAACGCCTGCTCAATACGCCGTTCCTTGAGGTGTGGGACGAGTCCGTCGCGAAATTCGCCGCACGTCTCCATTCCGATCCGGGCCGGGACCGAATCAACTATGTCCCCGTGACCGGCTTCCCGTTCGGAAACGGCTTGGAACTCTATATCCCGCTTCAGAAGAAGGATTTCGACGCCTTGAACTATGACGCCGCCGCGCGGAGGCTCTACATCGGATTCTGCTGCCGCGTCATCGATATCTATATGAGGCACCTGCCGGACTTTCCGCTCGGGATCGCGTTCACCGACTGGTTCGGGGCGACGGAGAAAGGGAGCCGCCGGGATCTCACGGAGAGTGCGGAAATCCTCGAATATGCGATTGCGCAGGGAAAACGGAAAGGCGTGACCATCGTTCCCATGGGGCTGTGGCTCGGCTGGGACGGCATCTGCAGCAATCCGGGCCACCCGATGATGCGGCTCTACACGAAAAGCGCGAAATCCGCCGGGTTCGGCGCGTGGGAGGGGCAGATGGACAGCTGCAGACTGAAGTGCCTCCCGGTCGGGACGCAGCTTGAACTTGCGCGCAGGAACGGCGTTACGTGGGTTCAGCTCTGGCATCACGACTGCATCTGTCCGGAGTGTGTGAAGGTGCTCGGTGAGCTTCGGAAGGAGGCCGGCAGATGAAACTGCGTTTTCTCGGCAGCGCCGCTTCGGAATCGATCCCCGCGCTCTGGTGCGAATGTCCGAACTGCCGCAGGGCGATGGAGCTCGGCGGCAGGAATATCCGGCGGCGGACCTCCTATCTGATCGGCGACCACACACTCGTCGATTTCGGCCCGGATGCGAACTGGCAGATGAAGGAGTTCCGCATCGACCCCGCGAAGATCGGGCGGATCCTCATGACCCACTCGCACGTTGACCACTTCAACCCGGTCGATCTGCTCTGGCGGAACGGTGAATTCAGTCTGCCCGGCCGCCGGATCGGCTTCTATGCGAACGCGGCCGTGCTTGCCGAACTCGACCGGCGCGTGCGGGAGTGTTCGATGGGGAAATCGCTCGATGCGCTGCATCTGAAGGTTGTCGAAGCGGTTCCCGGCGTTTCCGTGCGGGACGGCGCTCTGACGGTGCTTCCCGTCCGGGCGGCGCACGCACCGGGGGAGTGCGCGCTGAATTATGTCGTGGAGGAGGGCGGCGGTCGGATCCTCATCGCGAACGATACCGGCTGGTGGCCCCCGGAGTCGTGGGAACTGCTGCGGGACCGCCCGCTCGACGTCGCGGTCATCGAAATCAGCATGGGAATCCGTATGCCGTATGCCGGGGAGCGCGGAACCCACCTCGGCGCGAAGGCCGCGATCGCGTTCCGCGACCGCCTGGCGGAACTCGGCGCCGTAACCGCGTCCACGCAGGTGGCGGTCACGCACATCAGCCATCACGTCGGCGCGACGCACGAGGAGCTTGAGGCGTATTTCCGGCCGCACGGAATGCTGGTCGGCTTCGACGGCCTGAAGCTTGGAGGTGAAGCATGACTCCCGTTTATCATGCCGCTCCGCTGCCGGACCGCGAACTGCCCGGTTATGAAATCATCGCCCCGGAGCTGCGCCGGGCCGCCTCCTGCTTCCGCTTCGAATATCCGGGTTTCGCTTATACGGCGCTCGGAATCGCCGGGACGGACCGCTTTGTGATCCGGGCGGACTCCGGCAGCGCGGTTCCGGCCCTCGTCGCCTTTTCGCAGTATCTTTACGGACACCCGGAACGGCGCCGCGCCGCCCTCATTGTGATCGGGGGAGGAGAGATGTCGGAGGGGCTCGTCAATGCGTTCATCGAGCTCTTTCCCGATTTTCCGCTGCTTCTCCCCTCCGGGCTCCCGGAGGAACTGCGGCTCTATGCCGTCCGGCGCGCCGCCCTGAAGGGAGTCACCCTTCTTCTGCCGGGAGGCGCTACCGGGCGGGAATGCAGAGAAGGATCAGCCCGGTGATGCAGACGGCGAGGGCGGCGAGCTGGAGCGGCCGCACCCTCTCCTTCAGCAGCCAGACGCTTGAGAGCGTGAAGGTGATGATGCACGAGCCGACCATCATCGGGTAGCACATTCCGCCGAGCCCGGCGTCGGCCATGGCGTTCATGCCGGGGTAGAAGAGCGTGTAGGCGAAGATCAGGTTGAAAAACTGCAAAGCCCCGATGTACTTCCACAGGACCGGGTTCAGGAGGTTGCCGCGGAGCTGGGCGCGCCGTTCTCCGTTCATGCGCGCGAGGTTGTAGAGGATCGCGCCGGCAAGTCCGCCTCCGGCGACCGACAGTGACCGCACGATGCTGCCGATTGCCCGCGCCTCTTCGCAGTAGGAGGGGGCGGTCATGAGATTCTGCTGGACCGCGCAGATCGCGAGGCAGATGAAAGCGAGGAGCCGCCAGCGCCCGCCGTTCTCCGAATTGTTCTTCGCCATTCCGAAGAGGGCGAGCGCCGCGAGGAGAAAGAGGATGCCTCCGAGTCTGGGGAGCGTCAGCTCCACGCCGAAGAAGATCACTCCGCCGAGGAACGGGAAAATCAGCGCCGATTGGATGATGGCCCAGATGATCCCGTTCGGCCCCCGCTGCATGGCGTACGCCATGATCTGCAGCATGAAGAAATTCATCATGCCCGCGACGGCGTAGACGCCGCAGGTGACGAGCGTGACTCGCCACGAACACTGCGGGACGCCGCCGGTGGCGAACATGATGACGATGGAGAGGGCGACCGAGAAGGTGTTGCCGAAAAGCTGCACGAGGCTCGGTTCGATTCCGCGCTTCGGGGCGTCCCCCATGACGAGGCCGATGAGACACCAGCTGCCGCCGACGATCACCATCGCGCCGACGCCGAACCATGCGGAACTGAAAAACGGAATGGAGCTCAGGGATTGGATGAACTGGTTTATCATGGTATTTCGAACGTCTCCTGAGGTTTCCGTATTTCTGCGCGGCATTGCGGCGAAACCGTCGATCCTATTAGTATATCCGGGAAATCGGAAATTGCAAATATAAAACGCGATTATTGCGATTATTGTCCCGCTTTTGCCGCTTCCGGTTGTAAAAGCGGAGTTGCGCATCTATTGTATGCGCATGGAAACCGAAGAAACAATGGTGATCAGGATCAATCCGGAGCTGAGCATCCGTTCGCAGATTGCGGAGCATTACCGCGGGTTGATCCGGCGGGGGGAGCTCCGCCCCGGCGACCGGCTGCCTCCGGCGCGCCGGCTTGCGGCCGGGCTCGGGATCGCCGAGGCGAATGTACACCATGCGCTCGGGACGCTGGTCCGCGAGGGGCTGATTGTGCGCCGCCCGCGCGCGGGCAGTATCGTGATCCGGCAGGAGAGGGGGCTGCGCAGCGTCGCGTTCTTCATCCCGTGGCGGTCGCTCATGCGCGGCGAGGAGTTCACCCGGCTGCTGACCCGGTTCGTGACGGACAGGCTCGAACAGCTCGGTATCGACTGCCATGTGCTTTACGACACGCCGGGCGGAACCGGGCGGAGCACGTTGAAGCAGCTCGCAGCCGACCGGCGGATCCAGGGGGTCATCTTCCGCACGATCGAGCCGGATGAGCTGAAATTCTATCAGTCGCTGAGCGTGCCGTTCACCGGGATCGGCTCCGTGCGGCTGAACAACCGCGTGTCGCTCATTACGGCGGAGCTGATTGAGAAGATGGCCGGCGCGCTGCGGGACTCCGGTTGCCGGAGCTTCGGTGTGCTGATCCCCAGCCGCATCCGGGCCGAAATGCTGCGGACGCTGCGGCTCCGGGCTGCAGCGTTCGGGCTGGAATTCCGGGACGAATGGCTGTTCGACGGCACGCATTCCCGGGAAGCGTTCATCGTCGACCGCGACGCTTTCGCGTGGAAGGGAGTCGAGTACCTGAACAGCCTTCCGGTGCGGCCGGAGGGGCTGATGCTTTACTCCGACGACCTTGTAAACGGCCTGACGATGGCGTTTTACCGTTACGGCGTGCGCGTGCCGGAAGATTACAGGCTCGCGATCCATCATACGCGCGAAAATCCGGTGCTTTTCCCGTTCGAATGCACCCTGGTTCAGCATAGCATCGCGGAGATTGCCGATGCGCTCGCCGGGCAGCTTTCCGACCTGTGCGAAGGGAAGCCGCCGCGGAATTCGGAACTCAGCATCGCGGTCCGGCGCTGCGCGGAACCGCAGTGAGCCGCGAAGCGGCAGCAGAAGAGATGGAGAACATGCAGGAGGCGCACCCGCCTCTCCGGGGGAACGCTTCAGGGCATCTGCCCGGAGGTCCTGACCAGGACCTCCCGGATTTTCTCCATCGTCACCGGCTTCAACAGTACGGCGGAGAACATTTCAGTGGAGAAATCCTTGTCCGCCTCGATGTCGGCGGTGACTGCGATGATTGGAGTCGCGGAAAGCTGCGGATCCCTCCGGCACGCGGCCGAAAACTCTTCCCCGTTCATCTCGGGCATCCACATGTCGGTCAGGACGGCGTCGAAGTGCTGCCGCCTCATCTTCTCCAGCGCCTCGCGGCCGGATGAGGCAAGGGTGCAGCGCATTCCGAGCTTCCGGCACATGGCGTCGAGCACCTTCAGGTTCATCATGACGTCGTCGACCAGCAGCAGCGACAGCTCTTTTCCGCAGGCCGGCGGCGAGTTCCGCTCCGGCACCTGCCGGGGCCGCTCCGCTTCTGCGGCGATCCTGACCTCGGGCAGGGTGGCCGTGAAGGTGCTGCCTTTGCCGGGTTCGCTTTCCAGTGACATCGAGCCGCCCATGACTCCCAGCAGCCGGCGGGAGATCGCAAGTCCGAGCCCGGTGCCGTTGTTGCCGGAGTTTGTCCCCCGCAGGTTGGAGAGCTGGACGAACGGCTGCATGAGCTTGCTCTGGTCGGCTTTCGCGATTCCGATTCCGGTGTCGGTGACGCTGAACCGCAGCGTGCCGGTTCCGTCTTCATGGCCGTGGAACCCTGCGCGCACCGTGATGCTTCCCGCCGGAGTGAATTTCAGTGCGTTTCCCAGCAGGTTGATCAGTATCTGCCGCATTCGCATCTGGTCCAGCCTGAGCAGCGGCATCTCCGGAACTTCCATCTCAAGGCGCAGCTCCTTCTCCATTGCGCGGTAGGTGAAGATCTTCATCACATCGGAGCAGAGCTGCCGGAAATCGACGGGATCAAGCACCAGGCTCATCTGTCCCGCCTCAAGCTTGGAGAGGTCAAGCACGTCGTTGATCAGCTGCAGAAGCGAATTGCCGGAGAACACGATGGAGTCGAGGTATTCCCGGGCGTCCTTTTCGGCGACATTGCCGTTTTTCAGCAGCTCGGCAAAACCGATCACCGCATTGAGCGGCGTCCGGATCTCGTGGCTGACACTGGCGAGGAAGAAGCTTTTGGCTTTCTCGCCCGCCTGCGCCTGGCGGAGCGCCTCCTTGAGATCCTCCTGCGTCGCCGCCCGCTTCAGCAGGAGCTCGATCAGGTACTTCGCATTTTTGAATACCGTTTCCTCCTGCGGCATGAGCAAGTGGGGCTGTCCTTCGTAGACAAGGGCGAAGTCTCCCCACAGCTTCCCGTCAACCAGCAGGCCGCTGCCGTACAGAGAGCGTGTTCCGGAGCTCAGGAAAAGCTCGTGGAAGCCTCCCAGCATGGTGCGTGCCTCGGGAGACGACAGGTCGGACAGAAACACGAACTCATTGCGGCAGAGCCTCCCGAACCACGGGTCGCGCGGCTGGTAATGGATGGTCCTTCCCTCGGGAAACATCAGCCCGTTTCCCTCCAGGGCGTATTCAGAGAATACGTTTTTCCGGTCGTTCGGCAGGTCGTACTTCATGATGAAGACACGGGTGGCCTTGGTGTACCTGCCGAGCCGCGACAGCACGCTCTTGATGGCGGTTTCGATGTTTTCTTCCCGGAAGAGCGTATTGAGCGAGAAGTTCATGATCTCCTGATACTCCATGACGGTCGCCATTTCGGTGACGTCGGAGGCGACGCCCAGCAGCAGCCGGCGGCCGGTTTCGGTGACGTACGTTTTTTTGAGCAGCTGCAGGTGGATCGGGTTTCCCTGCCCGTCGTCCATCAGTTGGCGGAACTCCAGCTTCTCCGGCTGAGCCATGGCCTGTTCGTCCGTGTCGCGGCACTCCGAGGCGACGCTCTCGTCCTCCAGCTCGAAGTCGGTATGGCCGGTGATCTCCTCGCGGCTCTTCCCCAGAAGCTTCTCAAAGGCGTTGTTGCAGAGGATATAGCGGAAATCATCGTCCGGCGTCTTGGCGAAGATGCTGATCGGAAGCGCATTGACCACCGCGTCCCAGAGCTCGAGCTGCTCCCGGAGCCGGGCGGCGTTCTGCGTGATCTCCGTAACATCCTGAATCGCACCGACCATACACGGCAGGGCCGGGTCGCTCCAGTCGACGGAGGCGAGGATGCGCAGATAGCGCAGAGCGCCGTCCTTGACGATCCGGAAGCTCCATGAGGCCCTTTCCACCTTGCGTGTGAAGAGATCCTCGTGGTTGCGGGCGAAGAGCGGATGGTCGTCCGGGCAGACGACCTGCTCCGGCGGCAGGGTCCTGCCGTTTACAATCGGCCAGAGCTCCCGGAAAAGCCTGCTGCAGGCGCGTACGCTCATATCTTTGATCGCCACGCGGAAAAAGGCGGTCTGAGTCAGCTCCGACGCCTGTTCGAGGCCGGTGAGGGCCTGGCGGAGCTGTTCGCGCCGTTCGTATTCTTCCGTCACATCCCGGAACACCAGCACCGCCCCGGTGACCTCGCCGGATTCGTCCTGGATCGGCGCGGCGCTGCCGGAAAGGTGGCAGCGCCTGCCGTCCGCAGCGATCATCTCCGCATGTTCCCTGAGCTCCATCGGCCGTTTGGATCTCAGGGCATATTCAACCGGGGACTCACCGGCGGACGTTTCCGGCAGGCAGGTCAGCCGGACGGCCTCAGCGAACTTCCGCCCGCACAGCTTTTCGCGGGAACAGCCGGTCAGTTCCTCCGCGACACGGTTGACCAGCACGATCCGCCCGGCGGCGTCGGTCGCAATGACTCCGTCGGCGATGTTTTTCAGCGTCAGCCGGAAACGCTCGGCCAACACATGCTGCTCCTCGATGTCGGAGGAGGTCCACATCACGGCGGGCACCCCGAATACGTCCGACGGCAGCCGCACAAGATCGGCCCGCCTGCGGCGCCCCATATACGGATACTCCAGGCACATCGGTTCTCCCGTCGCCAACACCTGCCGGATCGGCTCCTCGAATGTCTGGCGGATGACCTCCGGCAAGTCGTCGAAGGAGCGGATCTTCCCCGACCTTTCCGGAACCTTGGCCTGAAAGAACAGGATCCGGCCCGACGCATCGGCTACGACCGCATGGGCGGGCATCGCCTTGAAAATCACGTTCAGCCGTCGTGCGCGCCTCAGGTTGAAAAGCAAACCGCCGATCCCGACGGCCAACAGCAGAACGATGATCAGGCTGCTCCAGACCATTTCGTTGTAGTGGGTTGCCCAGAAAGACAATGGCGGTACGGCCGGCACGGAGCCGGCCGCGTTTACGGATCCCGCCGGCAGGGTCGGAAGGAAGGCGCACAGGACCGGTTTCCGATTGAATATCCGTTCCAATACACTCCGGCTCCGGCCAACTTCAAGCATCATGACATATCTCCGTTTTCGATTTCCATTTCATGGAAAAGTTTCTTCAGATTCTGCAGACTGAGCGGCTTATGCAGCGTCGCATCAAATACCGACATATCGAAGCTGGCGGCGGAACCCGTGTCCGCCGTCGTCGCCACGACCCGCATTGATTTTCGTTCCGGCATGGTGCTGATGATTTCCGCCAGCTGGACGCCGTTCATCTCCGGCATCCAGAGGTCGGTCAGGATGAATTGGAAGTCCTTGTCTCCCTTCAGGATTTCGAGGGCCTTTGCTCCGGAGCCGGCGCAGACGCTGCCGATATTCAGCGTCTTCAGCATCGCCTGCAGCACCTTCAGGTTCATCGGGACATCGTCGACCAGGAGGACGCGGCGGCTGCGCAGGGCGAACACGCCCCTTCTTTCTCCCCCCGTGCCGGTTCTCTGTGCCGGCTCCACATTTTCGAGGCGGACGGTGAAAGCGCTGCCTTTGCCGGGTTCGCTTTCAAGGCTGATGGTGCCGCCCATGCGTTCGGCCAGGCGCAGGGAGATCGCCAGCCCGAGGCCGGTTCCTCCGTAGACGTGGGTGTCGCGGACCGCATCGCTCTGGACGAAGGGCCTGAAGAGCCTGCCCTGCGCCTCTTCTGTTATACCGATGCCGGTGTCGCGGACGCTGATCCGGAACGTTCCTGTCTCTCTGTTGCCGCGGGGCAGGAAATCGGCGCCGAGCGTAATTCCTCCCCGCTCCGTGAATTTCACCGCGTTGCCGATCAGGTTCAGCAGAATCTGGCGCAGCCGGATGCTGTCCAGCTTGAGGCACGGCAGCTCCGGCGGGCACTCCAGCCGGAGAAACAGATTCTTCTCGCGGACCTTGTACTGGAATACGGCCAGGATTTCCCGCAGCAGCGCGAGGATGTCGGTAGGCTGCGGCGTGAGGACCAGCTGCTCGGATTCCAACTTCGAGAGGTCGAGTACATCGTTGATGAGCCGGAGCAGTGAGTTGCCGGCGAGATGGATCGAATCGAGGTACTCGCGCCGCTCCCCCTCCGACAGGCTGCCTTTCCTCAGGAGCTCCGAAAATCCGATCACGGCATTCAGCGGCGTGCGGATTTCGTGGCTCATCGTGGCGAGGAAGTAGCTTTTGGCCTTGCCGGCCGCCTGTTCGGCCAGGACGGCTCTCTCCAGCTGCCGTTTGCTTTCATTGATTTCGGTGATGTCGATCGCGTTTTCAATGACGTAGCGGATGGCTCCGCTTTCATCGAATGCCGGCTCCGCTTTGATGACATATTCGCGGCCGCGGATCTCCAGTTCGATTTCGCTGCTTTTCCCTGTGTCGATCGTCTGCATGACCGGACACCAGCCGGGCCGGGTCTTTTCACCGCAGAACATGTGGAAGCAGGGCTGAGACAGCACCTCCGTTTCGCTCTTCCGCAGGATAGAACAGGTGGTCGGGTTCACGCGGGTGAGCTTGCCCGTCCGGTCGAACAGCATGATCGGCATGCCGATGTTGCGGAAGACCGCCTCGCGTTCCCCGATCGCCATCTCGAGCTCCCGGTGCCTGGTGTCCCGCTGGAGAGCGAGAGAGATGAGCTGCGCCACGGAACGGATCATGTTCTCGTCGAACTCGGTGATCTCCCGCCGGTGGCGGATGAATCCCAGCCCGATGACTCCCGCGAGCTCCCGGTTGACCATCACCGGCGCGCACAGCAGCGAGTGGCAGCCCGGTTCCCGGAGCTGGACCGCGTAGGCGGAGGCAGGGATGTCGGGAATCTTCAGCAGCTCATTGTTCCGGAACGGCTCCTGCCATTTCAGGAGCTGTTCCCAGAACGCGGGATCGCGGATTTCATGCAGAGATTGTATGCCGGCGTTGCGCCATTCATGGGTGATCCGGCAGCCGGAGCCGTCCGCCGAGTAGCTGCCGCAGTAGGCGCGGTCGCCGTCGAGCTGATTGGCCAGCGTTTTCAGGATGCGGCCGATGTTCCGGTCGAAATCCTCGTCCTGCACGAGCTGCGTCAGGCAGCCGTTGATGATCTTCTCATTTTCGACATAGGCGTTCAGCCGGACGATCAGGCTGTTCTTCTCCTCCTCAAGCTCCATCGCCTCGGTCACATCCTGCAGGATTCCGAGGTAGATGTTCTCCGTGCGGCTGTAGGCAGTCGCGAAGAGCTTATAGGTGCGGATTCCGCCGGAAGCGGCGGAGCGGCAGATCAGCTCCACGACCTCTTTTCCGCCGGAGGTGAGCTCCTTCTGCACCTTCCGGAACGCCGGGAGCTCTTCCGGGAGGAGCCACTCTTCGAATTTTCCATTGCCGGTCAGGCTGCCCGTGTTTGCCTCGCTGCCGCCGAGGAGCTGGATGTTCCCGTCCGCATCTCCCTTGAAGTAGGTGATTCCGGCGATTTCACCGGCGCGTTTCAGGAACACATTTGTGACCTCCTGTTCACGCTTCTGGTTAACCAGGTCCGTGATGTCCAGCGCATTTTCCAGAATGCCGGTCAGTTTGTTCTCGCGGTCAAAAATCGGCTGAAGCGTGACCAGATAGTGCCGGCCGCCGTGCCCTTCGTAGCTGATCTGATGCGCCTGACGGTCGATGAACACCTGATGCATCGGGCACCAGTCCGGCGGCGTGTCGTGACCGCAGAGCACCCGGTGGCACTTGTGCCCGAGCAGCTCCTCCGGAGTCTTCCCTGTGGTGCTGCAGGAGGCCGGGTTGACCATCGTGATATTGTAATCGAGGTCGAACATGACGATGGGGATCGTGATGCTGTCGAAGATCTGCTTCTGCCGGAAGACGCTTTCGGATATGGCGTCGATCTGCCGCCGGCGTTCGCGTGCCAGCAGGAACAGATTGACCGCATTGTTCAGCATGCGCCGGTCGCTTTCGGTGAAGCTGTGGAGCGACCGGACGAAGTCCATGCCGATGAATCCCCAGAGCTTCTCCTGCTCCCAGATGCCGCAGAGGAGGGCGGACCGGATTTCCTGGCTGTGCAGGAAATCCGCGGCGTTCTCCATCCCCGGAACCGGATGATCCGTGTCCGCAACCTCCAGCGGCCGCCCGGAGAGAAAGAATTCCAGGATGAGCGGAAACTGGCTCATATCCACATTCTGCAGGTTATCCATCTGCGGCGGGATGCCGGGCGCGGACCATTCGAAGATATTGTCCGCATACCGCCCGTCCCGGTACTGGAAAATATAGATGCGGTCGGCGCCGGCGTGGATGCCGATGGTCTCGAGCATCTCCTGCACAGCCTTGCGGGAATCCTGCCCGATGGTGATCCGCTGCAGGCAGTGGTTGAAGATCCGCTCGTTCGCCACATGATTGTCGAGCTCGGCGATCATGGAGTCCTGCTCTTCCCTCATCCGGCTGTTCAGGCGCCGGAAACGGAGATGGAAGAAAACCATGGCCATTCCGAGGGCGATCAGCAGGAAAATCGCGGCGGCCGTGGCGATGACGGCCGCCCGGTGGGACTCCCACAGCGGAATCCGGCGGTTGATCGTGATGGTTCCCGGCGGCAGGCGGTTTCCGGAAAGGCCGAATTTCTCGAGGACCGTCATATCGGCGGCGAATTCGCCGTCGTCATACGCGAAAGGGATCTCGTCAGCCCGTTTGTTTTTCAACACCTCCCGGATGATGCGGGCCATCCCCCGGCCGTTTGCGTCTCCGAGCGACATGCAGCCGCCGAGGGCGCCTTTTCCAAACAGCACATCGGTGATGACCAGATAGGGGCGGCCGGTTCTGTCGATCTCCTCGCCGACATTGAGCAGCGAGGCGTAGCCGTCCCTCGCGTAGTTGCGCCACGGGCAGAAGACGACGAATGATTTTTCCGGCATCGAGCGCACCGCATCGAGCATCTGCTGCGTGGAGTACTCCGCCCCGTTGATCAGCCTGATCCTGCAGCGTTTGAAGCCGGCCGCCTCCGATTGCATGCGGCGATGGGTCAGCAGTCCGGATGGGAGGTCGTCGGTCACGATGGCGACCTCCTGCGTGTCCGGCATGAGCGCCAGGCCCATTTCAACGGTCTTCATGACCTGGAAGTTGACGGCCAGCCCCGTGATATTCGGATGCTGCGCCGCGAATTCCGGCGTCAGCTCCTGATAGCCGCAGAAAACGATCGGCTGGTCGGCCGGAATGGTGTCGAGGTTTTCAAGCAGAAGATTGATCGCGTCATCGAGGATCGCCACCACAAGGTCGAATTTCCGTTCCCGGATCATCCGGCGGTACGGCTCGAACTTCCCGATGTAGTCCGACGTCCGGTTGCGCACGGAGTTCAGCTCCAGGTAATCGACGATCGGGGCGTCGGGCATCTGGTCCAACTCCTGCGTAATGGCATTATTGACCTCCATGGTCCATTTGTGAGAGAGGTGGAAGGAGGAGATCAGCAGGATTTTCGGTGCGGCCTGCGGCACGGCCTCCGTATTGGCGGCGCGGGCCTCCGGCAGCAGCAGGACGCATACGAAGAAGCCCGGCAGCAGGAGCAGAATGCGGCGGAATCCCGGCCGCCGGAAGAAGAACCGGCAATTCATGCTATTTCACCTCCGGGGGAGGCGCCAGAAGGTTCTGCAGGGCCTCCAGAGTCACCGGCTTCAGGAGCACCCCCTGAAATACCGATGACTTCTCCTCGGGGATCTGGGAATCGGCGGTTATCACAAAGACGGGCAGCTGCGCGGTTTCCGGGTTCGCATGGATCCGCAAAGCAAGTTCCGAGCCGCTCATGCCCGGCATCCAGAGGTCGGTCAGGACCAGCCTGAAACCGCGGTCCGACGCCAGAATGTCAAGCGCGCTCTTCCCGGAATCGGCGCAGACGCTTTCGATGTTCAGCTTCCGCAGCATCGCCTGAAGCACCTTCAGGTTCATCGGCACATCGTCAACCAGCAGAAGCCGGGTTCCCTCCGGCGGCGGAAGCGGAGCTGCAGCCGGTTCCTCTGCGGGTGCAGGCTGCAGCGCAAGCTCGACTCCGTTCAGCTCAAGCGTGAAGCAGCTGCCCTGGCCGGCCTCGCTTTCGAGGCGGATGCGCCCTCCCATCCGGCCGGCGAGGCGGCGCGAAATCGCGAGCCCGAGCCCGGTTCCCTGATAGGCGTGGGAGTCGCGGGCGGCATCGCTCTGGGCGAACGGTTCGAAAATGTTCTCCTGTTTCTCCTTCGGAATGCCGATCCCTGTGTCCCGGATGGCGATTTCAAGGTCGCCGCGGCCGGGCGCGGCCGGGTGGAACACGATGGAAACGGTGATTCCGCCGTGTTCCGTGAACTTCACGGCGTTGCCGATCAGGTTCAACAGGATCTGGCGCAGCCGCAGACTGTCGAGCTTGACCGGCGGGAAATCGTCGGGACAATCCAGCGTCAGCGTGAGCCGCTTCTGGCGGACCTTGTATTGGAACACCGCCCGGATTTCATCAAGAATCCTTTTCAGGTCGGTCGGGAGCGGCGCCAGGACCATCTGCTCGGCTTCAAGCTTGGAGAGGTCGAGCACGTCGTTGATCAGGGAGAGCAGGGAGTTCCCGGCAAGGTTGATGGAGCGCAGGTAATCGTCGTGCTCCTGCTGCGGGAGCTGCCCGTTCTGCAGCAGCTCGGAAAATCCGATCACGGCGTTCAGCGGCGTGCGCAGCTCGTGGCTCATGGTTGCGAGGAAGTAGCTTTTGGCCTTGCTGGCGTTTTGCGCCTCCTCCAGCGCCGCGGTCAGCTTTCTCTGGATGGCATTGAGCTCGGTGACATCCACCATGGTTTTCATGATGTTGACGAGCTTTCCGTCGACCTGGATCGGATAGGCGCAGAGCTGGTAGTCCCGCCCCTTGACCCGCAGCTCCCGGACATGCATCTGATTGTCCTGGCGGGAGAGATACACCGGACATTCGCTGGAACGGCATTCGTTGCCGCAGAAGGTCTTCCAGCACTCCTGCCGGTAGATCTGCTCTTCCGGAATCCCCGCGATTTCGAGCGCCGCGTTGTTGCAGCGGATCAGCTTCAGGTCCGGATTGAAAAGCATGATCGGAATCCGGATGCTGTCCATGAGCAGCAGTTTCTCATATTCACTGCGCTTGAGCTCATCGCGGTTTTTACGGCGCTCAAGAATCACTTCGACAATGTGGGCGCAGGATTGGAGCAGGTTCTTCTCCTGTTCCGTCAGCTCATTTTTCCGGCCGCTGTAGGAGAGTCCGATGTGTCCCCACAACTCGCCGTCGCGCCAGACGCCGATGGCGTAGAGCGAACGGACATTGATTTCCGGCATCAGGCCGGCCCAGCGGCCGTGAATCGCCTTCGCTTCCGGTGTCGTCACGTCCGGCAGGTTCAGCATCTGCCGGCTGCGGAGCATCCGGAGCCACCTCTCCTGCGGGTCGATGGGGAATTGCGGCATGGTGTCGAGCCGCTCCGCGCGGCCCTCGCGCGTCCACTCCTGGCACGGTTCGATGCGGTTCTGCTGATAATCGTAGCGGAAGCAGTAGGCGTGGTCCGCCTTCAGCCGTTCCCCGACCATGGCGAGAACGAAACGGATCGCAGAATCCTCAGCCTCATTCAGCAGCGCGCTTTCGAGACAGCAGTTCAGCAGATGTTCCTGCTCCGCGTGAATTTTCAGCTCTTCCATCGCGGCATGGAGCTTTTCCTGGAGCTGTTTTTCCTCTGTGATGTCCACGCAGATGCCGACCAGCAGCCGCCGGCCGTCCTCGCGCACGAGGCGGCTTTTGATGCAGCGGAGGGTATGGGATTTGCCCCGGATCGTCACTTCCTCGTCGGCGTCGCTGTAGCCCTGTTCCATCGCCGTGAGGTCGCTTTCGTGGCAGGCGCGGACGTTCTCCGGGTCGGGATAGAGCTCGCAGTCCTCCCTGCCCGGCAGCTCGGCGCCGGAAATGGAGAGGAAATCCGTATAGGTGCGGTTGCCCATCAGGTATCGGAATCCGTTATCCGCGTCCTTGACGAAGAAAGCGCACGGCAGATTGTCCTGAATTGCCTGAAGCAGCTGGTTCGCCTCCTGCAGCCGGTTGCGCTTTTCGACGATTTCCGTGACGTCGAAGCTCATGCCGAGCAGCAGCTTGCGATCCTTCCGGTAGTCGGAGAGCGGCAATTTGATCGAGTGAATGCAGCGGCGGACGCCGTTGGCGTCTTCATACTGTTCGTCGAATTCCTGCTTCATGCCGGATTCGATGACTCCGATGTCGTCGGCCCGGTACTTTTCGGCCAGGTCATGGGGATGGATGTCGAAGTCGCTCCTGCCTTCGAGCCGGTTTTCCGTCGGGAGCCCCATCGCCTGATAGTAGAAGTCGTTGACCAGCAGATACCGGTAGTCGTCCTCGCTGTCCTTGATCCAGAAAGCGGACGGCATGTTGTCCAGCAGCAGCTGGAGCAGATGCTCCGCCGGCTGCGCTTTGCCGGTTGCAGGTTCCGGGGCCGGCCGGGCTTTCCGCTGTTTTGCGCGGGAGACGTGCCACGCCAGGCCGACGGCGGCGGCGGGCAGCAGGGCGGTCAGCCACCAGCCGATGTCGCCGGCGATGTTCCTGCCGGCGGCGGGCGGAGCCGGCGCTCCGGACACAGGTTCGGCTGCAGACAGCAGAATTCCGCCCGCAAGCAGAATCCCGCCGGACAGGAGGGCGAAAATATGTTTATTCATTCGGATATCACCTCGTTTCCCATCCGGGAAGGGAGAGGACGGGCAGGATTCCGCGGCAAAACAACAGCGGGAAGAGGGGACTGGTTAATTACGAAACATGTTGCGTACCCGGGATGTTTACAGAACCTGTGATTCTTATTCATGTTGCACAACAGGCAACGTTCCCGCATAGACCGGTCTTTCTCCTGGCGTTGAAAAAAGTCTTAGTAAGAATATAATCTGGCCGCCGCCGCTTTTCAAGTGCCGGGCCGCGGATATACCCGGATTTTCGGCGGTGGAGGAGCCGTATGGAATCCGCCTTGTTCCGGAAACAAGCCGATCCGGCAGTTGAGCTTCTTGCCGCAATGGATAACCATGCGTATATTATACGTGGCGCGAAACTGAATACAAAGGCAGGACAGGCTGCCAGGGAGTCGGGTCATGCATGGTATCGGAGCGGATTTCATGAGTAGGATGGCATATGTATTTTTGATTCTTTATTCCACCTTGAGCGCGGGCGCCGCATATCGGAAATAATTTTCCCCGGAGAATCCTATTTGGTTCCCCGGGATCGTTTTCATTATCCATATCCGGTGCTTCCTATCAAGTCAAGCATGAGAAGTTGGTTCGTTTTGAAGATCTCCCGGGCTCATCGTGATTTGCATTTGCAGGATGCGGCAGTATAGTATCCTCACGATGCACCGATCGGAAATCCGCACGGGATGTACGCCAAGAGGATCATGATAATCAGCTCTTTGTTTTGAGCCGGTATGCGGGCAGGGAGTCCATGCCGTATTTCAGGGCATATTTTGAAGAAGAATATCGCCCGTTCCATTTAAAGGCAGTATCCGAATATTTTGAGAGGCATATGACCCGGGCCGAATTTGCCGGTTTGCTGAAAAGAAAAGCCGATCTGCTGCGGGAAGCTTATGAGGGGCTTGATAAAGAAATAAGCTTGCTTCACGGAACGGAAAACGGCGGATATCCGGAACGGAAAAAATAAATCGTCATGATTATAAGCCGATCGGACGCTGGATGTTCTTCTTTTCCCATTCCGCTTTCTCTGCATCCGCCGGAAGAAGAGCGCCGCAAAAGGAGAAGTAACAGAATTGGATTTTGATCTGATACAGGCCGCGGACCGTGTATGGAAAAAAGCTGCCGATCGGGAACAATCCTGCCATTCAGTTATGAGTCAGCCGGGATTGGTGCGGCTGTTTATTGTCATCCATTTTTATGTAATATGTTATCAGATAGGAATGTATGTCGAAGAAAGCATTGCCGGTTATTTTTTCAGCAGTCGCCGTTTGTGTGATTATCGCGTGGATGACTCATGAAAATCGCCGTGTTTATGCGGACACCGGAATATCACAGATCTCCGGAAAAGCAGCTTCAGAGAGAGATGATATGCTTCCCCCGGAAGTAAACGGACAGAAGATCAGGATCAGGAAGTGTGAGGCGAATCTCGATCATAAAGTTTTGACAGAGAACAAATATGATGTACTTGACAGCCCCGAAAAGGTATTTCATGAGTATTTTGTTGCCATAAACACTGCAGACTGGGATGGATTTGAGAAACTGACGGTCAATTTTAATGATTACTGCAAAAGAGCCAAAACGACTTATGCAGAGAGAAAAGAACTTCTTTTAAATGCCTGGCGCGCCGATTCCGAGACGAAAACCACTTTTTCATTGAATTATTTTGTGGAATGTCAGGGACGGTATTTTCTGGTCATGCACTCCCGGTACCTGCGTAACGGCAAATATAAGGGCGGCCCGCGGCCATTGCCCCTGGTGAAGAAAGAGGGCCTTTACTATTTTGATGCAAACGGTTTTGACGCAAACGATCCCATTGTCCATGCCTTGCTCTTCACTCCTTTCTCTGAATACGAAAAGGCTTTGAAGAAATAAACCGGCATGGGTTTGTCTGGCGGAGAAATTGAGCGCCAATCAACAGACAAGCCAGAATGTTCTGACTTGCGGCTGAAATTTCAACGCTGTCATACCATTCCCCTTTCTGTACGATACCGGCTTCTCTCCGCAGATGTTCCTTCTTACGGATTCCGCCCCCGGCCGCTGTTGGCCGGGGCAGGTTCATTTGTCAGAGCGCTTTGCCCATCTCGTAGGCTTCCCGGTAGACCGGAAGGCTTTTCACGTCGCCTTTTGCCGCCGCGCCGACGCCATAGAGGATCCCTTTTTCAACGGCTCCTTCGAGACAGTCCTCGGTAAAGCCGCGCAGGCTTTCGAGCGTCCGGGTCATGGCGTTCCGGTCCGGATCCCATGCCGTCACGATGAAGAAGAACTCCTTGCCCGACATCGCGGTGTAGCGGGGGCAGGTGCGGTCGATCAGCGTTTTCAACTGAGCCGACATTGTGTAGAAGTAGACCGGGGTCGCGAGCACGATCACATCGGCGGCGACCATCTTTTCGAGGATTTCCGCCGCGTCGTCCTTCTGAATGCACGGCCGGGTCGCGTTCGCACACGCGCCGCAGCCGATGCAGTAGTGAATGTTTTTCTCCGCGAGGAAGATCTTCTCCGCCTGGTGTCCGGCGGCTTTCGCTCCATCGAGGAACCGGTCGCACAGAAGGTCGGAGTTTCCGCCGCGCCGCGGACTCGATGAGAGGATCAACACTTTTTTCGCCATGGTACCCCTATTCCTTTGGATTTCTCTGCTGACGGCACTCCCCGCGGATGCGGCCGGATGCCATTGTGCTTATTTTCTGACGGTCATGATTTCGGCGACCCAATTGGCAATCGCTTCCGGCGAACGCTTTACGCTTCCGCCGGAAAAGGCGCCGCCTTTGGCGAACTTTGCTTTGGGACACGCTTTGCGCATGTCGCTTTCGCAGCGCGCCATTCCGCCGCCGCCGTGCGTGACGAACGGTATGACGGTTTTGCCCTCCAGGTCGTGCGAGGAGAGAAAGCTCAGGACCGGCGGAGCCATCGTGCTCCACCAGTTCGGCGTACCGACGAAGATCACGTCATATTTGCCGATCTCTTTCACGCTCTCTGCCAGTTCCGGTTTGACGCCCGCATTGATCTCCTTTTTCGCCTGGTCGACGCAGGCGTTGTAATCGGCGGGATATGCCGTGACGGGCTTGATTTCAAAGAGATCGCCGCCGGTGGCCTTCTGGATCTGTTCCGCCGCGAACCGGGTGTTGCCGCTGTAGGAGTAGTAGGCGACCAGGATCTTTCCCGGCTCCGCCGCCGCTTTTTCCACGCCGCGTTCTTCCGCGGAGCAGCCGCAGAATCCGATGATGGAAGCCGCTATCGTCAGTGCCGCCGTTTTCGTTTTCATCTTCATTTCTCCTGTTTTGAGGAGGATATGACTTCATTGCCATCCCTCGCTTATTACTGTAAAGCTTAGAGTAACTGTAAGTCAATGGCGTTTCTGAAAAAAAATCGTAATTTTTTCCTTGAGCACAGAGGGAAGGCTGGATTTCCTCCGGGCCGCGACCCGGAGGAGCGGGGAAGCGGGGCGGCAGCTATGCCTGCGGAACGATATCCGGTTCGGCTTTCGGCATTGTGGCCGGATTGCACCTGTCGGTGTCGCGCCCGGCCAGAAGCTCTTCGTAGACATGCTTCTTGTACTTGAGGACCTCCATCTGCCGGTTCAGTGTTTTGAGCTGCCGGCGCAGGCTCTTTTCCTGTGCGAAGATGATTTCGGCCCGTTCCGGAATCGAGGCGTCGCCTTTGGCGCAGAGCTCGATGTAGCGGCGGACGCCGTCGATCGGCAGCCCCGTCGCCCGCAGGCAGTGCACCAGGCGCAGCCAGTTCAGCGAGTAGTCGGAGAAGAGCCGGATGTTGCCGTCGGAGCGGTCCACCCCGGGGACAAGCCCGGCATTCTCATAATAACGGACCGTGTATGGAGAGAGCTCCATGATCCCGGCGACCTCTTTTACCGTGTATTTCGGTGTCCGGTCGCCCCGTGTTCCGAACGGCGGAGGCTTCTGCATGATTATTCTCCCGGCAGTTTCAGTTCCATTGCGAGCAGGCCCGAGGTTTCGGCTCCGAAGCCGAGCTTCCGGTAGACCGGCGCTCCCTGTTCGGTGGCCCCGAGCTCGAGGTAGGAGAGGCCGAGCTTTTTCGCATCCTCGATCATGAGGCGCAGCACATCGGTTGCGAGTCCGCGCCTCCGGTAGGCGGGGCGCGTGTAGACGTTCATCACGAGCCCGGTTTTTCCGGTCGGGAAATGCAGATTGGCGGGTTTCTCGAAGACGACGAGAAGCGCGACGGCCGCGATTTCTCCATTTTCCTCGGCGAGATAGCCGAAGCAGTCCCGGTTCAGATGCTTTTGAAAATATTCCGAAAGCCGCTTTTTGAGCTGCCGTTCTTTCTCCGGTGAAATCTGCTGCTGCTTGGATTGCACGAATTCATAGCGAATCTGTGCGAGTGCTTCCCTGTCGGCGTCGTCCGCCCTGCGAATGGCCATATGTCCCTCCGGTTGAAATCCGATTCCGGAGAATATACATCGCGGAAGGAGACAATTCAAATGACCGGAAGGAAAAGGCGCCGCCGTTTTTGGAACGGCGCCTTGCGGAGCGGAAGTCAGGCGGATTCGCGGGCCACGAAGCTGGTTTTCACCGGTTCGCGTTCGGCGGGTTCCTCCCGGTCGATTCCGGAGAGCAGGACTCCTATCATCGCGTCCGCGAGCTGATCGGGGTTCATGCAGATGCTGCTGAGTTCCGGATTGCTTGCGAAGCACAGCGGCGTGATGTTCTCGTAGCCGACTACGGCCACGTCGCCGGGAACGCTGACCTTCTGCTTCTGCAGGTATTTGATGAGCGGGGCGGCCCAGAAGTCGTTGTTCGCGATAATCGCATCCGCCCTGCCGTTGACCACGAGATCCTCATAAATCCGGGCGGAGCGCGGAATCCGGTACTCCTCGGTCGCGTAGCTGAGGCCGAATTCATCCGCGTTCCAGCAATGCTCCTTGTGGAATTTGAGGCCGACGTCCGCCAGCCCCCGCCTGAATCCCTCGAGCCGCCCCCGGGTCGGGCCGTTGTCGAGATCGTTCACGGCGAGGCGGATCCGGCGCCGTCCGGAAGCGTACAGGTGGTTCACTGCCTCGCGGACTCCGTGGCCGTAATCGATCGGGACGCTGTTGTGCTTCTGGCGCATCGGGAGCTTGTTCAGGAAGATGACGTTTTCATACCGGTTGATCTGCCTGGCCAGCGTGAGCGGCGCGTTCTGGTCGTAGCCGCAGAAGAGATGGTCGAGCACGAGCGTCCCGGCGAAATCGAAGCTCATGAAAGCGCGCAGTGTGCTCGGCGCGTCCTCCGCGTGCGGGTCGATCCTCGAAAGCAGTACCAGATAGCCGTTTCCCCTCAGCCGTTCTTCAAGGTGCTCCACCATGCGCTGGACCTGGTATCCGCTGTCTTTTGATACGACGATGTTCACGAAGCGGCTTTTCCCGGAACGGAGCTGCAGCGCGAGTGGGTTGACTTTGTAACCGTAACGCTCGACGATGGAGAGGATCCGTTCACGTGTCTCTTTGTGGATCGGCTTGGTCGAGTTGTTGACGACCAGTGATACCATGCTGCGTGACACTCCGGCGATCTCGGCGATCATCTTCTGGGTGACTTTGGTGTTTTCCATCGAACCTCCTGTGCGACCGGGGCTCCCCGGCAATTGTTGATACGCATAAAATATTATAATATAACAGGAGTGATTTGTCAATGATGTTTTTGAAAATAGTTTTAAAAAAGAATGTATTTTATGCTGTGAATATCTAAAATGTTCTTAAAACAGAATGTTTAATCGTGATTTTATAAAATTATTATTTGAGGATTAATGCGTAAAATTAAATTTTTTTGAAAAAATACCCCGAGCGGCTTGCAACACGGTTGATAAATGATCATTTCAGCATATACTGTAAGGACAAAGGGTTTGACACGATTGATTTTCCGGTTCCGGAACCTGGCGGGAGGCGGTTCGTGTCGACCGGTCCGCCCGACGCCGATCTGTTGGAATTCGGCAGCCTGACGGCTGATGCGGATTGTGTATGATTCACAAGTTCATATAGCAGAAAAACGGAGGCGCCTATCAGGTAAAACAAGCCTTGTCAAAGGCACAGAAAACCCCAACACCGGGGCTTTGCAAACCGTGATAAGGTAGGCAAAGCCCCACTTTTTTGGAGAAAGCGTTTTACCGGGGCTCCAGCAGCAGGAGGAGTCCCCCGTTCGGCTGCAGCTGCACGGTTCCGTCCGGGGCGCAGCTGCCGGAGCCGTCGCTGTACCAGGCGGAGATGTGCAGACGCTCCGGAATCCCGATGCGCGTCTTTTGCTGCTCCGGCTGATTGTTGACGAGAATCAGGGCCGTCTGGCGCTCATTGAGCGGATGTTCCGTGATTTGCAGAAACGGCGACGGGGTTGTGGCGAGCCGCCCGGGGGCGAGGACGCGGCGGTAGATGCGATACAGGTCCTGCTTCAGGAGCCCGCTGTGCGAAATCACGAGGCGTTCGACCGGACAGGCGCAGGTGATGACGCGCCCCTTTCCGACTGCATGTTCAAAGAGCACCGGGTTCCCGTCCGCTTCACGGGCGAGGATGTCCGCTCCGTATGAAGCCATGCGGCGCCGGACCGGGCAGGGGAGATCCAGCTTCGCGCCGTCGAATTCACACACGGTGCGCCCCTCCGAAAGCTCGCGCGAGATCACGCCGCAGCCGGTGAACGGCTCGAGGCGGTCGAGGATCGTGTCGTCGAGCGCAAGGTAAAGCGTCGCGCCCTCCCGGACCCGCTCCTGCAGCTCGTGCCAGCGGCGCGTCCCGAGCCCCGCGCGCCGGGCGGCGGAGGGGAGAAAGTAGACGGCCGCGTCGCGGAGCGGCTGCTCCGGCGACTGGAAATCGAAGCGGATCCCCGCCTGCCGCGACAGCAGGTAACTGCCGAAGGCGATCTCCATGTCGCCGCAGATGCAGACCGCGTCGTTTTTCTGCGGCGGAAGCGCCCGGAACGGCAGCGAGTCGAGGAATCTCCGGAACTCCCGCATCGAATCGGCGGTCGGGCGCGGCTCCCCGGAGGCCGCGAAGAGCCCGTGCTCCAGCCCCATCATCGGCCAGTCATACGGCGCGACATCGATATGATCCTGGTCGAAGCCGCACCACCAGAGCAGCGAGCGGCAATCCTCCGAGTAGAGGTTCCACAGCATGCCGCGCAGCGCGTTCGCGACGGTTTCATACGGGCCGACCATCGGCCGCCAGGTGCCGGTCTCCTCGACGAAGCAGGGTTTCCGCCCGATGCCGGCCGTAATCCGCGCGGTTCCGGCGGCATGGTGCAGATTGCGGAATGTGTCGAACGGCTCGCGGCCGTAGACCGGGTTCCAGAGCGCGTACGGATGGACGGAAAGCAGGTCGCTGAGTTCGGCCTGATCCCGGATCAGCCATTTGTGCTTCTGCGTTTCGGTGATCTCGAGCCCGCTTATGCCGATGATGGGGCGTGTGTCGTCGCAATTGCGGATCGTTCCGTGGATCAGTGCGGTCCAGCTCCATGCCGCATCGGCCGACGGAGCCCGGGAGAGGAAATTCGTCTCGTTGCCCGATTCCCATGCCGCGATCGCGGAATGGTGCTTCAGCCGGTTCACAAAGCCGCGGATGAACCTGACCTCGTACTTGAGCGCAGTCGGATCGGTATAGACATCAACCCCTTCAAATGCGGGCGGGACGAACTGGCGGCTGGTCATGTGTCCGGTCAGCAGGCAGACGATGAGCCTGAGCCCGTGCTTCTGTGCGAGGTCCGCGAATGCTTCGAAGCGTTCGAGCATGGTTTCGTCCAGTCCCGCCCGGCCCGCTTCGGTATCGGGCAGGGGCCTTTCGCCCATGCGGATTTCGATCGGCGTGCCGCCCGGCTCCCCCGCTGTGCGGATCAGCTTGAGCGGCTGGAAATCGGGCCAGAGCGGGAAGCAGCGCACGACCGTCATGCCGTATGCGGCGAGTTGCGCGAAGTCGCGGTCGACCACCCCCGCATCCCACTTCGACCACATTTCGGTGGCGGCGTGGCTCGCCCAGTAGTTGACGCCGGTTTCGAACTCTCCCGGACGGTTCAGGAACTCATTCATCGCTCTGTGTCTCCCCGGATTATATTTTATATTGGCGGACATCTCCGCTTGCATCCCCGTTTTTATGTGATACACTATATAGTATAGCTGAAAATTCCGGATTTGGAATGAGGGAAACGGATATTATTTGTGTGAAAGGGACATTGCAGCATGATTCTGCCGGAATCCCCGGATTTCGCACTTTGCGGGGCGTGCGATGAGACTCACCGGAGGCGGCACCGCCCGCTGTATTACGGGATCCAGTACAATCACGGCGGACGTTTCTCGCTGGCGGTCGGGGAGGGGCCCCGGCTCTTTTACTCCGGAGCGTGGGCGTTCATTACGCATCCCGGCGCCTTTTTCGATTACGAGCTGCTGGACGGCGGGCCGCACGCTTACCGGTATATCTGCGTGACGCCGGAATCCGCGGCGCCGTATGCCGCATGCGGGATGCTTCCCGCCGGGGCTCCGCCGGTCCGGATCCGGGATGCGGAACGCTTTTCCGCCGCGATGGACGACGCGATCCGGCTGATCCGGAGCGGCGTCCCCGCGAATTACCGGCGCGCGGTCTGGCGCTTCGAGGATCTGCTGCTGCAATTGGGTGAACAGGAGCGCCCGCAGCAGGAGTCCCGTGTCTCGCTCCGGCTGGAGCGGCTTTGCGATGCGATCCGGCGGGAGCCGGCACGGGAGTTCGATTTCAGGCGCGAGGCGGACGCGATGCAGATTACGCTGCGCCACTTCCGCAGGCTGTTCCGGCAGTATGCCGGAGCGCCGCCGCAGCAGTTCGTCCTGCAGAACCGCCTCGCCTATGCGGCCGATCTGCTGCTTATGGGCGGCGACCGGATTTCCGAGGTGGCGGAACGGGCCGGATTCCCCGGCCTCTTCTATTTTTCCGCGCTTTTCAAAAGCCGTTTCGGGTTGTCGCCCTCCGCCTACCGCCGTGAGTTCCAGTCGGACCGGGAGGTGCGCTGACGCCCCGTTCCGGTTTTCCGGGAGGAGGGGACGTCAGGAGGCGATGTCGTCGGCGAGTTTCCGCACGATGTCGTCGTTGAAATACTGCATGACGACGACGTGGGAGAACTCCCCGGAGCATGCCATGCAGCAGCGGTGGACGACCTCATCCTTCGGCCGCGGGAAGTAGACCGTGTTCGACCACGGATTCACGTGCGGCTCGACGCCGTGTTCGCGGAGGGCCGCGACGAGCTTCTCCGTCATGGCCAGCACGTGCTTCGCCTCGGCGCGGAAGCCCTCCGGCTTGGTCGTCATGATGCGCCAGTAGAGCTTCAGCACGTCGAAGCCGCTGCGCGAGCAGCTGATGGTCGGCATGACGAGGCCGCCGAGGTACGGAATCGAGAGCCTGTTCAGGTGCTGAAGGAGCTCCCGGCGGCAGATGAATACTCCGGCCGGTTCGTTCAGCGCGAAAAACTTGTGCCCGGAAACCGCCAGGGAGTCGAATCCCATCACGGACTGATCCACGAGTTCACGCGCGTCCGGATCGTCGAGCCACGGCAGGTAACCGCCGAAAAGCGCCACGTCGAGGTGGCGGTAGTATGCCGGAGGATTGACCTCCTTCAGCACCCGGTTGATTTCGCGCTGGTCGTCGATCGCACCCTTGAAGGTGCCGCCGACCGCAACTGCGACGAGCGCCGGCCGCCCCGGGTCGAGCTGGCGGCGGAAATCCCCGGTGTCCATCCGGCCGGAGGGGTGCACGCCGATGATGCGGGTTTCGATGCGCAGGATGTCCCCGAGCTTCTGCACGGAGTAGTGCGCCTCGGCGGAGACGTAGAGGATCGGCGGCTGTTCGCACTTCGCCTCAAGCGTTTTGCGCCCGAAGTAGAGTCCGTGCAGGTTGCCGTCCGTTCCGCCGTTGGTCACGACGCCCCAGTGGTTTTCCCGGAAGCCGAAGGTGCCCGCGATGAAATCGACGACTTCGCGCTCGAATTCATCGACATGCAGCATGTCCCACGCCTCTTTGTAGGGGCTGCCGACGCTGATCAGCGTTGTGTCGCACAGCCCGGTTTCAAGGAGCCACTCATAGAAGCCGGCCAGGTTCGTCTCCTGGTCGAACGGATAGCCCATCTGGAGCTTCTGCCGGGCCACAAGCTGTTTCGCGGCCGCGGTCATGCGCCGGAGAACCGCTTCATCCGGCGTTTTTTGTAAAGTCACGCTTTTCATAATCTCTCTTTCGGTGCTTCGGTGAAGAACTTACTATACCATCTCCGGCGGAAAAGTCAACAAAAAAGGGAGGGCGTTTCGACGCTCTCCCTCCCGGTCCGGCCGCGGCCGGTCACTTCTTCTGGAGCTGCCGCTTGATCTGGGAGATGGCGCGGCGGATGTTCTCATCCGTGTCGGAGAGCTTCGGGACCTTCTTCTCCGCGTGCAGCACGGTCGCGTGGTTGCGCCGGAACGCGGAGCCGACCTCGTTCGAAGAGCTCTGCGTAAGTTCGCGCGAGAGGTACATTGCGATCATGCGCGGCTCCGCGATGCCGCGGCTGCGCTTTTCTCCGAGCAGGTCGGACATCGCAATGCCGAAATGATTCGCGACCGTCTGCTGGATCTGTTCGATCGACAGATCCCGGGCCGAACACTCCTGGGCCAGCTGGCTCTGGAGCAGCTCTTCGGCCTGCCCGATTTCAAGCTTGCCCCGGCCGCTGAACGAAGCGTAGGAGGCGAGCCGGATGAAAGCGCCGCGCAGCCGGCGGACGTTTGAGGCGATGTTCTTCGCGAGGAACTCGAGCAGAGAATCATCCATCGTGTTCTGCACGAGGGTTTCGCTGCGCATCATGCGCAGGATCGACAGCCGCGCCTCGTATTCCGGCGGGCACACCTCCGCGGTCATGCCCTGTTCGAAGCGGGTTTCGAGCCGCTTGTCGAGGTCTTCGATTTCGCACGGCTGCCGGTCGGAGGTCAGCACGATCTGCTTGTGCTGGTTGTAGAGCATGTTGAAAACATTGAAGAATTCGACTTGCATCTGCGTTTTTCCGGAGAGCATCTGCACGTCGTCGATCAACAGCACATCGACGTCGCGGAGGCTCGAGCGGAACGTATTCAAATTCTTCTTGTCGAGCAGATTGTAGTAAAAATCGTTCAGCAGCTCGTCGCAGGTGGTGGAGCGCACGACCATCTTGTCCGAATTCTGGCGCACCGTCGAGGCGACCGCATGCAGCAGGTGCGTTTTGCCGACGCCGCTTACACCGTACAGGAACAGCGGGTTGTAGACCTTGCCCGGCGCTTCGGCGACGGCACGCGCCGCGGCATAGCCGAAGCGGTTCTCCGCGCCGACGACGAAGTTCTCGAACGTGTGTTCGCCAAGACACCCCTGCTGACTTGTGTTTTTACGGATGGAATCGGTTTCGGAAACAGCTTTCGGCGCACTTTTCGAGCCGGTCGCGGCGGCGACGGTTTCCTCGAGCACCGGTTCGTGGCCGGGTTCAAGTTTGTAGCTGTAGCTGACGCCGCCGATTCCGGTCAGGGCCTCCAGCACGAGATCGTCGTACTGGTCTTCGATGATGCTTGCGAAGAAGTCGTCCGACACCCCGAGCTTCAGGGTCTCCCCCTCGAGCGACAGAGGGGTGATTTTCCGGAACCACTGACGGTACAGGTGTTTATTCTGTTCCTTCAGACGGTCTGCGGCGACAGACCAGATGCTCACCGCGCAGCTCTCTTGCGAATCCATAAATCCATTTACCTGTTTTTGTTACTTTAAGCCCATTTCAAAAACATCCGCGCCGGAACACCGCTTGCGACTGTTTTTCAGATGGACTCAAACTGCCTTCCGGCCGATTAAGTTTCCCTGTCCGCAAACCTGCCGACGCATTGCCTCCGGACACCCGCGGAAGCCGCACCGTGAGGCGGCGATTCCTCCGGAACGCTTCTCCGTTTTGCGGATGAAGACCATTGACAACTCATCAACAGGTTATTAACAAGCGCCCTCTTTCGCCTGGGGCGCAACAAAGGACAATTTAGCCGTGATGCGCCGATAATTCAAATGGTTTTCGCGATCTTTTCAAGAAAAAAAGTTGAAAAAAAGACTTGACAAAATCGGGAATCCGGTCCTGTGAAAATGGTGCGAAAAAGGCCGGGAGCCGTCAGCCTCCGGCCTATGAACGAGTTACGGAAAAGCAAGTCAGGGATTGACAGAATCGATAATAATTCTTATCTTTTCAACCTCCTCCGGCCAGTCCCGGACATTTTCAAAGCGGGACGGGGAAAAGCGTTCCCCGAGCTGTGCATAAAATGCGTTCCGCTTGAGACGGCCGGGCAGCTCCTGCCGGGCCCAGTCGCTGAGATAGCCGCGGCCGAGCTTGGAGAAGAGGGTATGGCCGGCGAGGATCTGCGCGCCGTGCACAAAGGTTGCGGCGTGCTTCCGCAGCGGTTCGGCGTTGATGTCGTCGACGAGCTTCAGGCCCGGGGCGTTCATCTCCGTGCCGATGACGACCGGCAGGTCGCGTTCGGCGCAGGCGGCGATGACCCGGTCGAGCTCCGCGATGCAGCGGGCGCTGCCGAGGTTGCGGTCCGGGATGATATTCAGCATGGCCGCGCCCTTCTCCATATGGAGGTCGAGCAGGCGGTCGACGTCGGCTTCTCCCCTGGAGAGCCCGTGGAGCCAGGCGACCGTCGGGATAGCGCCGCATTCGATGATGAATTTGTTGAACGCCTCAAGCGACGGGAATGACGATGCGGTCGGCGCGATGTAGCCCGCTCCGCCCTGCTTCATGGTGCAGGAGCGGATCTTCGCCTCGAGCTTGACCGGGTCGTCGATGAGTTTCCGGGCGTCAGCCGCGGAGACGTTGAGCTTTTCGCCCCAGAACTCCGCCCGCGCTTCCCGGTCCGGGAACAGCGCCTCGGCTTTTTCGCGGTAGGCCTGACAGAGGTGACGTTCCGTCGCGTTTCCGGCCGGAGTCAGAGAGGCGACGTCCTTTTCGAAATCGAGCCGGACCGGGTCGAGCACGCCGTTGACCAGCCCGGTCATCGTCTTGACACGCGCGCCCGCGGTCTCGCGCAGAATGCGCGCGAACTCCTTTGCGCAGGGAGGGATCGTATTGGTCGTGAACCCGAGGCCGAGATGATAGGCGATGCCGGGTTCGCCGGGCGAGTTGATTGCTGCGTCGGCGAGCTCCCTGACGAACACTCGGGTTTCGATGCCGCAGGAGTAGTTGATGTCGAACTGCTCGGCGCTCGCCTTGAACTCCTCTACCGCGTCGAGCACGTCGAAGTCGATGATCCCCGCCGCGAGCCAGCCGGACTTCCGGGCGAGATACGCGATGTAGGCGGGGGTGAAGCCGTAGCCGTTATAGCTGTAGCAGGTGTGGCAATGCATATTGTGCAGGAGCCCCGCGGGTTCCACGGGGATCTGGCGGCTGCGGCAGAGTGCAGCGAGCTCCGCCTGCGCATTTCTGCGGACCGTGCGGTCGGGGGAATTCAGTTCCTGTTCCAGCGGCTTGAGCTCCTCTTTGCTGATCATGGCTCCTCCTGTGAATATCGGATTGCTGTTGAAAAAATAACTCGTACCGGTAATATAACAAGTCCCCGGAGCGTTTCAAATCGCAAATTCGGGTATTTTTGCAAAATATTGCTTGCATCCCGGCAGGATGGCGGTATATTATAAATTAAAGAATGATTATCAAAAAATGTTTAGACTGAGGAGATCGGTCATGAATAAAACCGCCCAGCGCGAAGCGATTCTGAAAGAGCTGCGTTCGGTCACGAGCCATCCGACTGCGGATGAACTCTATACGATGCTGCGCATCAAGCTGCCGACCATCAGCCTCGGGACAGTTTACCGCAATCTCGAACAGATGTCCCAGGCGGGGATCGTGCGGAAGCTCGAAACCGCCGGGAAGCAGAAGCGGTTCGACGGAGATATTTCCGATCATCACCATGTCCGCTGCCCGGTCTGCGACTCGGTGAGGGATGTGGCGTCCGAGACGTTCCGCGGAATCAATCTGGAGATCCGTTCCGTCATGCAGGAGTTGGAATGCGACTCTTTTTATCTTGAACTCAGCGGCAGGTGCCGCAATTGCAGGAACATTAAAGAGTAGGAGGAGGAGAAAATGCAGGTAGGAAAAAGAGAATTGCTGAAGTGCGGGAAATGCGGCATGGTCATCGAAGTGCTCGACGCCGGCAGCGGTGTGATTCCGCAGCATTGCGGCGAGGAGATGAAAATTCTGGTCGCCGGCACCACCGACGGCGCGAAGGAGAAGCACGTCCCGGTGATCGAAGAGCAGGGCGAAGGCATCCTCGTCAAGGTCGGTGAAGTTCCGCACCCGATGGAGGAGAAGCACTACATCGAGTGGATCGAGATCGACAACGGGAACTATGTGAACCGTTACTTCCTGAAGCCGGGCGACAAGCCGCAGGCGTCGTTCTATGTCCCGAACCAGCCGGGGCTCGTCGCGCGTGAGTACTGCAATATTCACGGCCTCTGGAAGAAATAATCGGAAATTTCCGAACTTTGACGCCGGAAAGGGCTGGACACGGCTGTTTCCGGCGTTATATTTTATATAGAAGAAGAGTAATTACGCAATTTACAGGTTCGAATCGATGATGGAAGAGTATTTCAAAGCGGTAAAAATCACCGAAAAAGTTTACTGGGTGGGGGCGGTCGACTGGACGATCCGCAATTTCCACGGTTATGAGACGGGGCGCGGTTCCACCTACAATGCGTTCCTCGTCCTCGACGAGAAGATCACGCTGATCGATTCGGTCAAGGCGCCGTTCGTGCCGGAACTGTTGGCGCGGGTCCGTTCCGTGATCGGAGACGTGACGAAGATCGATTACGTCGTGTCAAACCATGCGGAGCCGGACCACTCGGGCGGGCTCCCCGCCACGATCGAGGCGGTCAAGCCGGAGAAGGTGTTCGCCTCTGTGATCGGCCATAAGACGCTGACGGCATATTACGGCGACCTCGGCGTGATTCCGGTCAAGACCGGCGAATCGGTGAATATCGGCAGGAGCAACATCGCTTTCGTCGAAACCAAGATGCTGCACTGGCCGGACAGCATGGTGACCTACCTCGATTCCGAGAAGCTCCTGTTCACGCAGGATGCGTTCGGCATGCACCTCGCGGGCAGCGGCCGGTTCGGGGAGGATTATCCGGAATTCATCCTGGATTATGAAGCGCGGAAATATTTTGCGAATATCCTGAACCATCTCTCTCCGAAGGTGATCGAGCTGCTCGACGCGCTTCCGGGGCTGAACCTCGATATCGAGATCGTCGCGCCGGACCACGGGCCGGTCTGGCACCGCCCGGAGGATATCAGCTGGATCATCGATCTCTACCGCGAATGTGCGCTTCAGGCGCCGAAGCCGCGGGCGGTCGTGGCGTATTCGACGATGTGGCACTCGACCGAGCGCCTGGCCGACGCGCTGGCCGACGGCATCCGCGCCTCCGGCGTCGAAGTCAAGGTCATGGATCTGCATGTGAACGACCGCAGCGCGGTCATGACCGAGGTTGCTAACTGCGGGCTGATGGCGTTCGGCGCGCCGACCATGAACAACCAGGTATTCCCGGATATGGCGGATATTCTCTGCTATGTGAAAGGGCTGCGGCCGAAGAACAAGCTCGGCTTCGCCTTCGGCTCGTACGGCTGGAGCGGCGAGGGTGGAAAGCAGATCAAGGCGGCGTTGGATGAAATGGGGGCCGAACAGCCGCATGAGCTGTTTCAGGTCAAATATATGCCGACGGCGGAGGATCTGAAGAAGATTCACGAAATCGGCGAGAGTCTGGGCCGGTCCTTGTTGGACCGGGTGAAATAAGAGACCAAATGAAGAAGGAGAAATGCAAATGAAAAAGTATGTGTGCGATGTCTGCGGTTATGTCTATGATCCCGCGGTCGGCGATCCGGATAACGGAATCGAGGCCGGCACGGCGTTTGAAGCGCTTCCGGAAGACTGGGTCTGCCCGGAGTGCGGCGCCGGCAAGAGCGAATTCTCCCCGATGGAGTGACCTGAGCGCAGCAGAGGGGTTTTGAATGGCTGATTTCCGCAGGATGGTTCTGTTGTTTGCCGCGGCGTTCGTGCTCTGGGGGGTGGCTTCGGGCTGCTCGTCGATGCCGTGGAACGAGGCGGCGCGGAACATCGAGAATTCGAAGCAGCTCCGGGTCGGCATGACCAAGACGGAGGTGCTTGAGGTGATGGGAGATCCGGTGTCCGACGAGACTTTCTCGACGCCGGATGTCTGGTATTACTTCGTCCAGTCGGTCTGGATGGACGGGCTCACGACGCAGGATGAGTGTATGCCGCTTGTATTCGAGGATGGCAGGCTGATCGGCTGGGGGAATTCGTTCTACACGAAATACCGGATCGAAAAGAAGAAGGGCGGAAAGAAGCTGGAGCTCTGAATCCCCGGCAGCGAAAATGAGAGGGCGGTCGAAAGACCGCCCTTTTTCTGTGCCGGAAACAGCCGCTGTGTTCGGAAGCGTGCGCATTGTGGCATGAGGGAGCGGCGGGGCAATTTCAAACCGCATGGCGGGAAATGCGGTTTGGCTTATTTATTTCTTGTATGAGTTCATTGCTGTAAAATGAATAACCTGCACTTTACAACGCGGATTCGCATTGTATATTGAAGATCAGGGAAGAACGTCATAACCTCGGAGAACGGCAATGACTCCACTCATATCTAAAACCGGATACGTCAGGCAGTTTCTTGAAAGCTACATTGTGCAGGAACGATTGAAGAGCGGCGATGTGCTCTATTCCGAAACACAGTTGATGAGCAGGACCGGTGTCAGCCGGGGAACGGTCCGCAAGGCGGTCGAGCAGCTCTGTGAAGACGGGATTCTCGAAAAGCGCCATGGAAGCGGTGCTTTCGTCCGGGATCCGGGAAAAATCGATGCAGCTGTTCCGCGAAAGCTGCGCGGGACCGTCGTCAGCATCGTGACGGAAGGGGATTTTTTCAACCGCATCCTGGATGCGGCCGAGCAGGTGCTGGGCCTTTCGCGGGTCCGGCTGATCCGGCAGCCGCAATCGGGTACGCTGGAGGAGACGCTCGATGAGATCGGGAAGCGGTTCGGCTCCGGAGTTGACGGGCTCATTGTCACGCCGCCTGACGGCCGGGCGGTTCGGGAGAACGCGGAGAGGCTGGCGGAGTTCAACTGCGTATTTGTCAACTCCTCGAACGAGCCGGAAGGGACCAGCGCGTTTTACAGCGACGACCTCTTCGGCAGCTACAATATGACCCGTTATCTGCTGACGCTCGGACACCGGAGGATCCTGCATCTGACCGGCCCGCTGGATACACATGTCGGCCAGGATCGGCTGAACGGATATCTCGATGCGATGCGCGAGGCGAACCTTGAGCCGGCATATATTCCGTGCAATTTCATGGATGATGCCGCATATGCCGAGACGAACAGGCTGTTCGGCAGCGGTGCGGAGTTCAGCGCGGTTTTCTGCGCTTCCGACCGCATGGCGCTCGGCGTATGCAAGTGTTTCCGGCGGAACGGGATTTCAATTCCGGACGATATTTCGGTCGCCGGCTACGGCAATGTCAGCTATCCGTTCTGCAAGCTGCCGGGGCTTACCACGGTGGACCAGAATCCGGCGATCATGGGGGAACGGGCCGCGCAGACGCTGCTTGCCGCGGCGCAGGGGAATCCGCTGCTTTCGCCGTCTCCGATGTGGAACGCGATTCCGACTCAGCTTCTGGTTCGCAGCTCGTGTGCCGTTTTCCGCAAATGCTACCGGTTCGGGTGAGGAGAATATGAAGTCAGGCCTGTCGCGTTCATGGTTCGAGATCGACCCGGTCCGGGAGAAACGGGTATTCCGTCTGGAGGGCTTCTGTGTCTGGTGCGGCACGATGCTGCGGGGCTGCGACGGAAAGTTCCATCTTTATTTTTCGTTCTGGCCCCGCGAAAAAGGGTTTGAGGCGTGGGTGACGCACTCCCGGATCGGCCACGCCGTCGCCGAAACACCCGGCGGTGAATATCGCTACAGCGGCAGTTGTTTCCCTCCGTCGCCGGAATCGGCCTGGGACCGCGATGTCATGCACAATCCGGCCGTGCTTGCGGTGGACGGCAGATACTATCTCTACTATACCGGCAATTACGGCGACGGGAGCTACTATTCACACCGCAACAACCAGCGGGTGGGTGTCGCCGTCGCAGAGAGTCCGGAGGGGCCCTGGCGGCGCTTTCCGCTTCCGCTGCTGTCTCCGGAAGCGGTCGGGCCGGAGTATGTGCTCACCACAAATCCGAGCGCCTGCCGGCTGCCGGACGGGCGTTTCCTGCTGATTTACAAGGCGGTGCTGAACCGGAAGCCGGGTCCGTTTTACGGTCCGGTCATCCATAATGCGGCATTTTCCGATTCGCCGGAGGGGCCGTTTGAAACGATGGCGGTCGATATCTTCTCCGGAGCAGGGCGTACCGATTTCGCGGGGGAGGATCCGTTCGTATTTGTCAGCGGCGGCCGGATCTACGCGATCCTGAAGGATCAGGAACGCTTCTATTACCGGGAAGCGGAGCGCTCCCTTGTGCTCTGGGAATCGCCGGACGGCCTGAAATGGCGTCCGGCGGAAAAGCCGCTGGTCATGACCCGGTCATTCAACTCGGAGTCGGGGCCGGAGTACTTCCGGGTCGAGCGGCCGTACCTCTATCTTGAGAACGGCCGTCCGAAGCAGCTTTTCACCGCCGTCAAACCGAGTGAGGATTCCGACGAATCCTGTAATATCCATTGCGGAGTCGAATTCCGGCCGGAGCCGGAGGCCGTGCTGTCGTAACATGACGAAAAACCAGGAAAGGAAGAGGGGGATGCAAATGTGCAGGATAATGCGGAAAGGGACCCGGGATACATATTTCCCGGGCGGCCGGAGCTGTTTTACACTGATCGAATTGCTTGTCGTGATTGCGATCATCGCGATTCTTGCGGCGATGCTGCTGCCGGCGCTCTCCCGGGCGCGGGAGTCGGCTCACGCTGCGACCTGCCGGGGGAACCTGAAGACGCTTGGCGCAGGGCTGATCCAGTATACGATGGACAACGGCGACCGTTTTCCAGATACGGTTTACTCGCTGTTCAGCAGCGGCCGCACCGGAGTTCCGGGCGGTGCTTCCGGCGGGAACTACAAGGTTTTCGCCTGTCCGCCGGACAGGATTCCGCGTCCGTCGAAGCAGACGGTTTCGTTTGCCCTGAACCGTTTCCTGACCGGATCGGCGGTCAAGAAGGATTTCAACGCCGTCATAACTTATCCTACGGCGTCCGGCGGTGCGAAAATCCCGTTGAAGCTCAGCGCAGTCGGCAACAGCCGCTGCGTCGCATTCTCCGAGTACTGGCACGGGGACAACTATTTCAACTGGGCCTCGAAGCTGATCGGAGCCGAGGATGTGAAAGGCGGGCGCATGACCGACCCGGACGGCAATGTCTCCTGGTTTCTGCATGGCCGCGGCTCCAATTACGCCTATATCGACGGCAGCGCGGGTTTGCTGGGCTACAGTGAGTTTCAGGCCGGCGTGATCGGCAGCTCCGCTTCGAGGGGATACGTTTTCTACTATCCGTACCGGCGGTAAAAGGGAGGGAAGGGTGTGATGAAACAGAATATGCTCGGGGTGCTGTTCCTCCTGCTTCCGCTCCTGCCGGCTGCGGAGATTTCTCCGGCCGTCTACCTGCCCTCCTCCGAATGGCGGAAGGCGGAGCTCGACGCATTGGAGGTGATGGCCGGGAGTGCGCTGGACCTTTCGCGTGACATCGAGGTTCCTGCCGGAAAATTCGGACGGGCGGTCGCGCGGCCGGACGGAACGCTGGCGTTCGAAAACGATCCGTCGCGCCGGGTGCGCTTCATGGGCTTTTCGGGCGGCATTCCGAAGAAGCTCTGGTCGGATCCGGACGAGGCATATTTCCGCCGTGAGATTACGCGGATCGCCCGGGCCGCCCGGCGGCAGGGATACAACCTTTTCCGGGCGAACGGATTCGACGAGTGGGTCATGCATGGCTCCGAAGAGGCCGGGCGGTGGAAGCCGCAGGCGCTGGACCGGTGGGACTGGGTTGTCTCCGAATTCAAAAAAGAGGGGATCTATACTCATCTGGTGCTCTTTTCCTATGCGCTTTATGAGCCGGAGCGGAAGATTCCGGAGACATTCCGCGACAGGGTACTGCACAAGGTGAATTTTCTGTTGGGCAATCCGTATGAGCGTGACCGTTTCCGGCATGCGGTCCGCGGGCTGATGGAACATGTGAATCCCCATACCGGGACGGCATGGAAAGATGAGCCGGCGATTCACCTGGTCGAGTTCTACAATGAAGCATATTTCGGTTTTTCGCGGATCGAAACGGTTGCGCGGCAGAATCCGGAGGAATTCAAGCAGATCGCGGCGGTATGGAACGCCTTCCTCGGGCGCAAGTACCTCGGCCGTCCGGCGGAGGAGCAGCCGCCGGAGCTGGCGGAGTATGGGCCGGGCCGGGTTCCGTTCATCCTGCCCGGGCGGAAGTATTCGGAGAAGCTGCACGGCGACTATGTCCGTTTCCGCCTGGAGTGTGTCCGTGAAACGATGCGGTTTTGCGTTCGGACACTGCGCGAGGCCGGATGCCGCGCGCTTCTGACCGACAATACCGATCTTGCGATATTCAACGGCGCGGCTCATTGGGAGACGCTCGGCTATATCGATTCGCACACCTACTACGCCCATCCGGGAAAATGGGATGCGCCGGGTTCGCGGGTGGAGCAGGGGAGCTCCGCGGCCGGGGCATTCGTCTGCATGAGGAACCTCGCGTCGAAGCGGCTTTACGGACGCCCTTACGGAATCGGCGAATACAACCACTGCTTCTGGAATCCATACCAGTATGAAATGCCGGTTGCGTTTGCGGCCTATGCCGCGTTTCAGGATTTCTGCGCGCTGACGGTTCACACGCTGGCTGTCGAGCCGGACAGCCGGAGGGATAAAAGCGTCAGTAATTTCCATGTCGCGCGCAATCCGGTCCTGCGCGCCGGCGAGTTCCTCGGCCATATGCTCTTTCTTCGCGGCGACGTGACTCCTTCGCGGCGGAGGACTGTCGTGGCGATTCCGGACGGATACCTGTATGCGGGCAGGAACGGCGAACGCGGAATCTCTTCCGAGCAGAGCAAGCTTGCGCTGCTGACGAACTTCAGCATCCTGTTTCCGGACCGCCCCGCCGCGGCGGGCGTCTTCCCGCCGGACGATCCGGATCTGCTTATGCCGGTTTCCGGAGGAAGCGGGGTTTTTTCGCAGGGATGGTACACCGGCATGGTCGAAGAGAGAGACGAACGTTTCTCCCTTTCCGGCTGCGTCGACCGGATGAAGAAAGCGGGTATTCTGCCGCCGGATAACAGAAGCGACCCCGCCGGCGGGATCTTTCAGACGGACACGGGCGAAATCACGTTGCATGCGAAGGAGAATTTTGCGAAGGTCGTCACGCCGCGTACCGAGGCGGTCGCGTTGACGGCGGAGAAAGGGGCGGAGCTTGGCGTGCTGAGGCTGAACCGCACAAGTGTGGATGCGCTGGCCGGGCTGACCTCGGTCGATGCTCTGCCGTTGGCGGAGTCGCGGCGCATGGTCCTTGTATTTTCAACCCGGGTGATGAATGCGGGAATGCGTTTTCGGGCGGACGATCCGGCTGTGCTCGAGGCAAAGGCGACGCCGGGACAGCCCTCCTTCGCCATGTTGCGGACCGGTCAGGCGGAATTCGAAATCAGGACGCCCTGTCCCGGGACGATGCGGTGCTACGCATTGGGGATGGACGGCTCCCGGAAGGAGAGTGTCCCGTGCATCGCCGGAAACGGAAAGCTGGTTATCCGGCTCGACACCGCCGCCCTGCGCTTTGGCCCTACGCCGTTTTTCGAGCTGATCGGGGATGCGGAGCGCGAATGATACTGTCCGGGAGCGTCCGCCCGGTTCAGCCGGAGGTGATTTCCGCTCCTCATTTTCCGTCGCCGTCAGAGTTGATGGCGTGCGTGATGACGAGGGGCGAACGGTTACTGGTCCGGAGCGGAAAGCGCAGCGTCCGGGCGGGAGTTTCCTTCCCGTTCCGGGCGGCCTCGGGAGTCAGTGTGACCACGATTTCTCCGCCGTCCGTTTTCAGGTCCGCGATTCCGCAGCCGGGCGGGAGCTGCCAGGTGCTGATATGGAGACCGTTGCGCCAGACGCAGAGGTTCCGTTCGCGCCCGCGCGCGGTGTCATCGCACGGGGAGTCCGCGACCGGGACGATGACGCCGATCTGGTACACGTCGCCGTCCAGGCGGAGCTCCCGGCAGTACGGAGTCAGCAGAACGGCGACGGATTCGACGATGGTTTTTCCGCTCTTCCGGCTGCGGCCGACCGGCATTTCAAGCTCGCAGTAGACGAAGGGGCGCTTTTCGCCGCGGAACATGACGCCGTTTTTCACGATGTTCCGGACCGCCGCGCGCTGCTCCGCCGGGAGGAGCAGGCAGTTCCGCCGGTTCCGGCTGCGGCGGATGGAGCTCTCCTGCAGATAGAGCTCCGCAAGGCTCCGGTTCGCTGCATTGTCTCCGAAGTCCGGCCGGCCGGCCCGGCCGGACAGCTCTCTGCGCCACATCCGCTCCTCGCGGGCCAGCCGCACCTTTTCCTCTCCGGAAAGCGCGGCGAGCAGTTCGAGGTAGGCCTGATTCTCTTTGGCTTTCCACCAGGAGTCATAGAGTATCATAGTGTTCCTGAAATCCGCGCCTTCCGCCTTCACCAGTCGCCGCAGGAAATACTCCTCCCCGAGTTCGACGGGGAGGGCCGCGATCGCTTCGGGCAGCGGACCGGCCGCCCGGCACGCTTCGGCGAACTGTTCGTCGCTCATGCCGGCGGCGGACAGAAAAGCGGCTCCGTACAGAAGCGCCGCCGGCAGAATATGGCTGATTCTCATTCCGGATTTTCCTTTCCTCATCGTCTCCGGCATAATCTATCATCACGCCGGAATGTCTGCAAGCGTATTTCCGTCCGGTTCCCGATTTTTTGATTTTTCCCGGAAACGCGGGTTGAAAAATCAGAGAGACGGATTATTTTATTCAGAAAGTTGATCTAACGATAGAGCATAATTCGGAAAGAGCGGAACATGCAGCCTACGCTGAAGGATGTCGCGAAACGGGCGGATGTGTCATTCACGCTGGTTTCGAAATACCTGACGAACAATCCGCAGGCGCGGATGTCGCCGGAGACGCGCGAGCGGATCGACCGCGCGATCGCGGAACTCGGCTACCGCCCGTCGGCGGCTGCCCGGTCGCTGCGGCGGGGCCGCACGAGGATGCTCGGGCTTGTCGTCGCGAGCCTGACCAACGCCTATTACGCCCATTTCGCGGACGCGGCGCTGCGCGAGGCGAAAGAGGCCGGCTATCAATTGCTGATTTCGCTCTGCGGAAACGCCTCGGAAGAGACTGACGGCGCCCTGCAGAACCTGCTTGACCGTCAGGTGGACGGGATCATCTGCAACACCCACTTCAATCCGTCCTGCGCGTTCCGGTGCGTGTGCCCGCTCCTTGTCGTTTCGGATCAGGAGCGGGAGGGGGCTTCGAGTGTGAACGTCGATATCCGGCAGCCGCTCGCGGAGGCCGCGGCGCATCTGGCCGCCCGCGGCTGCCGCTCCGTCCGGGGGCTCTTCTTCGACAACACCATCTGGCCCGCCGCGTTCGAAGCGGCCTGCCGGGAGTGCGGCTCCGGGTACACGGCTGAACGGATTCCGCTTGACGAGGCGACCCGGCGCGAGGCGCTGCGCCGCGTCTGCCGGGAAGCTCCCGGCGCCGTGTTCGCAAGCGGCTGGCAGACGGCGGTCATGCTGCTTGAGCTGCTGGCAAGGGAGTTCCCCGGATATCACCCGGAGCTCGTGCTGCACTGCAATTTCGCCGGGCCGTTCCTTGCCGATCCGCACATTTCCGGCGTGATCCGCAGTTCGAGCCGGCAGCTGGTCCGCGAGGCGGTGGCCTGCCTCGCGGAGCATGTGGAGAAGCCGGAGCTCCCGGCGGCGCATCTCCGGATTCCGGCGGTGTTCATCCCGCGCGACCGGTTCGCTGCGGAGCTTCCCGTTCCGGACCATCTCTCCCTGACCTGAAGCGGCATGAGATTGCGCTTTTTATGAAACCTTATCTGCTCTAACGTTAAACCAGAGGATTGAAAGATGAAATTCACGGTCGGCTTTCAGTTGTGCCGGGAGCGCGGTTTCCTCGATGCGGTTCTTGCGAACCGGGAGAGGATCAGCGAGGTCTATTTTCCGTGGGGAGAGCTGCCGAACGGGCGCGGCAGAACGGCGCTGTCGGCGGAGCTGCAGCCGTATGAGGCGCAGCGGCAGCTGGCGGACGCCCTGCGGGAGATTTCACGGGCCGGGATCGCGTTGAATTTGCTTCTGAACGGCAACTGCTGCGGCGAATTGAGCCAGTCGCGCTTTCTGTTCCGGAGCATCGGGGACGCGGTGGAACATATCGCAGGGGAGTTCGGCCTCGCCTCCGTGACGACGGCTTCTCCACTCATCGCGAAGTTCCTGAAAGTGAATTTTCCGCAGCTCGAAGTGCGCGCCTCGGTCAACATGGAGATCGGCACGGTGCGGGGCATGGATTACCTCGCGGAGTGGTTCGACGGCTACTATATGAAGCGGGAACATAACCGGGATCTTGCAAAGATCCGTGAACTGCGGGGATGGTGCCTCCGCAGCGGCAGAAAGCTCTACTGCCTCGCGAACAGCGGCTGCCTGAATGATTGTTCGGCACACAATTTTCATGACAACCTCGTCGCGCACGAGGCCGGAATCGCGCGGATGGACAACGCCTATGAATTTCGCGGCGTCTGCCGCGACTATCTGCGTTCCTCCGGGAAGCGGGAGCATTTCCTGTGCGACACGAATTTCATCCGCCCGGAAGAGTTGCCGCTCTACGAGCCGTACTTTGACGCGGTCAAGCTTGCGACCCGGAGCAACCGCAACCCGGTTGCGGTGCTTGAAGCGTACCTGAGCGGCCGCTTCTCCGGGAACGTGACGGAGCTGCTTGAGCCGAACCACGCGGAGGCATTCTATCCGTATGCCGTCGAAAACAGCCGCCTTCCGGCGGACTTCAACGCACATCTCCTGACCTGTGCGAAGAACTGCGCCGAATGCGGCTACTGCAGCGACGCCCTGCGGAACGCCCTTGTGAAACTCCCAACTATGGAGAATGTGATATGAGCCTGACAAGTGAAATGGTAAAGAAAGCGGCGCTCGCCGCGGGGGCCGACCTCTGCGGCATCGGCGACATGGCGCGCTTCGAGGGCGCGCCGAAGGAGATGGATCCGCGTTATATCTTCCCGGAGGCGACGCGGGTGGTCGGCATGGTTTTCCGGATTCCGCGCGGCGTGCAGCGCGGCATCGAGGAAGGGACGCAGTTCTACCAGTATCCGTCGATGGCCTACGGCGGCATCAACGAGATCTACGCGCCGGCCGTGCTTTATTCGGTCGGCAAGATCATCGAGGATCACGGCTATGAAGCGGCGGTCTACCGCAACACCGGCGCGCGCGGCGTCGTGTCGGATATGGACGGCTCCCCCGGCAACACGCTTTCGCCCGAGGAGCAGATCGAGGTCATGGAGCAGGAGAAGAACAAGACCGCGCACCATCGTTCCGTGCAGTTCACCCGGCCGGTCCGCCCCGGCGGCGTCGCGCCCGACCTGCAGTTCCACTTCCGGCTCGCGGCGGTCGCCTGCGGACTCGGCGAGATGGGGTGGAGCAAGATGTTCCTGACGCCGGAGTTCGGCCCGCTGCAGCGCGTCGCCTTCATCTTCACGGATGCGCCGCTCGAGCCGGATCCGATGTACTCCGGGCCGCCGATCTGCCGCCGCTGCATGGCGTGCGTGCGCGAGTGCCCCGGCGGATGTCTCAGCCAAGACGAGAGCATCGTCGTCCATGTCGGCGGCAAGAAGTGCGAGTGGGGCGTCATCGACGAGTGGAAGTGCTATGCGTTCTACACCCACGCGGGACGCAGGTTCAACCCGTTCGTGCCGAAAGAGGTGTTCGACCGGAACGAGGGCGGCGCGCTCGATCTGCTTGAGGGGAAAGCGCCCGCGAACGAACATGAGATCATGAAGGTCTACGGCGCGCTCGAGAAATACTTCCCGACCTGGGTCGGATACAATATGGCCAAATGCGGCGGCTGCATCCGCGCCTGCGTGAGCATGCTTGAGAAGAAGGGCGGCTGCATGGAGCACCGCTTCAAAGAGCCGCTCCGGACGAAAAAAGCGTGGATCATGGACCGGTAGGAGGTGAGTATGCTGACCAGTGAAATCATTAAGGCGAAAGCAGTTGAATTCGGTGCCGACCTCGTCGGGATCGGCGATGTCCGGCTCTTCGCCGGAACCATGCCGCAGCGCGACCCGCTGATGATCCTGCCGAAAGCGAAGAGCATCATCGGCTGCGCCTTCCGCGTGCCGCGCGCGCTTTACCGCGCGATGGCGGACCGCACGCAGTTCTTCAACTACACGCAGCTCGGCGTGAAGTACATCGACGAGGAGTTCGCGGAGATTTTCCTCCTGAAGATGGGGGCGCTGATCGAGGACGGGGGGTATGACGCCTGTCTGCAGCGCAACGTCTCGAATTTGCGCATCAAAGGCGACCATACCACAAATCCGGAGCTTGTCGACACCTACGAGCTCGTCTATGCGAGTCCCGTGGAGCCGGACAAGCCCGCGCCGGAGGTCATTCTCGATTTTGCGCAGGCGGCCCGGATCTGCGGGCTCGGCGCGGCCGGAGCCTCCGGGAGCATCCTGGTTCCGAAGTTCGGGCCGTTCGTGCGGTTCGTCTTCATCGTGACCGACGCCGCGCTGGATACCGGCGCCCCGTTCGGCGAGACGCTCTGCGACAACTGCGGCGCCTGCGCCGGGGCGTGTCCCGGCAATGCGGTCACGATGGGGAAGGGGACCGACTCCTGGCAGTGCGCGGTCTACTACCGCGGCGCACACCGTTCGAACCCGTTTATGACGGAGGAGTTCCTGAAAGGCGACCCCGAACGCGACGCGATCCTCGACGGCCGCAAACGCTTCACGCGCGAAACGGCCCGCGCACTCTATCCGAAACTCGACTTCCTGCCGAGCCGCACCGGCTATGCACCGTGCCTCTGCGGGAAAAGGTGCGACGTCGCCTGTTTCAACCACCTCAAGGAGAAGAACCTGATATGAATACGCTCAAGCAGGAACTCATCGATGTTTTCACGCGGAACGGCGCCGACCTCGTCCGGTTCGGTTCCGCCGGCCGGTTCGAGGGGGAGCCGGTCCGGACGATTTTCCCCGGGACCCGGACGGTGATCGGGGCGGCGTTCCGCGTGTTGCGCGGCTCCCGGCGCGGCATCGAGGAGGGCTCCACCTACTACCAGTACACGACCATGGGCGTGGAAACGCTCGAAGAGACCGTCATGCCGATGGCGCTCCTGCGCGCCTGCGCCGTGCTCGAGGACCGTGGCTTCGAAGCGCTGCCGCAGCGCCGCAACCAGACCGTCATGCAACAGGAGGAGGGCACGAACCCTGAGGTCGATTTCTCCGAGGTCTATCGCGGGAGGGCGGCGGAGAACCAGCTCGATTTCGAGGCCTGCGCCGTGCTCTGCGGACTCGGTGAACGGGGGTTCTCCGGCTCCCTGCTGACCGACGACTTCGGCCCGTTCCAGCGCTGGGTCTTTCTGCTGACCGATGCGGAGCTTGAGCCGGACCCGGTCGTCGAACCGCACCTCTGCGACAAATGCCGCGCGTGCGTCCGGGCGTGTCCGGGCCATGCGCTCTCGGAGGAGGGGACGCGCGACCGCTGGCAGTGCGCGGCCTATTACATCGGTGCGAACATGCACTTCAACCCGTTCATGCCGCCCGAAGCGTTCGACGGGCTTCCGGAGAAGTCTGCGATCATCACAGGGGAGGCGAAGCTCACGCCGGAACGCGCGCGGGAGGTGATGCGCCGCACGACCTTCTATCCGCCGGTCAAGCACAGTTATCTTGCGAGCATCTGCGGGCGCGCCTGCGACACGGCGTGTTATATCCACCTTGAAGAGAAGGGGGTGCTGAAGCGCCGGTTCCTGGCGCCGTTTCGAAGGCGCCCGGCCTGGAAGCTGCCGCTGGTGACCGGATGACGCCGTTTTTCCGGGAAAAAAGCGGTTCGTTCCGGCTGATTGCTTGAAATCGCCTCCGGATGTCCTTATATTCTTTGCCGGCGGGTATTTCCGGTGGCATCTCTCCATATAACCGACGGGAGGTTTTTCATGAGAGTCGCGGCGATATGTCTGGCAGGAGCCTTTGCAGCCGTTTTTCCGGTCTTTTCCGGGGAACCGGCGGCGGAGCCGGCGGTACGGGCCGCATGGCAGCGGTACTGGTCGAATCCGGAGCAGGGCCGGGCGGAGTGGGATGCGTTCTGCCGCCGGACCGCCCGGGAATTCGAGCAGCAGGTCATTTCTCCGGACCCCGAAACGAAGAAGCTGTCGGAGGAGCTGCTGCGCCGGATGACGGCCATGCAGCAGGATCCGGAGCTGAAGGCGCTGAAGGAGAGGATCGATGCGGCCGCGGCTGCCTACCGGGCGCTTGACGCCGACAGCGGGCGCGGCCGTGAAATCGCATACAGGCGCCGCGTGTGGAAGAGCTTGCGGCAGCAGTATGAGAGCGCGGCCGCGAAATACCGGAACGCGGTCCGGGCGCAGAAGGAGGAGCTGGCGCGGCGGCGGAGCGAGCTGCTCGAAAGCTCCGATGCGCCAGCCGCACGGAAGATGCGGGCGCTTTCCGCGCTCGCAAGGATGGACAAAGCCGGGCCGTGGCGGGCGGATTTCGCTCCCGGGCCCGTGACGGCGAACCCGTTTGCCGGTCTCTATTCCGGCCTCACGTTCCGGGACTCCGGCACGAACTGGACGGCGCGGACGGCCGCCGTGCTCCTCGAGGCGCTGAAGCCGGAAAATCCGGACTGTCCGCCGGAGCTTCTCGAAGCGTTCGCGCAATTGCGCGGCGGCATGCTTCAGGCTCTGCCGATCCCGTCGCCCGAAGAGGCGGCGAAGCCGGGCCGCACCCCGTTGGAGGAGGTCTGTCACGCGTTGCGCAGCATCGACGGAAAGGACGAAAACCTCAACCCGGCCCGGAAACGTATCTCTCTGGCGATGCTCAAAATTCCGCGCGATACCTTCACGCGCTTCGAAGTGCAGAAGCTGCTCGCCGATCTCGCTTCGGACCGGCAGGTCCGGGAGGTGCGCAACCGTTCCGCCGCGGAGCTCCTGACCGGGCTGCTGCGGCAGGGGAAAATCCGCGGGGACGCCGTGCAGTACGCCTACAATTTTCTCTCCGGCAGCAGCGATGAGGATGAGATGTGGAAACGGTTGGACCGGCTTCGCGGCGAGGTTCCGGACTTCGATCCCTGGCTGGGCCATATGGTCGCCGCCCGCGCGGCTGTTGCCCGCGCCTGGGAGAAGCGCGGCGGCGGTTATGCCGACACGGTGGGACAGGAGGGGTGGCAGGGGTTCCGGGATGAGATCGCCTCCGCGCGCGGTCACCTTGAAGCCGCGCTGAAGCTGGAGCCGGAGCGCGCCAACCCGCTGTTTCAGCTGATCGTCGTCGAAATGGCGTCGGGGACGGTGGCGGCCCGGATCGACGCATTCAAGCGGATCATCGTGAACGATCCGGATAACCGGAACGCCTATGGCAAGATCAAATGGGCGCTGCTGCCGCGCTGGGGCGGCTCGCACCGGCTGCTGCTGCAGCTGGGCGACGCGGCGCTGGCGTATCCGGAGACGGAGAGCGTGATCCCGGCCTTCGGTTTCGACATGATGGGCTATGTCGCGTGGGATTATCCGGACTCCCGCTGGAAGAATGTTTATCTTCGCCCCGGCATCATCGAATCCGGCGACCGGCTTTTCGAGGCGCGCCGGAAAGCGGAGGCACGCCCCGGTTCGGTGCGTTTTCTGCTTTATCACCGGCTGCTTTTCGAGATGGCGACACTGCGTTACGACCGGGCTTCAAAGACGGCGGAGGAGTTGGGCGGGAAGGAGGTACTGGAGCGTTGCGACCGGGACGATTACTGGCGCGGCAACGGCATGACGAACTGGTTTCCGCGGATTCCGGCTTTCCGGAGCGGAACCGCCCTCGAGCTGGCGCTGTTCACCGGGGAGCACGGTGATGAGCTCCGGGCGCTGGAAAAGCGCTATCTGAAGGGCGGAGAGGCCGCCGGCGAGCTTGCGGAGCTGATCGGGCGCGGAGCGTTCACGCCGGAGGAGAAGAACCATCTGCTGGAGCTTTTCGCGAGCTGGAGCATGAGCGTGGAGCCGCAGGAGTATTTCGACTGCAATACCGGAGCGCTGTTTCCGCCGTTCCAGGTCGCCGGCAGCCGCGGATACCCTCAGATCGCGGCGCGGATGATCGCCCTCGGGTACGATTACCGGCGCAGTGAGCGCTATCCCGGTGAAACGGCTGTCCGGATTGCGAAAAACGGCGTGAACCCGGAACTGCTCGATGCGCTGAAGAAGGCCGGGGATCCGTTGAACCGGCCCGAGCCGGAGCACGGCCGATCCCCGATCCACGCGGCGGCCTTCGCCCCGAATTCGCTCATGGTCGCAAAGTTGCTGGAGCTCGGTGTCTCCCCGACGGCTCCCGATCGCGAGAACCATACGCCGGTCCAGCTGGCGGCGGCAAGGCACGGCGTCGAAGCTTTGCAGTCGCTGCTGGCGGCCGGGGCCGGAGTCGACGAGCAGGACAATGACGGTGACACCGCGCTGATGTTCGTGATGGAGCAGAACAGCCCGCACCCGATCCCGGAGCTGCTGATCCGGCATTCGAAGAATCTCAACATCGTGAACCATCGCGGCGAAAGCGCGCTGCACTATGCGGCGCGGCTCTCGCGCGACCCGGGGATCATCCGGGCAATGCTGAAGGCCGGGGCGGATCCGCACCTCAGAAACGGCGCCGGGGAAACCCCGGCCGATCTTGCGCGCAAGGCGGGAAAAACGGAGTTCGTCCGGCTGCTCGACGGCGGCAGATGAGGCCGGGCGCTGCCGGGCTTTTCCGGAAAGAATCGTCGTTCCGGTTTGATTATCGTCGTTTCGGGGTTATGTTATCTCGCGAAAAAACATACCGGAAAGGAAGTTCACCATGAAAGCAGTCGTCTCCGTCATCGGACGGGATTCGGTCGGGATCATCGCCAAGGTCAGCGCGGGCTGCGCGGAGTGCGGCGCGAATATCCTCGACATCTCCCAGACCGTCCTCAACGAATATTTCACCATGATCATGATTGTGGATATCCGGGAGCTCGCCATGCCGTTCAACGATTTCGTTGACCGCATGGGCGTGCTCGGGAAGCGCGACGGGCTCGATATCCACGTCATGCACGAGGACATCTTCAACTCCATGCACAGGATCTGACCATGTTCGATTCGAAAGACATCCTTGAAACCATCAGCATGATCCGCGAGGAGCGGCTCGACATCCGCACGATCACGATGGGCATTTCGCTTTACGACTGCCAGTGCGATGATCCGGCCCGCCTTGCAACGCGCATCTACGACCGCGTCATGAGCCGCGCCCGCGACCTCGTCAGAACCGGCGGGGAGATCGAGAAGAAGTACGGGATCCCGATCATCAACAAGCGTGTTTCGGTCACTCCGGTTGCGCTGATGGCGGGCGGGCTCGACGTCGACGGCGCGGTCAGGATCGCGAAGACGCTCGACCGGGCCGCGCACGAGCTCGGGATCAACTTCATCGGCGGTTACAGCGCGCTCGTCCAGAAGGGGTTCTCGAACGGCAGCCGCACGCTTATCACGTCGATCCCGCAGGCGCTCGCCGAGACGGAGCGCGTCTGCTCCTCGGTCAACGTCGCGAGCACGAAGGCCGGGATCAACATGGATGCGGTCGCGGAGATGGGGCACATCGTCCGCAGGACGGCGGAGCTCACGAAGGATCGCCGGTCCATCGGCTGCGCGAAGCTGGTGGTCTTCGCGAATGTCCCGGAGGACAACCCGTTCATGGCCGGGGCGTTCCACGGTATCGGGGAGCCCGAGACGGTCATCAATGTCGGCGTTTCCGGACCCGGCGTCGTGGCCTCCGCGATCCGGCGCAAGGGAGCGTGCGACCTGACCGAGGTGGCCGAAACGATCAAGCGCACGGCGTTCAAGATCACGCGGGTCGGCCAGCTCGTCGCGCGTGAGGCGTCGGAGAAGCTCGGCGTGCCGTTCGGGATCGTCGACCTTTCGCTCGCGCCGACTCCGGCGGTGGGCGACTCGGTCGCGTACATCCTCGAATCGATGGGGCTCGAAAAGTGCGGGTGCCACGGCACGACCGCGGCGTTGGCGATGCTGAACGACGCGGTGAAGAAGGGCGGCGTGATGGCGTCGTCGCACGTCGGGGGGCTCTCCGGCGCGTTCATCCCGGTCTCCGAGGATGCGGGCATGATCGAAGCGGTCCGCTGCGGCGCGCTGAGCCTTGAAAAGCTCGAGGCGATGACGGCGGTCTGTTCGGTCGGGCTCGATATGATCGCGATTCCGGGCGACACCCCGGCGGAGGTGATTTCGGGCATCATCGCGGACGAGATCGCGATCGGCGTGGTGAATACGAAGACCACGGCGGCGCGGCTGATTCCCGCATTCGGCTGCAAGGTGGGCGACACCGTCTCCTTCGGCGGGCTGCTCGGTGAGGCGCCGGTCATTCCGGTGAACACGCGCTCTCCGGCGGAGTTCATCGCGCGCGGCGGCCGCATCCCGGCCCCGATTCAGAGCCTGAAGAACTGACGCTTTTCCGCATTTGCGGCCCGGAATCGCAGCGGACGGCGCAACGGGGATTCCGGCGCTCTGATTATTCGGAGCGGTAGCGCCGGTAGAGCGCCTTGACCGTGTCGAACGCGAGCTTCGGGCGGCGGTATTCGTCGAGCAGTCCCGCGCAGTTGAAACCGCGCGGCTTTGTCCGGATCTGTCCGCCGAGCACGAAGCTCTTGCAGTCGATCATCTGCCAGAGCGTGATTCCGCAGTAGCGCGGATTGCCGAGTACGGCGTCGATCGCGGCCTCGAAGTAGTCGGACTGGTACTCCTCGCTCCACTGGGCGCGTTCGCGGCTGCGGATTCCGTAGATGGCGCACGCGCCGCTCTCGCTGATGAGCAGCGGCTTGTCCGCGAACTGCGGGGCGCTGAAGTAGTCGGCCCACCGGTTCATGGCCGGTTCGACCGCCACGAGGTTGTTCCGCGTCCAGTCGTCGCACTCGCTGATCCAGCCCGGATACGGGTTGATCGAGATGATGTCCGCGAGGTCGAAGCAGATATCCCGCTCGAACCGGTTCGAGGCGTAGGAGATCAGCCGCGTGTCGTCCGCGGCGCGGATCGCCCCGATGATCTTCCGGTACATCTCGCGCCCGGCCATCGTGTCGGAACAGCTCTCGTTCAGAAAGCCGTAGATGATGACCGACGGATTGTTCAGGCTCGCGCGCGCCATCGCGGCGGAGGCGCGGCAGAACAGCTCGACCTTTTCGGGATCCTCCGCGTCGGCTTCCGGCTGCCCCCAGCCGTAGCTCTCCTCCCAGACGAGGAAGCCCATCTGGTCGCAGAGCTCGAGGAACTCCGGGTTCTGCTGGTAGTGGGCGCCGCGGATGAAGTTCGCATTCAGCTCCTTCGCGTATTTCAGGTCGTCGACCATGAGCTGGGTCGGCTGGACCGGGCCGAATTCCGGATGCGATTCATGGCGGTTTACACCGAAGAGCCGGACCGGTTCGCCGTTCAGCAGCAGTTTGCCTCCGTCGGTGCCGACGGTGCGGATGCCGAACCGTTCATACACCGTGTCGCCTTTGATCCGGACGCAGACCGTGTGCAAATCGGGGTGTTCGGGACTCCAGGCCCGGAAATCCGGAACTTCGACTTCGAACGCGATCTGGTTCTCCTCCACGCGCGCCTCGGCCTGCTGCAGCACGGCGCCGTCGAAGGCGTACTGGAATTTCAGCGTCCTGGGCGCGATGCCGCGCAGCGTGAGTTCGACCCGCACGAGGCCGGTCGCGAGATCCAGCGTCGTGATCCGGATCTGTTCGATCGAGAGCTTCGGCAGCTGCTGGAACGAAACGCTGCGGTAGATCCCGCCGAAACCGTAGAAGTCGTTGTAGGGCCGGACCAGCGGCGTGTTCTCTTCACTGAAACGGTTGTCGACCGCAATCACGAGCTCATGCAGCCCCTCTTCGACCGGGAAATCGAATTCGAGCGTCGCATACGGCAGCTTGCTGCGCCCGATTTCCCTGCCGTCGAACCAGATGCGCGCATACAGCCCGAGCCCGTCCAGCGACAGCCGTCCCGGTCCGGCCGGAAAGAGGAACAGCTTGCGGTAGAGGCCGACGCCGCGGCGGCCGATCCGTTCACCCGCCGTGTCGAAGCATCCCGGCACCGCCGCGATTTCATCGAATACCTCCATGGACGGCACGACCGCATTCACGTCAACCCTGTCGCCGAGCCAGGCGAACTCCCACACTCCGTCGAGGAGCCTGGTGAAACGGTCCGGATAGTACGGGAAACTTCTCATGGAAATCACCTCCGCATGAAACTGTGTCACTCTGGTACAGGAACGAAAATACACGCGCCCGGAACGCTTGTCAAGTTTTCCCGCCGGAGATTGCCGTAAAATAATCTTTTATGACGTATTTCACAGGTGAGTTGAAAAAAAGTAAAAGAAAAAACGTTTTATCACTTGACATTTGCTTTCGATTCTGGTATAATTAAAGGTGTTGATAAAACGTTTTCTTGTGGTGGGAACCGACAGAGGGGGATTTTACAGATGGTCAGGGGCGGAATCAGGAGCGTGGCGGCGCTGGCGGGAGTGTCGATCGGGACGGTGTCGAAGATACTGAACCCGGACTCTTCGGCGAATATCCGCGTGTCGGAGGAGACGCGCGAAAAGGTGCTGGCCGCGGCGGAGAAGCTCGAGTACCGTCCGAGCTACGGGGCGAAGCTCCTGCGCGGCGAGAGCACGCGGACGATCGGCTTTGCGACCTCGCTGCCGGAGGATCATAACGTCGCCTATCTTTCGAGCTACACCTTCCGGCTGCTGAACGGAATCGGGCAGGCAGCCTCGATGAACGGCTATCAGGTGCTGCTGCTGAACGGTGTGGACTACCGTTACTTCATGAACATCAAGCGGGTCGATGCGCTCATCATGATCAACTTCGCGCTTTCGTCGAATCCGGAGCGCGAACAGATGCGCGAAATGTTCGAGCACTTCAATGAAAAGCGTTACCCGTATGTGATTATCAACGGAGAGCCGGGGGCAGAGCCGGAGGTTCCGCTGATCCGGGTTGACAATGCTTCCGGCATGCGGCAGATCGCGGAGCTGATTATCCGCCGGGGATATGGGACGGCCGGATTCATCGGGGAGCTCACGACAAATCCGCAGCGCCACCACCTTGAGCGCGGCCGGCTGCTTGCGGAGTTCCTGGACGGGAGTCCGTGCCGGCTGCTGCCGGAGGCGGTTCTGAACGGCAGCGGGGACGGTGTGCCGGATATTCCGCGCATCGGGCGCTACAGCCATGAAGACGGCCGTGCCGCATTGCGGTATCTGATTGAGAGGAAAGCTGTTCCGCGTTGTCTGGCCTGCGGCGACGATGATATCGCCATGGGGGTGCTGAAATCGGCCGCAGAGGCCGGGATCCGCGTGCCGGAGGAGCTCGCCGTGATCGGTTTCGACGACGACCTGAACGCCGATTACCTGAATCCGGCGCTGACGACGGTCCGCCAGCCGCTCGAAGAGTTCGGCCGCCTCGCGGTCGATTACGTGATTGCAAAGCTGGAGGATCCGGAGAAGCAGATCCAGCTCACGATCGCGCCGGAGCTCATCGAGCGGACGTCGGCATAGAATAAAGCGGTGAGGCATAGAGAACCCGGTATCGTTACAAGAATAAGGAGATTCACATGACGAAGCGATCATTCACACTCATCGAGCTCCTGGTCGTAATTGCGATCATCGCGATTCTGGCCGCCATGCTGCTCCCGGCGCTGAACCAGGCGCGGGACCGGGCGCAGAGCGCGAAGTGTTTCGGGAACTTCAAGTCGATCGGGCAGGCCACCGCCATGTACCAGGGGGACAGCGACGATTATTTTCCGAACGGCGGCATCTCCGATTACAATGCCGCGCCGACCAACGCGGGGCGCTGGTTTCACAAGCTTGAAGTTTATACGAAAAATTATTCTGTATTCAACTGCCCGGCCATGGTCAGGCTGTCTCCGGGCTGTGAGGTTGCGAATATTGCCGGGCAGGCGGTCGGCGGCTGGAATCCCGCATGGGGAGCAATCCCGCGCGGCCAGGCGGGGGGAGGCGCCGCCTGCGGTTCCGCCCTCAACACCAGCCAGTTCGGTACGATAAGCTCTTCGACCGGGCTGCCGAATTACACGGTGAAGCCCCGGACTTTGCAGGACCAGATCAATTCGATGTGGAAGAACCCGCGTCCGACGGTCGGCAAAATCATCTATGTGGTTGACGGGGTATTCAATGTGTATTCGACCATTTACGATGCGTCCGGGTCGATTCTGCAGCTCAACCGGTTCGTCCACAGGGACCGGCGCAACATCCTCTATGTCGACGGCCGGGTCGAGACCAAAGGGATCAACGACCTCCGCATCTGCGAGGGCGATAACGCCGCCGGTCCGTACTGGCGGGTCATGTTCAGCAATTAAGGAAAGGAATCCGGTTTATGAAATATGGACTCTGGCTGTTGACAGCCTGCCTGCTCTGCACGGCGGCTGCCGCGGCGGTGAAACTGGCCCCCGCGGGGATCGAGATCGACGGCGGCGCGATGGGGAAGTTGATTTTCCTCTATCCGAAATTCACGCCTCCGGACGGTAAAAATGTGAATCCGGAGGTGAAGCTCTCCGGCAACCGGGCGGAAATCACCTATCTGGCGGAGGGCGCCCCGTCGCTCGTGCTGACCCGGAACGGCGACGCGGTGACGGGAACCATGGTTACGAAGTCGGCCGGGAAGTTCCGCTGGGAGATGCACATCCCGATCACTTTCGCCGGAACCGGTTTCTTCGCGTTCGGTGAAAACGGCGGGAAGAAGCCGTTCCCGAAGACGCTGCCGGAGAAGCCGCACCTGGCGCAGTTGAATTCCAACGTGTTCCGCCTGTTCGACGGCAACAGCGACTGCAGCATCTCGGTCCGCATCGACCCCGGCGCGTACTGGCAGCTTCAGGACAACCGCGCCTGGAAGTGGAAGATCTTCGAACTCAGTCTGCTGCAGGATGTCTATGCGGACCGCGAAGCCCAGGAGATTTCATTTCAATTCGGCGCGGAGCAGCCGAAGGTCGCCAGGGTCCGCGTCGACCGCTTCGGCCAGCCTGCGGAGCTCGATTTCCCCGGCAAGGTCAGGTCGGAACAGGAGCTGAAGGACGATGTCGCGGCCGACAGAGCGTACTTCGGCTCCCTGAAGCCGCCCGCGCTCGCCCCGTGGGGCGGTATGCCGGGGAGCCGTGACCGGTTCGGGCTCGAGGCGACCGGTTTCTTCCGGACCGGAAAGGCTGCGGGGCGCGACGTGCTCGTCACCCCCGGCGGCGATGTGTTCTTCCAACTCGGCGTCTGCACGATTACGCCCGGCGACGATTACACCTACATCAGGGGACGCGAGCAGATTTACGCATGGCTCCCGAAGTACGGGAGCGAATACAAAAGTGCGTACCGCGGCCACTGGGCGACCGATTTTTCCTTCTATCTGGCCAACCGGATCCGCAAGACCGGAAAGCCGTTCGAACTTGAGGAATGGAAGGGCGAGCAGATCGACCGGCTGCATAAATGGGGGTTCAACAGCGACGGCGCGTTCACCGGGCGCGCCAAGGTGAACAGCGGGAAGAAATTCGGCCGGGTGCCCGGACTCTACAAACCGAAGGGGATCGTCGGCGATATCTGCGATCCGTTTGATCCGGCGGTCCGTGCCGATATGGACCGGAACTTCAGTGCGCTCGCTGCGGATAAGGACGATCCGGCCATCATCGGCTACTTTATCGCGAATGAACAGCCGTATCCTGACGTCGCCCGCCTGATTCCGGGATTCGACGGCAAGGTCGCCGCCAAGCGGGAGCTGGTCGGCATGTTGAAGAAAAAGTATGGTTCCATCGGCAGGTTCAACGCGGCATGGGGGCTTGAAGCCGCCGGCTTCGACGCGCTCAACGACCTGCCGCTGCCGGTCCGCACCCGCGCGGCGTGGGCGGATATGGAGGCGTATGCCGCGCACTTTTTCGATGCGTATTTCAAGCTGGTCGGCGAGACCTTCCGCAAATACGATCCGAACCACCTGCTGCTCGGCGCGCGCTTCCTCGTCGCGAATGCGAATGTGGAGAGCGCGGTCGCGGCCTGCGGAAAATACAGCGATGTGTTCAGCTACAACTACTACTCGCGCACGATCGACCCGGCGTTGCTCGACCGGATCCACCGGCTGGCCGGAAAGCCGCTCCTGCTGTCGGAGTGGAGCTTCGGCACGGCGGAGCAGGGGTTGGCCGGAGGCGTCGTCGATGTCCGCAACCAGGTTGAGCGCGGCAACGCGTACCGCAGCTATGTCGAAGAGGCGGCCTCGCTGCCTTACGTGGTCGGGAGCCAGTGGTTCTCCTATATCGACCAGGCGCTGACCGGGCGCTATTTTCAGCACTACAACGGCGAATGCATGAATATCGGGCTGGTGAATGTGGCCGACCGCCCGTTCAAGGAGTTTCTCGCGGAGGTAATGAAGACGAATTACCGCATCTACGACGTGATGTTCGGCAGAGTCAAGCCGTTTGTCTGGAGGCCGGAGGGGGCGGTCGGGGAGCGGGCCGCCAAGAGCGTGCAGATTCCGCATGCGGTGTCCGGGCACAAGGTGGACGGCGTCAGGCAGCCCTGGCCCGGCCGGCCGTCGGAACGCATCGACGGCTCCTGCCTTGTCGCGGGTCCGGACGATGGCGGAGTGGGCGCCGATTTCTGGCTCTGCTGGGATAAGGAGAACCTTTATCTCTTCGCGGAAGTCCGGGATCCGACTCCGGCCCGGAACAGCCGGAAGGGGAAGGATCTCTGGCAGAGCGACTGCATCGAGCTTTTCATCGGCGGCGAGGAACTCGGAAAGGCCGGCCCGCTCCTGTTTTCGGACCGGCAGATCCTGATCTCCGCGAACCAGCCGGAGGGCGGGGTCTGGTTCGTGAACCAGCCGGAACAGCCCGGATGCCGGGTCGTGGTCACGCCGAACGCGAACGGCTACGCGATGGAGGCGGCGATTCCGTGGAGCGCCCTCGGCGTTGCGCCGGAATCCGGCCGGAAGCTCCGTTTCGATATCGGGCTGGATGACGGCGACGACGGCCCGCGACGGCTGCGGCAGTTCATATGGAGCGGCAAGGCCGGCAACAGCGCCGAACGCACAGGCTGGGGCAGCGCCGTTCTCGTCGATTGACCAGAATCAACCGTGTGCCGCCTCGGCAGCTTCCCCGATGGCACATAATGCGCAGTATGTGATGTGGGCGGTTTCGTTTTGTCATGATGCAACTCCTT
>JABLYX010000030.1 GCA_018265615.1 Lentisphaeria bacterium
GTGAGAGGGAGAAGCCGGGCGGCAAGGTTATGTGAGAGGGAGAAGCCGGGCGGCAAGGTTATGTGAGAGGGAGAAGCCGGGCGGCATTACCGCAGGATTCCTGAAACTCTTTTCAGCCGAGCGTCAGCAGCAGAATCGCGGCGCTTCCGCAGGCCAGGGCCGCGACCTTTGCCGGAGTGAGTTTCTCCTTCAACAGCAGCATGCTCAGCACGAACGTCCCCAGAAAGCTCATCTGCGCGACCGGGAGCACCACGCTCGCCTCCCCGCTCTCCAGCGACAGCGCCATGAAAACCACGAGCCCGGTAATCAATCCGCCGGAAAGCAGCCCGTACAGCAGGACTTTCCGTTCCGGCTTCAACGGCGCTTTCTCCCGGAACAGCGCATACGCTCCTCCGCATGCGATCCAGAACAGGCTGTTGATGACGATGATCCCATTCCGGTCCGCCCCCTGCAGAAAACCATATTTATAGCTCAGCCCCATCCCGGCCCGGAGCGCGGCGGCGGCCAGCACCATCATGAGCCCGGCGTTCCACAGCCGTGTCTTGCCGTCAGACGGCAGAAAAGCGAGCACCGCCCCGGTCGCGCACAGCACTCCGAGCCACTGCAGCAGCGTCAGATCCTCGTCCAGCAGCAGCGCGGCGAACAACACCACCAAAACCATGTTCAATCGGAAAATCGTCGAGCACATTCCGGCGCTGCCGCGGGACATCGCCTCGATCAGCAGCAGGTTCGACGTCACGGAGAAAGCCCCTGAAACCGCCCCCCACATCAGCGTGGCGGCCATGCTGCTCTCCCTGTTCCAGGGCAGAAAGGCGAGCAGCAGGAACCAGACCGCCCCCGCAACCCCGACAAACACGCCGCGCGACCGTTCCTTCCGTGCAAACAGCTTGAACACGAAATCATTCAGGGCCGCAAAAAACAGACAGCAGAATGCATAACCGACCGCGAGTGTCATTCAACCCAACTCCGCTTTTATTATTTGTCACAATATTCGACATTATTTTTAATATAAGTCAACAAACATTCAATTTCAAGCGTTCTATTTAGAATATTTGTCAAATCAGGTTGACGGGAAAGAAAAAACGGGATATATTTTCCGCCGGAAAGGCGGTACGAAGAAATGACGGAACCATTGGCAATCCTCGGAATCCGGCTGAAAAAGCTGCGGAAGGAACGGAAGCTCACACTGCAGGAGGTGGCGGACCGGACCGGCCTGACCGCCGGGCTGCTCTCGAAAATCGAAAACTACCGGACAGTCCCCTCCCTTCCGGTGCTTCTGGCCATCGCACGGGCGCTGGAGGCGGATCTCTCCGCGCTCTTCGAGGGCGTTTCGGCCGAATCCCGGCCCCGCTGGGCGCTGATCCGCGCCTCGGAGCAGGAGCCGGTGCCGCGCGAGGAGAGCCGGGGCCTCGACTACCGCATGATCGCGGAAATGCCGCTCTCGCCGGGAACACTGCAGCTCATGCATGTGACGGTCCGCTCCGGAGCCGAACGCGAACCGGTGACGAGCGAAGGCGATGAGATCCTCTATCTGCTCTCCGGGAAGCTGCGTTATTTCCTCGACGGCGAACCGGTCGATTTCGAGGCCGGCGACACGCTCGTGTTCGACGGCGCGCTGCCGCATTACCCTGAGAATCCGGGCGGCGCGGACGCGGTGCTGCTGGTCTGCTACCTGCTGCGCTCCGCAACGTGATTTCTCCCGGCCAAAGCACGCATCAACCGGGCATGCGGGGTTGATTCCGTCCGCTTCCGGGAGTATAGTATATAAATGAATGACAACCCGGATACAGACAGGATGATGAAGTGAAAAACGAGATTCGCGGTATTTTGCCCGTAGGTGCGCCGTGGGGCGGGCCGGAGTCGATTCGATTCGTTTCGTGTTCCAGCTCGCTCTACATGCACCTGAAACAGCCGAACCGCCACGAGGAGCAGCTCTTCTGCAGCCGCTCCGAGAAGCTGTGCGACCGCTGCGGCCGGTGCGGCAATTATGACTGGTCCCGGAAAATGCACGAGCAGGTCTATTTCGAGCTGCTGACCCTCTCCGGGCTGAACTGCCGGACACACTGGGATCCGGAGTTCCGGCCGCAGTTCCTGACCGACCTCCTGCTCGAAGCAGAGGACGACGAACCGATTGTGCGCGCCATGTCGTTCGCCGGCTTCGAATACCGCATCGTCGAATCGGTTCCGCCGGAGGTGATGCACCGTGAGATCATGGAAGCCGTCAACCGCGGCGTGCCGGTTCCGGCCTTCCGGGCGGCCGGCGACGACTGGTGTCTGATTACCGGTTACGACAAGGACGGCGAAGCCGTATCGGGCTTCTACGTCCCGCATGACTGGGACTCCGCCGAAAGCCGCCCCGACACGCTTGAGGAACGCGCTTTCACCCGGAAGAACTGGGTCCGGCCGGGAACACGGCTGCTCATCATCACCGGCGAATGCCCCGCCCGCGTGCCGGACAGCGAGGAATTCTCCTACCTGCGGAACCTCCTCGTCGAACCTGACGGCCGCGAGTGCGTCTCGGGGCTCGCGGCGTTTGACCACTGCATCGAGCTGTTGCGGGACGAAGCGTTCTTCGCCTCCGCCGATGCGGATACGCTGCAGCGCTGCTATGTCCATCTGCACGGATTCATCGGGCTCCTCGCGGAGTCGCGCTGCTTCGCGGCGTTCGCCTTCTTTTCCGGTATGTTCGGCAAACTGCGCGACCCGGACCTCGCCGAGCTGAGCCGGAAAATCGGCTCGCTTTTCATGGATACGCACAACAGCTGCTGGAAAGCATGGGCCGCGTTCGGCAAGGACCACACCTGCCGCCCCGAGCGTTACGCCGGTTCCCTCCGCAGCCGCCAGGTCCGGCTCGAGACAATCGGCATCCTCAAGGAGCTCAAGCAGAACGACTGGAACGCGATCCGCCTGCTCGAGGCGATGGAGAACATCTCCGACCCGATCTGACCGGAAATCCGGGTTTTCCGGGGGCGGGAAAGTTGACAAACCGGCAACCCGGCACCATCTTATATAACAATACACACTTCAAGGGAGAAACCGTTTTATGGAAATGCCGGAAAAGCATACGATATCCGTCCTCGTCGAAAACAAGTTCGGGGTCCTCGCCCGCGTGGCCGGGCTCTTCAGCGGGCGCGGCTACAACATCTCAAGCCTGACCGTCCACGAAACCGAGGACCCGAAATTCTCGAAGATGACCATCGTCACCACCGGAGACTGCGCCATCCTCGAGCAGATCGACAAGCAGCTCCGCAAGCTGATCGACGTCATCAGCGTCGAGAACCTCACCGGCAGCCACTTCGTCGAACGTGAAATGGCCCTCATCAAAATCCGCACCGACTCCCCCGAAAAGCAGTCGCGGCTGCTTCAGCTCATCGAGATCTTCGACGGCACCATCGTCTCGGTCAGCCGCGACGAAATCGGCGTTGAAATCGCCGGGCGCTCCGACCGGCTCGACAACTTCGTCGAAATGGTCCGCGACTTCGGCATCGTCGAAATGGCCCGTTCCGGCCGTGTCGCCATCAGCCGCTGCAAGAAAATCTGATTCGTCCGCAGGAAGCGGGAGGCGCCGTCAGAGATCGAGGTGCTGCCGGCGGAAGTGCCCCGGGGAGACGCCGTGGCGCTGTCGGAAGCTCCAGATGAAGTAGCTGGCGGAATTGAAGCCGCTCTGGCGGGCGATCTCCTCAACCGGAATCACCTCTTTCTCCATCAGAAGCTCTTCCGCATAATTGAGCCGGAGGTTCCGGATGTAATCGCACACCCCGCACCCGGCGAACTTCCGCACCAGCCGGGAGAACCGGGCCGGATGGATCTGGAGCATCTCCGCCATCGTTTCGCGGGAAACATCGCGGCGGAAACAGTATGGAATCCGGTCGCAGAGCTGCTGCCACAGCAGCTCGTCGTCGGAAAGCTGCTGCTCCACCTCCGAATCGAGCCGTTCCGCCACAAGCTCGCAGACGGAACGCAGCAGCGAAATTGCCGCCCTCGACTCCGGCTCAAGCAGGCAAAGGGAGTCGAACAGCGCCGAAAGCACCTTATCCGCCCCCTCCCGGGTCCGGTAGCAGACGTCGGGGTCGGGGAATGTTCTCTCCGCCACCTCTCCCCCTGTGTAGGTCACCCGGATATGATTCGCGGCAAGGGATGCGGAGACCATCTCATGGGGCTCGTCCCACAGCTCCTCGATCCAACAGCCGGAGGGGATGACGACCGCTTCGCCCGGCCCCAGCCGGTGCTCGCCGATACGCCCCTCACCGGCCCAGGCCGCATGCTTCCGCCCGGAGTAATTCAGGATGAAGCACGGCTCGGGCTGGCGGCAGGCATGACTCCCCGCCATCGGCTTCGGCATGGCGAAGTGGACCTCATTCAGAGGTTGCGCCAGCGCTTCCGCGAACTTCTCCCGCATCATTTGTAAACTGAAAACCGCCATTCAGATACATTAGCCGCTCCTATCTGCTTTGTCAAGGCTGATCTGTTAATTTTCTGATATCAGCCCGGACTCGCGGCATGGCTGCCGAAACATTTCCCGTACACAGCGGTGAAGCGGCAGGATGGCGGAGGCGTCTCCGGTATCAAAAATTCATCAGAGCCCGACGGGACAGCTCCAGGCATGACGCCCGGCCCGGTCCCGGATCTGGAGCCGCACATAGCGCGGCTCGGTATCGCCCAGCTCGAAACGCACACCGGTCACCTCCTTCTCCGGCGAACCCGGCCCGTCGGCGTCGGGCACCGCGCCGCAGAAGCCCCGGCTTCCCGGGGCGACCAGAATTGCTTCGACGCAGGGGGAGAATTCCGCCTCGAACACGTTGCCGCGCAAGCTCAGAGTGTGGATTTCCGGTCCCTGCGACGCATAGAAGCGCCCGGCCTTCAGCGCGTCGAGCAACGCGCCGGGCGCCCCCTCCTCCGCGGCGATCATCGTCCAGCCGCGGAACAGGTCGCAGCAGCGGTGCATATCGTCCACGGCGATTGCGGGGCAGCGCCGCCCCGCGTCGAGGATCTCGTCCCAGAGCTGCATATTGTACGCCTTGCCGATGTAGCGCGTGCTCGTGTTGTAGACTTCGATTCCGGCGAGGCCGATGAGCGACATGATCTCCGCCGACGTGAACCCACTCCAGTACGGATGGGCCGCAAACACCGCTCCGCCCGCCGCATTGACCGCGTCGACGGCCTCCTGCCCGGACGCAAACTCGCCCGGGAACCCTTCCGGGACGCCGATCGCCAGCAGATGCCAGGGAACTCCACGCGGCCCCGCCGGGTGCAGCTCAATCCCCGAAAGCAGGGCCATTCCGCGCGCGTCATAGCTCCCGACCGGATTGGTCCGGCGGTGATCGGTGAACGCAAGGGCGTCGTAGCCATGATCCGCGTAAAGCCGGATCACCTCCTGCGGGCCGAACCGGCCGTCCGATACAGTCGAGTGCGTATGCAGATTCGCCTTGAATACCCTGTATTCAACTCCGTAAAAATCCATGTTTTTCTCTCTCCTGAATTGGTTGCTGTGATTAATATATTGAATTAAATTAAAAATTCAACCGTTTTTTTGACAAATAATATATTTACTTTTTTCTTTCAGCTCTCTTCGCAACCGCCGGACATGGCTGGCGCCCATCCAGCGGGCAGACACTTTTTCCGGATAAAATCCGGATTTCCCGGAAAACGGTTTGACTTTTCCATGATCCGATGCTCCAATATCAGCAGAGGAAGAAATCATGCATGAAAACAGACTGTGAGGAGAAAAGAATCATGAAAGCGATCAAATTGTCGTCAACCGCCCTGCTTGCGGTTGTTTTCCTGCTCGGCGGCTGCATGTCCGGCGGGAGCACGGAGAAGATCCCGCCGGTCTCCGGCTTCGAGCTGCCGCGTTATCTGGGAACCTGGTATGAAATCGCCCGGCTCCCGCAATATTTCGAGCGGGACATGAACCGGGTCACGGCGGAATATACGGCGAACCCCGACGGCTCGGTCCGGGTGGTCAACAGCGGAGAGCGCGACGGAGAACGCCGCCGGGCGGAGGCGGTCGCCAGATTCAAGGGGGATCCGGCGACCGGAGAGCTGGAGGTCTCATTCTTCCGCCCGTTCTACGCCGATTACCGGATCATCCGGCTCGCGCCGGACTACCGCTACGCCGTGGTGACCGGTTCGTCGCCGGATTCCCTGTGGATCCTTTCGCGGACGCCGCGCCTGCCCGAATCCGAGCTGGCCGAGCTGGTCCAGTATGCCGGCGAACTCGGGTTCCCGGTCGAACAGCTCGAATACCCCGTGCAGGACGAATCCCGATGAAGCCGCGCGAAGTCGTCGTCAATGACCTGATGCAGCAGAATTACGTCTACTTCCTGACAGAGCCGGAAGGGCGGAACTTCCACCCCGGCTTCAAGCCGCAGCTCACCCCCGCGCAGATGCTGCAGCTCGGCGTCTTCGGCGGCCGGTACATGACGGACTGCACCGCCGAATTCCCTTCCGGCTGGTTCGAACACGCCCGGCTCTGTCCCGAACGCCACGATCCGGAGCTGAACCTTTTCAGGGTCAACGCCTCGCTGCCGCTCTCCGTGTGGCGCGAGAAAGGGTGGATTCATCCCGGCGACCCGCGCGGCTGGTTCCAGTGGTACTGCCGCTATCATATGGGACGGCGGTGCCCCGACGACGAACGGCAGATCCGGCGATGGAAGGCGATGGTCCGCCACCTGGCGCAACTGCGCGGCTGCCCGCTTCCCGGCGACTGGAACTGCCGCCGGAAGCAGCGGCAGAGCCTGCTTCACTGGGCCTACGACTGCCGGAACATCTGATTCCGGCCGATACTCCGCTTTCCTCGCCGCCGGTTCTTGAAAAAGGAAAGATTTTATTCTGCCTTTTTTGCTGAAAAAAGCCGGAAAAACTAAAAAAATCAAAAATTTATTGAAAAAAACCGGAAATTGGTTTGATTTTAAATTTTTTCGGCTTATAGTAAGTGTTGTTCGAGGTTTGAATTATTCAGGCTCCTATACGCAATTTCTCCTCTTCATAATTACTCCTCTAAGCGTCTGAAGAAACAAACCTCGAACACTTTTTTGTTTATACGGCATCGAACTGCGGCTCCGGCCCGATCCGATGCCGTTTCTTTTTATTGACAAGCCGGTCTTGCGGGTGTACTTTATGGAAAACGAGGAGTACAATATGCAAGACCCGCTGATTCTCATCGACGCCTACAGCCAGATTTTCCGCGCCTACTACGCGATCCGCCGGCTTACGAACTCGAAGGGGGAGCCGACCAACGCGATCTTTGTCTTCGCCCGGATGCTGCTGAAGCTCCAGACGGAGTATCCCTCCGACACGGGGGCAATGCTGTTCGACTGCGGCAAGGTGCAGTTCCGGCTCGACCTCGCGCCGGAATACAAGGCGAACCGCCCGCCGATGCCGGAGGAGCTCAAGGCCCAGATCCCGGTGATCCGCGAACTTGCGGCCGCGTTCGGCTGGCCGCTGCTGGAGGAGCAGGAGTATGAGGCGGACGACCTGATTGCCGCTTTCACGCGCAGTGCGTCGGGCCCGGTGCTCATCGTGAGCTCCGACAAGGATCTGTCGCAACTCGTCACGCCGGAGGTGAAAATGCTCGTGCCGGCACCGAAAAACGGCTTTGAAGAGCGCGGAGCCGCCGAAGTCAAAACGAAATTCGACGTTCCTCCCGAACTCATTGTGGATTACCTTGCACTGATCGGCGACAGCTCCGACAACATTCCGGGGGTGCCGGGCGTCGGCCCGAAGACCGCCGCGCAGATCCTGAACACCTGCGGCCCGGCGGAAAAGTGGCTCGACGATCTTTCGCTCATCGAAAACCCGAAGCTCCGGGCGAAACTGGAGGGGCATATCGACGTGATCCGGAAAAACCGCAGGCTCATCGAGCTGCGCGATGACCTCCCTGCCCGCTTCGCGCCGCCGGCCGGACACCTGCGCCGCGCCACGCCGGACTGGAAGAAGATCCGCGAAATCTGCGAAGCGATGGAGCTCAGGAGCGTCCTCCGGGAGCTGCCCGAAACGCAGCCGGAGGAGCCGGAGCGGGAAGAGGACCTCTTCAGCCTCGCCGCCAGGCCGGTTCCGCCGCTCCCGCCCTCCCCCGAAATGGAGCAGGGAGAACTCTTTTAACCCCTCCGCGTCCTTCAGAGCCGGTGTCGTAACAAAGCGACATCCGGTTTCCGGTGCGCCTCCTCTTGAAAGCGGTCCGCCCTGCGGTATAGTAAACGCAAAAGGAGGGCATTCTGCCATGAAAATCGCAATCAACACGGACTACTGTTCCGGAACCGGTTCACCTGAGCTGCCGCTGCGCTACCTTGCGGAGGCGGGCTTCACACATGTCCACTGGTGCCATCAATGGTGCACCGATTTTCTCTACGGAAAAGCGGAAATCGAAGCGATTTCCGGTTGGCTCCGGGAGCTCGGGCTCACGCTGCTCGACATCCACGGCAGCGCAGGCGTCGAAAAATGCTGGTACTCCACCGTTGAATACCAGCGCCGGGCCGGAGTCGAGCTCGTCCGCAACCGCCTTGAGATGTTCACCGAGCTCGGCGGAACGGGTGCGCTGATGATGCATATCCCGTGCTTTCAGGCCGGGCAGAGCGAGGAACAGAAAACGGTATCCCGCCGCCAGTTCGACGCACTGCGCCGTTCGCTCGACGAGCTCATGCCCGATCTGGAACGCCGTCATGTGCCGGTCGCGGTCGAGAACATGTGGGGAGACTACTGGACCCTGATCCGCGAACTGCTCGATGCGTATCCGCCGGAGCTGCTCGGAATCACCTACGACTCCGGCCACGCAAACGCCGACAGTTTCAAGCAGATGGAGCTGCTCGAACAGTGCCGCGACCGGCTTCAGGCGCTGCATTTGAACGACAACGACGGAAGCGGGGACCTGCACCAGCCGCCCTGCTACGGAACGGTGGAGTGGGAGCGCCTTGCGGAGATCCTGGCTGCTTCCTCCTACAACCGCGAACCGAGCTTTGAGCTTGCAATGCGCTGCACGCCATATTTCGATCCCGGGAAAAAGGAGCAGACGCCCGAGGCGATCCGGGCCTTCCTCGAAAACGCCCGCCTCTGCTGCGAACGCTTCGCTGAGCGCCTGCGGGCGCATAAGGACGCCTGAGAGTCACAAAAGAGGGATGTTCATACGGCCGGTCCCGGGAAGATGCTTCCGAAGTCGAACTCCTGCTCCAATGCGGACAGGAGCTCGCGTTCACGGCGGCGCATGCGGCGTCGCGGCCCGGGCGAGAGATCGTCCTCGCCCGCGCTGTGCAGCAGCCCATGCACGAGATACAGCACCATCTCGCGCGAATAGTCGGAATCCTCACGCGCCGCCCCCTCGCGCAGCGCCGCGTCAACGCAGATGATAAGCTCGACCGCCGCCTCCCCGGGAAACAGCGACTCCGGATCATCAAAGTAGCTGAACGTAATCACATCCGTCGTACCGGCATGGCCGACGAACTCCCCGTTCGCGGCGGCCATCGCGCGATCCCCGACGAAACGCACATCGAGTTCCCAATCCGACTCCGGCAGCCCGGCCAGCACCGCCGCGCGCGCGGCGAGCGCCTTCAACTCACTTCTCCGCGGACGCGGAAGGCGGCGTGTTTGCCACGCGTAATTCATTGTGATCACGTTTGCGCTCCTGCTGATAGGCGATGCGCCCGTGTTTCATGCTCACGAGCGTGTTGATGAAGCTCTGCCGCACCTTTTCGAGCTCGGCGAGCGTAATATTCGCGTTGTTCAGCTGCCGCCCTTCGAAGCGGCCGCGGAAAATATCGTCGACCACCGCCTCGATCTTCGACGCTGAAGGCTTGTCAAGCGAACGGCAGGCTGCTTCGCACGCATCCGCAAGGCTGATGATGGCCATCTCCCTGTCCTGAGGCGGGATCCCGTCGTAACGGAACTGCGACTCCAGCACAGGGGAGCTGTTCTGGGTCCTCTTCTGCTCTTCCACCGCCTTGTTGTAGAAGAACTTCACAAGGTCGTTGCCGTGGTGCTGGCTGATCGCGTCACGCACGGTGCGGCACATCCGGTGCTGCCGGGCCAGCGCCAACCCCTCCTTCACATGATCGCGGATGATGATGCTGCTCATCTGCGGATTCAGATCGAGGTGCTGGTTCGCGCTGTCGAGGTTGTTCTCCGTAAAGTACTGCGGCATCGAAAGCTTCCCGATGTCGTGGAACAGCGCCCCGGCCTTCGCTTTCAGCGGATTCGCACCGATCGCCCGGGCCGCGTCCTCAACCAGCGTCGCGACCATCAGGCTGTGAAAAAACGTCCCCGGCGCCTCGCGCTTCATGCGTTCCATCAGCGGATGGTTGTAGTCGCACAGCACCATCAGCGCCATATTCGTGCTGACGTTGAAGACGATTTCGAAAATGAAGATCAGGATCAGCGCCAGAATCGCCGTCGCCGCCGCGTTCGCAAACGCGACGACCGCTGACTGGCCGAGCACAACCAGAAAGTTCGGAGCGTGGAAATTCAGCAGATTCAGATTCAGCACCCAGACCAGCGGGAACACCGAAAGCAGGATCCGGATGAAGTACGACCGGTAGTTCGTCGCCGAACGGACCGCCAGCGCCGTCAGGGAACAGATCACCATCCCCTTGACCGCAAGGTCGAACGAACGCTCCGGCAGCAGCATCATCGCCGCGATCGATGCGATGAAGAATCCGGCGCACAGCGCAACCCGGTACCCCATCGTCACCGCGAGCAGCACGGCCCCGAGCGCCACGGGGATCGCCTCGGCCACCAGCCCGTTCGGCAGGTCGGTCGAACGGTTCGCCAGCGAATTGAAGAAGTGGAACCCGATGAAATTCGCCAGCATGGAGAGGATCACGACAAAGCCGAGCAGCATACTGCGCTTGTTCACGCGCACGACCTCCGGGTGCAGATGGTAGAGATAGAACGCCGCGAAGATCACGAGCACAAGGCTCCAGACCGTATTGTGAATCAGCGCCGCGACCTCCTGGTCGATCTTCCGGTTGCTGCGGTCGGCGTGTTCGAACGCCTTGAGCTTGTCGCTGATTTCCGGCGTAACCTCCTGGTCGCGCCGCACGAGCAGGTCCCCCTTCGACACGGCCACCATCACCGGCTTCACGGCATCGGCGGCGCGGCGGCGGTCCTCCTGATACTGCTTTTCGTCCGCAACCAGGTTTCCGTCGGGCCCGATCAGCGCGAGAAACAACGCATCGAGCTCCCGCCCGATCTTCTCCCGGCCGCCTCCTGTGTAGGTGCGCAGCACGCCGAAAGAAAGCCGGTCCGCCACCGCCTGCGGGTCGTCCTGCTCCGTCACGTTCTTCGCCGGCCACCGCCGCTGCTCCTGGTCGATGACCCGGAGCGTCTGGCTGACCTTGAGCGAATCACGCAGAGTCCGGTTCAGAATGCCGCGGCCGAGAATCCGGCTGAGCTGGGAGTCGAACTCCTTGTACTCGTTCGTGGAGCGCATGAACTCCCCGACCGCCTCCGCGAGAGCGGGGTCGGCCGAAGCCGCAAGCTGTTCGGCAAGCTGCCCGCCCGAAACATATTTGCGGCCCGCCTTCTCATCCGAAAGCCGTTTGCCGACCGCTTCGAAAAACATCGTGAAGTTGCGGCGGATCGTATTGTTGCTCTTCGCATCGATCCGGAAATAGAGCGGAACCTTCTCCATCGCCTGCCGGACCTCCAGCTCGGTCCCCTCCGCATCCTGGTAGGAGAAATCCATCGTCGCGATAATCGTGCGCGGCGCCTGCTGCCCGACCACGAGGTTCAGCACCCCTTCAATATGCTGCTGAGCCGAAATCGTCAGCAGCACCGCGGAGATCGCCCAGATCATCACCAGCGTGAAAATTCCGGGCGCGGGCGAACCTTCAAGCGCTTCCGCCAGCTTGTCGAGATCGAAGCGGCGACGCGAGGCGACCAGCCCCTTGCGCTGAAGCTTGCGCCGGGCCGTGATCCTCTCCCAGAAATCGCGCACTGACCTGAACATCACTCCTGTTCCCCCTGTGCCGTCCCGTTATAGGCGAGAATGATCTTTTCGAGCAGCGCGTGCCGCACCACATCACGGGTGTCGAAAAAAACAAATCCGATTTCGGAGATGCCCTGCAGAGTATCGATCGCATGCAGCAGCCCCGAACGCTCACGACCGGTCAGGTCGGACTGCGACGGGTCCCCGGTGATCACGCAGCGGGAGCTGAACCCCATGCGGGTCAGGAACATCAGCATCTGCTCGACCGTCGTGTTCTGCGCCTCGTCGAGGATGATGAACGCATTGTTCAGCGTACGGCCGCGCATGAACGCCAGCGGCGCGACCTCGATCACGCCGCGCTCGATGAGCGCGGAGACCTCGTCGAAACTCATCATGTCGTAGAGCGCATCATAGAGCGGGCGCAGATAGGGCATGATCTTCTCCTCGAGGCTGCCGGGCAGGAACCCGAGGTTTTCGCCGGATTCCCGGGCGGGTCGGGTCAGGATGATCCGGCTCACATTGCCCTTCAGGAATTCGGAAACCGCCAACGCCATCGCGAGATAGGTCTTGCCGGTCCCGGCCGGCCCGACGCCGAACACGACATCCCGGCTGCGGATCGCCCGCACATAATCGAGCTGGCGGCGCGAGCGCGGCAGGACCTCGCGCTTTTTCGGACTCACATCGATGCGCTCCTTCAGGAGCTCGCGGATATCCCCTTCGCGGCGGTCACGGAATGACCGGCACAGGAACTCGAAATCGCGCGCCTCAAGCTGCTTGCGGCGAATCTGGTAGAAGCTGGAAAGCTCCTCGAGAAAAGCGGTCGCGCGTTCGACCGCCTCTCCTTCGCCGTCGATCTGAACCCAGTTCTCCCGCGCAACCAGCCGGACGCCGAACAGGCGCTCCAGCGTTTTCAGCCCCTTGACTTCGTCCCCCGCGCACGCGGTGTGCCACGAGAGGCCCTTATCGAAATAATATTTGCTCTCCACTTCCGCTTACCGTCCATTCAGAAAAACGCGGCCCCTGGGAACCGTGCCCGGGCCGCGCTCGATTACTCCGTTCATCCGCGTTGATTACAGCTGCGGAATCCGGATCTTCACCCCGAGAGGCAGCTTGTTCGGATTCGGGATCACACTCTTGTTCGCCTCGTAAATCCGTTCAAAAAGCCGCCCGTCCTTATAGAATCTCTTCGCAATGCCGGAAAGCGTGTCGCCCGGCCTTACCACATACTCCGTGAATTTCTGCTCCGCCGCCGGCGCGGCCGCGGCTTCCGGCTTCACCGGCGCGGGCTTCTTCCCCGCGGAATCTGCGGCAGGGGTCACCCCCTCCTCCGGCTCAAGCACCACGCTGTCCACCACGACCTCAACCGGGTCGTCGGTCGCGGCTTCAGGCTTCACACCGGTAGCCGTCTCCTCGATGACAATCTCCTCCGCCCCGGAAACGACGGGATCCGCCACCGCCCCGGCGGGCTGCTGCGCCTCGCCGCCCGGAAGCGACGTGTACTTATCCTTGATCGCCGGAGCCGCGGTGCGCGGCGGCCGGAACCCGGGATAGCTCTCACTGACAAAGGAGTTCCACTGCACTTCGGCATCACCGAGTTCGACTTCCGCCAGCTGCGGCCGGCAGCCGGCAGCCAGAGCAAGGAGAACCGCACCACCCAAACCGATTGAAAGAGCCTTCATCATTTCGCCTCCTGTCACAACAAGTTGTTCCCATACACAATGATCCGGCAACCGCGTTTCCTCAACCGGAAATTGCCGCACAAAAGTACTTTTTAAAATATATCCCATCTTTTTTCAAAAACAACCCGCCCGCGCGTGTTTCCTTCAAAAAAAGCCTTCGCGCGCCATCCCGCCGGAAATGGAAAAAGCCGCCCCCGCCGGTTCAGGCGGAGACGGCTCTTCCGTACGGAATCCCGACTATTCGAACTTGCGGAAAATCAGCACACCGTTGTGGCCGCCGAACCCGAGGTTCTGGTTCACGGCAACCTTCACATCGCGCTCCTTCGCCTTGTTCGGCGTGACATCCAGATCACAGGCCGGGTCCGGCGTCTCATAGTTGATCGTCGGAGCGATGATTCCGGTCTCGATCGTCTTCACGCAGACAATCGACTCAAGGCCGCCTGCCGCGCCGAGGCCGTGGCCGGTCGCACCCTTCGTGCTGCTGACCGACACCTTGGGCGCATGCTCCTTCAGCACCGACTTCAGCGCCATCGTTTCGAACTTGTCGTTCAGCTCGGTGCTCGTGCCGTGGGCGTTGATATAATCGATGTCTTCCGGGTTCAGCCCCGCGTGGCGCAGCGCGACCTTCAGGGCGCGGGCCATGCCTTCACCCTCCGGATGCGGCGCGGTGATATGGTGCGCGTCGCCGGTCGCGCCGTACCCGACCACCTCGGCCAGGATCGTCGCGCCGCGCTTCTTCGCATGCTCATACTCTTCGAGGATCATCACACCCGCGCCTTCGCTCATCACAAAGCCGTCGCGGTTCAGGTCGAACGGGCGGCTCGCATGCTGCGGGTCGTCGTTGCGGGTGCTCAGCGCTTTCAACGCGCAGAAACCGGCCACGCCCAGGGGAACGATCGTCGCTTCGGTTCCACCGCAGATCATCACGTCCGCATCATCGCGTTTGATCGCCCAGTACGACTCGCCGATCGAGTGGGTCCCGGTCGAACACGCCGTGACCAACCCCATATTCGGACCGCCGGCACCGTAGCGCATCGAAATGTTGCCCGAAGCGATGTCGCCGATCATCATCGGGATGAGGAACGGAGAGATCCGGCCCGGACCGCGCTCCAGCAGAACCCGGTCCTGCTCGCTCATCGTATAGAGGCCGCCGATGCCGCTCGAAACGATCACACCCACGCGGGCCGGATCTATTTCGCTGCCGCGCAGCTCCTTCGGCAGCCCGGCGGTCACCATGGCTTCGTCCGAGGCGGCAATCGCATACTGGCAGAAAAGGTCGAGGCGCTTCGCGTCTTTCGGGTTCATATATCCGCTGAAGTCGAAATCCTTGACTTCTCCCGCGATCTGCGTCCGGTATTCCGAGGCGTCGAAACGGGTGATCTTCCCGATTCCGCACCGGCCGTTGATCAAAGCGTCCCAGAAATCCGGAACGTTGTTGCCGACGCAGGAAATCACGCCGTATCCGGTAACCACAACACGTCTGTTGTTCATATCGTCCTTGTTACTCCTTCACTACCGCGGAATCTGCCGCCGGATGTTCTTAACAGAAAACAGGACCACCTTGCGTATCTATTACGAAAAGTGGCCCGTTTTTCCGGTGCCTGCGCACCGTCTTACGCACAGCCAGGCCTTTCCAGCTCAGGAACCGTGCGGGCAAAGAGGATTACTCCTGGCTCTTGCTCTCGACATACTTGATCGCGTCGCCGACGCTGGTCAGCTTCTCGGCGTCTTCGTCCGGAATCTCCGAGCCGAATTCTTCTTCGAGAGCCATCACGAGCTCGACCTGGTCGAGAGAATCGGCGCCGAGGTCTTCGATGAACTTCGCTTCCGGCGTAACCTGATCCTCGGAAACTCCGAGCTGTTCGACGACGATTTTCTTCACTTTGTCAGCAACAGAAGACATTTTCAATCCCCTTTTTCTTTGGTTATTCTCTTAACGTCAATGCCGTTCAATTCTTTTATCATCTCAGCATATCATGCAGTTAATATGCCTCAATACGCGGCAAATGTCAAACTCTTTTCTTGAAATATTTCAGATTTTTTTATATCCCGCCGCCTTTGCTGAAGCGGCGGGAGACTGGAAAAATCACATCAGCATGCCGCCGTCGACGTTGATGACCTGCCCGGTCACGTAGTCCGAATCCGGCGAACAGAGGAAGAAAACGACGTTCGCGACATCCTCCGGACGGCCGCCGCGCTTCGCCGGGATCACCGTGAGGAACGCGTCGCGCGCTTCCTGCGGCAGTTTCTCGGTCATCGCGGTCTCGATGAAGCCCGGGGCGACCGCGTTGACCTGGATGTTCCGGGTCGCGAACTCCTTCGCGGTGGTTTTCGCGAGCGCGATCACGCCCGCTTTCGAAGCCGAGTAGTTCGCCTGCCCGACGTTGCCCATCCGGCCCACGACCGACGCGATGTTCACGATCTTGCCCGCGCGCTGCTTCATCATCGGGCGGACCGCCGCTTTCGTGAAGTTGAACGTTCCTTTCAAATTGACCGCGATGACCGCATCCCACATATCCTCGGTCATCTTCAGCATCAGCGTATCTTTCGTGATGCCCGCGTTGTTGACCAGAATATCAAGCCGGCCGAAATCGTTCACGACGGCGGCGACTGTATTTTCCGCGTCCTCGAACTTCGCGACGTTGGCCGCGTAGGCGCGGGCCTCGACGCCCTGCGCCTTGAATTCGTCCGCGGTCTCCTGCGCGACGTCAAGCATGATATCCACGATCGCGAGCTTTGCGCCTTCCGCCGCGAGACGGGCCGAAATCGCCTTGCCGATGCCGCGCGCACCGCCGGTAACCAGGGCGACCTTGCCCTCCAAACGCTTTTCACAACTCATTGTCAGATCCCTTTCTTTCTGGATTGAATGCATACTTTGCGGCCCGCACGGGCACAGGGCGGCCCGCCGTCACCGACAGGCCGGGCCGGAACTCTTCTTTATTTTACAGCGCGAGCGAGTCGAGCGACTCGACGCTGTTCACGTTGAAATACGGCACATCGGGGAGCGTCCGGCGCAGGAGGCCGGTCAGCACGTTGCCCGGACCGAATTCGATCATCGCATCCCCGCCCGCGGCGACCATTGCGCGCACGCACTCCTCCCAGCGCACGGAGCCCGCAACCTGCGACGCGAGATTCGACTTGATCTCCTCCACGTCCGCGGCCGGAGCCGCCGTGAAATTGTGGTACACCGGAACGGCGGGGAGCCTCATGGCGACCCCCGCGAGAATCGGCTTGAGCGCCTCGCCCGCCGGAGCCATGAGCCGGGAGTGGAACGCACCGGCGACATTCAGGACGACGACCTTGCGCATGCCGCGGCTCTTCAGCTCCTCGACCGCCTTCGCAAGCTTCTCTTTTTCCCCGGAAATCACGATCTGGCCGGGGCTGTTGAAGTTCGCGACGTCGATTCCGCACTCCGCGCACACCTCTTTGATGACCTCCGGGTCGCCGGAGAGCACCGACGCCATCCCGCCGGAGGTCGAACGGCAGGCGCGGTCCATGAGCTCCGCGCGCTGCGCGAGCAGCCTGAGCCCCCCCGCGAAGTCAAACGCCCCGCCGGCGTACAGCGCGCCGTATTCACCGAGGCTGAGCCCCGCGCACGCGACCGGCTTCACCTCCGGAAATCTGCTTTTGAACGCATCCAGCGCCGCACAGCTCATGGTATAGATCGCCGGCTGGCAATAACGGCTTTCGGTCAGTTTTTCCGCCGGGCCGTCGAAAATGATCGAACTCTGGCCGTAGCCCAGCACCGCATCGGCTTCCTCGAAGCGGGCCTTCGCCGCCGGAAACGCTTCCACAAGGTCTTTGCCCATGCCGACGGCCTGCGCCCCCTGCCCCGAAAATACGAAAAACGGCTTCATTGACATTTCCTTCCCCAGTTTGCGTTATTCATGCAGGCACAAATTTTCAGTTAATCTATCACAGCAGGGGCCGATTTTCAAGTTTCACCGGAGAATATCTACTTCAGAGAATCGTAATCTGTGAGATTTTTCCAGACCCAGACCTTCCGTTTTTCCGCGGGAACAACCGCATCCGCAGTCAGGTCCAGCACGGGACGCGTCCCGGGATAAGTCACGCCGGAGGCGGAAGCGAACGTCTCGAAGAAATAACGGTTGGTCATCGGCAGCGAATGGCGCCGGGCCAGGTTTTCCCGCTTCTCCGCCGGGAGCGACTGCCAGTAGGCCGCATTGCCGAAAAAGAAGAATGGAATGTGGTAGCTGCCTTTCGCGGCCCCGAACATGGGATTCTCACCGTCGTCGAACAGCGTAAGGCCATGGTCGGAGATGAAGCTCATCATGGCGGAGCGGCCGCTCTCCTCCACGACCTTCGCAAGCTCGTTCAGGAACGCCCCGCTGTAGACCATGCCGTTCCGGTAGGAGTTCAGCATGAGCTCGAGCCTGCCGGTCGTGTACCCGTCGAAATTATCGTCGTCAAAGGTCGGCGTATACAGCTTGAACTCATCCGGATAACGGGTGTGAAACTTGAAATGGACCCCCACCATCTTCACGATGACCAGAATCTTCCTGTCGTTCGAGCCGGCAAGCTTCCGGATGATCGGCACCATCCCCATATCCAGACGGGTCCCTGAACTCTCATAGTGGTTCGTATAGGAGTCGCACTCGCCGATCAGATAATCATAGCCGGTAGTCGACGGCGTCCGCGGCTGATAGGTCACAAAATGAACCTTGTAACCCGCCTCCCGGAACAGCGTGGGCAGCCCCTTCTCCGGAAAATAGGTCGCCTGATCCAGCCCGTCGCGCCGGGTCAGGCAGGTGAACACCGAATACCAGGTTTGCGGATACATGGAAATCATGTCCGTGAAATTCAGCAGCCTCCCTTCGGTCCGGGCGCGGAAAAGCAGCGGAGAGCAGTTCTCCGTAATCAGACAGTCGTCGAAGTAATCCTGCCGGTGACTCTCCCCCAGCACCAGAATCCGCAGGCTTTTCTCCTCGCCGGAAATATCCCGCCCGTCGAATGAAAACGCTTCACGCTCCAGGATGACCTCACGCACCGACGCCCACTCCCGGAAGTAGTCGCGCACCGGCTGCGAGGTTGTGCAGTAGACGGCCAGGCCGAACAGCGGCAATGCCGCGAGCCCCCACCGGCCGCGTTTCCGCAAACCGTTTTTCCGGAAGCAGATGAAGATGATTCCACCGATAAAAAGCAGCGGCAGAAGAAACTCCACCGTCTTCAGCATGGTCAGATAGGTGAGGATTTCATCGTCCGACGTGATCTGCAGCGTAATGAGCGCCTGCGTGCCGATGTCCCGGAACGACTCATTATAGTGGATGATGAAATGGCGCTCCACCACAGTCACAACCCCGAGCGCGGCAAGATAGATGCAGCGCCCCGCCCTGCCGCAGCAGAAGAGCACAACCGCGCCCGCAGCCATCAGCGAAGCCAGCGGCAGGAAATCGTACTTCCGCCGCAGCAGGATATAACAGAGAACCAGAATGAAGGCGAAAAGCAGTTCCCCGGCGTATTTTCGGTAAAACTGCGGATCGGTCAACACCGAAACCGCCTTGCGATAAATCTCTGCAACTGCCGTTTTGTTCATCCTCCATGCCCCCTGCTGATCGAGATCTGACGGAATTCAAATTCAATTAAAATATCCCGGCTTCCGGAACTTGTCCACCTTCTTCCCTTTTTTGTTGCCTGAAAAATTGATCTCAGATGCATTACTGTGTACATTATTTGTATCAGCTGTGCCCATGAAGCATAATATATAACGAAAGAACAACACAGATACGGAGCCGGAACAATGCTGCTGAAAGAGAGAACGAAGGGGCTTTGCGGCCTGCTGGACGATGAGCTCCGACGCTTTTCGCCGGGGAGCCGCTTCTATTCCGTGCGCCAGCTCATGCTGAGATACCGGGTCAGCCGCCGGGTCGTCGATGCCGCGCTCGCCGAGCTGGAGCGCGGCGGCGCAATCGAAACCCGGCCGCAGAGCGGAATTTTCGTGAAGCGGAACCGGATCCGCAAGCACGTCGCGCTGCTGCTGCCGGACTGGCCGAGCGAGGGCAACAAGCGGTTTCAGACCTATCTGAAAGCGGAGTACGAAAAGCGCGCTGACGGCTGCAACTTTTCAACCATTCCGTACGACTATCAGGAGGACCTTGTCCGGAAGATTGCCGGAAGCCCGGCGGATGTGCACATCGTCCTCTGCCCCGGCGTACCGATCAGGCGCGACGAGCTCGCGGGATATGCGGCGCTTCAGTCGGAGGTGATTTTCATGTGGAGCGACCTCGCGGCGGTCTCCATGCACTCCCTGCGGTCGGACAGTGAATACGGCGGAATGCTGGCCGCCTCCTGCTTCATCCGCAAGGGACACCGCCAGCTTGCCGTGCTCCCCTCCGAACCGCGCAACCGTGACGTGGTCGGGCGGATCGCCGGCTATACCGGGGCCGCGCGGCTCTTCGGGGCGGAGGTCCGCGAAATACCGTGCGAGGTCCATTCCGGCGACTACTCCATGAGCCGGGCGCACGATGCGGTCTGCGATTATCTGCAGACGAACCCATGCGACTTCACCGCGCTCTTCCTGATGAGCGACGAATCCAGCCAGGGAGCCATGGCGGCGCTCGCCGAGCATGGAATCCGGATTCCGGACGACGTCAGCATCATCGGCTACGGAAACGACCGCAGCTCCGGATATTTCACGCCGCACCTGACGACGATCTCCGGGCGGCAGCGCGAATGCGCCGCAAAACTGGCGGCGGCGATCGACAGACTGTTCGAGGGTTCCGGAGAGCTGATCGATATCTCCGTGCCGCCGACCCTCGTCGAACGCAACTCCGTCAAAGATTTGAAAAAACACCCAACCACAGGAGATGGAAAATGAATATGCGCCGCCGTACATTCACCCTGATCGAGCTGCTCATCGTGATCGCGATCATCGCGATTCTCGCCTCCATGCTGCTGCCCGCCCTCAGCAAAGCCCGCGACAGGGCCAAGATGACCGGCTGCGTGAACAACCTCAAGCAGATGGGCGTGGTTCTGGCCGGATACGCCGGGGATTATCAGGATTACTATCCCGCCACCGGGCGGAAAAGCTTCAAGATGGCCGTCGACAACTGGGGCTATGACTGGGGCTGCTGGGGAAACAACGCCAATACGACCGTCGCTTTGATGAAGCCGTACATGGGCAGCTGGAAGCTCCTGATCTGCCCGCCCGACATCGCCACGAACTCCGCCAACCTCCAGAAGCTCTGGAAAGGCGAAAGCGCGAACCTCGTCTACGAAGTCGGCGTCAGCTATGACTATTACAACCGCATCTATCCCTCGACCTACGCCGGCGGCGGTCCCTGGAGCACAAACCTGCCTCCGCGCAAAATCACCAAAACCTCAAATGCCATCATGGGGGACGGCCATCTCTGGTACCGTGACGTCGGTTGGCGCTGGCGGCACAACATGGAAGTCGCGCAGGGCGGCCAGGCCGGCCGGCCGGTCCGCCAGAACTTTCTCATGAACGACGGCAGGGTGGCCGGTGCCGATGCGAGAATGCAGAATGACACCTACTACTTTGCGGCCGACGGCAAAATGCCGATTCATTGATTTCACTTCACAACTGACGCAACAATATGGGATTTCACACATCTATGACCAGATTACGCCTGTTCTCCGCCCTCGCCGCATCCGCTTTCGCCGCGACGCTCTTCGCCGGCAGCCCGTGGGGCATCATGTCCCACCCGCTCTGGTCGAAGGATCCGCAGGATCTCGAAATGGAGGTAAAGCGGACGAAAGAGGCCGGAATGAAATACTACCGCACTGACTTCAATTTCAGCGGAATCGCCGGTAAAAAGGGCGAATACGACTTCTCCCGCCATGACGGCATCGTCGACAAACTGACGGCTGCCGGAATCGAAGTGCTGCCGGTCCTGCAGGGCTACGACTGGGAGGTTGCCGGGAAACGCCCCGATGCGGTTCCGCTTTACAGGCACCCCGAAGAATGGCGCAGTTATGTCCGCGCCGTCGCGGAACACTACAGAGGGAAGGTCCGCGCCTACGAGATCTGGAACGAGCAGGACGGCGGCTTCTGGAAGCCCTCCCCGAACGCCGCGCAATACGTGCCGCTGCTCAAAATCGCGTATGAAGAGATCAAAAAAACCGACCCTGAAGCGATCGTCATCGTCGGCGGCCTCTGCGGCTGGAACGTCGACTACATGCGCGACATCTACCATCACGGCGGCAAAGGCTTCTTCGACGCGGTCGCCGTGCACCCGTACGGCTGGGGTCCGGATGTGAATCCCGGCGCCGCCGCACAGTTCGATGCATTCAAGAAACTCCTCGCCGGCAGCGGCGACGCGAAGAAAAAGCTCTGGCTGACCGAATTCGGCACCTCGACCTTTCACTCGAGCCTGCTGAACCAGCAGCCGGACGTATTCCTCCGGGCCATCGAATTCGCGTTGAAGAAGATCGGCCGCCCGCTCCCGCCGGGTCCCCTGAAAATCGGCGTCCCGGCCGAACTGCGCAACCCGGGCAAAATCGTCGACGAACCGCGCAAGTGGCTCCCCGGCGTCGAATTCGTGAAACTCACGCCGGAACGGCTCGCCGATCTCGATCCATCCGAAATCCCCGTCTATCTCGGCTGCGAATCCCTCCACATCGAGGCCGACTATCTCGAACCGTCGCGCGACTTCGTCAGAAAGGGAGGCGTTCTGCTCGCGTTCGGCCCGGTCCCGTACTACGTGAAGAACTACAGGCAGCCGAACGGAAACTGGATTGCCGGAGATTCCGCCGGCGAGCTTCACCCGTACCTCCGCATCGGCTTCGAAGCGTGGTGGACGAAAAAGGGAGTGCCGCAGTCGACCTTCAACATCCGCACCGCCCCCGGCATGGAGGCTGAAGGAATCAAGGCGCTCAGAAACGTCTATGTGACCCGCTTCCTCTCCCCGAAAAACCTGAAAGCAAACGACACCTACACTCCCATCGTCGAAGCGCTGGATTCCAACGGCAGACCCGTCGGAGAAGCACTCGCGCTCTACACCTTCGATGATTGGAAAGGTGCGATCCTCGGCTGCACGATGCTCTTCAACAGCGGGCTGTCCGAGGAGGAACAGGCGAACCTGATCCAGCGCAACTATCTCGGATACCTCGCGGGCGGCGTCGACAAGCTCTTCGTCTACAACCTGCGCGACAAAGGCACGAACCGCGCGGAAAAGGAGGACAATTTCGGCATCGTCCATCGCGATTTCTCCCCGAAAAAAGCCTATCTCGCTTATCAGGAGATGACCGCGAAGCTCGGCGCGGAGCCGGAATTCGTCCGGAATCTCTCTCCCGGCCCCAACGTTCAGGCCCTGCTTTTCCGGCGCGCCGAAGACGGCAGGCAGATCCTCGCCGTCTGGGGAACCGGCCCGGAAATCTCCTATCGCGTCAATGCTCAACCGTTCAAGGGCGTCAAAGTCCGTTTCTTCGACGCGGACTCAACTCCCTCTGTTTCCGCTCTTCCCTGACGGGCCATTTCCCTCCCGTCAGCCGTTGGGCTGCTGGCGGCGGCGGTATTCGCCGGGAGGCATGCCGGAGGTGCGGCGGAAAGCGCGGTAAAAGCTCTCGAGGTTTTCGAATCCGCACTCTTCCGAAATGGTCTTGATGTTGTCGTCGCTGCCGGCGAGCCGGACGCGCGCGAGCCGGAGCCGGTAGTTCAGCAGATACTGATGCGGGCTCACACCGAGATGTTTGTTGAAGAGCGCGTAGAGGTACGGCTCGCTGACGCCGGAGCGCTGCGCCATGTCCCGAACCGAAAAGGTCAGCGCCGAAGCGTCGCGCAGCATGGCGAGCGCCTTTGCCAGCGGCTTCGGATAAGCGGCGGCGGCGCTCCGCCGGTTGTAGATGTAGCTCTCCCAGAAGAGCCGCCGGTGCACATACTCGCAAAGATAGGTACGGTCGATCGTCTCGTCGTGGAACCGCCCCACCGCTTCGTCCACAAAAGCGTCGAGCTCCGCCTCGTTGCTCCAGCCGGTCACACGCGGAACCGAGCGCCGGTCCTCGGGAACGCGGAAGCGGATCGCCAGGCAGCGGTACGGGTCGCTTGAAGGGGTGCGGAAGATCGTGTACTCCCCGCCGATATGCCAGAAGATCGCGCCGCGTTCGAACTCCCTGACTTCCCCCTCCTGTTCAAAGTAGACGCGCCCGCCGATCATCACTTCGACGATCTCGGTCCCGGGCGTGATTTCCGCCGGCCTGATCGGCCGGTTGGCGGGGGCCAGAAAAATACTCACGCCCAATAGTTCGGTCGGCCGGTTGATCCCCTGCATATTTCCTGCCTCTTGCGATAAGCGGTAAAAAAATAATAGGTTTGGTAAATTGCCAAATACTTTCTCACGTTATAGAATATATAAAGCAATTGGTTTTTTGCAATCTCCGATACGACAAAAAACAAAAAAGGAGTCGGGAAATGTTTCAGGCGGCAGTTCAGCTCTACTCGTTCCGGGATCAGTGCGCGAAGGATTTTGTGGATATCCTGAAGCTGGTATCGATCATCGGCTTCAAAGGCGTGGAGCCGGCGGGCTTCTTCGGCCTGGCTCCGAAGGAATTCAAGAAAATCGTGAACGATCTCGGCATGGAGGTCTGCTCGGCTCACGGCCCGTGGTGCCGCTCCGAGGAGCAGATTCCGGAGATCGTCGACACGCTCGGGGAGCTCGGGCTCTCCACCTGCGTCTGCGGCTTCGGCCCGAATGAATTCAAAGACCTGGACGCGGTCAAACGCACGGCCGAGCTGACCTCCGGCTGGCAGGAGAAGCTCGAAAAGCAGGGGATCACGCTTTTTCAGCACAACCACGCATACGAATTCGACCTGGTCGACGGCCGCATCGCATATGACATCTACTCCGAACTCTGCCCGAAGATGAAGTTCGAGATGGACTGCTACTGGTCCGCGAACTTCGGCCAGGTCGATCCGGTCGAGGTCATGAAGCGCTACCGCGACCGCACGATCCTGATCCATATGAAGGACGGCGTGCTCGACCGCGACATCCCGCAGATTCCGCTCGGCTCCGGCAAGCTGCCGATCCCCGCGATCCTCGCGGAAGCCGATCCGAAGCTCGTGAAGTGGGTCATCGTCGAACTCGACAACTGCGTGATCGACATCTACCGCGGCATCAAGAAAAGCTATCAGTACCTGACGAAAAACGGCCTCTGCATCGGCAACCGTTGAAGATACAGTATCAAGACCAGACATACAGAAGGAAACAGACTTACCATGAAGAAGACGAAACTCGGCGTCATCGGGTGCGGAATGATCTCCGGCGCCTACCTGAAAGCGGCCTCCCGCTTCCGCAACATCGAGATTGTCGCGGGTTCGGATATCGTTCCGGGCCGCGCGGCCGCAAAGCGCGATGAATTCAAGGAGTTCGGCTACACGGAGGAGACCTTCCGCGCATACGACGCGAATCCGGACGGGACCAACGCCGAACTGCTCGCCGACCCCGAAATCGAAGTCGTGCTGAACCTGACCCCGCCGAAGCAGCATTCGCGCGTGGACCTCGAAATCCTGAACGCCGGCAAGCACGCCTACTCCGAAAAGCCGTTCGGCGTGAACCTCGAAGACGCGATGAAGGTCATGAAGCTCGCCGAAGAGAAGAACCTCCGCTGCGGCTGCGCACCGGACACCTTCCTCGGCGGCGGCCAGCAGACCGCCCGTAAGCTCATCGACGACGGCTGGATCGGCAAACCGCTGGCCGGCACCGCGCTCGTCATGGGCCGCGGACCCGAAAAATGGCCGCAGGCCCCGTTCTTCTTCGACTACGGCGCGGGCCCGATGCTCGACCTCGGCCCCTACTACATCACCACGCTCGTGAACATGCTCGGACCCGCGAAGCGCGTGACCGCCTTCACGAAGAAGTTCGACGACATGCGCACCGGCGGCCCGGAGACCCAGCCGCCCGTCTACCCGATCAACGTCACGACCCACCTGACCGGCGTGATCGAATTCGAGTGCGGCGCGCTCATCACCATGATCAGCAGCTTCGACGTCTGGAAGCACGGCCACTGCCCGATCGAAATCTACGGCTCCGAGGGGTCGCTGCAGGTTCCGGACCCGAACACCTTCGGCGGGCCGGTCCGCGTCTTCCGCAAGGGCTTTGAGGATTGGCAGGATGTTCCGATGCCGTTCGGCTACACCGACAACTCGCGCAGCATCGGCGCGGTCGACATGGTCAACGCCATCAAGTCCGGCCGTCCGCACCGCGCGAACAACAAGCTCGCGTACCACGTCCTTGAGATCATGTGCTCGTTCGACAAATCCAGCTCGACGGGCCGCCCGGTCGAAATCGAAAGCACCTGCGAGCGTTCGGCGCCGCTGCCGCTCGGCCTCGAAGACGGCTTCCTCGACGACTGATCCCTCCGAAGGGAAACGGAGGAGGGCGCTCCGCCCTCCTCCGCGCTACCACAGCGATATGCAGGCCAGCCGCTGCAAAAGGAATGTGGCGGCGGCAAACACGACGGTCCAGCACGCGTAAACCGTGAGATCGGGAATCCTGTGACGGTTGACCGCCAGTATGCGGAGCGCGGCAAGCACGGCCGCCGCCGTAACACCGGTCGCGCACCCGAGAAGCGGCCGGCAGAACCGGAACGGCACAAGCCTTTCGCGCCACAGCCACGCAAGCAGAACCGGCAGCGCGAACTGCGCCAACAACGTCCAGGCGAGCAGGAACCCTTTACGATCCTTCTCCTCAATCAGCAGACACCATGCTTCGAGCAGGATGCAGACTCCCGCAATCAGGCTCAGACTCGAACAAATGGCGATGGCGTCAAACAGCCCCATCCGCCCGCCGCCTCCGGAAAACGAACAGTTCACGCTTCGTCTCCCGGATCGGGAGCCGTTCGATCAGCTCGAAATGCGGCTCGAACGCGCGCAGGAACCCCTCGGTGTGATACTCCGAAAAAATATCCTCCCGCGTCGCCAGCAGCCGCTGAAGCTGTGAATCCTCCTTCGGGACGAACTCGATCACCAGCGTTTCACCGAGCCCCGCCAACGTCTCCGCGATCATCGGCAGCGGGACGTTGTGCGTAATCGCGATGTGATGCACGAGCGCCAGCGCCATCACGAGATCAAAACGGCAGCGCGAAAAAAAGCTCTCCCGCTCCGCGTTTCCCCAGCCGATCGCGGGGGTGGGATTCGTCAGGTCGATCCGCAGCGGCAGCACACCGGCGATCTTCTCACGCTTCAGCGCGCGATAGTGACGGTCGACCGCCGCCGGATCGACGTCCGCCGCAACCACGAGGTTCTCCCCCCGCAACGCGAGGCGGCTGAAGACGCCAGTATTCGCGCCGAGGTCCAGCACGCGCTTCGGCCTGAGCTCCGCCGCAATCCGCGAGACGAGCTCTTTTTTCGCCGCAAACGCCGCGTCGCTGTAATTCGTATCGTCATAGTAGTCGGCCCATTCGGTCTCTTCACCGGGCCGCCTCAGCGCTTTGACCGCGCTTTTCAGGCTCCCGGTGAATGCGAGCTTATTCCTGATGGAAACCCGGACCCGCTTCGCCTTCTCCGCCGCGGCGCGCCCGTCGAAGTGCCGGCGCTGCATCTTCGCATGCAAATGGATGTGGAACAGCAGCCCCGGACTGAACCGCGTACTCCACGGCAGCAGCTTCGACGCAAGCTCAAGTGGAATCCCGTCGAGCCAGTGCGCCATAAGCGCGTTGAACCCGATGTCGCGTTTCGCCGCCAGGGCGAGCGGCGCGAGGAAGTGCGAACAGAACTGCCCGTAGGCATTCCATGGCCTGTCGCCCGCGCTTTCGAACGAAAGCAGATCGATGAACACCGGGCGCCCGCGGCGGAACTGGACATTGCAGGCGGAGGCGTCTTTCAGCATCATGCCGTGTTCAAGCGCGATCCTCTGGATTTCAAGCGTCAGGAGCGCCGCATCCTTCAGCTGCGTAAAGCTCCACTCGTACGGGTATGAGATAAATTCGACCCTCTCGGCGCGCAGCGTCGCGAACGCGCCGGGGGCGACCGCCTCCGGCACCTCTCCGAACGGGATCAGCAGCCCGGCGGAAACAAGCGCGTCTTTGAGGCCGGAACGCAGGAAGAGCCCGTAATTCTCCCGGTAGACCGGGTTCACGCTGCGGAGGATCTCTCCCCCCTCCCCCGTGAACACCGCGCCGGAAGGATCCCGGAACGACCCGCCGTTCCTGACCGCGCGGCTCATTTTCTCCGTTCCTGCGTGAGCCGGTTCACGGATTTCAGCAGCGCGTAACAGGTCTCCATATGCGGAACCGGAATGCCGTGTTCCGCCGCGAGCCGCACCGTATTGCCGAGGATCGCCTCGACCTCAAGCTCGCGCCCCGCCTCGAAGTCCTGCAGCATGCTGGTCCTGTAGGCCGGGAAATTCCGGGTGTATTCGACCTGCGCATCCGCGTTCTCCGCGGTCAGCGCGACGCCGCAGGCGTTTGCAACCGCGATGACCTCGTCCATCAGCGTCCGGCAGAGGCGTTCAAGCTCGTCGCGGCGGGTCATGTCCCTGGTCGTCGCGTTCCCGGCGAGGACCGAAACCGGATTGAACGGCAGGTTCCAGAGCAGCTTGTTCCAGCGTACGAACGCGATATCTTCGCAGAGCTCGCACTTCACGCCGGCTTTCGCGAACAGCTCAGTCAGACGCCGCGCGGAGTCACTGATCCCCGCGGGATAGCGCCCCATCTTCAGGTCGCCGCTGCCCTGGTGCAGCACGACGCCCGGCTGCGGGCGCGATACGCCGATGTATGCGATCGTGCTCAGGAGTTCATTCTCCGGGAACGCGGCCGCAATATTCTTCTCGATGTCGATCCCGTTCTGGATCAGCACGATCGTGCTCTTCGAGGAACGCACCGCCGGACGCAGCAACTCCACCGCGTCCGCTCCCGGCAGGACCTTTGCCGCGAGGATCACATAATCCGCGTCCCCCGTGTAATCCGCCGCGCTCTTCAGCACCGCCGCGGGCCTGAAACGGAAATCTCCCGCGATGCTGCGCACCTCGTAGCCGGAGCGTGAAGCGACCTCATAATCGCTGCGCGCCACGATCGTCACCTCAGCTCCAGCCTGCGCCAGCCGTCCGGAAAAATAGACGCCGACGCCGCCCGCGCCGACCACAAGAATTCTGCACATGGCTTCAATCCTTTCCTCTGTTCCTCAGCGCGCACCGAAAATCAGCGTCCCGACCCGGACCAGGGTCGAACCGTGGCGCGCGGCGATTTCAAAATCTCCGCTCATCCCCATCGAGAGCACCGGCAGCTTCCGGCCGAGCTTCGCTTCGAGTTCATCCCGCGTAAGGCACAGCAGCTCGAAAACCGCGGCGATCTTCATCGGCTCGGCATCAGCCGGAGCCATGGTCATGAAGCCCGCGAAATCGAGGTTCGCACAGGCCGCCGCGCGGCGCGCAAAGGGTTCGAGCCCCGCCAGCGGGACGCCGGCCTTGCTCGCCTCCCCCGAGACATTCACCTCAAGCAGGATGCGCGGACGCTTCCCCTCCTCGCCCGCGATGCGGTCGAGCCGCTCGAGCAGCACCTCGGAGTCGACCGAGTGGATCACCCCCGCAAGCTGGACCGCCTTGCGCGCCTTGTTCGACTGAAGGCGCCCGACCAGGTGCCACTCGATGTCGCCCGGCAATGCCGCCGCTTTCGCCGCAAGCTCCGGAATCCGGCTTTCGCCGAATGCGCGCACTCCGGCATCGTAAAGCTCCCTGACCGCCTCCGCCGGAAAGGTCTTGCTGACTGCCAGCAACTCGATCTCCGACGGATCGCGGCGCGCCCCGCGCGCAGCCGCATCAAGCGCCGCGCGCACCTCGTTGTAGTGCTCAACGACCGGACTCATGAAGTCACCTCTGTTCGTTTGCGAACTTCAGTTTGTTCTCCGGCGGGCGCGACGTGATCTTGGTTCCGGCCGGCAGGCTCTCGGTCAGCCAGACGTTGCCTCCGATCACGGAGTTGTCGCCGATCGTGATGTCCCCGAGCACCGAAGCGCCGGAGTAGATCGTCACGTTGTTCCCGATCGTCGGATGGCGCTTGTTCCCCTTGATGAGCATGCCGCACGCGTCTTTCGGGAAGTTCCCCGCGCCGAGCGTGACCCCCTGATAGATGCGCACGTTGTCGCCGATCACGGCGGTTTCACCGATCACCACGCCGGTGCCGTGGTCGATGAACACCCCCTGCCCGAGGTGGGCGCCGGGATGGATGTCGATTCCGGTCTGGCTGTGCGCGTGTTCGGTCATCATCCGCGGGATAAACGGAATCTGCTTATGGTAAAGCACATGAGCCATACGCTGGATCGTGATCGCCTTGATGCCGGGATAGCTCAGGATGATCTCGTCGTACGACGTCGCGGCGGGGTCGCCCGCATAGGCGGCCTCGACGTCGAGTTTCGCCGTTTCGCGGATCTGCGGAAGCGCGTCGAGCAGGGCGAACACCGCCACGTTCGTGCCGCACTCCGTGCAGGAGACGACCTTGCGGTTGTAACGGATCGCGCGGCACATCTGGTCGAACAGCTCGGAGTAAATCTCCTTCAGGAGCTCGCCGACATCGTGCGCGATCATCTCCCGGTGCCCCTGTCGGCGCCCGTCGAACCCCGGAAAAACCACTTCGAGCAGTTTCTCGGTGATCGCGACAATCTCCGCACGGCGCGGCAGGTTCACTCCGTCGAGATGGTTCACGCCGAACCCGTCTTTATACGTCTCACCGAGGCGGTCGACAATCTCCGAGAGCCGGACCGACGCCTCCCCCTCGAGATCGCTGAAATCATATTTGGAAGGCTGCATGACTCCTCCTCTGATCCCCGAAAAGTTACCCGCCCTTCCTTCTTCGCCGAGGCTGCGGATGATACTTTTCAGGGGCAGTGTTAATGTTTCGATGGTTATTGATACGCCATCGCCTATTCCACGTTCTGAATCTGCTCGCGCAGCTTCTCCGATTCACTTTTGAAGGCTACCACCAGCGGCGAAACCGCCGGAACGCCCGCCTTGTTCCCGAGCGTCGTGATCTCCCGGAACAGCTCCTGCATCAGAAAGTCGAGGCTGCGCCCGACCGGCTTCTTCTCTTCGAGAAAGCGCCGGAACTGCCCGAAGTGACTGTGCAGCCGGGTGATCTCCTCGGTCACATCGGACTTGTCCGCGTAAAAGAGCACCTCCTTCAACAGCCGCTCATCGTCCGCCGGAGTCGGAAGCTTCTCCGACTCAAGTTTTTCGAGCAGCCTCGCCTTGATCGCCGCATTGATCTCCGCCACAAGCGGCTCAATCTCCGCCACGAGCGATTCAAGCATGTTCTCGCGCGCTTCAAGATCACGCTTGAGCGCGTCACCCTCGCGTTTCCGCATCGCCTGATATTCCGCGATTGCGGCGGAGACGGCTTTTTCATACGCCTCCGCCATGCCGGGCGAATCCGTGTCCGGCAGGGCCGAGGTGACCACGCCCGGAATCTGCATGAGCTGTTCGACCTGAACCGCCCCGTCCAGTCCCGCCGCCCGGCGCGCCGTGCGCGCGGCCTCGATCAGCGACGCAAGCAATGCGGCGTCGACCGTCCCGCGCAGCGCTCCGCCGGCGGGGGATGTACAGCTGACCCGCAGCTGGACCGCGCCGCGGCTGACGGCCTCGCCGACCAACCTGCGCGCCAGCGGCTCGAACTCCGAAAGCTCGGAGGGAGCCGAAACCCGCAGCTCAAGCTGCTTGCGGTTCACGCTCGAAATCTCCGCAGTGAGGCGGATTCCGTTAAATTCAGCTTCGCCTTTGCCGAAACCGGTCATACTAAGCATCGGGACCGGCCTCCTTCTGTTCGACGGGGGGCTTTACCACGGGCTCCGGCACAAGCGATGTCCCGGGCTCCTCCCCGTCGTTTTTTTCCGGCAGTTCGATCGGGGTCTGCGCGTCATCCGGCGTCTTCAACACCCTGACGGTCGCGGCGTCGACCTCGGATTGCCGCATCTTTCCGCCGAAATTGATCGCCCAGCCGGCGAGGTCCCCCCGCCCGTATCCGCAGAAGACCACACACTCCCCGGTGTCACCGACCTTCCAGACAAGGGAAAGCTGCGTTTTCGCTTCCAGCGCGGCCTTGAGCTCCTCCACCTCTTCCGGATCGAGCGAACCGGAGGGGTTGAAGACCGGCGTGAACGTCGTTTCGATTACATACGGAAAATCGAAACGGACCCGGTTGAACTCGGCTACTCCGAGCTGGCCGTACAGATAGTTCTGCGAATAGGCGCGCGCCTGCGTCATGGCGGAGTCGATCGGCAGGCTGAACTTCCGGAACGTTTTCCGGATCAGCCGGTTTGGATACCAGTACTGCATGCTGCCGGACGATGCGCCGTAAACCAGGTAATCGTCCACCCGCCCCGGGATCCGCCAGGTCACGCAGATCTGCTTGAGCTCACCCGTCGCCGTCCCCGGCCCGACGACCGCCGGAAGGATATCCCCGGTCAGCAGCAGCGGCCGGTTGTACTTCACAAAATAGAGCTGCTCCGCCGTGAGCTCCGGCGCATTCTCCAGCAGGTATTCGCGGGCACGCTGCACGGCGCGGTCCTGGTAATACGCATCGGAGCGGCACCCGGCATTCATGGCGAGGGCTCCGGCCAGCAGCAGAAGTCCCGGCACGGCCGCGGACAGTTTTTTCCAATTCAGCATAAAGACACATCTCCTGTGATCGATCGTGTATGACGCAAACTATACTCTGTTTTTGCCGTTTCGTCAATCTGTTTTCACGGATATGCCATTGAAATTCCGCAAAAACGAATTAATGTAATAATAAACGGAGGATCTGAAAAATCGATATGACCGCAACCGCGTTTTACGGCGGCAGCTTTGACCCGCCCCACGAGGGGCATCTCGGAATCGCCCTCGGAGCGCTTGCATCGGGCAGGACGGGACGGGTGCTGCTGGCCCCCGCTTACGATCCGCCGCACAAGCACGGCTGTGAACGCGCCTCTTTCGCGGACCGTTTTGCGATGGTGAAGCTTCTCGCTGAAGGCCATCCGGGGCTCGAAGCGTGCGACATCGAAGCGCGCCTCGCGTTGCGCCCCTCCTACACGTTCGACGTGCTTGCGGCCCTCGAAAAAGAGCGGCCCGGCGAACGGCTGCAGCTGCTGATCGGCGGCGACAGTCTGCGCCAGCTGCACAGTTGGGCGCACGCGCGGGAGCTGGCGGAGCGTTATGAGATCCTGACCTGGCCGCGGCCGGGAGAAACGGCGGACGCGGCGGAGCTCTCCCGCTCCTGGCCGCAGCAGCTGGTTGAAAAACTGCTTTCCGGTGTGCTTTCGGGCGCTTTTTTCGAAATATCTTCGACCAAAATCAGAAACGATGTGGCAAAACGGCGGGAAATGCGTCATATTAATAGTGGAATCACACAACGGGTGGGGGAGTACATCCGCAACAAACATTTATACAGTGGAGAACGAATGACCAGCGAGAAAAAACCTAGTCCGGCCGAACTGGCCGATTTCTGTGTGAAATGCGTGGATGAGAAGCTCGCGGAAAACACCGTGAAGATCCATGTGGGCGCCACCTCGTCCGTGGCGGACTACTACGTGATCGCCACGGCGAATTCGGAGCCGCAGCTGAGGGCGCTGACCGGCTTCCTCGAACGCGAAATCCGTGAGAAGTTCGCGTTGCGCCCGCTCTCGGAATCCGGGGAAAGCGCGAGCGGCTGGGTCCTCATCGACCTCGGCCCGGTCATCGTGCACATCATGACCCCGGAAATCCGGGACCGCTACAACCTCGAAGGGCTGTGGGGGGAAAAACCGAGCGAAGACGCGGTGAAAGCATTGGCGGAACACCACCCGTAGTATAGGCGGGGGGGATCGGCCGAAGCCTCAGAAAGAAGGGAGGCACATCATGGCAGACTACAGAAAAAACGAGGAAAATTGGAACGAGTTCCAGTGGGAGCGGGAAATCCGGCGCGACGAGCGGCGGATCAGCTGCTATTTCCGGGAGCTCCCGGGGTGCCTCGACCTTCCCGGCGAGGAAGATATGATTTTCAGCAGCCTGCTGTCGCGCCCCGATCTCGTGCCGACCGGCGGCAACCCCGACTCGCTCCGCTTCTGGCAGCGTCCGGAGGAGGACGATGAAGAGTACGACGACGCGGACGAATCCCCGCGGCGGCGGCCCGGCGCGGAAATCGTCGACGAAATCGACCGGCTCGCGACCGAGTGGAACGTCTGCTGCGCCTCAACCCTGCGGTCGAACCTCGACCTGCACGGACTCGGCATCGTCTGCGCCTTCGGTAAACTGCTCGCGCGCGCGGCGGACTTCGTCGACACCGATGCGGAAACCGCCCGCGGCCTCAAGATCAGCCTCGGGAAACGGGCGCTCGCGGACCTCAACGAACTGGTCGGCGGGCTCGAACATCTCTGCGAGCTCCAGCATTCGCTGCTTTCGCATGCCGCGCTGGCGGTCGAACTGCTCGGCCACGTGCGGGAACGGCTGATCGACCTGGTGGAGCAGCTGCGCAAATGAAGCGGAGGGCGACGGCCGCGGCAGCAGGTTCCAGACCGCATCCGCTGCTCCTCCCCTGCGCAATCGCCCTCCTGGCCCTGGCCGGAGGCGCTTCGGCGCGTGTGCTGTTCGACGTATCCGTGACCGACATGGTTCACTTTGCCGTTCTCGGCGAGCAACTGCCGAGACTGCTTCCGCTGGGGGGGTGCATCCTCCTCTTCGAACTGCTTCTTTTCCGGTTCCGTCCCCGGACAGTGCTCGAGGTGTTCGCCCCGTTTCTGCTGACGCTGCCGTTCCTCTCTTTCGGGCTCAACATCAACCTGCTGATCGCGTATGCCGCCGCCGCCGGGCTGTCGGTCTACCGGGCGGCCATGCTCGGGGCGTTCGACGGCGAAACCGCGCGGAAATATCTCGGCAGGCTCCCTTTCTTCTGCCTTGCGGCCGGGCTGCTGCTGATTGTGCTCGGAATCCTCGCCTCAAAATACGCCTACGACCGGATGTTCCTCACGATGCTCGACTGGGGTGTCTACGCCCAGACCGCGTGGCACACGTTCCACGGCGACATCATGCGCGGCACATGGCCCGGCCCCAACTTCTCGGAGGGGCATTTCATGCCGGGCTACTTCCTCACGATGGCCCTGCCCTACGGGCTGCTGCCGTCGGTCTACACGGTGTTCGCGAGCGGGGCGCTGGCGCTGTGGGGAAGCGCGGGGCTGCTCTACTGCTTCGCGCGGCAGCGGGGCTTCTCCCGGCCGTACGCGGCGGCTTTCGGCCTGGTCTGGCTGCTCTGCCCCTCCGTTGCGAACCTGAACTTCACGGCGTTCTACGGAATCAACGCAATCGTCTTCTTCATCCCGGTCTTCTTCTGCTTTCACATGCTTTACGAGGCGAAACGGTTCCGGCTCGCGTTCCTCGTGTTCCTCTTTTCGCTGACGCTCAAGGAGACGGTCGGGATCTTCTGGTTCGGCTGGGGAGTCGTGAGCTTCCTTGAAAAACGGCGGCGGGACGGGATCCTGTACGGAGCAATCGGACTTGTCTGGTTCCTGCTCTGCCTGAAGGTGTTCATTCCGCATTTCGCCGGGAATGACTACATCTTCTACGGCCAGTTCCAGGAGCTCGGCGGCGGCATCACCGACATCCTCCTCTCTCCCTTCACACGTCCGGCGGAGTTCTGGGGACAGGTGTTCCGGGTCAAGAACCTGCAATTCGTGCTTCTTCTGCTGCTGCCTTTCTTTCCGGGAGCCCTGAACCGGCCGTGGCTGCTCGGCGCCGGGGCGTTCCTGCTCGGCTTCAACTTCATCCGGGGCAGTGAAACGATCGTGAACCTCGTGCATCAGTACCAGGTCGAAACGGTCGCGATGTTCGCCGTCGCGCTCGTCCTCGGCGTCCGCCGTGTCAGGGCGGAGGGCCGCCTCGCGCGACTGCTCAGCTGGCAGCTGACCGGGGCGCGCAGGCAGAATACGCGGCTTGCCATGACCGCCGGAACCGTCGGCTGCGCCCTGTTCGCCCACATCTTTTTCGCAGAGAGCTTCTATGGCAAGAACAACTTCGGCAGGCTCTCCGGCTTCTCGGATGTGCGCGAAGCGGTCGCCGGGATGCGGCAGCAGATTCCTCCCGGCGAACCGGTCAACGCGAGCCTCGCGGTCGCCCCGCAGTTCCTGTTCCGGAACCCGCTCTACGGCGAAGCCTGTCCGGAGGGGAAATTCCTCGCCTATCACGTCGGGGAGGACCAGATGAGCTTCCCGCTGGCAAAGCACCGGGAAATTCTCCGCAATCCGGAGTGGATCCCGGTCCGGAAGGAGCTGCTCGACGACGGCCGCACGCTGTTCCTTTTCCGGCGCGGCGGCGAACCGGAGAAACCGGATCCCAAGCCGGAAACAGGGCGCCACGCCGGTTCCGTTCCGTCGGCCCCGGTGGTTGCGGAAAACGGGATCCGCTACTTCGCCACCTCGTTCCGCCCGGAGGGCGATGAAACACGGATCGCGTTCCGGCTGCTGCGCCCGCTGCCCGGCTTCGCCAGAATCTACCTTCAGATCCTGTTCCCGGAAGATATGATGTATATCCGGAGCTTCTTCTTCGCGGACGCCGCCCTCCTGCCGGAGCAGACGCCGGTCGGGACGACGTATGAGCTGCCGGTCCCCCTGCCGATGCGGGAGCTTGAAAACGCGCAGATCCGGTTCAGCATGCGCATTCTGCCTTGATGCGGCAGCCACGTTCCGGGGCCAACCGGACCATCAGGGGCACAGACTAACTGTTCCTCCTCCCATCATCACGGCGTTCGAAAAGCGGAGGAGCAGGTTTGATTTCTCCGAATGGATGGATTATATTCTCATCCATGTCAAGCAGCAGGATATGAAACAGAGGACACTCCAATGGCAAACAACGATCTTGCAGGTTCCCTTGTCCGCGGCCTGGAGAATTGCTGAAGCACCTGGCCTCAAGCACTCCACCTGCTGCAATCTGACCCGTACCCCTGCGGCAGGCAACTTTCTGGAGAAATCCCGGGAGCGTTACCATCTCGGCCGGGCCGCAGGCGAACTGGGGGCCAAGTACAGCCGTCCTCTGTTTCCAGCTGAAATGGAAGCGGAACTTTTCCGTCTCCGCCGCTTTCTGCCGGAAGGGACAGTCATTTTCGCCCGGATGACGCCGAACGGAATCGCCCAGACCCATCGGATCAGTACGGATTATCCCGTCATCCAGCATATTGATGAGCCGCTGCTGAATGTCTGCACCTCCACAGGCGGCCTGAGGCGATGAAAAATCCGCGATTATTCATGGAACCCGATACAAAAATCCGCCGGAACGGATTATATTATGTCTCTCCCGTGATACAGATGCAAAATGGATTGGAACATCGATATGACGCCTTACCGCAACCCGGCGCTCCCCGTTGAGGAGCGCGTTGAAGACCTGCTCTCGCGAATGACCCTCGAAGAGAAGAGCGACCAGCTGCTCCAGAACACCATCGGGCCGGACGTGAACCCGAACAACATCGGCGACGGCGGCGAATTCCGCCCCACCATCGGCTCGATCCTCTCCTACTTCGGCGGAGTTGAAAAACGCAACGAATTCCAACGCCGCGCCGTGGAAGACACCCGGCTCGGCATTCCCATCATCTGGGGCATGGACGTGATCCACGGCTGGCGCACCGCGTTCCCGGTTCCGCTCGCGCAGGCGTGCACCTGGAACCCGGAGACGGTCGAAGCGGGCTGCCGGATCGCCGCGAAGGAGTGCTCCTCCGAGGGCATCGACTGGACCTTCGCCCCGATGGTCGACATCCCGCACGATCCGCGCTGGGGACGGGTCATGGAGAGCTTCGGCGAGGATCCGTACGCCTCCGGCGTCTTCGCCCGCGCCTCCGTGCGCGGCTACCAGACCGCCGACCCCTCCGCGCCGGACGCGGTCGCGGCATGCCTGAAGCATTTCGCCGGATATGCCGCAAGCGAAGGCGGCCGCGATTACGCCTACACCGATATTTCGGCCCGCATGCTGCATGAAACCTATCTGCCGCCATTCCACGCCGGCGTCGACGAAGGGGCGCTCACGCTGATGAGCTCCTTCAACGACATCACAGGAACCCCGGCCGTCGTGAACCGCTATCTCATGACGGAGGTGCTGCGCGGCCGGTGGGGCTTCACGGGCTTCGTGGTTTCGGACTGGGACAGCTTCCGGCAGCTCAAGGCGCAGGGCTACTCCTCCGATCCGGAGAAGGTCGCGATCAGCTGTCTCTCTGCCGGCAACGACATGGAGATGGTCAGCGACTGCTTCACCCGCCTGCCGGAGCTCGTGAAAACGGGGCGCATCGGCATCGCCGTCGTCAATGAAGCCGTGCGCCGCATCCTGCGGGTCAAATTCCGGCTCGGTCTCTTCGAGCACCCGTACACCGAGGTGCGCCCGTCCTCCGAAAGTACTCTCCTGCCGGAATACCGCGAAGCCGCGCGGAAAGCGGCGCAGCAATGCGCCGTCCTGCTGAAAAACGAGAACAAACTCCTGCCGCTCGATCCGCATGCAGTCCGTTCGGTCGCGCTCGTCGGCCCCGTCGCCGGAAATGCGGAGGCACTCATCGGCAACTGGCGCGGCGGCGTCGACCCCTCCACCGTAAAAACGATGTGCGACGTGATCGGCGGCTATTTCCCGCAAAGCCGGATCACAGCGGCCCCGGGCTGCGGCTTTGAAACCGCGGCAGACGGAGAGCTGGAAGCCGCCGTCGAAGCCGGCCGTAACGCCGACCTCATCCTCGTCGCCCTGGGTGAAGAGTGGAACCGCGCCGGAGAAAACTGTTCGCGTTCGGATATCGGCCTGCCCGGCGTCCAGCGGGAGCTCCTGCGCGCGCTCGCCGCGCTCGGCAAGCCGGTCGTGCTGCTCGTGACCTCGGGGCGCCCGGTCATCTACGCGGACCTCGAACCGTATGCGGATGCGATCCTGCATCTCTGGCAGGGCGGGCAGGAAGCGGCGCGCGCCTGCTTCGACCTGCTGACCGGAGCGTGCAATCCGAGCGGACGGCTCGCCATGACCTTCCCGCGCAGCGTCGGCCAGATTCCGGTCTACTACAACGAGCATCGCCGCGCGCGTCCCGACCAGGGATATTACCACGACCTCGAAGAGTCGCCCATGTATCCGTTCGGCTACGGCCTGAGCTACACGGAATTCGCCTGCTCGAAACTCGCCGTTTCCGGGGAACTGCTCGTGACCGTCGAAGTCTCGAACCGGGGAGAGCGCCGCGGCGTTGAAACCCTGTTCCTCTATCTCTCCGACCCCGAAGCGGAGCTGACCCAGCCCGCACGCCGCCTGATCGCGTTCCGGCAGGTCGAACTCGCCCCCGGCGAAAGCGTCCGGGTTCAATTCCAGCTGGACAAAATGCGCGATCTCGCCTACACCGGTCCCGCCGGAGAACGCATCTTCGAGTCCGGTGAATTCATCGTCTCCGCCGGCGGATTGGAGTGCAGCTTCAACTGCCGCTGATCAACAGATCCGGAGAATGGTGATTGAGGAGAAGAGCGGTGTCTATGGCGGCCGCTCTTTTCATTCCTTCTGCGCCGTATCCGCACCCGGCCGGCGGCCGCCGCTCCGGGCAAGCTCAAGACGGTCGGTCATAACCGTCATTTTTCCGGCGAGGTCGGCCAGCGTGGTCTGTGAAAAAAACTCGCGCGTCATCTCATTGACCGCGTCGAGCATGGGGCCGAACAGGCGGCAGCCGTCCTCGCACTTCACGCTCCGGAACAGGCAGCGCCGGTCGGAGAGCGTCCCTTCCAGCGCTTCAAATACCATGAGTGCGGTCATCTTTTCCGGAGGATACGCAAGCAGGAAGCCCCCCTGCGGCCCCTGGCGGCTTTCGAGGATCCCCGCCTGCCGCAGCCGGTGCAGAACCGTCACCGTGTGATCGTAAGAGATATCCATCGCCGCCGCGATTCCACGGGCGCTGACCACCTGGGCGGGATCGGCCGCCATGATCGTGCAGCTGTGAAGTCCGATTGCGGCAGCCTCAGACAGGCCAAAGAGATTCGACATATGATTTCCAGAATAATAATTGTATAATTTCTTATCATATAATATATTAAATTTAATAAATTTCAACATACATTCATTTTTTATCAGAAAAAATTTCCCTTGCAGGAAACCTCTGCCTGCTCATGAATATCGTTTTTTTACTTTTTTTCCGTTTCATCCCTTGACTTTTCGACTTGTTTGCATCATAATATAAACAAGTTCACATAAACATGCACAGATAAAACAACGGACCTGGCCCATGCCGAAAATCGCTTATCATGTCGTATATAATATGCTGCGCCGGGAGATCGAGGGGCGGCTGATTCCGGCGGGTCAGCTCATGCCCTCCGAAAACAAACTTGCAGAGAAATACAGCATCAGCCGCACGACCGCACGCAAGGTTCTGCAGATGCTGGCGGAAAAAGGGTACATCGCCAGCCGGGCCGGCGTCGGTTGGGAGGTGCTTTCTCCCGCGCCGGACAAACCGGAGCTGAACCGCCGCCGGATCATCGGCGTGGATTCCGAACTCTCCCCGGGACTCTATTACTACTACCCGCATCTGCTCGACGGAATCAAGCAGGCGGCGAAGGAGTACGACTGCCGGCTCGTCATTTCCAATTTCAGCAGCCCGGACGAGCTGAAAAAAGGGGAGGAAGACGCGCTGCTCGTCATCAATATCCGCAATGAGGAGTATCAGGAGTACGAAAAGCTCGCCGACCGCGGAATTCCGGTCGTCTTCATCAACCGCTATCTGGACAATCCGAAATTCTCCTGCTTCGCCGTGAATTATCAGCATGAAGCGGGGCGGGCGGTGGAGTACCTCCTCCTGACCGGCCATCACCGGATCGCGATGATCGCGGGGCGCGGTACCCGGCACCTCGTCGAACCGCGCATCAACGGCTTTTACCAGGCGTTCACCGCTTTCGAGCTCGAACCGCCGGAAGAGCTGATCTACCGCGACCTCTCCGTGAAGGAGCTGGCGGAAAAACTGCGCAGGGACCGTCCGACGGCGGCGTTCCTGATGGATGGCGGCAAACTCCCGGGCTTCATGCTCGCCGCCGAATGCGCCGGAATGCGCATCCCGGACGATATTTCGCTCATCTGCTTCGACGACGTAAGCGACAACCCGCTCACGGAGCAGCCAGTGAGCCACATCCGCATGCCGCTGCGCGCAATGGGCGCCGCCGCACTCCGCCATGCAATTCAACGGCTGGAGGACTCCTCCTGCCGCCCCGAGCACCGCTTCGTCGGCGCGGATCTTGTCATCAACTCCAGCTGCCGGAAACTCAACCTCAAATGAAGGATGCCTTTATCATGAGAAAACATTTCACATTGATCGAACTTCTCGTCGTGATTGCAATCATTGCAATCCTCGCCGCCATGCTGCTGCCCGCGTTGAACCAGGCGCGGGAACGGGCGCGCTCCGCAAACTGCCTTTCGAACCTGAAGCAGTGCGGCACGGCGATGCTCCAGTACGCGGGCGACAACAAAGGGATGTTCCCCATCCTGCTGAAAGTCAGCTCCGACGGCACGATGCCGAGCTGGGGCAACCTGCTGCTCGGCTGGAAATATGCTTCCTCCGGCAACGGGACCCGGCTCTATTTCGACCGGTACGGGGTCGTGCCGTATCTGCCCGCATCGGCCGAAACCGTCATCGACTGCCCGAGCGCGATGAAGCAGGCGGTCAGCACAAGCAGCTACTGCTACGGCTACTGCCAGATCACCTGGGGCAGTAATTGGAGCGCCATCAAAAAGGATGTCGGCGGCGACGGCGTCTGGTGGAGCTCAGGAGACGGCAAAGGATTGAACCTCAACCGGTTCAGGCGTCCCTCCGCAACCGTTGTCCTCGCGGATACCGGTTACGTTGCAACCAGTTCGAAATACGGTTACAGTGCCCTGGGCTTCAAAAACGACCTCGAAGACGGCGGCGGCGGAGTCATGCTCCGCCACGGAAGACGCGCCAACACCCTGTTCGGGGACGGCCATGCCGCGGGATTGAACCCCGGCCAGCTCAAGCAGACAGCCAACCGGATCACCTATGTCCTTACCGGGGCCGGAGCCCGCGCACAATGAACCGGAAGCTTCTCCTGAAAGCATTGTCCGCCGCGCTCGTCTGCATGACGGCATGCGCGGCCTCCGCCGGGAATGTGACGGACGTCCTCGGGCGCATGAAGACCGACCTCCTTGCGAAACCGCTGCCGCCGGAACAGACGATGCGGCAATACATCACTTCCATCCGCGGGGACGGCAGCTGGCCCGACATCGATTATGAAGGGCAGAATCACAGCAACTGGGAGGCGGCCCCGCACATCATCCGCATGCGGCTCCTCGCCTTCGCCTGGGCCGGGCCGGGAAGCCTCCATCACGACGGGGCTGCCGGGAGAGCCGTGCGGCTCGCGGCGGAATACTGGTGCAGAAACCGCTTCCGTTCCGCCAACTGGTGGTGGAACGAAATCATGGTTCCGGAGAACATGGCCGATGCGATGATTGCCGCGCCGGAGCTCTTCCGGGCCCCGGAGACGCGCAAAACCGCGCTCGCGGTCGTCCGTCAGGCGCAATTCGGCCGGACCGGCCAGAACCGGGTCTGGCAGGCGGGAATCGTCCTCAAGCGCGCGCTGCTCGAAAACGACGCCCCGACCGCCCGGAAAGCCGTCGATGAAATCACCTCCGAGCTGAAGCTTTCAGATGAAGAGGGCATCCGGGCGGACGGAAGCTTTCACCAGCACGGCCCGCAGCTCCAGTTCGGCAATTACGGGCTCGGATTCCTCGAAAAGATGAGCAGCTGGAACCGGCTGCTGGCCGGCACCCCGTTCGCATTCGACGAGGCACGGCTGAACCATCTGCGCCACCTCGTCTTCAACGGCTACCGCTGGATCCTCTGGAAGGGCCGTTTCGACTTGCTCGCACAGGGACGGCAGCTTGGACGCGGGCAGCAGACAGCCAAAGCGGCCGCGGTTCTGCGTTTTCTCGACGAGCTGCGCAGGAGCGATCCCGCCGGAGCGGAAAAGTATGCTGAAATCATCGACGCCAACCGGAATGGGATCAACCGGCTCACGGGAAACCGCCATTTTCCGGACTCCGATTACATGGTCCATCGCCGTCCGGGCTGGTACGCCTCGGTACGGATGAACTCGGTCCGGACCGCCCCGGCCGAGGACTATATCAACCGCGACAACGCACTCGGCCGTTACCTATCCGACGGCACGATGCTGCTCATGAAAAGCGGTGACGAGTACCGCGACATCGCCGGCTGCTGGGACTGGACGCGCCTGCCCGGAACCACGCTCCCCGCAACACCGGTTCTCGATGAAGCGCAATGCCGCAAACTGGGCATCCAGTCCACCGGCGGATATCCGTACCGGACGCTGAGCCGCGAACGGCGCTATCGCGGAGAATCGTTTTTCACGGGCGGTGTTTCCGACGGCGAACGCGGCGCGGCGGTCTACACGATGGAGCTTGACGGAGTCAAGGCGAAAAAGGCCTGCTTTTTCGACCGCAACGCAATCTTCGCACTCGGCTGCGGAATCGATTCCGAAAGTCCATACCCGGTCGCGACAACCGTGGAATCCCGCCTGAAGAAGGGGGAAACCAAATGCGGCGACGGCTGGTTCTGGCATGACGGAACCGGATACATCGGCCAGCACCTCGCCGACCGCAGCGGATTCCGTGACGGGGACTGGCGCTGCATCTCGGGCGGAATCAAGACGCCCGCGCCGGACCGCAAAGAGCTGTTCACCCTCGTGATCGATCACGGAACCCGGTGCCGGGGCGCGAAATACGAATACATCATACTGCCGGAGGCGACCCCCGGAGAAACCGCCGCCTGGAAAGGCGGAAAGATCCTGTCGAACACGCCGGAGCTCCAGGCGGTGGAATTCGAGGACGGGACCCGCGCCGCCGTCTTCCATACCCCCGGCCTTCTCGGAACCTTCCGCGCCGACCGGCCGGGGCTCTACCTCATCGGCCCCGGCGGCGTGCATTTCGCCGCGCCGCCCGCTGTCGAACGCGGGCGGACGGCCTTGCCCGGGACTACTTCAGAACCAGTTCGATGACCGGGATTTCGCACCCCTGCTCCGGCAGGAGTACCGGCAGCTCGAGCGTCAGCGCGCCCTCCGGCGTGCGGCTGTTCAGGTTGTCCTTCTTCTCCGCGCGGATCCGGATCTCGCTGCCGTCGGCCAGCAGCTGCGCGTACTTCACCCGGCCCGCCATCCCGGCAAGATGGATGTGCTTGAACGGCCAGACGAGGCAATGCAGATAGAGCCGCCCCGTTTCGGGATTCCAGGTGAACCGGCAATCCTCCGGAACCTCGAACTCCGCCGGAGCCTGTCCGCAGCCGTAAATCGAACGGGAGTTGTATTTCATCCACTCGCCATACGCGGCAAGACGGTCCAGCGCGCGCCGGTCGATGTAACCGCGTGAGGTCGGGCCGACGTTCATCAGCAGATTGCCGCCGCGCGAAACATGGTTGACGAGCATCTCAATGCACATGCGCGGAGTTTTCCAGCTCGCCTCGTCCCGGAAATATCCCCATGAGCCCGAAAAGGTCTGGCACCCCTCCCAGACCACGGGGTTTCCACCCGCGTCGACCATCCCCCTGTCCGGAGTGAACTGCTCCGGAGTTTCGATGTCGCCGGAGCCCGGCAGGTCGAGGCGGTTGTCGACGATGATCCCGGGCTGGAGCCGGTGTACGAGCTCGTACATCTTCCCGGACTCCCAGTCGTCGCGGCCCTTGCCGTTCTCGCCCGGATACGAGAAATCGAACCAGATGATATCCACCCGGCCGTAATCGGTCAGCAGCTCCGTGACCTGGTCGCGCATGTACTGTGCGTAACGCTTCATATCGCGCGTCTCATTGAGTTTTGCGATCTCCTCCGGCGGGAGATTGCGCAGCGGATGGATCCGGTCGATCGGAAAATCCGGGTGGTGCCAGTCGAGCAGCGAATAGTAGAAGCCGACTTTCAGCCCCTCGGCCCGGAACGCATCGACGACCTCGCGCAGCAGATCGCGCCCGGCCGGTGTGTTCGTCGCCTTGTAATCGGTGTATTTCGTATCCCAGAGGCAGAACCCCTCGTGGTGCTTGGTCGTAATGACGAAGTATTTCATCCCCGCTTCCCGCGCGGCTCTCGCCCACTCCTTCGGATTGAAGAGGTCGGGGTCGAACATTTCGAAGTAGATCTCGTAATCCTCATTCGGAATCAGCTCGGTATGGCGGATCCACTCGTGCCGCGCCGGCAGCGCGTAAAGCCCCCAGTGGATGAACATGCCGAAACGGTCGCGCACAAACCACGCAGTATCGCCTTTTCCCATTTTTTCTTCTCCTTTATCGTTTGAAAAAAATCCGGAAGCTGTTTATATTTTACAATATAATATGAATATTTACAACCGAATCCCTATGAATAAAGTCGAACGAGATATGAATAAAACAAACATCGACTTCCCCGCCGGGCGGCAGCTTCAACTCGAAGGCGTGTGGATCACACGGCTGCGGGAATTCTGGAACCGCTTCCTGCTGACCGGCGGTTGCTGGCGGCTCTACTGGAACGACGCGCCCGGCGCGGGCGTGATCCTCGACGGGAAGCCGGTTGAACTCCGGCCCGACGCGCTCTATCTGCTGCCGCCGTATCCGGAACTGGTCACTTACTGGGACGGGGCTCCGGTCAACCAGTTCTACATCCACTTCGAAGCCGCATCGTTTTTCGGAAACCCCGAATACCGGCTGAACCGCATCGAACTGACGCCGGAGCTTCGCGCGCTCCTCGAAGAAGCGTGCCGCCTCGTCACAGAAAACCGGAACCCGGGTAAGCTCGACCTCGCCGCCCTCGCGCTCGCGGCGACCGCGCTCGCCCGCCTGCCGCAACAGGCGCTGTACGAGCTCGACCGCGACCGCCGCATCACCCGCATCTGCGACTGGATGCGCAGCCATGCCGCCCGCGAGCTCGACATCCCGGCCCTCGCCGCGCGGGCCGGATTCGCCCCGAACGCATTCATCCGCCGGTTCCGGGAGGTCGCGGGCTGCACCCCGCATCAGTATCTGCTGCATCTGCGGTACGCCCAGGCCGCCCGCCTGCTCGAATCGACCGATCTCGAAATCGATGAAATCATCTCAGAAATCGGCGTTAAAGACCGGTTCCACTTCTCCCGTACCTTCAAACGCTTCTACGGAACCCCGCCCGCCGCCTTCCGCGCTTCCCGCAATCAAACACCGTAGCAGCCGCGGCATGAAAAACGGGCCCGGCTCGCAGAGTCGGACCCGGATCAAATGCTTCACCCGTTCCCGCGGCTACTGCCCGGCGGAAGGCGCGGGAATCGGGAGGGTTCCCGACTTCAGATCGGTCCAGAGGGTTCCGGGACCGGCGTAGATGATGCGGGTCTCGACCTGCGGATTCAGGGAATCGACCATCTTCAGCTCCGAAAGCTTCGCGGCTCCGCCGAGCGCTTCGGCTTTCAGGAGCTCGCCCCGGGCGGATTCATTGTTCACGAGGAAGCGGGTTTTAACCTCGGTCTCGCCTTTCAGCCGGGCGATTTTCGCGAGGATCTCGGACTTCCTGAGCTTGAGCCCCGCGACGGTCAGCTCGGTTTCGGCCTTCAGCTGTGCGACGGCCTGGTCGCGTTCGGCGGCGATCCGGGCAACGAGCTTTTCAGTCTCCTGCCCTACTTCGCGGCGGCGCTGCTCGATGAGCTCGGTTTCGATATTGAGCTCCGCGAGTTTCTTCGCGGTTCCCTGCAGCGACTCATTGGTCAGGTTCTGCTCCCTGGCCAGGCTGACGGCGCGGATCGGCGAAAGAATGTTGATCGGGATATCCACGTTGCGGATGATCGCGTTGTGCACAAGGATGCTGCGCCCCGCGAGCGTTTCGCCCAGCACCTGCGAAAGATCGTACTGGAACGTTTCGCGTCCCTCGCCCATGATGAAATCCTGCGCCCGGTAACTCGATCCCTTGAGCCGCGATACCGAAAGCACCTGCGGCAGGATGATCTTTTCGACCACCTGCGGAAGATCCCCGTACATCAGATAGATTTTCGCGAGATTCTCCGGCATGAGCTCGAATTCGACGGTCATGTCGAGCGCGACCTTGAAGCCGTCGCGCGACGGAAATTCGACCGCGCGGCTCACACCGAAGATCTGCGCTTCGGCCGGAAGTGCTCCGGAAGCCGGCGATTCCCCGAGAGCCGGCCGCTTCGATTTCGCGGTGACGGCCGGAGCCGGGGCGGACTTCCGCTGCTCCACGGCACGCTCGCGGCGCAATTCCTTCTGGAAATTCAGCGTGTTGTACTCGAGCTCCGCCAGCGCGTCGGTCGCATTTGAAAGGCGGCTGCGGGTGGAAACCATGCTCTCGTTCGAGCCGGCCGCCATCGTGACCTGATTCATGCCGATCTCAATCACATTGACCTGATACGCATAGCGGTTCAGGTAGTAAAGCCCCGGTTGGAGGATGTCCGAAAACACGCCGCGTTCGCCCGGCTTCGCGAATTCGCCCGGCTTCGCTTCCGTTCCGCTCTGGGAGGTCACGACTCCGGCATAACCGGCCGGGATGTTGATCGCATCGACGATCTCCACGCTGTACCCCTCCGGATTCAGCCGGTAGACGCCGGGGCCGAGCACGTCGCGCCAGACGCCCTTGCTTTCGCGGTCCGGCGCGATGATTTCGCCGGGGGCGAGCTCCTTGCCGACCTTCGCGGTCACGATGCCGACCTTGCCGAGCGGAATGGTGACCGCCTCGACGATTTTCACATCATGCTGAATCGGGTCGAGAAAGTGGCGCCCTTCGGCCAGAACCTCGCGCCAGATGCCCTTTTCGCCGCGTTCGACGAGGATCGTCCCGGAGGCCGGCGTTTTGCCGGACTTCGCGGTCACGACCGCCATGTGCCCGGCGGGAACGTAGAAGCGGCAGAACAACCACAGATACGCGAGATAGGCCGCCAGAATCGCAAAAACGAACAATACAAGCGTCATAAGCAGCGGCCCGACGGGGGACTTGATCGCGGCTTTCTTCTCTTCCGGCTGGCTCATTCGGCACCTCCTGCGCTGCGCACTGTTCCTGCGGAAACCGGGAGCCCGAACAATCCGCTCCCGGCGCTGTTGCTGATGATCGACCGGATCCCCGGCATAAGCTTCTGGTAAAGCATCGCCCGGATGTACGCCTCGCCGCCGCCGTACGCCTGCACCTGCCGCGCCAGCACTTCCGCTTCACGCAGATTCCGTTCGGCAATGACGCTGCGCTCCGCTTCGGCGGCGTTGAGCGCGGCCTGCGCGTCGGCCTCTGCGGTCTTCAGGGAAACCTCGGCCACCTTGAATTCGGTTTCGGCCGCGATGACCTGCTCCATCTGCTTCTGCTGGGCGGAAATCGTGGCGGTGAGCCGGAGCGTTTCGGCCTCGGTCTTGCGGCTGTTCTGCTCGGCGAGCATCTTCTGCTTCTGGAGCTCGGCTTCGGAGCGGGCCTGCTCGATCTGCTCGGCGTACTTGCGCGCCTCCTGCTGGGCGAGCTCGCGGTTGCGGATGATCTCGGCGACCTCCTGCGGCACAATGATGTCGCGGATCAGCACGGAGTTGATCGCGACGCCCCACTTTTTGCAGTTGTCGCGCAGATACTTCTCAAGCTGGGTCTGAAACACCTGGCGGCTCTCGCCGATGATGAATTCCGTCGCGGCCTTCTTGCTGCCTTCGAGGCGCGCAAAACCGTGGACCGACGGCAGGATCAGCTTTTTGAGGATGTCCTCCATGCTGCCGACCTCGTGCGCAAGACGCGGCGCAAGCGCTTCGTCGATGTTGAATTCAACGGTACCCTCGAGCGAAACCGAAAACCCGTCCACGGTCAGGAATGAAATCGCGTCGTTTCCGCTGAATTCATGCCGCTGGCTCTGGATGTTGACCAGCGCGACGCTGTAGATGAACGGGTTGATGCGGTGCGTCCCCTCTTTCAGCACCGTCGCCAATACGCCCTTGCGGCCCGGCTGCACGAGGAAGCCGTGCTGGAATTTGTTGTCGTTGCGGATGCCGTTGAACACATCGTCACCGGAAACCGAGGTCACGACGCCGACAAATCCCGGCATGATTTTCACGTCGTCGTAAACCCTGACTTCATACGCATAGGGATTTACGCGGTGGCGGCCGGTTCCGAGCACCTCGCGCAGAACGCCTTTGCTCTCATCATCCGGGGCGATGATCTTGCCCCCTTCGAGGTCTTTGCCGTATTTGCGGACAAGCACCGCGAACTTTCCGGCCGGAACGTCGACGATCGGATGAATCTCCCAGTCCCAGGTATACGGATTGCGGAAATAACGTCCCTCGCCAAGCACCTCGAGCTGAATGCCCTGCCGGTCCGGCGAACGCGCAATGAGTTCGTTCGCCGGGAGCGGCCTGCCGGTTTTCCGGATCATGACGGCGATCTCGCCGTTCCCCGGCTCGATACGGCAGCCGAACCAGATAAAGGTCGGCACCAGCACGATCAGCAGAACCAGCACGATCAACAGCGCTGCAAATTTCATCGGTTCCCCCTTTCGGAATAATGGGTCATGCAGAGAATATTCCACCCGAACCGGAGATATGCAAGAAAAAATACAATCTTTTTACAATTTTCCGGAGGAAGCAAAATATTCCAGCAGCCCCGTGACACGGCATTTGCGTTTTTTCAGAGCCTCCATCTGGCCGGAAAAATCACTCCATGACGTGCTGCAATGCGGCGAGGGATCCGGTACGCCGTGGTAGATCAGGACCACCGGTGTCTCCGCGGAGAGCTCCGCCATCGCCCGGCCGAAAATCCCCGGATATTTGTCCGCGACCGGAAAGGCGGGAATCCGCATTTCGGAATCCTCCGCGGGACGGTATGCGCGGTGCTCATTCGTGCGCGCAACGACATAGCCGCGTTCCCGCAGCAGCGCGGCGGCGCATTCGCTGAACGGTCCGCCCGGATAGGCGAATGTGCGCGGGTGCGGGAGTCCGGCGGCGGCCATCATCTGCTCCATTCCGGCGATCTCCTCTTTGATTTCGGCCGCGCTCTTTTGTGAAAAATCGGGATGGGTGACGGAGTGGTTCCCGATTTCGAACCCCGCGCGTGAGAGCTCGCGCAGTTCTCCCGCGGAGAGCCGCGCCCGCACCTCGGGCTCCGCATATGCTTCCCGGAACCGGCCGACGTAAAACGTTGCGCCGAAACCGTGACGCTTCACAAGCTCCGCCGCAGCGAACTGGGTTGCAAGCGTATCGTCGAAAGTCAAAATCACCGTTTCATGCATCGATTGCGCCTCATGGGTTCATGTTCAGCCATAACATACAGCCGCGTCGCGGAATTTCCACCGTTTTCCAGCCGGAAACCATGGAAAACCGTCCGATCCGTGCTATCTTTCCTGAAGGCGATCCAAACATCAACCGGGAGTTGAACCATGACGAAAAAAGTTCTCTGCGCACTGGCCGCCGTTCTCCAGGGGGGGCTCCTTGCCGCCGGAACCCCGCTGCTGACTGAAGACGGAGTCTGGGAGCGGGTCAAAGCCGACCTGCTCGCGAATCCGGAGGCGCTCGCGCTGCTGAAAGCCGACGCCGACCGCTGTCTCGCCATGAAGCCGGTCAGCGTCACCGATAAAAAGACGCCTCCGCCGAGCGGCGACCTGCATGATTACACCAGCCTGGCTCCCTACTCCTGGCCGAATCCGAAAACGGCGGACGGGCTGCCGTACATCACGCGGGACGGCGAAACGAACCCGGAGTTCTACACCTATGACAACATGCGCCTCGAACAACTGTGCGCGGCGGTTCCGACGCTGATCCTCTGCGGTTACGCAACCGGAGAGGCGAAGTATATGGAGAAGGCGGGAACGCTGCTGCGCACCTGGTTCATCGCCCCGGAAACGCGCATGAATCCGAACCTGCGTTACGCGCAGTTTGTCCGGGGCGTGACCGACGGGCGCGGAATCGGGATCATCGATACGAACAGCCTGATTTTCCTGCTGGATGCCGTGACGCACCTCCCGGAATCCCCGTCGTGGAGCGCCGCAGACCTCGCCGGCCTGAAATCCTGGTTTTCAGACTACACGAAATGGCTGACGACCCATCCGTTCGGAAAGGACGAAGAAGCGAAGCACAACAATCACGGCAGCTGGTTCGACGCACAGGTAATCGCATTTTCGCGCTTCGCGGGGGAACCGGAACGGATCGCCCGGCAGGTGAACCTGACCCGCAAACGGATTCCGACCCACATCAAAGCGGACGGGAGCCAGCCGGCGGAGCTCGCGCGGACGCTTTCGCTGACCTACAGCACCTACAACCTCTTCGCCTTCGCCTGCACGGCGGAGCTGGTCCGCGGAGAGGGGATCGACCTGTGGAAGGAGTTCCCGCAACTGGGAAAAGCGCTGGATTACCTGAAACCCTATTACCCGGCGCCGGAGAGCTGGCCGAATCCGCAGATCCGTCCCTTTGCTGTGCAGAGCGCGGCGCCGCTCTTCACGCTGGCGGCCGCGGGAACGGGAAATCCGGAGCTCGAGCAGTACACAAAGCAGTTCGCGCTGCCCCAGCACCGAATCCTCTTCTCCAAAGCGGCTTTATCGGGCCGCAAGAGCCGTCCTCCGGAAACAGACACCGGAGTGTCGGAACAAAAAAACTGATTTTTTCCCGAAAAGAAGTTGAAATTTCCTCAAATCGGATTATTTTATGAGGACAACAAGCCAATGTAGCTCAGTCGGTAGAGCAATTCACTCGTAATGAATAGGTCGTCCGTTCGATTCGGATCATTGGCTCCATCTTAAAGCACTGAAATCCAGCAGGTTACAAATTCGAACTTCGCTGGATTTTTTATTTTCCGCATTTTCGACAGTTACCACACGTTACCCTCAGAAACCACTCCAATTTCCGCAAAACTGCAACCAAACTGCAACCACAATTCTGAGGGTAAACTGCAACCCGCTCCGCAGGAAAATTTCAAAAAACTGCAACCATCTCCGAAAACCTTTATTTTCGGTTCGCTTTCAAGATGAAAAATGTCAAAAGAATTCTTAATTTTATTTTATATCTAATTGATATTAGCATATATTGAAAAATCAACCAAACAAGAAGATAATCTCCTGCATCTGTGAGATTTTAAATTGCATTTCTGCTTGACGGGCAGTATATTTCAAAGAAATTTCATGATCGAAAGCAGAAATTATGACACAGCGAGAGAACCTGAAAATCAAGACAATTAAGATTGAGCTTCTGGAAGGAATCCCGAGTGGTTTCCGCAGAGCGGAGTTTACCACACAGTTGATGCGGGTACTGGTTGTCCCTCGTGATCGCCAAGAACTCCTCGACCACTGCCCGGAAGCGAAGTTCCAGGCAGTGTATTTGATTGTAGGTGAAAATGAAGAGGGAGAACCGCGGGTTTACATCGGGAAGACTCGCCGTATGGGATTACGAATCAAGGAACACAACAAGGGCGGCAAGAAGGATTACTGGAAAAACGTCCTCTACTTCGTCACTAAGGACAACAGCCTTTCATCAACCGAAATCGAATACCTGGAGTGGATGCTGATCCAGAAGGCGACAGAGGCAGGAAATTTCCAACTCGATAATGGTAATAAAGGCTGCAAAGAGGAACCCCAGGTGGAACCAGCCAAGCGTTCCGATTTTGCCGATTACTACAATCAGATTGTTGCCCTTACCGAAGTCCTCGGATATGGGGGAATTTTCAACAAGATTCACACCGAAGAAGCCAGTAAAGAAGAACATTTCTACTGCAAAAGCACCAAGGGTGACGTGGACGCTCAACTCGTTGCCCGTGACGATGGTTTCTACGTCCTTGCCGGTTCTGTTTGTGCGCCGGCGCTTTCTGAGGCAGGCAAGAAAAACTCTACGCTGGTTAATATGAGGGAAAAGCTACAGCAAACCGGAGTGCTGAAACAGCAGGGGGAAAAACTCGTCTTTACTCAGGATTATAAATTCTCATCTCCTTCCGGAGCTTCAACTTTAGTTTACGGCCGCAACATGAATGGTTGGGAATGGTGGCGCAATGCGTCCGGAAAAACGCTTAATGAATGTGTCCGCCAGGGCGAGAAAGAGGAGCGGAACTAAATGCCGACACTGGAATGGATTGGAAAAGATAAAGTCATCAACCACCATCTGGAAGTGCCGTTCCGGGTGCTGGATCGTAAATACAGCTTTGACGAAAAAGGGCAACACACCGAAGACAACGGCAGCGAAAACATGATCATCAAGGGCGACAATCTCGAAGCCTTGAAAGCCTAGCTCCCTCGCTATGAGGGAAAGATCAAATGCATTTACAGCGATCCGCCATACAACACCGGCAATGAGAAATGGGTCTACAACGACAATATCAATGCCCCCTGGATCAGGAAATGGCTCGGCGTCGGCGTCCAGTTCCTCAGCAACCACGGTTTGTAAAGGAGGGAAATGCAATGAAATGGCCCTTGTTCATCGTTGCACTGGCTGCCGTACTGTGTTTCGGCTGCGGAGATTACCGAAGCCACGAAACGGAATCATATCGCAAATCAAGGCTTGAATTATTTAAAATTTTCAAAGAAACCGAGAATTTAACTGATACACTCCTTTCCTGTTGGGGAGTTGGAGCAGAAAAACATCCGCATAATACGAAAGCAATTCGTTCTTTCTTCAAAGGCTTTTGCCAAGCCAATGAAATCGTCCTTGAGGCAATAAAGAACTATCATGAATCATGTGATATTATCGGTTGTCCAAAAAACTGTCCACACCGTGATATTCTCACAATTGATTTTGATATTGTTACGGCTAGAGTCAATGCACGTTATTTGTCATATCAGGCAGCTCTTTTAGAAGAACTACATGAAGCTGCATCAAAATTCAAAGCAATATCTCCTAAAGAATATAAAGCAAATACTGAGATCGTGAAATCAGGAACAATTACAGGAGAAGACCGTAAAATGCTCGAATCCTACAAAAATGCAATCACTGAGGGAATCAATACCATCAAGAAAAAATTTGATTTATAATTTAGCAGCAAAAATAAAATTCGATCAACCGATTCGAGTCGGCAGTCTCACTATATTATCAACACGATTGGAGTACAGTCGGCGCGTTTTTTTAGAGCTCCCTGTATCAGTGGAATCGGAAATGATAGAATAACTTGATGTAGTTCAACGAATTTCATTGATATATTACCTCCACGAAATCAGGATAATCCTGTTCGTCACCGGCTCCGGCGGTCGTGAGACTGCCGGGGCCGGTTGTGTTTTAACATCATGGAGG
>JABLYX010000031.1 GCA_018265615.1 Lentisphaeria bacterium
TCGCGCCGCAGACCGAAGCCATCGAGGTCGAGCCGTTCGAGCTCATGATCTCGGAAACGCAGCGGACCACGTACGGGAAATCCGCCGGGACAACCTTGGCGACCGAACGCTCGGCGAGGTTGCCGTGGCCGATTTCGCGGCGGCCCGGGCCCGTGATACGGCCGACTTCGCCGACGCTGAAGTTCGGGAAGTTGTAGTGCAGATAGAAACGCTTCTTCGTGAAGCCGGTTTCGCTGGTGAGGTCGTCGGCCTCCTGCGCGTCTTTCTCGTTGCCGAGCGTCGCGAGCACGAGCGCCTGGGTTTCGCCGCGCGAGAAGAGCGCGCTGCCGTGGACCACGGGCAGGACGCCGACTTCGGCGGAGAGCGGCCGGATCTCGGTCGTCGAACGGCCGTCCGGGCGGAACTGCTTCTCAAGAATCACATTGCGGGTCGTTTCGCAGACGAGGTTGTCGAACGCGATCGCGGTCATGAAGCCGTAGTTCGCGTCGCTCATGTCGGCGAATTCGCCGCGCAGCGCTTCGCGGACCTCGCAACGGAGCGCGTCCATCGCGACCATGCGGTCTTCCTTGCCCGGAATCGTGCAGACGCCTTCGATGCGGCCGGCGCAGAATTTCTGCATTGCGGAGGCGAGTTCCTCCGGCACGAGATAGAGCTTGTACTCCTTCTTGGCACGGCCGGCGCGCTTCGCGAGCTCAATCTGGGCCTCGCACTGCTTTTTGACGGCCTCGTTCGCGAGGTACATCGCCTCTTTCATCTGCGCTTCGGTGACGAAATCCGACTCGCCCTCGATCATGATGACCTGGTCGGGACGGCCGGCGTAGATGAGTTCGAGCCTGCTCTTCGCCATCTCCGCCCGGTTCGGGTTCACGATGAACTTGTCGTCGACCAGGCCGATGCGGACCGCGCCGATCGGGCCGTCGAACGGCAGGTCGGAGAGCATCAGCGACGCGGAGGCGCCGACCATCGCGAGCACGTCCGGCTCATTCACGCCGTCGGCGGAGAGCAGCACACACGAAATCTGCACTTCATCGAAGAACCCTTCGGGGAAGAGCGGCCGGATCGGCCGGTCGATCATGCGGCAGGTCAGGATCTCCTTGGTGGAGGGGCGCCCTTCGCGCTTGATGTAGCCGCCGGGGAACTTGCCCGCAGCGGAGTATTTCTCACGGTAGTCTACCTGGAGCGGAAAGAAGTCCGTGCCTTCGCGCGGAGCGCCGGAGCAGGCCGCCGCGAGCACGATGGTGTCCCCCAGGCGGACGAGGCAGGAGCCGTTGGCGAGGCCGGCGACTTTGCCGGTGGAGATTTCCATCTCGCGCTTGCCGTCGAACTGGAATACGATTTTTTCTTCAGCCATGTTTGATTTTCCTTTTCTCATGTTTGGCCAACTTGAGGAAAGGCGTACTCCGGACCATCTGAGTGAACACTCTTCGACCCGCGGAATCCCGGTATCAACCCCCGGACCTGTGCCCGGATGCTGATAACGACCGAATTCCACAAAATCAAGCCGATGCCGGAGACCCCTTCCCATACAGTTGGAATAATATAGCCCGCTTTCCGTAAAAAAACAAGCGGAACTTTCGATTTTCAGCGGATTTGCGCCGCCGTTCAGCGGCCTCCGCCGCGGAGGAGACGGACAGGGAGCCGTTTCGGCCGGTGCACCAGCGGTTCCGTCACTCCGGAGAACAGCCGGTTCGCAAAACGGTACAGCGCCAGTTCCGCTCCGGAGGCGTTCGGCAGGTCCGGTGGTAATAGACCTGACTCTCGAGGCGGAGGCGGTCGTTCTTCGAGGCAGAGAGAAAACGGCGGGTGACGCTACCGACCAGATACACCACCCGGCGGTCCCCGAGATAATAATAGTGATAGCCGCATTTCAGCAGGCGTTCCGCAAGAATGCGGGAAGGTCGCCGGATCGAATCCCCTGCATGTCTCGAACGCCCTGCGGGAGGCCATGAAGAAGCAGCCCACCGCGCTGTAGCAGCCGCCGCCTGGAGCCGGCCGGTTCCGCTTGTTCTGAACCCGCCTCAGGACCGGCCGGGTCAGGGTCTCCTCGCGGATCGATTTGCGCTTCCAGCCCGGCCTGCGGCGGCCGAACGGGCCGTCCACTTATGAAGGCCGCGCCTCCGGCCACGCCATCAGTTTTTCGAGTTCGGCGGCGACCGTTTCGACCGGCAGCTGCCGGAGACAGCGGTATTCGCGCGGCGTATTGCGGTAACGGCACTCCCAGTAGCAGCCGGCGCACGGAACCGGCGGCATGGCGGCAGAGACGGGACGAAGGATGCCGGGGACTCCGGTGTCCTCCTGCGGGTATGGGTGGAAAATTCCGGGCTGCCCCTGGCCGAGAATGACGAGGGACGGCACACCGGAGAGAGCCGCGATATGAGTTCCCCCCGTGTCGTTGCCGATGACCAAAGAGGCATTCGCGATCAATGCCGCAAATGCGCCGATATCAAGCTCGCCGGCCAGGTTCGCGGCCGGAATGCGCGCGGCGGCGATCACCTCCCCCGCCGTATCCCGCTCCGCCTCCGTTGCGGCGACGGCGACCGGCAGTCCCCGTCCGGCCGCCTGTGCCGCGAGCGCGCCGAAACCGGCGGACGGCCAGCTCAGGCCCGGTGTTCCGCCGCCCGGCAGGATCACGACACAGCCGGCGAGACTGTTGAGCGCGGACGGAAGCGGGGGGCGATCCAGCCACGGATTCGGAACCGGTCCCCCGCCGGGAGCCGCAATATCGAGAAAGCAGCGGTTCTTGACGAGCTCGTGCGCATCGTGCAGCGGACCGGCGTCGGCCAGGCGGCTGTACGGACGGTTCCAGGGGTGCAGGAGGCGGCGCTTCCGGATATGCCGCGTCGTGCCGCTGAAAGCGAGGCCCTCCGGCGCGTCGGCAGCCATGGCGATCAGGTCCTCCAGCAGGAGTTCGCGGTGGAACCGGGGCTGAAGAAGAAGGTCGCAGCGCATCGCAGAAATTTCGTCAAGCAGGGTGCGGCGGAAAGCGCAGTCAGCGAGAAAACGCCTCGGATCGGTTTCAATGAAGCAGTCAAAATCCAGCATCCGCCGGGCCAGAGGCATCCAGAGGGCGTTTCCGAGCAAAGTCAGGTGGTGGGTTTCCGGCGGACACCGTCTCCGCAACGCCGCCGCAAACGGCAGATAGAGCGCAAAGTCACCGATCCGGTCGAGGCGGACGACCAGAACCCGTTTCCGCCCGTCTTTGGCCGGAACGGCGTTCCGGCAGGGCCGGAACGCGTAACGGAACAGTTCCCCCGCCAGCGATATCCGGTGTTTGAGCTGCATGGTCAACGCCCCCGCATATCGCCGAGCCGCCGGCGGATCCGCGTCCAGAGCGGATTCGCGTAGTCGTACCGGAAGGTCTGTCCATCCAACTCCGCATTCCGGATCGGAAACTGCGGATGACGAAGCGGGAATTCCATCGGAACCGCCGGAATCTCCGCAAACGGGTTATCGGCGGTGTGCATGGCATCGGGCGTGCAGCCGATGTTGGCGACCAGATTGTTCCGCGGAGTCACGGAAAGGGCGCCGTTTTTGAAATGGGCGTAGCTCCACTGCGCATCCCAGGTGTTGAAGCGGGGGTCGCGGCGGTACACTTTTCCAAGAATTTCCCGCCAGCGCTTTCGCTCGGCCGGCTCGGGAAAACAGGAGGCCAACGCTCCGGAATTCACGAAATCGGGAAAATCCGGCATCTCCGGCGAATAGTTCCGCCACGCCCGCCGCCAGGAGGCCCATCCCCAGATATGCGGATAGCGTGAGAAATAATAGCTGTCGTCCAGCTCCGCCCCGCGCAGCAGGCTGTTGACGCCGCTGATGTTCATGATGCGTTCATCGTCGCGATAACGCTCCAGGAGCTCCCGGCAGTACCGGAAAAAGGTCGGGTCCGGCAGGCAATCCTCCTCGAAGACGATCCCCTCTTCAACCTCGGAGAAAAACCAGCTGATCGCTGACGGCACGGCGGCACGACAGCCGGTATTTTTTTCGAGAAAACGGGTTTTTACATCGCATTCCCAGTCGACTGCGGAAACGACACGGCGCCCCTCCTGCATTCGCTCCCACTCCCCGGGACGGTCCTGGCGCGGGCCGTCGCAGGCGATGAACAGCCGCGAAGGGCGAACAGCGCGGATCCTGTTGAAAACCTGTCGCGCCATTTGCGGCCGGTTGAACAGAATCAGCAGAACCGGTGTCGAAAAAAGAGCTGCGTTCATGATGCGGCCCGGCAGTCCTTTACGGACAGGAACAGGCGACGGGACAAATGGGACGGTTCCAATGATATACGGCTCATGTCTGGATCTGCACCGCGATTAAGGGTCTGTTGCTCATAATTCCGTTTATATTATACTATCATTTCTTCCGAAAGCAAGCATCCGGGTGAATTTCGGCGGAGGTTTTCTTGAAACTCCGTCTCAGGGAGGATATGTTATACTTGTTTCGGTTGAAAACTTTAAATCTGTCCGCATCTTTTTTTAAGTTTTCGCCCTCAACGAGTATAAAACCGGGCCTTCCCTCGGAGCTTATTATTTACGGAATTCAGGGCATGCTTGAAAAACTTCGACAACTGCTTCGCCGCATCGCTGATCACCGCGGAGTCCGCCGTTACGGGGCAAACACGCTCTGGATGCTGGCGGAAAAAGGGTGCCGCCTGATTCTCGGCTTCCTGGTCGGAATCTATGTGGCCCGGCAGCTCGGCCCGGCGCAGTTCGGCCTGCTGAACTACGCGATCAGCTTTATCGCTCTTTTCTCGATGCTGGCGACTATCGGCATGGATCCGGTCATCGTGCGTGAGCTCGTCCGGCGGCCGGGGAAGTCGGCTTCGATTCTCGGCAGCGCGCTCGGGCTGAAGGCGGCGGGATTCGCGGTGATGGCGGCTGTCGTCGGCGCCGTCCTGTTCTTTTCCCCGATGTCAAATTCCGACCGGGTGCTGATGGCGATCATTCTGGCAGGGTACGGCTTTCAGGTTTTCCAGATTTTCGATTTCAACTTCCAGGCCCGCGTTCTCGGCAAATACAGCGCGATGTCACAGATTGCCGCCTTGCTGATCACGTCCGGATTCAGGCTCTGGTTCGCCTGGAAAGGCGCGCCGCTCTGGTGCTTTGCCGCCGTGGAATCGGGCTATATGGCGCTGTCGGCGCTCGGGTACGCCCTGTTCTACCGGAAGCTCGACGGCCGTTTTCACCATTGGCGCTTCGACTGCGGCGAGGCGGGCTTTCTGCTGCGGGAGTCCCTGCCGCTGTTTCTGGCCGGAACCGCCAGCATGTTTTATCTTCGCTTCGACCAGGTCATCGTCACCTGGATGCTCGGTGACGCGGCCAACGGGCAGTACGCGGCGGCGGTCCGGCTGCTCGAGGCGCTTTATCTGCTGCCGCTGGTGGTCTCCGACTCATTTTTTCCGTCGCTGGTCGGAACACGGTCGACCTCGCTGCTGCGTTATTACCGCAGGACGGAGCAGCTGATGCGTTTCATGTTTTATTGCGCGCTGGCCATCCTGCTGCCCGCCGCCGTCGCCGGGTATTTCATGATCGTGCTGCTTTTCGGCGCGGCTTACCGGGAGGCGGCGTGGCTGTTCGTCCTCCTTCTGCTCAAGATTCCTGTGGTATATCCGGGGCTGGTCTACGGGAAATGGTATCTGGCGGAGGGGATGCAGAAAATTTCAATGGTGGTCGCCTTCTGCGGCTGCGGCATGAGCGTCCTGCTGGATTACCTGATGATTTCATGGTGGGGCCTGACCGGCGTGGCGGCGGCCGCCGTCGTGACCAATTTTTCCATCTATCTGGTCTTTCCGCTGTTCTTCCGGAAAGGCCGGGTCGGGGTCAGGCTCTTTTTGCGCTCGCTGCTGCCGGTTCTGCCGCGGCTGGCGAATGACGGGAGGAAAAAATGAAGCCTGCGCCGATCGCGCTTTTCGCCTACCGGAGACCGGAGCATATGCGCCGGACACTCGGGTTCCTGCGCCGAAACGTCGGGGCCGGGGAGAGTCCGCTGCATATTTTCTGCGACGGTCCGCGCTCGGAAGCGGAGAGGCCGCTGACCGATGAGGTGCGCGAAATCGCGTCCGGGGCCGAAGGCTTCGCCTCGGTCGAGCTCCATGCGGCGGAGCGGAACCGCGGGCTGGCGGCATCGGTCATCGCCGGCGTCGATGAGATGACCGCCCGTTTCGGCCGGGTCATCGTCCTCGAGGACGACATGGAGAGCTCCCCGTACTTCCTGCAATTCATGAACGGCGCGCTGAACCGTTTTGCACATGACGGCCGGATTGCCGAGATTCATGGCTATACGGCTCCGATGCCGCCCGGCACCCCCGATTGCTTCCTGCGCCGTGGGGCAGATTGCTGGGGATGGGCAACCTGGGAACGCGGTTGGCGGCTTTTCAACCCCGATGCCGCGGCATTGCTCGCGGAGCTGAAATGGCGGAAAGCAACCCGGGAATTCGATCTTGACGGTGCATTTCCGTTCAGCCGGATGCTGGCCGATCAGGCGGCCGGGAAAATCGATTCCTGGGCGATCCGCTGGCAGGCTTCCGTTTTTCTGTCCGGAAAATACATGCTGCAGAGCGGGCGGCCGCTGATTCGCAATATCGGCGGTGACGGCAGCGGCCGCCACTGTGCGGCAGGAGTTGGCGAAGAGATCGAACTATGGGAGCTTCCGGTCGGTATTCCGGATGACCCGAAACCGGAGAGCGAAGCTGCGCGGCAGGCGTACCGCGTTTCTCTCGGCAACTGGCGGATTTCGCTGCTGCGGCGTATCGGCGGGAAATTGCGCTATGAATTCCGGCGTCTTTTCCCCGGAGGAAACAAATGAGCCGATCAGCCTTCGGCTGTGGCGGCGGCATTCGAAGCTGAGATAGATCCGTTCCGGTTGCAATCCGGCGGAAAATGTGATATACTGTTCCGGGTATTCGTCAGATCGTGAAAAAAATCAGAAAGCCGGATTGTGAAATATAGTTTCTGTACTTGTTTTGACCGAAATTATCTGGTGTGCGGATATACGCTGTTCCAGTCGCTGTGCAGACATGTCGCCGACTTTACGTTGTACGCCGCCGCCCTGGACGACGAGGCGTACCGCCTGCTCGGGGAGCTGAACGATCCCAGGCTGGTTCCGGTGCGGCTCGCCGATATCGAGGCGTTCGATCCGGCATTTGCCGGATGCCGCGGCAACCGTTCCCGGGTGGAGTATATTTTTACGCTGAGTCCGGTGCTGCCGCTGTATCTGTTTGACCGGTATCCGGAGATCGGGGTTCTGAATTATCTTGATTCCGATCTCTTTTTCTTCCATGATCCGGCACCGGTATACCGCGAGTTTGAGGGGAAATCACTGCTGATTTGCCCGCACCGGTTTCCTCCGTCCCTGAAATTCCGCGAAGAGTTCGGCGTTTTCAATGTCGCGTTCCAGCTGTATCGGCGCGACGCGGAGTGCCGCCGGATCCTGGAATGGTGGCGGGAGCGCTGCATCGAATGGTGCTGCGACCGGGTGGAGCCCGGGCGCTTTGCGGATCAGAAATATCTGGACCGCTGGCTCGGCATGACCGGTGCGCTGGCGGTCGCCGCACATCCCGGCGTCGATGTCGCCCCGTGGAACTGGATGGGCCTCGAATGGGAAGAGGGGGCGGATCATTCCTGGCATCCGGCCGGTTCCGAATTGATCTGCTTTCATTATCAGGGGTTCCGGTTTCTGACATCGCATCTGCTGAGCCATAATCTCGGCAGCTACGGTTTCCGCATGCCGGGTGAGCTGAAACGCTATCTCTACGGCTCTTATGCGCGTGCGTTCCGGGAGGCGAGGAATGAGCTTACGCGAATTTTTCCGAATGAGCGTTTCCCTTTGAGCACCCGGGCCAACCGCACGGGATTTTCAACTTTCCGTGCGGTCCTTTCCGGTTTGAAGCATCACAATTTGTTCTGGCTCTGAAAGTCCGGAGCGACCTTTCAGCGCCCCAGAAGCTTTTGCCGGCACTTTCGCAATACCGGACGCCAGAACGGCATATGCTTTACCGCATAGGCCGCGAGTTCTCCGTAAACCGGATCGCCGAATGTCTCTTCGCCGCGTTGAGCCAGCTCCAGGGCGAATCCGTATTGACGGTCGATCACCGCCATGATCCATCCCAGGCGGCAGTTGCGTTCGGTCAGCTCCAGCTTGCGGAAGTTGTTCAGAAACGCCGTCTCGCACCATCCGGGCGCACCCGGGACGATCGTATTGGCAAGTTTCCTCCGGAGTCCGGTGAAATAGCGGTCGCGCACGGGGGCCGGCAGGTAGCGCAGCCGTTCGATCCGGCAATCGCTCATCCAGAAGCTCCCCTCTTTGCCCATATATTCAACCAGCATCCAGAATTTATCTTCTCCTTTGTAGGCGTCGATCAGCCCCGGCTCAAGTTCCAGAGCCAGAACATTCTGCCGGACTCGGGCATCCAGTGAGGCGACGATTCTCATATCCATGCCCTGAGAGTCGCATTTCAATGCGTCGATGCAGGTCAGATCAAGCCGCTTCATGACTTCCATCAGGGTTACGGCCTTCATCTTCCGCTTTTCCGTCACCTCGAAAAACGGCGCAATGTTCCAGGGGCGGAGCCGTTCCGTATCCGGCTCCAGGCAACTGGAACATTCCGGGGAAGCGGTCAGGAAGAAGTCCACCTCCCCATTGACGCTGTCATGCACGAGCTGCGGAAAAAAGCAGAGGCGTCGGAATCGCGAATCCTCCTTTTCAATATAATCCATCTGCCGCAGGTCCGGATCAAATGCAACGCAGATACTGTATTTGCCGATCACGCTCCATTTGTCGCACAGCCGGGTGGCCGCCCCGATGTCGACAAGAACCGGAGGGGATTGCTCGAAGATTTCGCTTCGCAGAATTTTATCAAAGATTTTCATATGGCTGGTGGCGGAAACGGAATCATTTCACGATGAAGTTCTTCAGGCGGAAGGTTCCGGTTCCGTCCGCCGGAGGGCGGTGTGTCATATCGAGACGGAGATCCGTGATCTTTCCGGCCCACTCCGCTTTGCCGCCGAGATTGAGTGTGACGGTGTGGAACTCGCCGTCGGCCGGGATTTTGTAGTGCATCGAATGCTTTTCGGTGTATGTCTTCATCTCTCCGGTTTTCCAGAACAGCTGTCCGGCCGGAGTGCTTCCCGCCGGGAGGCTCAGGTCAAATGAAATGGTTTTGAGTTTGTCCGCGTCGATCTTTCCCGGCAGCTGCGCGCTGATGTTCGGATCCTGCCTGCCGATGAATTCCCCCGTCAGGACATCGCCGCTTCTCCCCGCGATTTTGCAGTTTACCGCACCGGCCCAGCGGGTGGCCGGAACCGCCATTCCGCTGCCGCTGTCGGAGAGCCGGAACGTTCCGACTGCAAACTCTTCCCGGGTGCCCTTCGGAATCGCAACCGGATCGAGTCGGAGAGACGTGATCGTTCCCTCCCAGCCGGGGCGCCCGGCGAGCAGGAGCGTGTAGGTTTCAAGCTCCCCGGTTCCGTTGATCCGGACCCCGGTTGATTTTTTTTCGCTGAGCGCCCGGTCTTTGTCGTTGGCCCAGAAGAGCTGCAGGTTCGTCGTTTTTCCGGCGGGAAAACGGACCGAGAAGGTCAGGAGGTCGTTCTCCGCCGACGCAAACGGCTGGAAACCGATGATACTCAGGATCGTGTCGCTGCCGGTCGCGGTGGCGGAGAAGCTCTCTTCCGTCACAACCGGATCCGCCGCGTCCCGGCCGATTTTCCAACCGGACGGTGCGACGGCGACTTCCGCGGAAAGCTGCACGGCCGCGACGGCCGCAATTCCGAACAACAGGCTTCTCTTCATGTGGATTATCCTCCCGGTGTTACTGGTTTTGGGGACACTGTAAGTATATCACCGCTTCGGGGGAAAGTCAAGCCGTTATTCGGACCGGCGGACAGCCCGCCGGGGGGCCGCACCGTCGTTCACCGCGCCTTGACGGCCTCATTGAAGATTTCGGAATATGCGTCGTACGCCTTGTGGTAGCGCGACGCGTACGGTTTGCTGAAGCTTTTGGCCGTATACTCCCGGTAGCGGGTGATCTTCGGCAGGGCGCGCGTGCAATAGACGCGCAGCTGGTTGACGGTCGAAATTTCGACCTCGCTGACGATCCGTTCGCCGCGCAGCCGCTCGTTGTCGGTGTGCCGGATCCCGAAATGCTTCAACGTCGGGTTCTCGTCGGAGAGGACCGCGCCGCCGAGTTTCGTGAAGTCCCCCAGCATCCGGACGATGTTCTGCAGCAGCAGGATCAGGTCGTAGAGCCCCTTTTCCCGGGAGGCGGTGTCGGGGCTCGAAAGCGTCAGCAGGATCGATTTCGTGTCGTCCGCCGCGATTTCGAGCAGCCCGGAAATGGTTTCGTAATGCTTCTGCCGCCACGCTTCATCGCGGGCGAAAAGCTCCTGATCGTCGATGAGACGGCTGGCGTGGTCGTAGGCCGCGTCCCGCCGCCCGAGCAGGGGAGGCAGGTTCATTTTGATGAGGTGATCCGCATTGCGCGGCGGCCGGTGTGCCGGAGCCGCCGGGCGGATCATCTCCCAGGTCCGCTTGACCCGGTTCAGGAGTTCGTTGTGCAGATTCATATCCGAATGCCTCGTTGCCGCCCGGAACGCCCCGGGCGGCGCTTGCGCCGGTTTACGGCAGGTAGGTGAACTGGAACGCCTTGCTCGCGTTGACCGCTTCGCGGATCTTCTCGACCAGCATCTCCGGAACCTCGACATTCGTCTTGACCACCGTGAGCGAGAGGCCGGACTTCAGGTCCTGCGGCGCGCGGATGTCGACGATGTTGATGTTCTTTTCCCCGAGGATCCCGGCGATCCTGCCGATCACGCCCGGTTCGTCCTTGTATTCGACGAAGAGGTGGTGGCCGCTCGGCTCGAGGTAGAGCTGGTCGAAATCGTTCAGGCGGGAGATCATGAGGTTGTTCTCGGTGATCGTGCCGCGGGCCCCCGCCTTGTAGATCAGGTTCCCGCCGACGAAGAGGTCGATGCTCATCGCCTCGCCGTAGTGCTTGCTGTTGTCGACTTCGCGGTTCACGAGCTCGATTCCGGTGTCGGAGAGGAACTGCTCCGCGTCGGAGGGCGCTTTGTCAAGCGCGAATTCCGCCGCGATTCCGGCCGCGATCGGCGGCGTCATCCACTTCGCGTACTGCGCGAGCTCGCCGTAGAAGCTGGTTTCGATCCGGGTCGGGTTCTCCTTGCCGAGGTAGGCATTGGTCAGGCTGGTCAGCAGGTAGGCGAGCTTCTGGTACTTGCCGTCGAGCCCGTCCGGAAGCGCCTTGTTGACAACGCAGTTCGTGATCCCCTGCTCGAAATACGCGACGGTCTGCTCGGCGGCGCGCCTGGCCGCGACGAAGTTCGCTTCGAACGTATTCGCGCCGAGGTGCGGCAGCATCAGGTCGCAGATATCCGCGATCGGTTTTTCTCCGGCGACATCCTTCGGGTAGACGTCATTGCAGAAAACCAGCTTTTTCTCGGCTTTGACCGCGCGGAGATCCTCTTCATTCAGGATTCCGGCGCGGGCGCAGTTGACCAGCATCGCACCCGGCTTCATCAACTCGAACAGCCGGCGGTTGATCATGCCGCGGGTTTCGTCGTTTTCGGGGATATGCAGCGAGATGAAATCCGAATCGGTGAAAATGTGCTCGATGCTGGTCAGCTCGACGCCGAGCTTCTCCGCGAGTGCGGGCGACAGCATCGGGTCGTAGCCGAGAACCTTCATGTCGAAGCCGGCGAGGCGCTTGACCAGCAGTTGGCCGATGTGGCCGAGTCCGAGAATGCCGATCGTCTTGCCGGTCAGCTCGCGGCCCATGAATTTGCTTTTCTCCCAGTCGCCCTTGCGGGTCGAGATATCGGCGGCGACGACGTGCCGGCAGGCGGCGAGCATCATCGCGACGACCTCTTCGGCGACGGCGTTCGAGTTCGCGCCCGGCGTGTTCATCACGTCGATGTCGTGTTTGCGCGCGTATTTGGTGTCGATGGTGTTGTAGCCGGCCCCTGCGCGGACGATGAGTTTCAGATTCGGCAGGAGGTCGATGACTTCCGGCGTGACCTTTTCGCTGCGGACGATCAGCACTTCGGCGTCGGAATTCGCCTTGACCAGCTCTTCGAGCGGGGTGGCCGCGTCGAGCACCACATTGTAGCCGCGGTCGGACAGCATGGTCGCCGCGAATTTGTCCAGCTTGGTCGGAATCAGAACTTTACGCATGATGATATCTCCAGTGTGAATGGTGGTCCGCCTCTAAACAATCAATGCGTCGCGGAAATACGAATTTCCGCAACCGCTTTCCGGTTAATATACCACGCAGCACTTCCTTTTTCAAGGAACCGCGTGAAGTGATTCAGACGAATTCGACGAGAACGACTTCGCGGCGGCAGTTGAAGCGCAGGTTGAAGGAGCGGTTGCTGATGCCGGAACTCACGATCATTTTCGGTGTTCCGCCGCGCCGTTCGAAGAGCCCGTATTCGAGCCGGCAGCCGTACCCGCTCGACGCATAAACCGGGCCGAACAGCGGGAAACGCACCTGTCCGCCGTGCGTATGGCCGCAGAGGATCAGCTTCACCGGTTCGATCGCATGCAGGGTATCGAGCGCGATCACCGTGTCGGGACGGTGGACGACGAGGACGGACGGGACTCCGGCGGGCCAGCGGTCCGGCAGGTGCGGGTCGCCGTTGGTCAGGTCGTCGCAGCCGTAGAAGAAGAGCCCGTTGTGCTCGACCCCGGCGTTGCAGAGGTAAAGAATGTCCGCCGCACCGTAGAGCTTATGCCAGAAGCCGGCCGGCAGCCAGGTCTTGCCGCGCTCCCAGTTCCCCGGAATCGCGAGCCGGAAGGGGGCGCAGCCGCGGAGCTGTTCGAGCAGTTCCGGCAGCGCGTCGAGATCGGTGGCGTCCGCCGCGAGGTCGCCGCCGAGGCAGAGCACCTCCGGCCGGAACGCCCTGATCTGTTCGGCGGCTTTGGCGGCGAGCCGCCTGTCGCGCACGGTTCCGCGATAGTGGAAATCGGCCGCGAATGCGATTCGGCGTCCGACTGTCTCCGGCGACGGGGCCGGCAGCGTGTAGAGGGTCGCCGCCACCTCGCCGGGAACGGCGACACGGGCTTTCCGGTAGCCGATTTTCCGAGTCCATTTCCGCAGCCGCTCCGGATGCGGGACGGTCAGCGGATAATAGATCGAACGAATCTTCCGGACTTTCAAGCATCCAGCTCCGCGATGATGGCCTCGGAAAGCGGACGGATGGCGGCAAGCACGCATTTGCGCCCGCCGGGCGCTTCAATCGTGTCGCCGATCCTGCTGTTCAGCACGGCCTGGCCGAGCCGCGTGCGGTAGGCCAGGAACCCGCGTTCCGGGTCGCCGTCCCACGCGCCGAGCAGCTGGTAGACTTCGACATCGCCGTCTTCGTACCTGAGTTCGATTTCGGAGCCGATTACGGCGGTCTCCTCCACGCGGACCGACCGCATGCTCACCGGCTGGATGTGGCTGAGCTCGCGCTCGAGCTCTGAACGGCGGCGGCCGAGGAAATTGCGGCGCTCCTTCGCGGCGTCGAATTCCGAGTTCTCGCGGAAGTCGCCGTGGGCGCGCGCGGTTTTGAGCGCCTCACGGTTCTCCGGGATGTGGATATTGATGATGTCGTCCAGCTCCTGCATCAGGCGCTTGTGGGACTTCACGCTGGTGTAGTTCGGTTCGTCGCCCACCGGCGCGTCGGTGTCGATCTTGCCGATGCCGGCTTTCAGGATCCGCTGGCCCGCCCCCTCTTCAAGGTAGCTGCGCAGCTGCGGCGAAATGCGCGACAGCTTGACCATCAGGCTCTGGCGTTCGCCGGAGCTCAGGAAGAGCGCCCCCTGCAGCACGGCGGCGAACATCAGCACATCGTCGCCGGCGGCGTGGATCAGCTGCTTCTGGAAGTCCGCGTTGTTCAGCAGCAGCGTCCTGAGCTCGCGCAGCGCCGTGCCCCACGCTTTCGGCAGGTTGTCCTGCGAAAGCGCCCGCGAGACATTATCGACGTTCAGGAGCTGGAGCAGCTCCGTGCTCTCGCGCTTCCTGCGGTTCTTCCAGATCCAGAGCAGAAAGTCCGACGTGCAGTATTTCTGCTCGATAAAGAGGTCGTAAAGCACTTCATCCGCGACGGTCGCGCAGATTGCGTTCAGCGATTTCAGCGGTACGCGCATCGCGCATTCGGCGAGGTACTCCTCCGGGAAGATCGCTGCCGTGACCTGGGCGAGCTGTTCGAGCTCCTTCGCCGGGAGTTCGCCCCAGACGCTGAGGCCGGAGAGCTCCACCGCGGTCGGCCGGGCGGGCCAGAACGGCGCCTTGGCCAGCAGCGGGGTCAGCATCTCCTTGAGCTGTTCCGCATCCGAGCGCGGAAAGAGGCGCGCGATGATCGAGGCGAGAAGCTTCGCATCGCGTGCGGCGGTATCCGGCTTCAGGTTCGAGAAGAAACGGTTGAAAGCGGCGGCCTCGTCGCCGGAGAAATTACCGGCTTCGTCCTTCTCCTCGGCGGAGAGCAGGAGATCGACCTCTTTGAGGCTGCGGCCGTCGCACGAGCGGCGTGTGGATGAAGCGGCCGAGTTCCCGGCGCTGCTCTTCCAGTATTTGTCGAACGCTGCGCCGTCGAGCGCTCTGGCGCAGCCGTTCTTCGCCATCAGCCGCATGGCGTCGTCGCTGACCGGAACGAGTGCTTTACGGCTCACGAGGTTCCGGTAGTCGGCGGACGTGATCATGCCGCGGGTCGCGTCGATGAGTTTGATGAGTTCGGGGCCGGGCGTCAGCAGCACGGCTTCCCGCAGCACGATGTCGAGCGGGACTGCGGCGCTGCCGCCGTTGCCGCCCCAGGTGTTGACCGCGAGCGAGCCGATGCTGTCGAGCGAACCGGCGATGCCCCAGCGGCCCGAGCCCGGCAGGAAGACGATCAGCCCGTTCTTGAGCACGCGCAGCCGGTGCAGCCGCGCCGCGAAGTCGTTCAGGGCGACGGTTTCGTCGCGCACGCCGAGCGCTTTCATGATCGGCGGACGCGAGAGATAGTTCGGCAGGATCGCCTTGACCGCCTGCGCGAGAAGCTTGCGGAACACCGGGCCGTCGGTCATCGGCAGTGCCGCGAGCCCGATGCAGAACGCGCCCTGCGCGTCGTCGAGCTCGTCGTCGCCCCACGCTTCCCAGAGCAGATTCAGCTCTTCGATGACGGATGCGGGAATCGGATTGCCGGCGGTGGCGAGCACGGCAAGAAGCTTTTCGAGGGTTTTCTTGTCGGGGGAGGAGGTTGCGGCTACCAGAAGGTCTTCAAAAACGGCTGAGTCCATCGTTGTCTCCATGTGAGCGTTTGCGCTCCGTCAGAGGAGCGGTCTGCGCATTTTATTGCAATGGTTTAATATAGCCTCCATCGAATTTTTTTTCAATAGGCGCGTTCCATTTCAGTCGATTTCATCCGTTTTTTTTGCGCCGGACTGGAAAAAACGGCGTTCCGGCGTTACAATATACCCTTTATCAACTCAACTGGATGGAACCATGACGGATTTTCACTCGTTCCGCCCCGGCGAATTGTGGCCGGACGACCGCGGAATCCATATCAACGCCCACGGCGGCTGCCTGCTCCGGCACGGCGGGCGGATCTACTGGTACGGCGAGCATAAGGTGGGCGGTGCCCGCGGGAACCTCGCATGGGTCGGCGTGCACGTCTACGTGTCGGAGGACCTCTGCAACTGGAGCGACGCGGGGATCGCGTTCGATGTGAACAGCTCCGGCTCGCCCGAGGTGCGCCCCGGCTGCGTGATCGAGCGCCCGAAGGTGCTGTTCTGCCCGCCGACCGGGAAGTTCGTGATGTATTTTCACTTCGAGCGGGACGACTCCTACCAGGACGCTTCGGTCGGAATCGCCGTCGCCGACGCGCCCGGGGGGCCGTTCCGCTTTCTCCGCATGGCGAGGCCGAATCCAGGCGTCTGGCCGGAGAACACGCCGGATGAGCTGAAGGATCCGGCCCGGATCGCGGAGAGCGCCGCGAAACTTGAACGGATCCCCTGCGGCGCGAACGGCGAGACGCCGCGCGGCTCGGTGCTCGGCGCCTGCCTTCCGATGGGGCAGGAGTCGCGCGATATGACCCTCTTCGCCGACGATGACGGAAAGGCGTACCACATCTACTCCTCCGAGCGGAACAGCACCATGCATGTCGCGGAGCTGACCGCGGATTATCTCGGGTACACGGGGCGCTTCTGGCGGATCTTCCCGTTCCGCTGGATGGAGGCCCCGACGCTCTTCAAGCGCGGCGGGAAATACTATTTTATCGGCTCCGGCTGCACCGGCTGGGCGCCGAACGCCGCGCGTTCGGCCGTGGCGGATTCGCTGCAGGGGCCGTGGACGGAGCTCGGCAACCCCGCCGTCGGCGAGGGCGGCGAAGTGACCTACGGAGGGCAGGGCACCTGGATCGAGCCGCTCGGCGGCGGCCGCTATCTTTTCATGGCGGACCTGTGGCGCCCGAAGGATGCGGCCGACGGCCGCTACCTCTGGCTGCCCGTCGAGTTCGACGGCGAACGGCCGCTTCTCCGGAAACCGAGGGAGTGGTCCCCCGGAGAGTGCTGAACGGCCGTCTCTCTCCGGCGCGCCCCGCCTGCGGCCGCATTTGCAAATGAAGCGGGAAATGTTATATTACCGGGGGAAAGGGAGGGAAAGATGAAGATATCGACCAGGGGGCGCTACGGCCTGCGGATCCTGCTGGATCTGGCGCTGCATACGGGGGAGGCTCCCCGCATGATCCGCGCGATTGCGCAATCGCAGCAGATTTCCGAGAAATACATCAGCCGCCTGATCATCGACCTGCGCAGGGCGGGGTTCGTCTCTTCGGTGCGCGGGGTCCAGGGCGGCTTCCGGCTGGCGCGCCGCCCGGAATCCATCACGGTTCTCGACGTGATCGAGGTGATGGAGGGGCCGGTCGGCATCGTCGACTGTGTACTCGCGCCGGACCACTGCCGGCGTCAGAAGAGCTGTGCGGCGCTGGAGATCTGGACGAGGCTCAACCGGCGCATCCGCAGCGAATTCGCTTCCGTCACGCTGCAGGAGATCATCGACGGCCACCGGCGGTTGAACGGGGAGGATTCCGCCACGGCCGACTACTGCATCTGAAACCGGGGGGAAGGGGGCTGCCCCGCAATCCCGCCGCCTGCCGTTCAAGAGGGAATTGACGCAAAAAAACTCCCCCGGCCCGCAGGGGCGGAGGAGTCGATGGGCGTTCTGTACCGGAAGATCAGTCTTCCGTTGCGCGGTCCGGGTCGAACAGCATCTTTCTGACATTGTCCTTGGACTTCAACCAGTCTGCCTGGGCCAGGGTGTCGACGTGCCCGTCGGCAAACAGGAAACCCGTTCCTTTCGTGTGGAAGCCCTTGCGGTCGGAGCTGAAGGAGCCGGCCGCATAATCGCCTTTGCCTTTCGGGCGGAAGAAGAGCTTGTCCTTGCGGTTCTGCTGCAGTTCGCAGAAAAGAACCGCTTTGCCGGAGGGGCCCATGGCTTTGGAGAGCTTGTACCCCTTCAGGTTTGTGGCGCTTCCCTTTCCGGAGAAATGAATCAGGCCGTTCAGCCATTTGCCCATGAAGAACTGATCCTTTTCGCCGCCTTCGTACTCAAGCATCTGGCATTCGAACAGCTTGTTGCGCTTCAGATTGGACCAGTCATTGTTCTCCCCGCCGCCGAGGTAGAGCGAGAGCAGCTTGGCGAGATCGCGCTTGCCGTTCTGGTTGGTCGCCTCTTCCGCGAGGTCGTCGGTCTTGGCCACGCTTGAGAGCGGCATGAAGCCGTCGTTCGAGTCGGTGTAGAGCGCGTAGGCCGTGCCGAGCTGCTTGGAGTTGCTCAGGCAGTTCAATTCGCGGGCGCGGCGGCGCGCCTGATTCAGGGCGGGAAGCAGCATTCCGGCGAGAATTGCGATAATCGCAATCACGACCAGGAGCTCGATCAGTGTAAAGTGCCGTTTCATGGAATTCTCCTGTTATTATCTGACTTCGAAATCGAATACGCGCATCGGGCGGTCGCTCCATCCCTGTTCGAGGACGAGCCGGACTTCCGTGCATTCGACCGGAGCCCAGGAGAGCCGGACGAGGCGGTGGCGGTTCTCTTCGACCCGGGCGAGAAGCTGCGTCCTGCCGTTCACGGTTCCTTCAATCCGGAACACGCGCGGAAGCTGCGCCGGCATCGGGCGGAACATCTCGTGATCTTCCATGTTCAACTGGCGTTTCAGGTCCGCGAGGTCGCTGTCGAAAACGAGGCGGGCGCCGGAGACCGTTTCGGGCGGGGAAAACGTGTAGCCGGCCTCGCCGCCGGCCGGGAACTCCACGCCCTGTCTGCCGTCGTCCCAGTCGCGGTCGCGGCCGCTGCGCAGCAGCTCATGGCTGACCGTCCCCTTGAGCGAGAGTTCGGAGACGCGGCGCGGGATGTTCGGGATGAACTGGTCCTGGTCGAGCAGCGTCTGCTGCAGTTCGTCGAGGTGCCGTTCATAGATGCCGCGCGGCGTTTCGCCGTACTTCACCGCGAGCGCGGCGGCGGTTCCGACCGCCTGTCCGAGCATCGAGGTCGTCGCCATGACGCGGGTCGAGCTCAGCGCCATATGCGTGGTCGAAATGTTGCGCCCCGCGAAAAAGAGGTTGTCGATGTTGACCGAGTAGAGCGAACGGTACGGGATCCCGAACGGCGACGGGGCCGGGTGGAAGATCGTCGGCGCGCCGGGGTAGTAGATCGCTTCGGGGTGGTGGTCGTCCATCGTCCAGCCGCCGTAGGCGACGGCGTCTTCGAATCTGCCCTCCGCCTCCACCTCCTTCTGGCAGAGCACGTGGTCGCCGACATAGCGGATGTTTTCGCGCTTGCCGGGCAGGCTGCCGATCCAGTCGAGCTCCCAGCCGCGGCCGCGGCCGTCCGGATGGTTCTTGATGTATTCCCAGCAGCCGTAGGCGATCCTGTAAAGCTCGTCGCGGATCTCGTCCGCGTCGCCGACGGTATCCTTTACGCCGCCGAACTCCATCCACCAGAAGTTGTTGCCTTCCGGCATGAAGTTGCGCTTCGGGAGCGTCTCTTCGGTGTAGTGATAGGCCCACTCCGGCGCGCGGAACGGGATGTGGCGGTTCGTGCGCCGCAGCTGGATCAGGATCGAGTTGCCCATGGTCTTCGCATCGGCCTGTTCCGGCGCGTGCGGTTCGTCGAACTCGCCGCGCGCTTCGCGCCCGGCCCGGTACTTCGCGCCGGAGATGCGCAGAATACTGTCGCCGGAGCAGTCTGAGAAAAGCTTGCCTTCCACCTTGTAGCGGCAGTATTCGGTGAGGTTCCACCCTGTGACCGAGGTGATTTTTCCGTCTTCGACTTCGGCCTTTTCGACGGTCGTGTTCAGCAGGATCGTGAGGTTCTTCTCCCGCTTCGCGAACCCGTACATCACATCGTCCCAGATCGTGTACTTCATCGTCGGGTTGTAATAGTAGTTATCGAGCTGGAGCTCCTCCAGCAGTCCGGTCTCCTTGCGGTTTTCGCCGTGCGCGCCGCAGATCCACATGCGGATTTCGCTCGATGCGTTGCCGCCGAACATCGGCCGGTCCTGAATGATGACGGTCTTCGCGCCGTTGCGCGCGGCGGCGACCGCCGCGCAGAGTCCCGCGATTCCGCCGCCGACCACGACAAAGTCTGCTGAAAGTTTGCGTTTTGTGATAGTCATTTCGTCTGCTCTCTGTTCAGGTTAATTGGCATAATAACGGTTGCACCAGAAGGCGCCGTTATTCATGGATCTCGGTTCGGAATTCAAACGGTTGTAAGGAATTTCGTCGTACAGTTCAGCTTCGACGTGCCCGTCGACGAAGGCGAAGTTCACCCCTTTGCCGCCCTTGTGCCGCCACCCGTCCGGATCATTGTTCTCGTTCATTTCGGCACGGTTCTGGGCAGTCGGGGCAAGCGGATTGCGTGAGGGGCTGGTCATATAGATGTCGAACAGCATTGCGCGGCCGGAGGGATTCCGGATCTTGCTGAGCACGTGCGACTGGTCGTTGCCGGCGCAGTCCGGAGTTCCGCGCCAGTTGATGCCGTAATGACGCTTGATGGCCGCAGTTTCAGTGGCCGTCGTGGAACTCGGGCAGGCGAAGACTCCGCGCGGCATTTTCTTGTCGTCATCAAGAAAACAGTTCTTCTCGGCCTTGTCGGTGCCGCCGCTCATGGCGAAGAGCACATCCTGCCAATAGCCGTTGTTGCCGCCGAGGTTGCGGTAGGACGACGGCATGACCCCGCGGTTCTGGTCGACATACATGCTCATGTAGGTTCCGAGCTGCTTCAGGTTGCTCGTGCATTTGATGTCACGCGAACGGGCGCGCGCCTGATTCAGGGCGGGAAGCAGCATCCCGGCGAGAATTGCGATGATCGCAATCACGACCAGGAGCTCGATCAGAGTGAAACTGCATTTTCTTTTCATTGTCAATAAGCCTCCCGTTTCAGGTTTGGATGATGCTGTTTGATACTAATTATACTTGAAAATATTGCAAAAACAAGAGTTAATTTCGAAAATGTGATATAAAGATTATTAAATTCCTTAATACGATAATTGCGGAAATAAAAATTGAATTTCCTGCATGGTTTCTTGAATCTGCTTGAAAAGATCGGAAATCGGTTTATCTTTCATAACATAAGATAATCGCTTGGAAATGCCGCAAACAGGAAAAATGAAATGAAGAACAAGCTGCTTGAAAAAACATTTCAGGTGCTGGAAGCGATCTCCGCCTCGGAGGGGCCGGTGACGCTCAAGGAGCTCGGCGGGAAGCTCGCGATCAATACGAGCACCCTTTCGCGCATTGCGGCGGATCTTGTCGAGGCCGGATATGTGTTCAAGGCGGATTACCGCAGCTTCGAGCCTGCGCTCGGAATGATCCGGCTCGGCCAGAACGCCGCCTACAGCTCGCATCTGCCGCGGGCTGTGAACCCGATGGTGAAGAAGCACTCCGAGGAGCTCGGCGTGCAGGGGGCGTTCGCGGGGATCGAGAACGGGCAGGTGGTCTATCTGTACCGCAGCGACGCGTTCTCCGACGAGCGCGAATACGGGCTGCCGTGCCGGGTGCCGCTTTTCCGGTCGAACATCGCGATTGCGATCCTCGCCAAAAGCATCCCGTGCGAAGAGGCGCTCGCGTTCTTCCGGGACTCCATCCGCGAGAATCACGCGGAGGGGCAGGACAAGACCGACCTCGACGAAATCCGGGAACTCATCGAGCATGTGCGGAAGAACGGCTATCTGTTCCGCCGCGAAAGGGATCACCGCTGGAACATCACGTTCCCGGTTGAATACAACGGCGGTCATTACGGCGTCTCCTTTTACGGCGACCGGGCGGAGGAGCGCAATTTCGACCGGCTGCTTTTCGAGTGTTCGCTGCTGGCTTCACGGATCCATTCGGCGCTGGTGCAGGCTTCCTGACAATCTTTTCCAAACCGTTTGCAAACATTGCCGGATCTGTTATATTAGTAACAGTCACAATCATTTTCGAGGAGAGCCGGAGTTATGCAGAAAGTTTTGGACTACATCGCGCAGGGCTGGGAGAAAACAACGCGGTTCAATCCGGTTTCGGAAGGAACGCTGATCGGGCTGCCGCATCCTTACACAGTTCCCTGCATCAGGGATTCATTCCAGGAGCTCTACTACTGGGACACCTATTTCGCCTGCCGCGGCATGGCGCTGCAGGGGCGGTCCGAGCTGGTGCGCGACAACTGCGAAGACTTCATCAGCGAGGTGAATGAGTTCGGCTTCGTCCCGAACGGAAACCGCACGTATTACCTCGACCGCTCCCAGCCGCCGTTCCTCGGGGCGATGATCGAGCTGACCGGCGCGGTCTGCCCGGAGGACCGCGCCTGGCTGCGCCGCGCCGCGCGGGCGCTTGAGGTCGAGATGCATTTCTGGAAGTTCCGCCGCCGCGGCGAGTGCGGGCTGCACCGTTACGGCACGAACGCGACGGAGGAGGAGCTTGAGGCATTCTACCCATGCTGCGTCGAACGGCTCGGATATCCGGAGAACGCGACGCCGGAGCAGATCCGGGCGGCCGCGCGCGAGGCGATGGCCGAGGCGGAGTCCGGCTGGGATTTCAATCCGCGCTTCGAGCGGCGCTGCCCGGAATTCGCGGCGATCGACCTGAATTCGCTGCTGGTGCGCAGCCGCAATGAGCTGGGCGAGCTTTACCGCGACCTCGGGGACCTCGAACGCTCCGGCGAGTGGTTCCACAGTGCGGAGATCCGGGCGGAGCTGATCCGCTGCTACTGCTGGAACGACCGGCGCGGCGTCTTTCTCGACTTCAACTTCGCGGAGAAGCGCCATTCGAAGGTGTTCTCCTGCGCGTCGCTGTTTCCGCTCTGGTGCGGAATCGCGACGCAGGAGCAGGCGGAGTCGACGCTCTATGCGCTCGAACATCTGCTTGAGTGCAGGCACGGACTTGCGGCCTGCGAGCCGAACGACTCGGGCCGTACCTACCAGTGGGACTATCCGAACGGCTGGCCCCCGCTGCATTTCATCGCGATCGAAGGGCTCGACCGGTACGGATTCACGGAGGCCGCGAGTCGTATCGCGCGGAAATACGTCGATACGGTCACGCAGAACTTCGAGAAGACCGGCGCGCTCTGGGAGAAGTACAATGTGGTCGCCGGTTCGGTCGACGTGAAGAGCGAGTACGAAACCCCGCAGATGCTCGGCTGGACGGCGGGCACGTTCGTCTACGCCGCCGACTACCTGGAGAAGCACGGCGAATAGGAACCCCCCGGCCGCTATTCCGCCCGTTTGCAGACGGAAAGCGGTTCTATCGCCTCCCTGAGCTGCTTTCTGATTTCCGCGGTTGAAGCGGAGAGGTCGACGGTGGCGAAGCGGATCTCGTGCCCCTGGATTTCGACGGCTTCATACAGCATTCTGTCCACCGCGGGGTGGAGGAACACCCCGGTTGCCGTCCGGGCCAGCGGGTCGCCGTTTTCCTCCTGTGTTCTCAGGTAGGCGTACATCTGGTAGAGATAGCCGTTGCGCAGCGTCTCTTTCCGGCGCCAGCCGGGAGTCACCACGGAGTTGAACTTCGTATCGATGACGATGCGGCGCCGTTGCTCCGGGTGGACCAGGACGATGTCCGTCTGCATGCCGGGAAAGATATCACGCATCCCCGGCGTCCACCGGGCGACGGGCCAGTCGAGGCGTTTCCCGCCCTTGACTGTCCACCCTGCCGGGGCGAGGACTGTGCTGTAAAATCCGAGGACGCTTTGTTCGAAAAGGATTCTCAGCCGGCCCATATCCCGGTCGGGCTCGGGCAGGTATCGTTCTCCCGCCGCTTCCGTCGGCAGCGCGAGTTCAAAGGCGAGATGCGAGGCTTCAAGCAGCCTGCGGTCATCGGCGTCGTGCAGCCCGTGCCGGAAGGCCGCGGCCTCGCGCCATTCGGGGCAGGGGCCGCCGACGCCCATTCTTCTCAGGCAGGAGGCCTGCTTCCGGCAGCATACGGCCAGTTTTCTGTTGAGGACCCTCTTTTCAAGCGTCTCCAGCGCTCCCCGGACGAAGCGGTTCAACGGCGTGTCGACGGTCAGGTGGTCGAAGCGGCAGGCGACCTTTCCCGCGTCGAGCAGGCGGCCCCGCTCCGTCTGCAGGGTGTCGATGCGTCCGCGGACCCGGTTCAGCGTGTCCGCGCCGTCCCGGAAGCCGCAGCTCAGGTTGCGCCGGATGCGCCGGTTCACGAGGTCGGTCAGAATCGCCGCGGCGAGGTCGGGAATGTCGTCAGGACTCTCTTCCACAGCGATCTTCCGGCCGCCGGAGCCCATGTAGCGCTGTGCGGCGTAGAACATCAGCAGCCAGAGATTGCGCAGCGGGATCTTCCCGGTTTTGCCGGTTTCGTCCCGGATTTCCAGCATCGGTTCCTGACGTTCGGCCGCCATCCTCAGAACCCTTCCAGGAGCTTTTCCACGGCTTCCCTTGAGGTGGCAGGGGAGTCGAACCAGTATTGGTCGAGCAGCGGCCCGATTTCCGTTTCGACGACCTGCCGGAACCATTGACAGAAATCCCCGATTGCGGAATCGGCCGCCGGCGTGACGAAGCTGTGCCCGATGCGGAATTGCCTGCCGAGGCAGGGGTCCCCGGCAATGCGGTCGTTCAGCTCGTTCAGGCGGTTCTCCACCCGTTTGAGAATGTCCAGGGCGACGGAACATTTTTCGTGGACCCAATTCCGCCAGCGTTCCCCGAACTCCGGCTCGAGATTGATGAAGGCGAAGCGGCGGCGGAGCGCGTAATCGACGAGTGCGAGGGAATGGTCCGCGATGTTCATCGTCCCGATCACATACAGGTTCGAGGGGATGTAGACCCGCTCTCCGTCGTATCTGCGGTAAGTGAGCTCGAGCGCTTCGTCCGGCGTACGCTTGTCGGATTCCAGAAGCGTCAGCATCTCGCCGAAAATCCGGGCGGGATTGCCGCGGTTGATCTCTTCGATGACAATGACGTATTTCCGGTTTTCCCGGTCTTCACGGGCCGCGTCGATCATTTCGCGGAACGGGCCGTCCGCCAGCTCCAGCTTCCCCCCGGCGGAGGGGCGCCAGCCGCAGACGAAGTCTTCATAGGCGAGATTCGGGTGAAACTGCACCGCCCGGACCCGGTCATCGCTGCGTTCCCCGAGCAGCGCGTACGCCAGCCGCCTGGCCAGCCAGGTTTTTCCGGTTCCCGGGGGGCCCTGCAGAATCAGGTTTTTGCGGACTTCCAGCCGGCTTCTGATCATCTCGAGCTTCGACTGCTCCAGAAAGCATCCTTCGGCCGTGATGGACTCCCACGAATACGGCCGGATGGGCGGCTGCTCTTCCTCAGTGCCCTGCTCCCCGGTGATTTCGGGAAACGATTCGTCATCGGAGCCGAGCCAGAGATAACGGCCGTTGCCGAGAAATTCGATCAGGTCTTCATCCCGCAGAGTCTGCATTCCGCGCCGGATGCTTGCCGTTACGGAATTGTTTTCCGGGAATTCCGCCTGCAAGTCCGGCAGAAATTTTTTCTGAAAGCTCTTCAGGGTGAATTCCGGTGATTGGTTCTCCTGACAGAATTGGCCGACTTTCTGCAGCAGGCTTGCGCGCCATCCGCTCTCTCTGCCGTTCCGGTAGAGCCAGGCGGAGTAGGAGAGCTCCGGATAGGAGTGCACAGGGAACAGCTCCTCCGCAAAACGGTTCTCCAGGGTTTCCTGAAGCGCCAGGTAATCACTTGCACTGCAACGTTTTTCCGGGCCATTGTGTCCGATGGAAAGATCGAGTTTCTGCCTGATGTAAATCCGCGAACGGTTGTCGAGGGCCGGGTATTCCCAGGGGCGGATCCAGGAGAGTCCCATCGTGAGATTCCAGCCGACGTTGAATTGCCGCATCGCTTTGTCGAATGCGGAGATGAAAGTGATCCGCGCGGCTTCCTTCTCCGATTTTGCGGAAGCAATTGCCGAATCGAATATGTCCCACAGTATCTCAATATCATCAGGCTGCCGGTCTTTTGCATAACAGAACCGCCAGGAACGCTGATTATTGAGAACCGGAATGCCGTCGAAAGAATTCGGAACCGGGACAGTGACCTTCAGCAGTTTTGCCAATTCGGCGGCGATTGCTTTCCGGATTTCCGGCTTCTGCCCCCGGTTGAACAGCCCCATGACGGTGAATGGGCAGATATCCTCCAGCGGGCCGGCCGTTCCGTCGGCGCGATGTTCCTCCGGGAACGGGAGGCCATCGAGGCCCTTCATTGCTTTCCGGATCTTCGCGAGCAACTCCTGCCTGCGCCCCTGGTACAGGACCAGCTTGTCCGCCACAGCCATATAGAAGTCTGCCCAGGCGAAGCGGCGGCGGCCGGCGGGGCTCCCGAACCGTTCGCGCCAGTACGGGGCGTTGCAGAACCGGGGGAAATCCTGCTCTTTGCCGTCGAATGTGAATTCGATCAGTGCGTCTGCCGCCCAGTTGCCGGGCATGACGCGCCAGATTGTTTTCCGGTTCGTGTAGAGATACCACTTCCGCCCCGGTTTGGCCTGGGTCCACCTTACCTTCAGATGATTGCCGTCGCCGGGATTCTCCGTAATCACCCCGGTCGCCTTGATCGCCATGACGGAAACCGGCTGCCCGCGGTTGTCAAACGGAAGTTTCTTCTGCTGAGTGTAAGTTGATTTGATGGCGATCCGCTCTCCGGGCTGCATGGATTTGACGATGTTCAGATACCGGTCGGAATATCCGTTTTCCCAGATGCCCTCTTTGAGGAAGCGCGCGCTCTGATCGTCCGTTCCGCCGTATGCCGCTCCCACGAACCAGCAGACGCCGGAGTTCTTTTCCTGTAAAGGCATATGTCTCCTCCCCTGAACCGGCAGGAACGGAAGATTCCCGCTTTACTCGATTGAATGATGCCGTTTTAAGAATAGCATGAATTCTGCCGCAATGCAAGGGCGATGGCTGTTGTAAAGGACGTTTTCCTGTGAATCGGCGGGAACGGGAGCGCATCAGAAGCGCATGCGGCGGCGGAATTCGCCGGGCGGTATGCCGGTGTGGAGCCTGAACTGACGCGTGAAGGTGTAGACGTCCGCGTAGCCGAAGCGCGAAGCGAGCTCCTTGAGCGGGATGTCGCTCCCCGTAAGGAGCGACTGGAGTTTCTCGAGCCGGCGCCGGATGCGGTACTCGGCCGGCGGAACCTTGAATTGCCGCGTGAAGATCCTCCGGAATTTCGGGTATGGCATGCCGACCTTCGCCGCGACCTCTTCGACGGAGATTCGCTGTTCGAGGTTCCGGGCGAGCAGCTCCGCTCCGGCCGCGAGCGCAGCGTGGTGCGGGCGGCTGACCCTCTCCGCGAGCAGGAGGCCGCAGAAGAACCGGAAGAACTCATTCATCGTGAGGATCAGCTTCTCCTCCGCCTCCCGTTCGAGCAGGTCGGCCAGCGCGTCGAACTCTCCGGCGATGTGCGGGTGCGTGCCGAGTTCAATGAGCGGCCGCTCCGGTGAAAGCAGCTGCCGGTCGATGAGGATCTTCTCGTATTCCGCGGGCAGTGCGAAATACTTGTCGATGTAGCTGCCGGGGTTGTGCAGCTGGTGGTGGAGCATCCCCGAAAAACGGATGAGCAGCGTCCCCGGCCCGAACCGGAAGCGGCGCCCCTCCGCATCGATGTGGAACCCGCTGCCGGAGAGGATGTATGCCGGATTCAGGAAACCGTTGCGGATGTTCTCCCGCAGCAGGGGGCCCGGCAGCTCCATGTGCGAGGTCCCCGCCTGAAGCCGCCCGCCGCAGCGGTAGATCCGGCGCGGTTCCGGGTTGTGCCGAACTTCTTCCATTGTGCAGATCAGACAAAAAAATTGCCGGAAAGAACATTTACTTTGTGTCGGATAATTGGTATAATATAACAAACCAATGGGAACAATACAAGGAGTCCGGCATATGGAAAACACGAATTTCGTCAATATCATCAATTTCATCCGCGCACTGGAGCCGCGCCACCGCGAACAGCCGGATCTCTTCGAACCGGTCCGCGGGCAGATGGCGCTGGCGAAGGAGTACAATCTGCCGACGACCTGGCTGCTGCAGTACGATTCGCTGGTCGAGGGGCCGTTCGTCGATTTCCTGAAGCGCGAGATGCCGGAGGGGCACGAGGTCGGCATCTGGTTCGAGGTCGTGCGGCAGAACGCCGAGGCCGCCGGGATCGAGTGGCGCGGCCGCTGGGCGTGGGACTGGCATTCGGACGTCGGATTTTCGGTCGGGTACACGCCGGCCGAGCGCGAGCGCCTCGCAGATGCGTTCATCGCGAAATTCGCAGAGAAGTTCGGCCGCCGCCCGGTTTCGATGGGAAGCTGGTTTTTCGATGCGCACCTGCTGCGCTATCTGCATGAGCGGTACGGGATCGAAGCGGCCTGCAACTGCAAGGACCAATACGGCACCGACGGCTACACGCTCTGGGGCGGCTACTGGGCGAACGGCTACTATCCGGGCGTGAAGAACGCCTATCTCCCCGCGCAGCATGAGGAGTCCCAGATTCCGGTCCCGGTGTTCCGGATGCTCGGCAGCGACCCGCTCTACCAGTACTCCGCCGGAGTCATGGGCAACGGGCAGCCGGTCATCTCGCTCGAACCGGTTTACGACGGCATCGGCGGCGGGAGCCGGGAGTGGGTCGACTGGTTCCTGCGGGAGAATTTCAGCCATGCGCATCTCGCGATGGCTTACGCGCAGGCCGGGCAGGAGAACTCGTTCGGGTGGGAGCGCATGAAAAAGACGCTGCCGTACCAGTACCGGGAGATTGCGCGCCTCCGCGACGGGGGGAAACTCCGGGTCGCGACGCTCGGCGAAACCGGCCGCTGGTTCCGTTCGAGGTTTCCCGTGACGCCGGCCGGCGCGGTCGTGACGCTCGAAGACTGGAAGCGGGAGGGGCACGCCGGAGTCTGGTATCTCTCGCGCTTCGGGCGGGTCAACCTGTTCCGCGATGCGGACCGCACGCTTTCGGTGCGCGACTGGCAGCTCTTCCGCGAGGATTACGCCGAGCCGTTCCTTGACAAGGTATGCGTTTCGAACGTATGTACTTACGATGCGCTCCCGCTGCTGGACGGCATGCAGTGGAGCCCGAGCGCCTTCCGCTTCCCCGGCGGCCCCGGCGGAATCGAGTCCGTCACGGAGGAGGCGGAGGAGCGCATGCGGATCGTCTGGAAGAGCGATTCGGGCGAAACAACCGTGATTCTGCTCACGCCGGAGACGGTCGAAGTCGAGTTCCCGCACGACGGCGAAGCGCTGCATTACCACTGCAACGTGCTTGCCGTGGAGCATACCCCGACGGCCGTCTTCTTCCGCGGCGGAGAGATCCGTTACCGGCACAGGGGTTATGACTACGGGTTCCGCGCGGAGACGGGGACGGTCGTTCCCGAGGGCGATGATTTCCGGCTGGAGGCGGCCGGGCGCCGGCTGGTGCTGCGCCCGTTCTGAGAAAGGCGGCGGAGGTCCGGAGCGGCTGAATGCGCCGCGCCGTCCTCCGCCTATTGAAATCAGCCGTTTTAACAGAACGGGCTGGGAACGGCCGGAAATTCCGGCCGTTTCATAATATAGCATGGCGGATCCTCTCCGGCAAGGGGAGGGGCCGTCGTTTTTTCTTGCCCTGATTGTACAATATTGTCCATAAAACAGCTTTTTTTCTGTACCGCGCTTGCCTGCATTGTATTGCTTATGCATAATATAAACAGAACAATGGAACCATGTGCGACAGGGAGGCGTCAGGTGGCCGGTTATCCACGGTATGAAGTCGTTCGGGAGCTGCGGAGACAGCTTGTTTCGGGTGCGCTCGGCGCGGGGCAGAGACTGCCGACGGAGCTCGCGCTGGCGGAGCGGTTCCGCGTGTCGCGCGGCACGGTCCGGAGCGCGCTGGCGGAGCTCGCCGCTTCCGGAATGATCGAGCAGCGGCGCGGGGTCGGCAGCTTTGTGTCGGAAAAAGTCGTCGTTCCGGCCGGCGGCGGAAAAATCACCTTGCTCTATCCCGCGTCGGAGTCGATCAACGAACGGATCGCAATGGGGATGGAGCAGCGGGCGCAGGAGGTCGGCTGCGAGCTGTGTTTCCATTCGCTCACGCGCGATTTCGAGCGCGCCGCCGTCCTTGCGGCCGCACTCAGGAGGGCGAAGAGCACGGGAATCGTTTTTTCCCCTTTCATTCAGTCCGACTATTATGATGTGAACAGCCGGCTGCTCGACATTTTCGAGGAGGCGGAGCTGCGGTATGTCGTGATCGACTCCCCGATCGCATGCCACGGGGTGATCCGCGGCGACTTCATCGGGAGCGACGGCTATACCGCGATGCGCAGGGCGGTGAAGGAGCTTGTCGCGGCGGGGTTCCGCCGGATCGCGAGCATCCGGGTCTTCGCCGGGGTTTATTCATCCGACCAGCGTTTTCGCGGCATCTTCGACCAGCTTGTGGCCGAAGGCTTTCCGCTTTCACCGGAGCTGCACCGGGTGATCGAGGATGTTCCGCTGCCGGAGCAGGGCAGGGGACGCATCCGCGAACTCATGATGCTCCCCGAACCGCCCGACGCCGTGATCTGCACGCACGATGTGATCGCGCTGAATGCGATGGATGAGCTGCACCGCTCCGGAATGCGCATTCCGGACGACGTGGCGCTCTTCGGGTTCGACGATCAGTATTATGCGGTCGCCCTCGGGCTGTCATCGGTGAAGCAGCCGCTGACGGAGATCGGTCGCCGCGCCGTTGATATCCTGCTGGAGGGGTCGCCGGTCCGCCGCCAGGAGTTTCTGCCGTGCGCGCTTATGCTGCGGAGCAGCAGTTCAAAGAAAAAAGACAACGCAATTCAATCAAAAGGAGCTGCATTATGACAATCCGGAACCGTATACATTTCACTCTGATCGAACTTCTGGTTGTGATTGCGATCATCGCGATTCTCGCCTCGATGCTGCTGCCGGCGCTGAATCAGGCGCGCGACCGCGCGGCCCAGGCCGGCTGCCAGAACCAGCTGAAACAGATCCAGCAGCTGATGCTGTTGTATACCGGGGAAAATGACGACAATTTCCCTGTGATCAAAATGACTTACGCCTCCGGGGAAGAGGGGTGGAGGGATCAGTTGAACAAGATCCTTTCTGCGAAGAAAACCGTGGACGACGGCCCCGACAAACGCGCATATCTCTGGATCTGCCCGAAGGCCGCCCGCAAGCATGACTGGAACGATGTCATGAGCTACGGGGCGAATGCGGAATTGAACGGTGTGCGCAAGATATCCCGCCTGCGCCGGCCGACGGAGGTACTCAGTGTGATTGATTCAAACTTTTCCGGCGGTCTTCACGCCATGAACCGCTGGGGAGAATCGTACAAGTGGACGAACTGGATTCATGTCGCCAAATCCGCAAATCCTGCGTTTGCGGACGGGCACGTCGGTTCGCTGCCGAATACCGGAGACGCCAGGCGCCTGAACTATTTTCTGAACGTGGATCCCGCAAAAGTCTGGAACTGAAATGATGAAACCATATCTCTTTATCGCCGGACTCCTGCTGCTGCAATCGCCGGCCCTCCGTGCCGCTGAATTTCAACCGGCGCTCGAACATGCCGGGAAACCGGTTCCGGGGTTCCGGATTTTCCGCTCCGGGGATATGCCGATGCTCTATCTGAATGCGGATTACGGGCAGTTCGGCAGCGGAATTATCCGATTCCCGGAAAAACAGCCGGCGGGTGTTTATTCGATCCGCCTGACGGTCGCGGCGCCGGAAGAGAAACCTGCCGCCGTCGGTTTTTATCTGTTGCTGGAGAGCGGAAAGCACCTGATGCTCCGGGAGCGGCAGAATGCCGTCCCCGGCCGGGCGGAACAGGTCCGCTTCTCCGGGGAAAGCCCGGAGCCGGCGATCGGGTTCGTCATGAAAAAGATGGAGCCGCACAAAAGGGCTTCGGTGGCGGTCGGGGGGATCAGCATCGGCGTGGAGCCGAAGGCCGAACTGCCGGAAATTCCGTTTCGGGAGGGTCATGCCGAATCGTTCCGGATCGCCGGGCTCGGAGTGAAGCCGTCGGAGCTGGTCGAAGCCGGAGACTTTGCCGGAGTCGGGCTTTCCGCTGAACGCAACCGCTTCACCTGGAGCACGCTGAAGCTTGACCGGGTCATGCCGGCGGGCAATTACGATTTTTCCGGAAGAATCCTGGTTCCGTCGCCGGAGGCGGCCGACGCGGCGCTTTACGCCCTGGGCGGAGACGGCAGTCACGCGCCGATCGGCGGAACCCTGCATCCCGGAGAGAAAAGCGGCGTGTCGGAGCGTCGGTTCAGCTTTGTCGCCGCCGCTCCGTTTTCCGCGATTCTGGTCAAGAAGATGACGGGCCGGAAAACGGCCTCCGTCGCGCTCGGCGACTTTACGCTCACCATGCGGCCTGAGCTCAGGCTGGCCGCATCGAACGAGGTGATGCGCTATCCCGCGCCATTCGGGATCCGTTCGGAAACGCTGGCGGCCGAAGTCGGTGCGGCGGTTGCATCCGGCAAAACCGATGCGGTCCGAAAGCTGATTCCGGAAACGGAGGCGTGGTTGGATGCCGCTTCTCTCGCCGCGGACGCCGCCGCGGAACTGAGGTCGCTTCGCCTCGCTGCGGATGCGTTTGCCGAAGGACGCTTTCACGCGGAACTCGATGCGTTGGAACAGGATTTCCGGAAGATCCGCACCTTGCTGCGGGATCGGAACAGCCCGGAAGCCGGGAAGCGGAGCCGGGATCTGAAAGCGAAGCTCTCCGCATTCCGCGCCGCCCTGAACCGGGCCGTCGGCGGAGAAGCCGATCCGGATTACGGCAGCGATATTTACGCATGGGTGAAGAATTTTGAAGCGGCGACCGGAAAGCGGACTCCGGAGTTCGAAGAGCCGACGCCGTACCGGATTCCCGGGCCGGATGGGTTTGTGCTGCGTTTCCGCAAGCCCGGAGACGCAGGGGAATTCGAGAGCGGGCGCGTCACGAACCGGTATTTTTATGAGGATGCGGATTTCACCTTTTCCGCCTTGACCGGGGTTATGGCGGTCGATATGAAAAAGGAGCTCCTGACCGGAGAGATTGTCGGAAAGGGATTGCGTTCGGAGCGGATTTCCGGCAATGTGTTCCAGATACGGGGAGAGGGAGAGTGGGCCCTGCTGATCCTTTGCGGCGGCCGGATCGGGAAAGCCGATGTTGAAAACGGAACACTGACCATCCGGACCGCGAAGCCCGGACGGATCGGTTTGCTGTTCACGCGGCGGCGGAACCTGAAGGAAGCCGCGGCGTACTACGCGCCCCGGCTTGACCGGCTGCCGGCCGAGGTCGTTCAGGTGGAGCGGAATGGAGAAATCGAACAGCGGGTTCTCGACCGCAACGGAGGCGTTCCGGCGTTTTTCCCGGTATCGCCGCTCCTGAAGTCGGGGATGGCTGCGCCGGTTCCCGTGCGGGTGTCCGCCGCATTTGCCGAGACGCCGGACGGGTACACGGTTCTCGCGGGGGAGGCGAATCAGGCTCTGCGTTACCGCTTGCCGGAGCGCAGGATCCGCATGGAGCGCGGAGTCAACGTCTTCGATAAGCCCGGGCACACGCCGGAGTTGTATCGGGAACTGAAATCGCAGGGCTGCGAGGTGATCCGGCTGGCCTGCGGCACCGAAACCCGCTGGGATTGGTCGAAGCCGGAGATCATGCGCGACGCGCTGGTTCATAATCTGAAGCTCATCGAAGAGGCGGGAATGAAAACCGGGATCGACCTGCACGGCGGCTGGACCCCCGGGGCGGAGTTCGGAGCGTTCGATTCTGCCGGATACCGCGCCGAATTCATGAAGCGCTGGAGGCAGATCATCGAGTGGGCGGAGCCGTTCCGCAAATCGGTCGCGTGGTACGACCTGATGAACGAACCGCGGATCTTCCGCGAACAGCGTCCCGTGGAGCCCTATTGGAAGCTGATTGCGTCGGTGCTTCCGGAATTGCGGAAATCGGATCCCGATACTCCTTTTCTCGTGGAGGTTGCGAATATGGCCAACCCGATCGGCGCCTGGGACTGGCAGCCGCAGGAGGACCGGAACGTGATTCTGGGTTATCACGATTACTGGCCGCACATGTTCACACATCAGAAAGTGCCGGACGGCGGTTCCGCCGGCATGGCCGACGTGCATTATCCGGGATTCATGCCGATGATTACCTGGGATGCCCCGTCATGGAGAAACGACAACCGTTACTGGATGTACTGGGACCGCTGGAAGGTCGAAGCCGTGAGCTATCCGGTCCTTCGGATATTGGCCGCTTCCGGCATGCCCGGCGACTGCGGTGAGCTCGGCGTTGTCGGATATGCCGGCAGGGCCGGGAACTCCGGCAGGATCTGGCTTGCCGACGCGATCCGGCGGATGGAGCGCATCGGAATCTCGTATTCAGTGTGGGGCGTGAACGGCGGTTACGTCTGGAATGTTCCGCAGTTCAGGGAAGAGGTGTTGAATCATTGGAAAAAGCGGCGGGGGCGCTGACAGGAAGTAAAAAGCGTTTGTACCTTTCCATACCGGCGGCACCGGCAGAAGCTTCGGCTTCTGCCGGTGCCGCCATATTGACGGGTATTGCATATTCGGCGCCATCGATGTATATTGCACACCCGGCAATGGTGGATTGATGCAGGCAGGGAATATTCCTCCGGCACGGACCCGGACTTCAGGTGCGCCGGGAAACATATCCGGCTGAGTAACCGCCGTGCTTCTTCATTTTCATTATCGCGGAATTTTTTTATGGAAAGCGATGCACAGCTGTTGTGACAGGTGTGCATTTCTGGCATAATATATAATAAGATGCACAATAGAAAGCTGTTTTCATGAAACTTGAACCGCAAGTGGAAAGCCTGTACCGCGCACTGGATCAGGAGCTTGACAACTTTCCGGCCGGAACGAAGTTCTATTCCGTCCGGAAACTGATGGATAAGTACAAATGTCACCGCGGCGTGCTGGACGGGGCGCTCGACCGGCTCGAAGAGAACCGGCTGATCGACCGGGTCCCGCAGGTCGGTATTTTCAGCAGTGTGACGCGCCGCCCGAATGTGCGCAGAATTCTTCTCGCCGTATTGGACTGGCCGAGCGAAGTGACGCTGGAGTGGAGCCGGATAGCCGGCGCTTATGTGGAGAACCGCGAGGAGTGGCAGTTGTGCAAAGTCATGCTGCCGCCGGGCAGCGAGACGATTTCGTCGCTGTCGGCCGACGGCTTCGACGCCGCGATCATCCAGACGCCGAGCCCGAATGTTTCCCGTGGGGATATGCGTTTTCTCGCTTCCCTCACCCTCCCGGTCGTTCTGCTCAACGCGGATGTGGGCAGCTTCGAAATCAGCAACGTCAGGTCCGCCGACGCCGATGGCGCGGTCATGGCCTGCCACCACCTTTACCTGTGCGGGCACAGGGAGATCGCGGTCATGCAGAGCGAGCCGGATACGCTGCCGACGAAGGTACGCATCTCCTCTTTCGCCCGGACCGCGGGATTGTTCGGCATGAAGCTTGTCAAAATCGACTGCATGACCGTCAGCGGGGAGTATGCGCAGCACAAGGCCTATCTCGGCATGAAGCAGTATCTGGAGGATCATGGCGGCGAGCCCGGCTTCACCGCGGTTTATGCCGTCACCGGCGAGGCGGTCCCCGGCATCATGACGGCCCTGCGCGAATTCGGCCATGAGCTGCCCCGCGACGTCAGCATCATAGCCCATTCGATCGAGCAGGTCGGCCAGTTCTATCATCCACCTCTGACCGCCGTCTGCGCCGATCTGGCCGCGGAGGTGGAAGCCGCCTTCTCCGGAATCGATTCGATCCTGAAGAAGCAGCGGGCCAGCTTCAAAACCGAAGTGCCGATGAAGCTCATCGAACGGAATTCCGTCAGAACACTCACTCCTAAAGAAAGGATTTGATTTCATGAAAAACAAATGGTTCACATTGATCGAGCTCCTGGTCGTGATTGCGATCATCGCGATTCTCGCGTCGATGCTGCTGCCTGCGCTCAGCAAGGCGAGGGGCAGGGCGCAGTCGACCGGCTGTGTCAATAATCTCAAACAGATCAGCACCGCTGTCATCTTCTACGGCAACGGCGAGTGGTTCCCGCCGCGCTCAGGAGCGAGCGATGCGGGGCAGGGGTCCCCGGATTCCTGGGAAGAATTCATCGTCTCCTCCCTCGGCGGGGACGGCGCGCACGCCAGCCGCTGGAACGTCGTCGCGAAGTACCTGACCTGCCCCACCGACAAGTATGATCTCGTCGGCAGCAAGAAGACCCGGCTCAGCTATGCGTTCAACGCGGGCAGCGAAAGCGACGGCAGGGTTCCCTATGCGGGCGGCACCCGCACACCCGTCGCCGCCAACCAGGCGTTCCGGATGGACCGGGTCAAGCCGTATTACTCCAGCTTCAAAACCAACAGGAACGATATCGTGCTGCTGGCGGACCGCATCATCCCGCACACGGATGACGCCCGCGACGCCAATTCGTATGGCGGCGGCCAGTCCGTTCCGTACTGGGGCTTCAAAGCCGAGTACGGCCATGCGAACGGAGACCGGAACGCGCTTTTCTTCGGCATGTACGTCAAGAGAATCGACGTCTCCTGTTTCGCTCCCGGCAACGTCGATTCGCTGTTCGGCCCCGTCGCGCATTGGGGATTGTGACAAGTCTCCTTCCGGGACGTTTCGCAGATGATTGCAGTGCCGCCGGACGGTTCGGGCGGCAGTGCGGGAAAGTTCAGATTTTTTTGAGGAAACCATGTACGATTTGAAGGTGTTCTCCCTTGTTGCCGCAGTTTGCGCACTCTGTGCCCTCCGGGCCGCGCCCGTCCCCATCGACGGCGGAACCCTGATCGTCCCGAAGCCGGGCGGCAGCGTAAGGACGGCATGTTCCGCGAAGAACGGAGAAATCCTGTTTCCGTTCAACCCCGCGGAACCGGGATATGCCGAAGTCGCATTGCCGCGTCCGCTGCCGCTCGGCATTTTCCGCTCGGCGCGCGTGGCCGCGAAGGTCCGTGTCCCCGCCGGTTCCCCGGTCCGGAGCATGTCGCTGCGGCTGATTGACCGTAATCATGAGGTGTTTCAGTATGTAAGCAAAGCCGATTTCGCCAAGGGCGGCGAGTTCGAGGTGGTCTGGGAGGTGAAGCCGGACCAGTTCCAGATCTCCTGGGGGGGAGACGCCAACCGCGTTTTCGATATGCCGGGCGGGCTTCTGGGTTTCGCCTTCGATTTCGCCGGCGGCGCGCCGGCTTCCGGGCTGACGCTCCTCGGGCTCGATATCGATGCCGAAGCGCCGCCCGTGCAGGAGCTGCCGGGCGACAAGGCGCTTCTGCCGCTGTACCGTTTCGACCGGGATGAGCTGTTCCGGCAGCGCGGCGGGCAGGGGACGATCGTGCGGCAGCCGGACGGCCTGCTGCTCAGGGATATCAAAGGCGAATTCATAATCACCGAACGCCGGAACGGGCTGCTGCCCCTGCGCGGCAGGCCCGCCGCCCTGGTCGTCGACGCCGAGGCGAGGGCGGGCGAGCTGACCGCGTTCGCCACTTTGCTGGATGCCCGCGGCGTGTCGTTCACTACGCCGGTGCTTCGCCTGAGCCCGGGGGGCGCGCCGCTGGAATTCGATCTCGGCGCGACTCTGGAGGGGGCGGTGCTGCCGGTGAAGATGGACAATATCTTCTTTCGCAATTCCGTCGCCGGAAACGGGGAGGTCCTGTTGAAGAGCGCCTCGCTCCGCACCGTCCTGCCCATGGCAGAATCGCAGGAGCTCGAGATCGAGACCGGTACGCCGGTCCATGTGCTCCGTAAAGGCGGCGAAGAGGCGCTGGCCCTCCGGTTCACGAACCGCGCCGAAAAGGCGGGGAGCTTCGCGCTCGAGCTTGTCTATGAGCATTTCGACGGAACCCGGCTGGCGGAGACCCGTTCCGCTGAACTCGCGCCGGGACAGTCCGTCACCTTCAGTCCGGAGAAACGGCCCGGCCGCCTCGGCCATTGGCAGGTCACCGCGACCGTGCGGGAGGCCGGTGCGCCGGACCGGCCGGCGACGCTCTCGCGGTCGTTTGCGCTGCTGGAACCGGCCGGGCCGACGGAGGGGCGCGCGCCCGGTTTTCTCTTCAGCATCTGCACGCATTCGGAGTGGTGGAGTCCGGGGGCGCAGGATAAGGAGGTGCTCGCCGCCGCCCTGTGCGGGGCGAAAGTGATCCGCGACTCCGTCGACTGGCACACCCTCCAGCCCGCGGCGGACCGCTGGAATTTCGCCCCGATGGACTCCCTGGTCGACTCCTACGGCGCGATGGGGATGGAGCTTCAGGCGATGCTGGCCTTCACCGCGCGGTGGGCCGCCCCGGAGCAGACCCGGAACGCGCCGAACTGGCTCGAGTGGTCGCGTTCCAGGCCCGATCCGGCCGCCTGGCGCAACTACGCGGCGACCGTGTTTGCCCGCTACAGGGGCAGGATCCGTTTCTGGGAGGTGTGGAACGAGCCGGACCTCGCCGGTTTCAACCGGATGAGCATGGACGAATACGTCGAACTCCAGAAGATCGCGTTCGAAGAGGCGCGCAAGATCTCCCCCGAGCTGAAGCTCCTGACCGGCGGCTACGCCACGCTGACGCCGCATCCGGGGTTGAAGCACCCGGAGTTCCAGAAGGAGAACCTGATCAGGGCGAAGGGGTATTACGATATCCACGCCTACCATGAGCACGGCTCTTTTCTCGCCTATGCCCGGATCGTCGACCGGCAATTTCTGCCGATGCGCGCCGCGGCCGGAGTCGCCGCCCCCTGGTATGCGAACGAAACGGCCATCCACTCCCTCGGCGGCGCCGAGCGCAATCAGGCGTTCACGCTGTTCAAGAAGCTCCTGTTCGCCTGGAGCCGGGGGGCGATCGGTTTCACCTGGTACGACCTGCGCAACGACGGATTCGACCCGCGGGAGGCGGAGCACAATTACGGGATGCTGGATCATGAGTTCTATCCGAAGCCGGTTTACTCCGTCTACAACATGCTCGCCGGACGTTTTCGCGAGGCGCGGTTCCGCCGCCAGTTCGAGGCCGGCGCAGGCAGTTATGTCTTCGAATTCGCGGCGCCGGAGGGAATCCTGATTCCGGGCTGGAACGAATCCGACGGCGCGACGCGCACGCTTCCTGTGACCACGGACGCGGCCTCCGCCGCGCTGATCGACCCGATGGGGAATGAAGTTCCCGTTCCGGTCGCCGGAGGCATGGCGCTCTTCGAGGTCGGGCGGATTCCCGCGACGCTGCTGCTGCACGGGGCGTCCCGGGCGGAACTCGGGCCGGAGCTTCTGGCGGTCGAGACCGATGAGTTCGCGGTGCCGGGGAGAACCTGTCCGGTGCGGATCCGCCTGCGGAATCCGTCGGATGCTCCCCGGAGCTTCATCCTGAATGCGGAAGAACTGCCGGAAGGCTTCACGATCGGCCGCCGCCGGAAAACGGCGCAGGTTCCCGCGCATGGCGAAGCGGTCGCCGAATTCCGGCTGACGGTTCCGCGCGGGGTGCGGGCGGGGGCGGACGCCGGTAAGGCCCTGAAGCTCTCCTATGCGCTCCCGGGGACGCCGTGGCAGGGAACCGTGACGGTTCCGATACGTTCCGCCGTGCTGATTCCGGCCCGGAAAAGCGCGCCGGATTTCCGGCTCGACGACCGTGCCCGCGTCCACTCCCTGACCGGGGCTGATCCCGCGCTCGGCCACCGCCTCTGGACCGGCCCGGAAGATCTGAGCGGGGAAATCCGGCTCGAAAGCAGAGACGGGGAGTTTGTGCTGAAAGCGGAGGTGACCGACGACCGGCATTGCCAGCCCTGTCCGGCGGAAGAGGCGTGGCGGGGCGATTCGATCCAGTTCGCGCTGCAGCTGCCCGGGCAGGAGGGCTTCTGGGAGTTCAGTCTGTCGCTCTCCGATTCCGGCGAAGCGCGGGCTGCCGTCTCCCGGGCGCCCCGCAATTACGATGCGGCGGAGGCCGCCGCGGCCGGAACATGCAGCGCCGTCCGGAAAGGGAACGTCACCGCTTATGAGTTCCGGATTCCGGACCGGGCGGTCGGGCTGACGAAGGAGCTTTACCGGCAGGGATTCCGGTTCAATCTCCTGATCAACGACAACGACGGCGAAGGCAGGGACGGCTGGATCGAGATCGCTCCGGGAATCGGCGCGGAAAAGGATCCGGGCGAATTCCCGTTCATCCTCTTCGAGTGATGCGGCACCGCATGGGTTGATCCGGGGATTTCACCGGCCGCCGGCTTGCATTATGGACGGAACGGAATTATCTTCCCATATCAACAGAAGGAGTTTCGATATGGAACGATCCGAATATCCGGCCGGAACCCGCGGCGGCTGGCGCAAGGATGCGGGCAACCCGTTCCTGCGCTGGAGCGAACACGGAACCTGTTTCGACCCGACGATCCTGACCGACGAGGCGCCACATGCGAAGTACCGGCTCTATTTCAGCTGGCGCCCGCAGAATGCGATCGCCGTCGTGGAAAGCGGCGACGCGAAAAACTGGAGCAGGCCGCGCATCGTGCTCGGCAGCGTCCCGCGCGGCGGGTTCGCGGAGCATGAGATCAACCGGCAGATCGTGTTGAAGCACAACGGCGTCTATCACATGTGGTATTCGGGGCAGGGGCCGGACCGGAAGCAGCCGGGGCATGCGCGCATTTTCCATGCCGTCAGCCCGGACGGCTATGAGTGGAAGCGGGATGGAGGCTGCGCGCTCGAAGGCTCCGGGGAGTGGGAGAAGCTCGGCGTCATGTGCCCGCATGTGATCCGGGACGAGGAGAAGGGGTGCTTCGCCATGTGGTACTCCGGCATGCGGGACGGCGGCAGCATGTATGAGCCGGATGCGATCGGCTACGCGGAAAGCGCGGACGGGGTCACGTGGCGCAAGCCGTTCCCGGATCCGGTCTTCCGGGCTTCGGACATTCCGGGCGGCGATATCATGAAAGTGACCGCCTGCCAGGTGCTGAAGAGCGGCGGCCGGTACGTGATGTTCTACATCGGCTTTCTGGACCACGACCGGGCGACGATCCGCCTCGCGCGCTCGAAGAGCGGCGTCGGCGGGTGGGAGGAGTTCCCGCACAATCCGATAATCACCCCCGATCCCGGCAGCTGGGACGGCGACTCCTGCTATAAGCCGAGCGCCTGCTTCGACGGCACGCGCTGGATGCTCTGGTACAACGGCCGCCGCGGCGGGCCGGAGCAGCTCGGGCTCGCCGTCAGGGAGAGCGCCGACCTCTGGTCATAGAACGCCGCCGCCGTCCGGCGGCCGCGAACCGCCGGACGTCAGAAGTGGGTCAGCTTCCTCTTGCCGATCGGATAGACGTTGAAGCCGATTTGGTAGAGGGCCTCGTGGTCGAGGATATTGCGGCCGTCAAAGAGGAAGGCGGGCTTTTCCATGGAGTCGAAAATCCGCTGGTAATCGAGCTCTTTGAAGCATTTCCACTCGGTCATGACGGCGATTGCGTGTGCGCCTTCGGCGGCCTTGTAGGGGTCGTCGATATAGCTGATGTCCCCCTGGACCCCTTCGAGGTCGAGCTTTGCGTTGCCGAGCGCCTTGGGGTCGTGGATATTCAGTCGCGCATGCTCTTCGAGCAGCTGCAGGCAGACCGCGCAGGCGGGGGATTCCCGCGTGTCGCCGGTGTCCGCCTTGAACGCGAAGCCGAAGATCGCGATCTTCTTGTCCGCGACGGTGTTGAACATCGCGCCGAGCATATTCCCGACGAAACGGCGGGCCTGGAAGTCGTTCATTTTCACGACCTGCTCCCAATACTCCGCGACTTCCGGCAAGCCGTAATGGCCGCAGAGGTAGACGAGGTTCAGGATGTCTTTCTTGAAGCAGGAGCCGCCGAAGCCGATGCTCGCCTTGAGGAATTTCGGCCCGATGCGGCTGTCCTTTCCGGCGGCGCCGGTGACTTCATCGATGTTCGCTTCGGTCTTTTCGCAGAGCGCCGAAATGCTGTTGACCGATGAGACCCGCTGGGCGAGGAGCGCGTTCGACACGAGCTTCGTGAGCTCGCTCGACCAGAGGTTCGTCGTGATGATCCGCTCGCGCGGGACCCAGTGGGCGTAGATCGAGGCGACCTCTTCGATGGCACGCCCCCCCTCGGGAGTCTCCATGCCGCCGATGAGGACGCGGTCCGGATTCTCCAGGTCGCGGATCGCGGTCCCTTCCGCGAGGAATTCCGGGTTCGAGATGATCTGGAACTTCAGGTTTTTCGTGTTGGAGTGCAGGATGCGGCTCATCGCCTGCGCGGTCCTGACCGGGAGCGTGCTTTTTTCCACCACGATCTTGTCGTTTTCCGCATACTCGACAATGCTGCGCGCGGTCTTCTCGAGGAACTGCAGGTCGGCGGCGCGGCCGGCACCGGCGCCGAACGTCTTGGTCGGCGTGTTCACGCTGACGAAGATGATGTCGGCCTCGCGGATCCCTTTCTGAATGTCGGTCGAGTAGAACAGATTGCGGCCGCGGCAGCGGCTGACGACCTCGTCGAGCCCCGGCTCGTAGATCGGCAGCTCTTCGGAGTTCCACGCCGCGATCCGGTTCGCGTTGATGTCCACGACGGTCACTTTGCAGTCGGGACAGCGGTCGGCGATAACCGCCATGGTCGGGCCGCCCACGTAGCCGGCGCCTATGCACAGGATGTTTTTCATGATTCACCTCATCTGGTTGTATTGGGTACAGACAAAGAGCGCCATGCAGCGTGAAAACGTTTCATGGCGCTCCGGCAAACCGCCCCGGCGACGGGCTGCGGTTTGAAAATTTCGTGTCATATCAGCGGCAGAACTCCGGATCTTCCTTCAGCAGCTGACTGAAGTACTCGATCGTTTTGATGAGCCCCTCGCGCAGCGGCGTGGTCGCCTGCCACTTCAGGAGCTCCTTTGCCTTGGTCGTATCGGGACGGCGCTGCTTCGGGTCGTCCGACGGGAGCGGCTCCCGGATGATCTTCGACTTCGAACCGGTCAGGCTGATCACCAGTTCGGCCAGTTCGAGGATCGTGAATTCGGTCGGGTTGCCGATATTGACCGGGCCCGTGATTTCCGCCGGGGTCGCCATCATGCGGATCATCGCTTCGACGAGGTCGTCGCGGTAACAGAAGCTGCGGGTCTGTTCACCGGAACCGTAGATCGTGATGTTTTCATTTTTCAGCGCCTGCAGGATGAAGTTGCTGACCACGCGCCCGTCGTTCGGATGCATGCGCGGGCCGTAGGTGTTGAAGATGCGCACGATTTTCACCGGCACCGCGCACTGCAGATTGTACGCGAAGAAGAGCGTTTCGGCACAGCGTTTGCCTTCGTCGTAGCACGAACGCAGTCCCACCGGATTCACATTGCCCCAGTACTCCTCGACCTGCGGATGGATGGTCGGGTCGCCGTAGACTTCGCTGGTCGACGCCTGAAGCACCTTTGCGCCGGTCCGCTTGGCCAGCCCGAGCATGTTGATCGCGCCGTGGACGCAGGTCTTGATGGTCTGGGCCGGGTCGCGCTGGTAGTGAATCGGAGACGCCGGGCACGCGAGGTTGTAAATCTCATCCACCTCAACGTAAAGCGGGTGGGTCACGTCGTGGCGGATCAGCTCGAATTTGTGGTTGGAGAGCAGATGACGGATGTTGCGTTTGCTGCCTGTGTAGAAATTGTCCGCGCAGATCACGTCGTTGCCGAGCTCGAGCAGCCGTTCGCAGAGGTAGGAGCCGAGGAAGCCGCCGCCGCCGGTGACCAGAATGGTTTTGCTTTTCATTGTCTGCTTTCCGGGATTCTGATTGATCAACTTCCTATACAATAGACGCGGAATCCGGATTTATCCACTTTTTTCCGGAAAAAAAGCCGGGAATCGTGCCCTGAGCGCCTGCTCGACCGCGGAAGCCGCGGCTTCCGCGCTCCACGTCGAGGCCGCGGTCCGGGCGGCTTCCCCCATGGCGCGGAGTTGTTCCCTTGAAACCATCCGCATGTATTCGAACCAGAGCTCCGGGTGGGCGGAGTCGACGCTCCAGCCCGTGACGCCCGGCCGGATGAGGTCGAGCGCATCCCCCGCGTTCTCCGTGACGAGCACCGGGCGCGACGAGGCCATCGCCTCCAGGATTGCGCCGCTGCGGGTTCCCGCCCGCTTCGACGGCAGCGCGACGAGGTCGCCGAGGCGGCAGGCCTCGGCCGGATCCCGGAACGGCAGAAAATGTATGCGCGGCTCTGTTGCCGCCATCTCGCGGAGCATGGCGCCGAGCGGCCCCTCTCCGGCCATCGCGAGACGCCAGCCGGAGGAGGCCGGGGTACGCAGGAAGAAGAGAAACTGTTCGAGCAGGATTCCCGGCGCGTTCCTCTCTTCGAACTCCCCGGTGAAGAGCAGCACGCGGTCCGTTTCCGCAATGCCGGCCGCGATGCGTTCTTCGCGGACGCGGGCGTCGCAGCCGGGCTCCGAGGCGCGTTCCGGGCAAAGCGGGTACGGCATGAAGAAGAGCTGTTCCGGCCGCAAACCGCCGCGCAGGCAGGCGGCGCGGCCGGTGCCGCCCGCGAAAAACGCGGCGTCGGCGTACCGGCAGGCGCGGCGCTGCCGGTACAGCTGCCGGAGCCGGGGGAGGGGACTCGCTTCGGGAGGCTCCGGGTCGTGGCCGAGAAGCACCGGGATATGCCCGTGAAAGCGGCGCGCGGTTTTCAGGAGGCGCGTGTGCCGTGCGCCCGTCACGAGAAGCGCATCCGCTCCCCACGCCGCGATGTGTTCAAGCTCCGTTTCCGGAAAAAGGCGCGGCAGCACACGGCCGCGCGCGGTGAGCAGCCGGAGGAGCCGTTCGTCGAACGGGGCTTCCGGCGCGGCCGCGATTGCGAGTCTGGCTGGTCGCATATCCATCGGCTCAGCCGCGCATGGCGCGGTATTCCGCGACGGTGCGGCGGATCCCCTCGTCGAGCGTGATTTCCGGCCGCCAGCCGAGTGCGCGGGCGCGCGATACGTCAAGCAGCTTGCGGCGCATGCCGTCCGGCGCGGCGGCGGGATCCCAGCAGATCCGGCCCGTGTATCCGGCCGCCGCGGCGATCTTCTCTGCGAGCTCGCGGATCGAGAGGTCGCTGCCGGAGCCGATGTTCACGATTTCCGGGTCGGTCCGTTCGCGCATGAAGAAGAAAACCGCGCGCGCGACGTCGTCCACATGCAGGAATTCGCGCAGCACGGAGCCGGTCCCCCACAGCGTGACTTCAGGCGCGCCGCTCTCCGCCGCCTCGACGAAGCGCCGGATCAGCGCCGGGAAGACATGCGAATGCTCCGGGTCATAGTTGTCGTTTGTCCCGTAAAGGTTGCACGGCATGAGGGAAACCGTCGGGAAGTTCCGCTCCTTCGAGAGGTAGAGGCAGAGCCTGTACCCCGCGATCTTCGCGAGCGCGTACCCCTCGTTCGTCGGTTCGAGCGGGCCGGTCAGCAGACACTCCTCGCGGATCGGCTGCGGCGCTTCGCACGGGTAGATGCAGCTGCTGCCGAGGAAGCAGAGCTTGCGGCAGCCGTTCTTCCACGCGGCGGAAATCACGTTGTTCTGGATTTCGAGGTTCGTGAGGAGGAACCCCGCCTTGTCGAGCATGTTCGCCCTGATCCCGCCGACCTTCGCCGCGGCGAGGACGACGTACCCGGGGCGTTCGGCCGCGAAGAAGGCGTCGACCGCGCGGCGGTCCGTGAGGTCGAGTTCGGCGCTGGTGCGCAGCAGGAGGTTGCCGTACCCTTCCGCGATGAATCTGCGCATGACGGCCGAGCCGACCATGCCGCGGTGTCCGGCAATGTAGATCTTCGCGCTTTTCTCCATCGTCAGAAACCCGTTTCGTAATTCGGGTTGTCGAGCAGCCGCAGGTCGCCTTCGGTCATGATGCGGACCAGCTCGCGGAAGCGCACCGTCGGCTCCCAGCCGAGCTTCCGCTTCGCCTTCGACGGGTCGCCGAGCAGGAAATCGACTTCGGAGGGGCGGAAATAACGCGGGTCGATCCGCACGACCGTCCTGCCGGTCGTCGTGTCGACGCCGGTTTCGTCCACTCCGGAGCCGCGCCATTCGACCGGGCGGCCGACGAGGCGGAACGACTCTTCGATGAATTCGCGCACGGTGTGCGTCTCCCCGGTCGCGGCGACATAGTCGCCGGGCTCCTGCTGCTGCATCATCAGGTGCATCATCTTCACATAATCCGGCGCGTACCCCCAGTCGCGTTTCGCGTCGAGGTTGCCCATGTAGAAGCACTCCTGCATCCCGCGTTCGATGCGGGCGACGGCCATCGTGATCTTGCGGGTCACGAAGGTTTCGCCGCGGCGCGGAGATTCGTGGTTGAAGAGGATCCCGTTGCTCGCATGCAGCCCGTAGGCTTCGCGGTAGTTCCGGGTGATCCAGTAGCCATAGAGCTTCGCGACTGCGTAGGGGCTGCGCGGCCGGAACGGCGTCTCCTCGTTCTGCGGCGTTTCGGCGACCTCCCCGTAGAGCTCGCTGGTCGAAGCCTGGTAGAAGCGCGCCTCGAGCCCGGTTTCACGGATCGCGTCGAGCAGGCGGATCGTCCCGACCGCATTCACGTCGGCGGTGTATTCCGGAACCTCGAACGACACGCGCACGTGCGACTGCGCGCCGAGGTTGTAGATCTCCCTCGGCTGGATTTTTTCGAGCAGCCGGTTCAGGTTGCTCGTGTCCGTGAGGTCGCCGTAATGGAGGATCAGCCGCACGTCCTCTTCGTGCAGGTCCCTGTAGAGGTGATCGAGCCGCGACGTGTTGAACGTGCTCGCGCGGCGGATGATGCCGTGCACCTCGTAGCCCTTGTCGAGCAGCAGCTCGGCGAGATAGGAGCCGTCCTGGCCCGTGATTCCGGTAATCAGCGCGCGCTTCATGATGGACTGCCTCCGCCGTAGTTGTTGAAATACCATTCCGCCGCCCGGACGAATCCCTGCTTCGCGCCGCAGCGCGGGGCGTAGCCGAGCAGCCGCTCCGCCTGCGAAATATCCGCAAGCGAATGCGGAATGTCCCCGGCGCGCGGCGGGCCGAACGCCGGTTCGACCTCCGCCGCCGCGGGGTCGAATTTCGCGAGCTCCTCCCGCAGCGCCCGGAAGAGCTCGAGCAGCGTCGTCGCCTCGCCCGTGGCGACGTTGTAGTTCCGGTTCAGCGCTTCGGGATTCTCCGTCAGCGCCGCGAGGAAGTTCGCTTCGATCACGTTGTCGATGTATGTGAAGTCCCGCGAATTGCCGCCGTCGCCGTTGATGACCGGGGAGCGGTGTTCAAGCAGCGCCGCCGCGAAGCACGGAATCACGGCGGCATAGGCTCCTGCCGGATCCTGCTTCGGGCCGAAAACGTTGAAATAACGCAGCCCGACCGTATCGATCCCGTAGAGGGCGTGGAAGTTTTCGGCGAAAAGTTCGTTCACATATTTGGTGATCGCGTAGGGCGAGAGCGGCCTGCCGATCCGCTCCTCGACCTTCGGGAGCTCCCGGCTGCCGCCGTAGACCGAGCTGCTCGACGCATAGACGAAGCGGTTCACCTTTTCGTCGGCGGCCGCCCTGAGCATATTCACGAAGCCGGTGATGTTGACCTCCGTGCTGGTCATCGGGTCCGCGACCGAACGCGGCACGGAGCCGAGCGCCGCCTCGTGAAAGACGATCTGCGCCCCCGCCGCGGCTTCGCGGCAGCACGCGAACTCCCGGATGTCGCCTTCGATGAGCCGGAAACGCGGATCCGCGGAGAACTCCGTGAGGTTTTCGCGCCTGCCGGTCGAAAAGTTGTCCAGCACCGTCACCCGGGCCGCGCCGTTGCCGAGCAGCGCCTTCACGAGGTTGCTGCCGATGAAGCCGGCGCCGCCGGTCACGAGGGCCGTTTTGCCGTGCATGGCGGAAAAATCTTTGTTCATAGCCGTCCGTCCACCTGTTCGCGGGGCCACAGCCCCTTGATGTCGTATATGATGCACCGTTTCTCCCGGAACGCCGCCGGGTCGAGCGTGCGGAACTCATCGTGCGCGACGGCCAGCACAACCGCCTCGTAGTCCGCGAGATTCACTCCGTCGAGCGAGGCGAACGAGTCGAGCCCGTAGTACTTCTTCACCTCTTCCGGCTCGGCCCAGGGGTCGCAGATATCGACCCTGCAGCCGAATTCGGCAAGCGTGTTCGCCACGTCGACCGCGCGCGAGTTGCGGATGTCCGGGCAGTTTTCCTTGAATGTGATCCCGAGCTGCAGCACCCTTGCTCCCAGCACCTTGCTGCCGTTGCGGATCATGAGCTTGACCGCTTCGGTGGCGGTGTAGCGCCCCATGCTGTCGTTGATTCTCCGTCCGGCGAGGATCACCTCGGGGTGGTAGCCGAGTTCGGTCGCCTTGTGGGTCAGGTAGTAGGGGTCGACGCCGATGCAGTGGCCGCCGACCAACCCCGGCTGGAACTTCAGGAAGTTCCACTTCGTGCCGGCCGCCTCGAGCACTTCGCGCGTATCGATGCCGATCAGGCGGAAGATCTTCGCGAGCTCGTTCACGAAAGCGATGTTCAAATCGCGCTGGGAGTTCTCGATGACCTTGGCCGCCTCCGCGACTTTGAGCGAACTTGCGCGGAAGGTCCCCGCAGTGATGACGGCGCGGTAGAGCGCGTCGACGGCCCCGGCGGCCTCCGGCGTGGAGCCCGAGGTGATTTTGAGGATCTTCTCAAGCGTGTGCTCCCTGTCGCCGGGGTTGATCCGTTCCGGGCTGTAGCCGCAGAAGAAGTCCCGGTTGAAGACAAGGCCGCTCGCGCGTTCGATGACCGGCACGCACTGCTCTTCGGTGCAGCCGGGGTAGACCGTGCTTTCGAAGATCACGACGGCGCCGGGCGCGATTGCCCTGCCGACCGTTTCGCTCGCGCGGTAAAGCGGTGAAAGGTCCGGCGTGTTGAAGCGGTCCACTGGGGTCGGGACCGTGACGATGTAGAAGTCGCAGCCGCGCAGATCTTCCGGCGATTCCGTGTAACGGAGCTTTTTGGCGGCGGCGAGCTCTTCCGGGGAGGTTTCCAGCGTACTGTCCCGGCCGCTCCTGAGCTCTTCGATCCTTGCGGTTTTCACGTCGAATCCGACGGTATCGAATTTTCTGCCGAAAGCAACTGCCAGCGGCAGGCCGACATATCCGAGGCCGATCAGCGCGATTTTCGCGGTTCCGTCCGTTATTCTGGTAAGCATAAAACACCTCGCTTTCCCGCTTCCGGCAGGAGTATGGACATCCATGTTGTTATTAACGTACATCATGTTTGCGGATTTTTCCAGTTTCCCGGGGGGAAGAACGGGCCATTTCCGGGAAATGGAGCTCCGTTCTTGCAAACGCTTTTCCGGAACGGTATATTATTTGGAACTGGTTTTTCAAGGAGTTCCAGATGAAAAAGCTTGTCCGTTTCTATTTTTCCACGCCGCTGGTGTACCGGGTCGTCGCGGCGTTCCTGCTCGGCACCGGCGCCGGCATCGCGTGCCGTTACGCCGGCGGGGAGGCGCTCGACCGCATGACGGCCGTCCTGGCGCCGTTCGGGACGATCCTGATCGCGATGCTGAAGATGGTGGTCATCCCGATCATCTTCCTGTCGCTGGTGACGGGGGCGGCGAGCCTGCCGCTGCGGAAGTTCGGCCGCCTCGGCGTCTGGGTGATCGTCTGGTACTTCGCGACTTCGGTCTTCGCGAGCATCTTCGGAACGGTGTTCGCCCTTTTCGTGAATCCGCAGATGAGCGACGCCGCCGCGCAGGCGGACCGGATGCTCGGTCAGGTGGAGCAGCTCCGCATGGGCGGCGAATCCGCCTCCGGCGGCGGGGCGCTCATGCAGCTGGTTTCGGATCTCTTCATGAATCCGTTCCAGGCGCTGGCGGAGGGGAAGTTCCTGTCGATCATCGTCTTTTCGATCCTCTTCGGAATCGCGGCGCGGACCGTGATCGAGGACTCCTCCGACTCGAAGCTGCGGAACGCGCTTGAGTCCCTGCTCGAGCTCGGGCAGGCGGCGCTGAAGGCGTGTTTCAGGATGATCGACTGGATCATGGAGTATTTCCCGGTCGGCGTCTTCGCGCTGAGCGCGGTGAATTTCGCGCAGTACGGGACGGAGCTTTTCGGGCCCTATGTGCGCATCGCGGGGAGCGTGATCGCCGGGGTGGTCCTGATGCTGCTGGTGATCTACCCGCTGCTGGTGCTGATCGTCTGCCGGGAGAATCCGTACGGGCTGCTGAACGCGGTCAGGGAGCCGATCCTGACGGCCTTCCTGACGCGCTCGAGCGCGGCGGCGCTGCCGGTGTCGCTGCGGGTCGCGGAGGAGGAGCTGCATATCCGCAACGAGCTTTCCGGTTTCGCGCTGCCGCTCGGGGCGACGATCAATATGGACGGAGTGTGCATCCATCTGCCGGTCTTCGCGATCCTCGCCGCGAATCTGTTCGACATCCCGCTCGGAACCGGGGGGATCATGGTGCTGATCCTTTCGGTGGTGTTCGCCTCAATCGGGACGGGCGGAATTCCGGGCGGGAGCATCTTCCTGCTCTTCATGGTGCTGGAGAACATGGGGCTCGAACCCGGGCAGATCGCCACGGTCGTCGCGCTGGCGATCGGGATCAATCCGCTGCTCGACATGTTCGAGACGGCCTGCAATGTGGCGGGCGACAACATCGGCAACTATGTGATCGCCCGCCGCAACGGCATGATCGGAAAGTAGCGCCTCCTCCGTTTCTACAGTGAAAGGCGGAAGCACGAGAGCGAGTGCGGCGGGAGCGTGACGCGGAGCCCTTCCGGCGTGAGCGTCACCGGCAGCGGGCCGACGGCGACCGTATCCGGGACGTTCTCGTTGTCCGCCTGCGGCGAAGGGCCGGTCAGCGCTTCGGCCGAGGCCGACCGGATGCCCGGGACGGCGATGGTCAGCTCCTCCGGAGTGAGGGTGCGGTTGATGACGATCGCGGCCAGCCGCCGGCCGTCGGCGGAACGCGACAGAGTCGCACCGACGGCGGAGAGGGGAGCCTCCGGCTGCGGGATGAAGCGGGTGACGGCGAGGTTCCTGAAATACATTTTCCCGCGGCCGCCGCCCTGGTGACGGCGCGCCTTGACGGTCAACTCCTTCACATCGTCGAGCGGGATATAGTCGACCGCAATTCGTGTCCACTGCGGCGACAGGGTCGCGGCGGTGTTGGCGGCGGAGCGGGTCGCCTCCCAGCCGCGTCCGTCGCCGAGCTCGAGCGCTGCGCCGGAGCTGCCGGCCATGCCCTCCGCCCTGGCCTCTCCGGTGAGCCGGTAGCCGCAGATGCCGGAGGCGGGGAGCCGTTTGACGGCGTGAAAGAAATTCAGCGGGGCGTCGTCGGTGAATTCGACTTCGAGCGTTCCGTCCGGCAGTTCGGCCTGCCGGAAATTGTTTCCCGGCGTGAACTTCCAGTGCTGGGCGGGCAGCAGGTTTTTCCGGAGTTCGGCGGGGGTGAGCTTCTGCGCTTCGGGGAAGGTGCGCTGAAAACCGGGGCCGGAGATCTCCGGAATCAGCAGCTCATCGAGCAGATGGCGGCTGAAGAGCTGCATCATCAGGTAGTTGGGTCTTTTGAGATAGGGCTCTTTGCGGTTGCGCACCATTCCCCACGCCTCGTTGACGAACTGCCAGTAGTGGGCGGTGAAGAATTCCGGCGCGTAGCAGAACATCCTCAGGAACTCCGCGTTGAGCAGCGCGCCGGTCAGGTTCAGGTGCGACTTGAGATCGGTGTTGAATTCGGTGTTGGCGAGCCGGAGGTCGGCGACGCCGGCCGCCGCGGCGTGGCGGCGGCAGCTTTCGATGGTCTGTTGGAACCGCAGGCGCTGTTCGAGAAAGCTGCGGCGGAGCCCGGCGGCGTCATAACCGCGCACGGCGGTGTAGAGGTGGGGGATCAGGAAATCGAATTGGTCGCCGATCACCTTGAGCACCGGGCGGTTCCAGCTCTGCTCGTTGAATTCCCGAGGAGCGTCGAGCACCACGCCGAGCCTGACGCGCGGGTCAGCCTGCCGCATTGCCCGCCGGAACGCGAGATAGTCGGCGGCATACTTTTCCGGGGAGATGTGCAAAGCCGGCCGGAGGTAGTGATTGCCGTGGTAGCACTCGTTCCCATACTCGAAGAGGGTCACATTGTATGGGGCGGGATGGCCGAGCGCGGCGCGGCGCTTCGCCCAGGGGTGGGCGTCGTCCGCGGGGGCGTTCAGGAACTCGACCAGCTCGGCCGCCTCGCCGGGAGAGCCGCGGAATCCGGAGAGCCCCAGGATCGGCGTCATGCCGGTCTCCTCGCAGAGATTCAGGAACTCGAGCAGTCCGAGCGCCGGTTTCCGCCCCTCCAGCCCGGCGGCGGCTTTCCAGTTGAAGTTATGGGTGCCGCCGCAGCCGCCCGGGTAACGCTGGGCGCGTAGCCCGGACTCCTTCAGCAGCCGGGCAAGCTCCGGCACGACGGTATGGGTGCCGGGGAGCACGAGGCCGTAGCCGTCGCCGTAAGCGAGCTGGTTGACTCCGAGGAGTTCGCGGCGGACCGGGATCGGATCTCCGCCGGCAATTGCCAGCCGGGAGTCCGCCGCCGCCTGCAGGGCGCAGACGGCCAGAACGGGGAGAATGAAGGCGTGAACCGGGAATTTCATTTTTTCTTTTTCCTTTTTTTAATCATCACATTTCATGGCGGCTGTAAAATTGGTCGGAATCCAGAAAATGGCAGTCGGAAATCAGTCCGTTCCGGTCGTATGAGGCGACGTGGCCGTCGCCGTGCAGCATATTGGTCCGCCCGCCGTGCCGGAGATGGATGAACTTATTGGAGCCGACCGACTGACGGTAGTAGAACACGCACCATTGGCCGGGCTGGTCTCGTGAGGCTCCGGCATTATTCGCGGCGGTATCGGTCAGCAGCGGAATCCGGGATGGGGAGGTGAATTTCCAGTTGCAGTCCGGCACCGAAAGTGAATCCGGCCGGATGCTGTAACCGGCGGCGGAGTCCGGGCTCTGTCCGTTGCCGACGTTGTAGCCGTATGTGCAGTATCCCCGCGCGAGCGAATTCTCCAGAAAGTGGCTCGGACAGCGCAGTATTTGCTCTTTCATCTTATCGCCGTTCGTACCGCTGCCTTCGAAGCCGATCAGCCCGGCGTCGGCGAGCCGGGCATAGAGATAGGCCCGGCCGCTGGTCCACTTGCCGACGGCAGGCAGCATCCCTTTGCTGGCGTCGGCGTAAAATTGAAGAATCGTGCCGCATTGGCGCAGGTTCGAAACGCAACTGGTACCCCGCGCCCTTTCCCGCGCCTGCTGCAGCGCCGGCAGCAGCATGGCCGCGAGAATCGCAATGATCGCAATAACGATCAGCAATTCGATCAATGTGAAGGCCCGGCGCATAACAACCGGTATGTGATGCAACATAAACATGCATTCAATCTCGGCCCGGCAGAAAAAGCGCGGTAAACATTGCCGCCCGGCAGAAAAGCGCGGTAAACATTGCCGCCCGGCAAAAAAGCGCGGTAGGCGCCGCGGAGCGGATGTGAACGGACT
>JABLYX010000099.1 GCA_018265615.1 Lentisphaeria bacterium
TATTCGCAATGTTCGACTGGCAAGTCTACTCATTACCATAAGTCAAGAGGCTTTTTATGACACTTGAATCTAAAGATTTTTTTCCTACTCACCGGCAAAGCCGGTGGTTTTATTGACCTAAAGGGATATGATAAGCGGCGGGAGCGTCCTGCTCCCGCCGCTTTACTTTGGCCTTTTATGGAAATATGAGCAAGCAGAAAAATCCATAATACACCTCAATTCATAGCGGTTTGAATGACGTTTTTCCAAAGGTCATGGAATAAAAGTGGCTTTGCGTTTCTTGTTTGATAGGACGGGAAGCCACTTTTATTGTTTTTCATGAAGTCGATTCTGAAATCAGCGAGCAACTTATTTGTTGAAATACGCCAAATCGTCTTTTCGGTTCGCCATTTTGGATATTGTGGCTGTCGGCATGATGCCGTCAGTAAAAACAGCGAATAAGCAGCGGCAACAAATCCCGGAAAGCAATCAACACTTTTTGGGGTCCTCATTTGCGACTGGTGAATCCCGAAAATACTCTTTTCGTCCTTAAAGTTAAGTTCAATTTCCCAACGCCAAAGATAATACTGAAGAATTTGCTCCGGCGGCAGCTCCGGGTCAGTACATAACAAGCAGGCCGCCTCACGATATAAGAGTTTGGTTTTGGATGAAAGACGATACCGTAACGGCTGGATAATCAAAACTTTGACATCCCTGTTTCCTGTGATTTTGCTTCGCACATCAAGGACCGACATTATTTTGAAGGTATGTTCTCCGTTGCCGGTATGCGCAACAACTTCAGCCCAATTTTCATTCTGCTGCCGCATTTCTTCCGGAGATGGCAATGCTTCTCCATAGTATTTTTTGCGCCCTTTTCCTGTGTTCTGTTCTAACGGTGGGGCAAATGGATTGGCATTTTTGCGTAGTCGCCCAAGATATATTCCATTCTCGGTCATTGAACGGCAAACGGATTTGTTGGTATAACCTCCATCGCCCACGATAATTATCTTTTGTCCGTTCAAATCTCTTTGCAGTTTCAGAATTGCTTCCGATGCTTTTTGAGGTAAAGCCATCTTCTTCTGCAGAACGCTGTATTCATTCCATAGCTCCGGCGATGCTGTTTTCCTGGGCTTATGCGGAACAGGACAATGCTGAAAATAAGATAGGAATACCTCGGCAATGTCCTTCTGTTTGCTTTTGAGCTAAAGAAATTTGCATATAGCGTTGCGCCCAGATGAAATTGTTCGTAAATTCAGGTCCGAGCGGATCTAATTTCCAGCTTGTTCCATGCACTTTTTGCCCTCGCTTTCTCAGCAAAGTATCGTCAATAAAAGCGACGACAGGTTCGCCGGGAGCATTGGTAGCTTGAATATGGCGACGAATTACCTGCTGTATGTATTCAAGATCAACGCGATCACGCTCAAATAAACGATATACCGCAGACCAATCCTGTTGGGCATGGCCGATGGTATCGATCGCGCGACTGACCGTATGCCGTCCCATGTTCAACAGAATGCCAATCATCAGATAACCGGCATTTTGCCAACAACGTTCCTGTGTGAATGCCCCTTTGCATTCGCTCCAAAGATTCCAAAAGTTTTGGACTATTCCTCCTCTGATGGCTTCTCCGCTTTCAGGCGCACGACTCGAGCTTTTTTTTATTGGGACGATCAAGAACAAGTTCTCCGCCTTCGGCTATTTCTCACGCTACTTCTTCGCCTTTTTCTACGCCGAGGACTTCAGCCAATACTCCGGGGAAATTAACATAATAATGATCGGATCCCTTTTGGCGCTTGATGAGTTGAATTTTTGTTTTGTAACCCATAATGACCTCCCTGTTGAGTCTAGCATATAACCTAGATGAAAAATCAAAAAAACAAGTCCACATTGATTTTTTTGAAAAAAATGTGGACTGGATTTTTTAGCCGATAAGCCAAAGTAAAGCGGCGGGAGCGTCCTGCTCCCGCCGGCATGCGTCAATGAATGGCGACGGCGGCGTTGCAGACGGCGGTCCGTCTGCCGTCCTGCGTGATCTGCGCAAGCAGCGGGCAGGGCTGGTTCGGCTGAAAAAGAGCGCTCTCTTCGGGGAGCGTCACTGTGAAAAGATACTCCGAGAGCTCACCGGGCTTCGAGGGCCTGACCGGCTGTGCCTCCGGAGTGACCTGCCAATCCCCGAACGCGCGCAGCTGCACCGTGCCTTTGTCTGCGTAAGCGGACTGGACCTTGACCTGATAGCTTTTCCCTTTTTCGAGGGATGCGGTCCAGCGGTCGGCATCGGCGGACCTCTCCGCATTCATGACGGCGAGTCCGAGCATCGGGGCCGGATCCTTCATCGTGTAGACGGCTCCGGCCGTGCGCAGCTCGGGGAGCTCGAACTCGTACCATCCTTTGCCGAGCGGCCTGACCGGGAGAGGCTTCAGGAGCGTCGATTCGGCGTCGGCCCAGTAAGCGGCGGCATATCCCTCTTCCGGCAGCTGAATTCTGACGCTCTGCGCCGGAACCGGTTGCCGCCAGGTGTTTGCGACGATCGTGACGGCGTTGCCCCTGCCGTCGATATACGGCGTTTCGACGCGCAGGCGCGGGGAGGGGGCTTCGCTCTGCGGCTTTACTCCGGCGGAAGAGAGCAGGGTGCGGATCCAGTCGCTTTCGACCGAGTCCGGACCGGACTCCGCCCGCATCGTGCCGAGGCGCGTATTGATCCAGAAAGCGGTTCCCCTGCCGAAGCTGTTGCGCGTCAGCATCGGAACCTTCAGGCTGTTCACCTGGTCGTCCGGATTCAGCACTTCGGCGCCGGCGGCCTTGCCGAGCACCTTGCCGTCGAACCGGATGATGTCGTCGCCCGCGGTACGGAGCCAGAGGTCGTCCGGCGAGACGTCGATTCCCTTGTAGACCTTGCCCATTTCGATGCCGAGCACCTTTTCGAGTCCGCGGTTCACGATATGGTGCTCGTCGAAGAAGCCGCTCTGGCCGTCCGCGACCAGCACTCCGCCGTTCTTCACAAAGGCGGCGGCGGCTTCACATTCACGGGCGGAGAGGTGATCCGCGCCGACCAGCACGAGCGCGGCGAAATCCCTGAGATACCGGTCGGTCAGCTTGCCGTACGGCAGCACTTCGACGCGGTATCCGGCTGAACGCAGCGCCGAGTAGACCTTCAGGCGGTTGTTGGCGGGATAGTCCCAGCGGCTCGCGCCGCACGGCTCGGAGAGCAGCACGTCGCGCTGCGGCAGGAGCATGGCGACCGCCCCTTTCGTGCACGGCCGGGATTCGGCCCAGAATTTCTCGGAGCGATGGATCATCGACGCGAGGCGCGACGCATAGTAGAATTTTCCGTGGCGGGTGCCGTCGGCCGATCTTGTGAAGCCGAAGGTCGCCCAATCCCCCTTGGCGCCCTTGCTGCCCATCGTGAAGAAGTCGTACCCCTTCAGCCCCGCCGCGAGGGTGCGCCAGAAGCTCTGGGCGAACTGCCAGCCGGGGCCGGTGTGATTGTTCGTTTCGGCGGCGAAAACGCCGTAATTGAATGTGCGGTCCTCCGGATCGGCGGGACGGATGCAGTTGTAGAGATAGTTGAATTCGTAATTGTTGCGGTCGCCGTTGCCGTAGACGTCGATGCCGTACCATCCTTTCGACCAGCCGCGGGTTTTTTCAGCCATCATCTCGTGATTGTTCACGCGGACCCGCGCGACGGCGGGCATTTCGAGCATGACCTGCGTCCCCTTGAAGACGACGCGGCGCCTGCCGTTGTCGGCTTCGGAGACATTACGGAACCGTTCGGCCATGAAGTCCGTATAGACCTCCCCGTGAAAGCGGTGCCAGTCGAGCCACGCGCCGGGACGCGCCGAACTCTCCCCGGGAACCGGGGGGACGGCTTCGGAGAATGTCTTATAACCGGACTCCCACGCCCGGTTCAGTTTTTCGAGGTCGCCGCCGTACTCTTTCTCCAGGTATTTCACAAAGGCCGCCTTTGAGAGCGGGGAGTAGTTCAGCGGCAGCTCCCATTCGTTGTCGAGGTGCCACATGAAGACATGGTCGCCGTTGACCTCCATGACTTTCTCAACGGAGAACTTCTGGCAGTCGAGCACATACTGCCGTGTGTTCGGGTCATTGAGATCGAGATTGTGGCGGCTGTGCGGCCTGCCGTCGGAACCGATGCTGTTTCTGAGTTCGCCGTGCGTGGCGGTCTTGCGGCTGTTGGCGACCGTATGCGCGGCCCAGAGGCTGACGAACAGCGGGGCGCGGCCGTTCATTTTCGTGTGGTATTTGCACGGGACGCCTTTCGCGTATTCGTAGCAGCAGTGTCCGGCCCCGTCCGTGAAGGTGAAGCCGATCCTGGGCAGGGTTTCAAACTGCGTGTCGAACAGGATCCCGAGCGGGAAGAACGTCCCCGCCGGCTTCAGCGCCGAATCGAGCTCGAGCGTATAGGCGTTTGCTTTCATGAGCGGGTCGTCACCGGCCGCGAGAACGGCCGCGGCTCCGATTCCGGCCGCGGCCAGAAGCAGTTTCCGAACTTTCATTTCCGGGTTCCTTTATGGTTGAAAGCGGCTTGCGTTTTGTCTGCGACGGAGTTGCCCGGTACGAAGGGCAGCGGGATCAGGATGCGGTGGGCGGAATCCGAGTCCGCGCCGCGTTCGAGCAGTTCGAGGATGCGCAGCGCGGCCTTGCGCCCCATCGTTTCGGGAACGGTCCGGAAGCCGGAGAAGACCACATCTGTGCCGCGGACCAGCTCCCCAGTCGCGTCGAAGGTCAGGATCGAAAGATCGTCCGGGCAGCGCAGGCCCTTCTCCTTCAGGCAGTCGCTGATGACGACCGCGGCGTTCAGGTGCGAGGCGATCATGCATTCGGGGAGGTCCCCTTCCGCCATCCAGCCGAGGAACGCCTGCCGGATATCCCGGTCGTCGGAGGAGACCGCGCTGCGCGTTTCGAGCTCCCGTACCGCACCGCTGTTCCGGCGCAGTGCGAGCATGAGCCCCATGAGGCGGCGTTCGAAAGCGGAACTGCTCCCGATCCGGATCGCGCCCGCCGAGCGGAAGCCGCGCTCCGTAAGGATCTCCGCCATCCGGAGCGACGACTCCAGGTCGTCATGCTCGACCGAGTTGATGCGCGGGTCGCCGCAGCAGCGGCCGATTGCGACAACCGGGATGTTCCGGTCGAGAATCTCATCGAAAAAGCATTCGTTCACACCCTGCTGGCCGAGAAGGAGGATGCCGTCCGCCGCGAGGAGCCGCTCTTTCACGGCCCGGTTTATCTCCGGAGTGCGGCCGAGCGTCAGTACGGAAAGTTCCGCGCCGCCGGTTGCCGGGAGCACGCTCTGGATCCCTTCGAGGATCCGGCTGTAGAAATCGAGGTGCAGCATGTCTTTCTGCTCATTGAGCGGACAGAGCAGCAGTTCGAGGCGGCAGTTCCGGCTGCGCGAGGCGCGTGCGAGTGCTTCTGCCTTGTCAGTGATTCCGGCCGTGTCGTAGCCGAGTTTTTCGGCGGCGGCCATGACCCGGTTCCGCGTTGCGTCTCCGATCCGGATATTTCCGTTCAGCACGCGCGAAACGGTCGCCGGCGAGACGTCCGCCTCCCGGGCCACATCGTTCAGGGTGACAGTGTTGCGTTTCATGAAATGACGATTCTCCGCAGGTTTGCTTGTTATTCAGTATAGCGCGGAACGGTGAATTGTCAAATCAGGTTTTGAAATATTTCGGATTATTTGTGCAATTTTTTATGCAAAATTGCATGATGCTGTGTTTTGCGGCGTCCGGCGCGGCGTTCGCGGAGCAGCCTGAGCCAGCGGAAATAAGCGGCGTTCAGCCGTTCGGCGGCGGGCTTCCCGGCGATGATGAGCGAAACGGAGATGATGATCGTCACGATTCCGACGCAGAGCCGGAAGGTGAGCAGCTCCCCGAAGACCAGCACGCCGAAAAAGACGGCGGTGACCGGTTCGAGCGCCCCGAGGATCGCGGTCGGCGTCGCGCCGATGCAGCGGATCGCCTGCGCCGTGCAGATCAGCGAAATCACGGTCGGCAGGAGGGCGATCGCAATGACGTTCCCCCAGCCGGACCATGAGGTGACCGGCTGGAGGTCGAGGCAGAACTTCAGCCGCACGAAGTAGATCGACAATCCGAAAAGCAGCGCGTAGAATGTCAGCTTGTCGCCCGGCAGCCCGCGCAGCGCGGATTTCTTCACTCCCACGATGTAGGCGGCGTAGGAGAGCGCCGAGAGCATCACCAGAACGATGCCTGTGAAGCTTAGCGGGCCGCCGTCGCCGCCCTTGTAGAGCAGCCCGATCCCGGCGAGTGCGAGGAGAATGCTGAATACGGTCACCGGCGTGATCTTCTCTTTGAAGAACAGCGCCATGATGACGGCCACCATCACCGGATAGACGAAGAGGATCGTGGAGGCGATCCCCGCGTCCATGTGGCGGTAGGCGATGAAGAGGAAGAGCGACGAGGCCGCGAAGACGAGCCCGCCGAGCACCAGCGGGATGATTTCATTCCGTTTCAGCGCGAAGGAGCGTTTCCTCAGCTTCATCATGACGCCGAGCAGAGCGACGGCCATGGAATAGCGGTAGAACAGCACCGAGTCGGCGCCGAGTCCCTCCCTGTACAGGGGGAGGGTGAACAGGGGATTCATGCCGTAGGTCGCTGCCGCGACGGCTCCGAAGACGAAACCTTTGAATTTATCGCTCATCATTTTCCGGGGAAGAGGGTTGGGACTTCTGATCATATCCAGTAAAGATACATCCGTTTTCCGCTTCCGTCAATCTGCTTTCTGCCGGGAGACGGCATTCTCTCGATTTATTTTTTGTATTTGCGGCGGAGGCGGCTATATTATAGGGTTTCTCATTGCAACAACAAAGAAGAGGGATACCGGATGAAACTGACAGGATTTCTGGCGGGTGCAGTGGTTCTTGCCTTTGCGCTTTGCTCGTGCGGACGGGACGACGGCAAGCTCGTCATGGTGACCGAGGCGACCTTTCCCCCTTATGAATTCCGCGAGGGGAACCGGATCACCGGAATCGACGTGGATTTGATGGAGGCGGTCGCGAAGGCCGCCGGGAAAGAGCTCGTGGTCGAAGACATGAGCTTCGATTCGGTGATCGCGGCGGTGCAGGCCGGCAAAGCGGACGTCGCGGCTTCCGGCATTACCGTGACCGACGAGCGGAAGCGGCAGGTGAATTTTTCGATTCCTTATATGACGGCGCAACAGGTCATCATCGTTCCGAAGGGCTCCCCGATCAGGGGGAAGGCTGATCTGAAGGGGAAGCGCGTCGGCGTCCAGCACGGCACGACCGGCGATCTCTTCATGGCGAAAAACATTCAGGAGCCGGAACGGTTTCCGAACGGGGCGCTTGCGGTCGCCGCACTCGACGCGGACAAGCTCGACGCGGTCGTGCTCGACATCGAGCCGTCGAAGGTCCATGTTTCGATGCGGAAGAACCTCGTCATTCTCGACGAGCCGCTGACCTCCGAGGAATACGCGATCGCGATCCGCAAGGATAATACGGCGCTGCTCGAGCAGGTGAACGCCGTGATCCGCCAACTCCGCGGGAACGGCGGGCTCGACGCGATCAAGGCGAAGTACACGAAGAAGTAGGCCGGGGGCCGTATGGAAGCTCTTCTTGACTGGCTGCAATCGGCGTGGAACGAATTCCGCGAATCGTTCTACATCAATTTCATCAAAGACGACCGCTGGCGCTATCTCTCCGACGGCTTTGTTGTCACGCTTGAGATCGCCGCCTGCGCGGTGCTGCTCGGCGTCCTGCTCGGCTTCGCCGTGGCGGTGATCCGTTCGACGCACGACAAGACCGGAAAGCTCAGGGTGCTGAACTTTCTCTGCAAGGCCTACCTGACCGTGATCCGCGGGACCCCGGTCGTCGTGCAGTTACTCATCATCTACTTCGTGATTTTCGGGTCGGTCAATGTGAGCAAGGTGCTTGTCGCGATCGTCGCATTCGGCGTGAACTCGGGCGCGTATGTCGCGGAGATCATCCGCGGCGGAATCATGTCGATCGACAAAGGGCAGTTCGAAGCGGGGCGGAGCCTCGGGCTCGGCTATGTGCAGACGATGGTCTACATCATCCTGCCGCAGGCGTTCAAGAATGTCCTGCCGGCGTTGGGGAATGAATTCATCGTGCTGCTGAAGGAGACCAGCGTCTCCGGCTATATCGCGCTGCAGGACCTGACCAAGGGCGGCGACATCATCCGCAGCCAGACCTACACGGCGTTCCTGCCGCTCATTGCCGTGGCGGCGATCTACCTCGCGGTCGTGATGCTCTTCAGCTGGTTGTTGGGGAAACTGGAAAAGAGGTTGAAGAACAATGAGTAAGATCGACAGAAGCGCGCCCGTTTTCGAAATCGGCCGTCTGGTCAAGGAGTTCAACGGACTCAGGGCGGTGAATGATGTTTCAACCGGGATTTTTCACGGCGAGGCGGTCTTCATCGTCGGGCCGTCGGGATCCGGAAAAAGCACGTTTCTCCGCTGTCTGAACCTGCTCGAAGAGCCGACCTCCGGGGAGATCCGCTTCAAGGGGGAGCTCATCAACCGCCCGAAAGCGCCGGTCAACAAGTTCCGGCAGCAGGTCGGGATGGTGTTCCAGCACTTCAATCTGTTCCCGCACCTCTCGATTCTCGAGAACATCACGATCGCGCCGGTGAAAACCGGCCGCTCGACGCGGGCGGAGGCGGTTGCGCAGGCCGACGCCCTGCTGAAGCGGATCGGGCTCTACTCCAAACGCGACGCCTATCCGCAGCAGCTCTCCGGCGGCCAGAAGCAGCGCATCGCGATCGTGCGTTCGCTCGTGATGAATCCCGACGTGCTTCTCTTCGACGAGCCGACCTCCGCGCTCGATCCGGAGATGGTCGGCGAAGTGCTTTCCCTCATGAAGGAGCTCGCGGGGGAGGGGCTCACGATGGTGGTCGTGACCCATGAAATCGGATTCGCCCGCGAGGTCGCAAGCCGCGTGATTTTCATGGATCACGGCCGGGTGCTCGAAGAGGGCGCCCCGGATGCATTCTTCAACAGCCCGGCGAATCCGCGGCTGCGCGACTTCCTTTCGAAAGTCCTGTAGGTCACCGGCCGATTCCGGCGGCCTTGACGATCAGCTCCGCACACGCCTCGATCCCGAGTGCGCTGCTTTCGAGGGTCATCTGGTAGTTGGGGAGGGCGCCCCACTGCCTGCCTGTGTAGTGCCGGTAATACGTCTGCCGTTTTTTGTCGCGGTCGCGCAGGAACTTCTCGGGCCTGGCCTGCGTTTCGCCGTAATGGCGCGTGATCTGATTGATGCGGAACTCCATGTCGGCATGGATGAAGATGTTCAGGCAGTCGGCCCGTTCCCGCAGGATGTAGTCGGCGCAGCGCCCGACAATGACGCACGGCTCTTTTTCCGCGAGGCCGCGGATGATGTTGTGCTGGATGATGTAAAGCTGGTCGGAGATCGGCAGCACGCCGCCGTCGAGTCCGGTGCCGAGCGCCCAGTTGAACAGGAACGCATTCGCGGATTCGGCATATTCGCCGTTTTCGAGGATGAACTGCTCGGCCAGCCCGCTCTCTTTTGCGATTTTCGCGACGAGCTCCCGGTCGTAACATGCGATGCCGAGGCGTTCCGCGACGAGTTTGCCGATGGTCCTGCCGCCGCTGCCGAATTCGCGGCTGATGGTGATGATGCGTGTGTTCATGATGAAGTCTCCCCTGTGTCGGGCGGATTGTTTGAAGGAATATAGATCTCCACTGACGGAACGTCAATGGCTTTCATGGAAAATATCTCTCGCTGCCGGATGGCTCCTCCTCAGGACGAACCGCCAGAAAAGCAGCCAGAAAAGCAGCATGCCGACGGAAATGAGCCACACCTCTCCGATTCCGCGCGAGAAAACCAGCACGAGGGCGAGCGACGTCCAGATCCCGCCCCCCATGATCGGCTCATGCAGCAGCTGCTTGTAGCCGAAGCTCGCCGCGGCGGGCGTGTTGTTCTCCGGGTCCACCGTGCGCAGCAGCAATAGTCCGGTCGCCGTTACGCCGAGCCCCTGTCCGAACTCCGCGATGGCGCGTTCGAACCATGCGTCTTCGAAGAGCCGCGGGGCGACGTAGAGAACCATGAAGACGCTCCATGCGGTTCCGCCGATCACGAGCACCAGCAGCGGCATCCAGTAATTCAGCACGAAGTCGAGCCGGATCGACGCGACCGCCGCCACCACGAGAAAGTCGAGCGCCGCGCCGCCGAGCCGCTGGATCTGCCCCTGGTCCACGAGCGAATCGAGCCGGACCATGAGCAGGAGCTTCTGCAGGATCAACCCGCCGATCAGACAGAGCGGAAACAGCGGGAAGCTGGTCAGGACCTTCAGGTTCTGTATGCCCGCCGGCATGAACTGGTCCAGGAACGCCAGCAATTGCTGGAGCCCGTAGCCGATCAGCACGGCCAGCCCGAGTGCGGCGATATGCAGCGCGAGCGAGTCGACCGACTCGCTCTGGACGGTCTGCTTTCCGGCCGGCGGCTGCGCATGTTTCGGGTAGATGCCGATCCGTTCATGCGGCGTCTGCTCGCTGAAGGTGCGGACGTTCTGCACCCAGCCGCGCCGGACCGCAAGGTTGATCAGCGCCATGCCGAGCGTGATACCGAGCACCATCCCGACCGTCCCCAGCGTGGAGCCGAGCGGGAGGCCGCCGTCCCAGCCGAATCCCATGAACGTTTTCGTCAGCCCCGCGACGGTACCGTGGCCGCCCTCGAAGCCGA
>JABLYX010000032.1 GCA_018265615.1 Lentisphaeria bacterium
CTCGCCGACCGCATCCGCACCCTCGTCCTCTCCGCACTCAGAAAAGAGTTCTGACTGTGTATGAATGACTTATTGAAACAGGGGTTATCGCGGTTCACACGAGTTCGTTTTTTGCAAAATTTCATGTTTTTTGCTTTTTTCAGATGTTTCTTATGGAAAATGCTTTCTTCTGTGATATATTGTCGTATGAAATCTTCTGAGGAGTTGCGTTTCATAAATTAAAAATTGATGGGTGGCAGCCACGGCTTTCTTTGAAAAACGGACTGTGAACCCTGATTTATCGTTTTCGGATATTTATACTGAATTCAGTGAAGAGGAGGCAGTTGTATGAATAACGGTGAATTGGAGATTTTCCGTCTGGAAGACCGCGTGTTGTTCGAAGCAGCCGCCGCGGCGGAAATCATCGATGCGGCGGACCATGATCCGAATGCCAATACGAACGAGACTGAACATCAGGCGAAGGAGGAAAAGGAGGCGGTGAAGAATGCGCCTCCTGAGAATCCGGCCGATGCTGCCGTGGCTCCTGCTCCATCGCCTCAGCCGGACAAGGTTGCGGATGTCGACGCGGAGGTCCGGAAGCTTGTCGAGGGTGAGATTCCGCTCTTCGATCACGAGGGTGCGGATGCGGGAGACGATGCCCTGTCCGGCCCGCTCGACTTTGTCGCGGCGGATGAAGCCGGCACGCTTCTGCCGGAGAACGGCTCCGGGACGGAGAGCGTGGGCCTTACGCTGAATGACCATGGGGAAACCATCTCGACCGGGAGGGAGCTCGTCATCATCAACGCAAGCGTCCACGACCCGGAATCGATCCTGGCGGAGCTCACCGCCGGGCAGGAATATCTGATTCTGGACGGCAAGCAGGATGCGATGACCCAGATCAACAATTACCTCGATGCGTCCGGCGGCCGGTACAGCGCCATTCATATCGTGAGCCACGGCAATGACGGGTACTTTGTCCTGAACGGAGAAATTTTTGATTCGAGCAATTTCAACGCGGGAGAGTGGGCCGCTGTCGGCAGGCACCTGACGGGAAACGGCGACATCCTGCTGTACGGCTGCAATCTGGCGGAGAGCGAATCCGGGCGGGATTTCGTCGCCATGATCGCGGATGCGACCGGAGCCGATGTGGCCGCGAGCACCGACACCACCGGAATCGGCGGAGACTGGGACCTCGAATACAATCACGGCCGGATTGAAACCGCGTCGCTCTCCGTCGACGGCTATGAGTACCGGCTGAACAATTTCACCGTCACCGTTGCGGGGGACAGCGGGAAGGGGTCGCTCCGCGACGCGGTGAGCTCCGCCCAATCAGGCGATGAGATCACATTCAGCGCGAAAGTGACGAATGTCTCTCTGCTTTCGGAGATTACAATCGACAAGAGCCTGACGATCAGCGGCAACGGCCCGGATAAAACCATCCTGGACGGCGGGGGCCGGACGCGCATTTTCAGCATCTACGGGAACGACCATGTCGTGAACCTGAACAACCTGACTCTGCAGAACGGCTATGCCGACAGGGGCGGGGCCATCTACAATGATCATGCGCGGGTCAACATCAGCAACGTAGTGTTTCATGACAACACGGCGACCGGCGACGGCGGAGCCATCTACAGCACCCGCACCAATCTCGCGCTTGTCCCCGGCGGGATCCTTGATCTCGGCAACACGGTGTTTTACAGCAACCATGCCGGCGGCTCCGGCGGCGCTGTTTTTTCCGAGCGCGACGGATATGTGTTCATCGCAAATTCTACTTTTTACCGGAATGACGCGGGTACTTCCGGCGGAGCGATCCATCATGAGGGGCTTCTGTACCTTGTCGATTCGACAATCGCCTACAATCATGTCGCCGCCGACCGCAATGCCGGCGGCGGGATATATTTCATCGATACCGCCAACATCTACAACAGCATCATCGCCGGCAATTATCACGGCGCTTCGGCGGTCGATGATGTCTACGTCGACTTCGATTCCGGCCATCAGGGAGCGGCCTTGACTTTCGCCTACAGCACTTACGGTAATTACAACTACAACCCGAGCCATTTTGTCATCGCCGCGACTCTCAACAGCAATGACGGAGTCAGCGCATCGAGCATCTTCGGGGCGGCCCCCGCTTTCGACAATCACACGCTGGCCATCAGCAACACGAGTTTGCCCGCTTACCTGGGGACGCTCACCGGCCGGATCGGCGATTCCTTCTACTTCCTGAACGGCAACAACAATACCTGGCAGACTTACGGGAAGACTACTTTTGCATTCAACCAGAACGGCCCCTCCTACGGCCTGACCGGCGGGAGCGTGTTCACCACGGCGCAGAATTTTTACGAGAACAGCTCGGAGCACCTGAGCCGGGTCGATACGTTCTATGCGTTTACCGCCGGCGCGTATGCTCTGGTGGTGAATCCCGGAACTGTCGTCAACTCCAACAGCGACGCCGTCAAGAATCCGTTCGATGCGGAAATCACGCTGCGCGATGCGTTGTCCCTGGCCCGGCGCGACCCGTACCGCACGATCAGCGGCGGCAGGGTCACGATGTCGCATGACATCACCTTTGCGACGACCACGGCTGACGGCAGGAGCGTATTCACGAACAGCTCGAACAGCACGATTGTCCTGAATGCGGCGTTCGGCGAGATTTACAAGGATATCCCGGCGGAGTGGGTCACTAATGTGACCGGGCTGGTGAAAGCGGACGGAACGCCGCAGATCACGGTGAAGGTGCCCGTGACGGCGGCGGAAGCGGCCGCCGGAGGCGGCAGGGCTTCGAACTTCAGGTTCATGGATGTCAATGCCGGTACGTTCAATTTCACGAATATGATCTTCCGGGGAGGGGATATCTCGGCCGGGGGCACCGACGGAAACCGGGCGAGCCACGGCGGAATCTTCTATTTCGGCGGCTACGGCAGCGGAACCTTCCGGAACGTGGTGCTGGCTGATTCCAGGGCGTACAACGGCGGAGCAATCTACAGCAACGGCAAGGTCCAGTTCTTCGACACGACCTTTGATAACGGGAAAGCCACGCATGAGGGCGGAGCGCTCTACGCAGCCTACGGCGGTCATTACGAGGCGACCCGGACCATGTTTTCCAACCACTATGCCGGAGTCGACGGCGGCGCGGTCCATCTGGCGAACTCATCGACCATGACGGTCACCGACTCGACTTTCTACCGGAATTCGGCGCTGAATTACGGCGGCGCGATTGAGAACGTCAACGATTGTCAGCTGACTGTCGTGAATTCCACTTTCCTCGGTAATTTCACGACTGCCGCAACCGGCAACGGCGGTGCGATTTTCAACAACAACAATGCAAAGCTGATGATCGTGGACTCCACATTCACCGGCAACTCAGCCGGGGTCAACGGCGGCGCGATTTTCAACGCCTCGGCCAACACCATCGGAATCATCAACTCCATCCTTGTCGGAAATACCGCAAAGGGAGCCGAGAACAATCTTTACAACAATCCGACCGCAGGCAATATCGGCAATGCCGGATCGGCGAATGTCGCGTACACGGTCTACGGCGTCGCTTCCGACGTCACGGTCGGAAAAGTCAACGGCATCGGCAATACCGTCAGTTCCGGCCTCGATGTATTCGGCACCGCGGCGCCGGCCCTCACCGCACAGGGAACCGTCGCCATCGCCGGGACGGGGAAGGGGGCCACGGCCGGAACGCTGGTCGGGCAGGACAGCAAGGGCAATTTCTTCTTCCGCGACGACAACGTATGGCGGAGCTTTTCGGCGGGGACCTCCACGACGCCGTTTGTGGAGAGCATCGCGAAAACATTCGGTCTGGAGCAGCTTGACGCCGGGGCTTCGGTCCTTTCCCTCGGGCAGAACGGCGCGGGCCGGACCATGACCCATCTGATGTACAACGCCGGAGCGCATGCGCTTTACCTGGAGACGCCCGATGTGGTGGTGACCACGAATGCAGACACCGTCAACCCGTTTGATAATCTGATTACGCTGCGTGAGGCGGTCGCCGTTTATGCGAATTCGATCCTCTACAGCATCGGGTCGGATTATCACACCGTCAACCTGACCGGTAAGACGTCGATCTCGTTCAGTACAAAATTCTTCTATCAGGGCGGCGCGAACAATACGATCGTGCTCGACGCGAACCTCGGTGAGATCGCGATCAGGGAGAACCGTTCCATTACCGGTCTGACCGACGGCAGCGGGAACCCGCTTGTCACGGTCAAGGTTCCGGTCACGCCGGCCGAAGCGGCGGCCGGCGGCGGCCTGCAGGATCCCTCTTATTTCCGGCTGTTCAATATCACCGGATCGGGCGGGATGACGGTTTCATTCGCCAATCTGAATCTTCAAGGCGGCGATGTTTCGATTTTCAGCAGCACCGGCAACGGCTTCGGCGGCGCCATCCAGTACATCGGAACCGGAGGAACGCTGAATCTGACCAATATGATTGTATCCGGCGCGGCCGCGGAGGGCGGCGGCCTCTATTTCAGGGGAACCGCGAATGCTCCGGCGGTTCTCAATATTTCCGGATCGAAATTCACGGGCGGCCACGCGACGGGTTCCGGCGGCGGCGCCGCGGTCTATTATGGAACACTCGGCGTCGACGATTCGGAGTTCCGGGAAAACACTTCCGCTTCTTCCGGCGGAGGGCTCTTCCTGTCGAACGGGAGTTCCATCATTGTGAACTCGGTTTTTCTCGGAAACAGCGCGAACGCGCTCGGCGGAGCGATCGCCGGGAACGGAAAGCTCACCGTTGCCGATTCCACGTTCCGGGGCAACCGGACGCTGGACCGCGGCTCAAGCGGCGGCGCCATCGGCTTCTCCGGCGGCGAGGTCCGCATCCTGAACTCCATCCTGACCGGAAACTCCGCCTCGAATGTGGAAAACAATATTTCGCTGAGCGGAAATGTCAGTGTGTTCCATATGGTTTACAGCATTTACGGCGCCGACTCCGACCTGAACCGGGTCATGACGAACACCGGCAACTGCAAGGCCGGTTCGTCGGTCTATTCCGGGAATGGCTATGTGATTTCCGCGGACGGCGCAGCCGCTTACCGCGGAACCCTGGTTGCCCGGATCGGAGAGAACTTCTATTACCGCGACGGGCAGTCGTGGATGGGGTTCGGGGGGAAGGTCGCGAACTTCAATGCTTCCGGCAAAGCGTTCGGGCTCGGGCAGTATAATGCTTCTGCCGCCGTCATCTCCGACAGTCACAACAATGTAAACCGTGTCCAGACCCATATCGCGTACAACGCCGGGGCGTTCGCCCTTGCGCCGGAGGCGCCGGATGTGGCGGTGACGACCAACACAGATGCGCTCAACCCCTTCGACGGAAAGATTTCGTTGCGGGACGCGATCGAATACGCGGGCAACTCCTACACGATCGGCGGCAGAGTCTATGACCTCTCAGGAAAGCGGGAGATCACCTTTGATACAAGAACGTTCATCGTTGCCGGCGGCATCACGGTCGATCCGGCGTTCGGCGCATTCGTCATCGCCAAGAACGTATCGATTACGGGAGCCGACCGCAACGGAGTCCTGCTGACCGATGCGGCCGGGAATCCGCTCGTAACCCTGAACGGGGGCGGAAAGAGCGGGATTTTCAATATCCTCTCCGGCACCGTTGCCCTGAAGAACCTGAATCTGCAGAACGGCAGTGCCGTGAACGGCAGCGCCATTGCGAATGCAGGCAGCCTCACGGTCACTGATGTGGATTTCTCCGGAAACGCCGCTTCCGGGAGCGGGACGGTCTACAATACCGGGCATCTGACCGTTTACACATCGACTTTCACCGGAAACCGGGCCGCGAACGGCGGCGGCGTCTACAACACGGGGCGCGCCGAACTCATCAACTCAACCTTCTATGCGAACAGCGCGGCGCAATACGGAGGCGGTGTGTATAACGCCGCCTCCGGGATCCTGACCGTGGCCGATTCGACCTTTGCGGCCAACTCCGCTTCCGTGAACGGCGGCGGGATCAGCAATGCGTCCGGCAGTGCGACGGTGCTCAACAGCATCCTGCTCGGAAATTACCGGGGAAACACGTCCGCGGCCTCCGATATCTTCACGACGGGCGGCACGTTCAATATGGCCTACAATATTTACGGTGCGTCGAATTTCACCCCGGCGTCTTCCCTGCGCAACTATACGGGCGCGACTGTGACGGATGTATTCAACGCCGTATGGAACGGCGTGCGGCTGGTTGACGCCAGGACCGGCATTGAGGTCCTGCAGAACGGGACGATCAGCATCTCCCCGTACGGCATCGGGGCATTCTACGGTACGCTTGTGGCGTGGAAGGGGAGCAGCTCCGGCGATTTGAGCACGGGCAATTTCTATTACCGCGACCGGCTCGGCTCCGACAGCTGGAAGAGCTTCTCCGCCGGCGATGCCCCGCTTTTCAGGGAAGCCGACAACACCTCGTTCGGCCTCGGTGCGGGGAGCGTGATCTTCGGCGCGGCCCAGAACGGGGTTTCGCGCATCGCCATCCATACCGCCTACAATATGGGCTCCTGCGCGCTTGAGGCCGAGCGGCCGGATGTGACGGTGACGACGCATGACGATATCATCAACCCGTTCGACGGGAAGATTTCACTGCGTGAAGCGATCCTGTACGCCGGGACGAACAGTTTCCGCTACAACGGGCAGATCGTCGATCTGTCGAACGAGAAGACCGTCACGTTCGACCCGACGGTCTTTACTTCGACCAACCGGGCGATTACGGTGGACGCCACGCTGGGAACATTCCGGATCGCCAGGGATATCACCATCATCGGCGCGGACAAGGCGGGCAATCTGCTGCTGAGCGCTTTCGGGCGGCCGTTGGTCATCATTGACGGAGCCGGGGCACGGCAGATCTTCAACATTACCGTCGGGAATGTGACGCTCTCCAACCTCGCATTGCAGAACGGCCGTGCGGCGGACGGGGGAGCCGTTTTCTCCAGCGCAACCCTCACGCTCGACGGCGTGTATTTTACCGGGAACAGCGCAACCGGACGCGGCGGAGCCGTTTACAGCACCGGAACGCTGACGGCGAAGCAGTCGGTGTTCGAAAACAACAGTGCGGGGAACGGCGGGGCCGTCTACGCGGCCGGAACTTTTGCCGGGACGAATCTGCTTTTCTCCGGCAACTCCGCGAGTTCGGACGGCGGAGCCGTCTATGCGGCCGGAACGGCGCAGATCCTCTTTTCCACGTTCGACGGGAACAGCGCCTCCGGCAACGGCGGGGCGATCGGCAACGCCAATTCGCTTGTGCTCGTCAATACGACTTTCCATGCGAACCGGGCCGCAGCCGGCGGGGCGCTGTACAGCACCGGCGCCGTGACGGTGGTTGATTCCACTTTCGCGGCGAATGCGGCGGCCTCCGGCGGCGGGGCGCTCCACCTGGCCGCCGGGACGGCTGTCCTGCTCAACAACATCGTGGTCGGCAACTACAGGAACGGCAGCACGGCGGACAGCGACGACCTCTACCGCGCCTCCGGCACGGTCAGTATGGCGTACAACGTCTACGGCAAGGCGAATTTCACTCCGGACGGGACCTACCGCAATACCGCGAACGCGACCGTCGAAAAGGTGTTCAACGCCCACTGGGTCGACGGAAAGCTCGTGAACCGGGGGACGGCCGGGGCGAGCGTGCTGCAGAACAACGTCATTTACATCTCCCCCTACGGGGAGGGGGCGTTCAACGGCACGCTGGTCGGCTGGCGGGGGGCGGACAGCGCCAACCTCGCGGGCGGGACGTTCTATTTCAGGGATGATTTTACCGGGACGAACCAGTGGGTCAGCTTCGACCCGGCGGCGGCGCCTTACGCGTTCCATGAAACGGGCAGCCTGAACTTCGGGCTCGGCGCCGGCGGGATCGTATTCGCTTCGGCCCAGAACAATGATGCCGGAAGGCCGGTCTACCGGACCTACATCCATTCCGCCTACAATGCCGGAGCCTATGCGCTCCCGGTCGCGAAGCCGGGCGTGGTGGTCACCACGAACGAGGATATCGTCAACCCGTTCGACGGCCTGATTTCGCTTCGCGAGGCGATCATGTATTCGGGCAACACCTATCTCTATATGGGGCAGATTGTTGACCTGACCAATGAGAAGACGGTCACGTTCGATGCTTCCGTCTTCAAGGCGGACAATGCGGCCGTGCTCAATACGATCGTCGTCAATCAGGCGCTGTACGGGGAACTCGTGATCGACAAGGATATTACAATCACCGGCCTGCTGAATGCCGGCGACCGCCAGATCGTTGTGATCGACGGCGATGCGTCCGGCCGGATTTTCTCGGTCGCGGCCGGCAGCACCGTCACGCTGAACGATCTGCAGCTGCAGAACGGAAAGGCGGAGGGCGGCGCGATCGCCAACGCCGGGACCCTGAACGTGAATCACCTGCTGTTCACCGGCAATGCCTCCGATGCGAATGGCGGCGCCGTGCTGAACACCGGGGTTCTCTTTATCGCGGATTCGATGTTCAGCGGCAACACTGCCGCCGAGGGCGGAGCCGTGTTCAATACCGGAAAGCTGAATGTGAGCTCTACCGTGTTTCGCGGCAACTCCGCATCCGGAAGCGGCGGCGCAATTTCCGGCAGCGGAAAGCTGCAGGTCATGTTTTCGACCTTCGACGGCAACCGGGCCGGAACGGACGGCGGCGCGATCGCCGTCGGCGGCGGCAGCGCGTGGCTCTTCAACTCGACGTTCCATGCCAACAGTGCGGGCGGCAACGGCGGAGCTCTGCGTCAGGCGGGCGGCGACCTGACAATGTTCAACACGACCTTTGCCGGCAACCATGCTGCCGCCGGCGGCGGCTTTTACCGGAGTGCCGGAAACGCGGTGCTGGTCAGCAACATTCTGGTCGGCAACTACAGGGGGACAAACACCGCTGACGCCGACGATATCTTCGACGCGCAGAACGGCGCGGATCTCAAAATGGCGTACAATGTCTACGGGAAGATCAATCTGCCGTCCGCCCCGTCCGGCAATACCGGCAAGGCGACGATCGCGGATGTCTTCAACGCGAAGTGGAGCGTCGGCCCGGACGGGAATCCGTATCTTTCGAACCGCGGGACCAATGGCGTCGGCATTCTGCAGGGCGACACGATCTACATTTCCCCCTATGGCGAAGGCGCGTTCAACGGAACGCTGGCAGGCTGGATCGGCTCCGACGCAAACGATCTCTCGACCGGGACGCTCTATTACCGGAACGATTTCAACGGGGCGAACCAGTGGATCAGCTTTTCCACCGGAACGACTTATCAGTTCGTGGAGCAGAACGGCGTGAACTTCGGGCTCGGCTCGAACGCGATCGTGTTCGCCGCGGCGCAAAACAGCGACGCGGGCAACCCGGTCTACCGCACCTATATCCACACGGCCTACAACGCCGGGGCGTACGCGCTCTTCGTGACGAGGCCGGATGTGGTGGTCACTACGAATGAGGATATCGTCAATCCGTTCGACGGCGTGATTTCACTGCGGGAGGCGATCCTCTACGCCGGGAACATCTACTCCTATCGCGGGGAGACGGTGGACCTGACCAACGCGAAAACAGTCACTTTCAGCGAGCTCATCTTCCGGGCGGACAACTCCGTCGCGGCCAATACGATCGTGCTGAAGGACCTCGTCAACTACCGGACGCTGACCGTGGACAGGGACCTGACGATCACCGGCCTGACCGATGCGGCAGGCAAGGCGTTCATCCGGATCGACGGCGACCGTTCCATGCAGATCTTCAAAATCACCGGCTCCGGGCATGTGACCGCGCTCGGCAACCTGATTCTGCAGAACGGCAGCGCCGTCAACGGCGGCGCGATTGAAAACGAAAGCTCGCTGACGGTCAGCAATGTCGTTTTCGACGGGAATCAGGCAAGTTCCGACGGCGGTGCGATTTACCACTCGGGAACCGGTTCTCTCGAGGTGCTTTATTCGACTTTCACCGGGAACAGGGCCGGCGTGAACGGCGACGCGATCCGGGTGCTTGACGCGGCCGATGTCGCTGTCGTCAACTCGGCGTTTACCGGGAACCTCGGAAGCAGCGTCATCTACGGCGGCAGCAGCCGGATGGCCGTGATCGATTCGACCATAAGCGCGAACAACGGGATCGGGGTCACGGCGACTGCCGGCTCCGACCTGACGATCCTCAACTCGATCCTGGTCGGCAACGGCACGTTGAACGTCAACGCCGTCAGCTCGGCGTACCGGATGGCTTTCAGCCTTTATGGCGCGGCGGCCGATCTGGCGGGAATTTCCGGCAGTATCGGAAACCGCCTGGCGGACAGTTCGATTTTCGTGGCTCCCGGCGGTATCGAGATCCGCAAAGAGGGGCTCGCCGCGTTCGAGGGAACGCTGGTCGCCAAAATCGGTTCGGACTACTTCTTCCGCAACGGGGACAAGTGGGACAGCTTCACCGCGACGAACAGGGGACAGGTTTTCTCATCCGGTTCGGCGGGATTCGGCCTCGGCTCCGGCGCAGTGGTCTACTCCGATGCGCTGAATGTCACTTCGACCCCGTCCGGCGCCTCCCGGGTCAGCCGCGTCCGCACCGACATCGCTTATAACATCGGGGCGTATGCGCTGGTCGTCGAAGAGGCGAAGGTCGTGGTCGACACCAACGTGGACACGGTCAATCCGTTCGACGGAAAGATCACGCTGCGCGAGGCGGCCGCTTATGCCGGAAACACCTATGAGTTCGACGACGGAACTTCCTACAGCGTCGGCCGGGATATCACGTTCGACGGCTCGTTCTTCACGGCGGGCGGGGCGAACAACGTCATCACGCTCACGCTCGGGGAGATTTCCATCGCCGGGAACCTCACGATTACCGGCCTTGCCGGCGGCAATGTCCCGCTGATCACCGTCGACGGCAACGGCGGCCGCATCTTCCATGTGGCCGGGAACTCCGCTGCGGCGATTTCCATGCTCGGGCTCTCGAACGCCGACGCCGGAGCAGGCAACGGCGGCGCGATCCTGAACGAGGGCAGCCTGACTGTGACCGGCGTGAAGTTCGATGGGAACTCCGCGGCGAACGGCGGCGCCGTTTACAATGCTGCGACGGGTATTCTGACTGTGAGGCATTCGCTGTTTGAAGGGAACGATGCGACGAATGGAGGCGCTGTTTACAATGACGGCGGAACTGTTTCCGTGACAGAGAGTTCGTTCGTCTTCAACCGGAGCGGAAACGACGGCGGCGCGATCTTCAACTCGGGCGCGTTCGAGCTTTCGGAGTCGACACTCTACCGGGGTCAGGCTGGCGGCAACGGCGGTGCGGCCCTCAATGCCGCTTCCGGCACGCTGACAATCTGGAACACGACAATCGCAGGCAATTCGGCCGCCGCCGGAGGCGGGATTTCGAATGCCGGGAGCGCTTCGCTCTACAACAGCGTCGTACTCGGCAATTATGCCGGGACGACCGCATCGGCAGCCGGAACCGCGAATGATTTCGCCAACACCGGCAGCGCGGTCATGGCTTACAGCGTCTACGGAGCGCTGAGCGGCGGCGCGGTCAACCGGATCGGAAGCACCGCGTCGGATGCCGCGAATGTATTCAAGGCGAAGTGGACGAACTCCTCCGGCGGCTGGATGCTTGCCGGAATATCGGACGGGCGCGATATCCTTACAGCTTCGGGACTCTCCGCCGTGCTGCCGATTTCCGCGGAGGGAGCGGCGGCGACGGGCGGGACGCTGGTCGGCCGGGTCGGGGACACGATCTATTTCCGCGACGGCGAGGTCTGGTGCACCGCCGACGGCTCCGACACCTTCCGGTTCGACCGGAACGCCGCCGATTTCGGACTGACCGGCGGGACCGTGTTCGTCACCGCGCAGAATGGGGAGGGGCGGACGCATACCCATCTGGCCTACAATGCGGGTGCTTATGCGCTGCCGCTCGGCACCGTCGGCAACACAGTGACGATCGAAGCCGATTACTGCAATCCGTTCGATCACGACACCTCCATCCGTGAGGCGGTCGAATATGCCGGGAAGAGCGGCGGGTACATCGATTTCGCCGGCGGCGTCAACTCGATTGTGCTCAACGGAAACAAGCTGCTCATTGACTACGACCTGACCATCCGGGACAATCCGGCGTCGGCCCACCGGGTGACGATCCGGCAGCAGGGCGATTCCGGGACGATTCTTGAAATCGCCGACGGTCATACGCTGACGCTGACCGCGCAGCTTGTGCTCGGCGGCGGCATCATCACGGGAGGCGGCGACGTCGATGTGACGTCGAGTCTCGCCGGAAGCAGCGCCACGGTTGCCATGACCGGAGGGACCTTCCGCTACATCGGAACCGGCCAGACCGTTCTCGGCGGCAGTTATCGCAACCTTGAACTCGGCGGAAGTACGCCGGGCGGCGGGAAGGTGGTCAAGACGCTGAACGGCGATATCGCGGTCGCCGGGAGCTTCGTGATGAAAGGGAGCGCGAACAACGACTATATCGAGCTTGCCGGGGGAGGGCACCGGGTTTCCCTCAGCGCCTACGGCACTCCGGACGACCGGTATGCGGATGTGCGCTTCACTGATATCCTCAATGTGAAATTCGACCGGACGTTGCATCTGGACAACAGCAATACGGCCGACCGCAGTTCGAATGTCAGGATTTACCTGGCCGCGGAGAACACCGCCGCAGGGGCGCTCGTCTACGGGCAGACCCTCGCGGAGAGCAGCGTGACCGGCACTGCCTGGGCGCGCGGCATTGCGCAGAACGGCAGCTACCGGTTCGCCGACGGCTCTTACCTGCCGCGTGTGCGGGAGACGGGCAGAGAGTTCGACCTCGCCATCACCGCCGGGAACCCGGTTTATGTGATCGCCGGCAAGGCCGCCGTCACGGTGACGCCGAAAACCATCGTCGTCGCCGTGGATCCCGGACAGAGCAAGGTTTACGGCCAGGCGGATCCGTCGCAGTACACCTATACCGCCGACGGATTGGTCGGAGATGATGCGCTGACCGGCAGGCTGAGCCGTGTTGAAGGAGAAAATGCCGGAGAGTATGAGATCCTGCAGAATACGCTCACGGCCGGCAGCAATTACGTCGTCAGATTCGTCGGCGGCGAGTTCACCGTCACGCGCCGGTCGGTCACGGTCCGTGCGGATGATGTCAGCAAGGAGTATGGTGCGGCCGACCCGGCGTTGACCTGGACGATCGTCGACGGGACGCTTGTCCGCCTCGACCGCGCTTCCGGCGAGCTGACCCGGCGCCCCGGCGAGAAGGACGGCAGCTATGAGATTCTGCAGGGATCGTTGAATTTCGGCAGCAATTACGATATCAATTTCATCGACGGCACGCTGACGATCAGCGGGGAACCGACTCCGCCGGATCCGCCGGCGGACCTCGGCCACGGGCTCAACTGGTATCAGCAGCCGCGGTTCACGAACCTGAACTTCACTTCGGAGTCGCTGGGTGCGGAATATGACAGGATGAACGAACTCTACCGTTTCCGGAGCGAACCGCTCGGGATGATGAAGATATCGCTCGGGGATGTACAATATGATGAAGTCAGCCGTGCCATGGGCGATATCGAGCTGTTTGGCGGCGTGAGTCTTTCGGAGCTCTTCCGGGAGGTGCCCGAGGCGGTAACGGAGATCCTGACCGACGGCCCGGATAAAGCTTCCGCGTTCAAGGATCAGTATGACCTCACGCTGGAGCAGCTGATGGCGCTCTGACGGAGGGAAAGCAGGGAGGGCGGCCGCAGACCGCCCTCCGCCGGCGAGTAAGGATCAGACGTTTTTTTCCGCGTCGTCCACATGCCAGGGGATATTCGCCATGACCGTTTTGAAGGCGCGGATCGTCGGTTGCGAGTAGGACGCCGTGTCATAGCCGGAGACGCCGAATGTGATCGCCGCGCCGAGTTTCGGCGCGAGGAAGCGGTGCATCCGGCTGTATTTCCCATTGCACAGATGGATGAAGGGGGCGTCCAGCTCCCGGTTCAGAAGCATCGTCGTGCGGATCGCCTCGAGAAACTCCGCTTCGGTGTTCACCGCGGTGACGATCTTGAGAATGTCCGCTCCGCGCGAGCGCTGCTCCCGGAGACAGCCGAGCACCTCCTGCGCCGTGCGGGCCGGCTGCATGTGCATATGCGACGACATCAACGCCTTCGCGCCGCGCGCATGAATCTGTTCAATCAGCGCTTTCTGCCTGGCGACCGCTTCCGGGTTCATCGTCAGCTCCAGCGGCGACGGGTCATAAAGGTCGCCCATGACGTCGATTACCTCCGCTCCGGCTTCCGCCGCCCGCAGAAGATACTCCTGCCGCGCTTCGTCGTCGCCGCCGAACCAGCGGTCGGAGCGGTAACAGATGAACATGAACGGCAGACGCACCTCCGCCATGATCCGGCGGAACTGCTCCACCGTCCGCAGCTCCGGCGCGAGGTCGCAGATTTCGATCGCGATGCCGTCGGCTCCGTCGAATTCCGCCTGGCGCGACCTGGCGATGAGCTCCTCGATATCCGCCCCCCTGAAGAGGGCGGCGACTGCCGTCGCCTGACGGTTGAAAAACGATTTTTTCTGCATAGCGGTTCCCCTTTTGTTTCAGCGCAAAGTCAGGACCACTTTGCCGATGTTTTCACTGCGGCGGAGCACGCCGTGCGCCTGTTCCGCCTGTTGGATCGGGAAAACCGCGTGGATGTTGGTCACGAGCCTGCCCGCGTTGAAGAGCGGCCACAATTCGCGTTCGAGCGCCTGCAGAATCGCGGTTTTCTCCCCGGGCGTACGGCTGCGGAGCGTGCTGCCGATCAGCCGGATGCGCTTGCGCCAGACGGTTTCGAGGTCGATTACGGTTTCGGCCCCGGCCATCGTGGCGATCATGATCCAACGGCCGCCGAACACCATGTGACGGAAGCATTCGCCCATCTGCCTGCCGCCGATGCAGTCCAGCGCGACGGTCGGCGGATGCGCCGCGATGACCGGGCGCACATCCTCGGTGCGGTAGTCCAGCACATAATCGGCGCCGAGCTTGCGGACGAAAGCCGCTTTCTCCGGCGAGTCGATGGTGGTGATGACCTCCGCGCCCTTCCACTTGGCGAACTGGATCGCCGCCAGCCCGACGCCGCTGGCTCCCGCCTGCATGTAGAAGACGTCGCCCGGCTTCAGGCCGCCGGCTTCCAGCATCAGGTTCAGGTATACGGTGCTCCACACCTCCGGCAGCGACGCGGCTTCGACCATCGAAAGCCTCCCGGGGACGGGGACGACCATTCCGGCGGGAGCCGTCACCAGTTCGGAATAGCCCCCTCCGCCCAGCAATGCGCAGACCTTGTCGCCCGGCTTGACCGCAGCATCGGAGGGGGCGGTGACCACCTCGCCGGAAACCTCGAGCCCGCACCACTGCGGCCATCCCTCAGGCGACGAGTAGCAGCCGTCCTTCTGCATCAGGTCGGCGCGGTTGACCGCCGCGGCGTGGACCCGGATCAGCACTTCTCCCTCGCGGGGCTGCGGGTCGGGAACTTCGGCCCAGACGAAATTGAGCTTATCATCGAGAATCATTGCATGCATGGTCGTTTATCTCCATTGGTTGCATCCGGCGGCGGCAAGGGTGACCTCGTGCACCAGATAATCGTGTTCATAGAGTTCCGGGTTCCCGATTTCACCGCGGATGATCCGGCCCAGTTCGATGAGCTGCCCGGCATAACGGTCGGACTGCGGCGGGAAACGCAGCGTATGCTTCCCCGCCGGGAAAGTTCCGGCCCCTTCGGCCAGGTGCAGTGAAAGCTCCACCGCTTTCCCGTCGAACCGTTCAAGCGGGCTGAAGGAGATGGAACCGTTGGTTCCGACGATTTTCATGCGGCGGCCTTCGGTGTTGGCCGCATCTTTGCTGCAGGAGCGCAGCGTCACGACCGCATGCGGATATTCGAGAACCGCCGTGCAGTTGTTCAGGATCCGGTCCGGACAACCGGGGGCTGATTTCAGGAACGGGGTCACATGCTCCGGGCGTCCCATCGCCGAGACGACAAAGTCGATCAGGTGGCAGCCGAGGTTGTACATGATTCCGCCGGGGAAGCTGCCGATGTACTCCTGATACACCCCGCCGCCGTAGCAGTGGTTCATATCCGCTTCCAGTTCAAACACTTCTCCGATCAGTTCGCTGCGGATCGCGGAGATGCAGAACTGGAACGCCGGGTTGCCCCGGAACATGAATCCCATCTGAAACGGCAGCTTCCTTGCCGCACACCCGTCGAGCAGCTTCCGGTAGGGCGCCAGGGATTCGCCGGCCGGCTTGTCCATATGGATGGCGAGATTGCGTTCCATGCAGCGCATCGCCGTCGGCACGAGCTCATTGTTCGGCACCTCGACCGTGACCGCCTGGAGACCCGGGTAATTCAGCGCTTCGTCCAGCGTGAATTTCCGCAGCCCCTCATAGGGTTTTTCGTAATCATTGCCGAAGCGGGGCGTCACGGAGAACTCCCGGTCGTCGACATAGCCGATCACCTCGAACATATCGGGCAGAGAACGCAGCGAATGCATTTTGCCGTTGGCATGCTCATGAGTGATCCCGATCTGAATGATTTTGATTTTTTCCATGTTTCCGCTCCGTTAAAAGGCGCAGTTGTGCGGGCCGAGGGTTCGGCCGCCGTCGACTGTATAATCCACTCCGGTGATGTACCCGGCATCGTCGGATGCAAGGTAGACGATGAGATCGGCGATTTCGCCCCGCTCTCCGCTGCGCCCGACCCAGGTGCCTTCGTTCGGGCGCGTCTCGCCGGGCGCCGGGGAAACCATGCCGGGCGAAACGCAGTTCACGGTGATATTCTTCCGCGCGACCTCCATGGCGAGCGATTTCGTCAGGAGGATGACGCCCCCCTTGGAGGCGGCGTAGTCGCAGTATCCCGGCAGGCCGACTTCTCCGGCGATGGAGCCGAGGTTGACGATCCGGCCGTAGCCGTTTTCGAGCATCGGCTTCAGGACCGCCTGCGTGACCCGGAAGACGCCGCAGAGGTTGATCTCGATGATCTGCCGCCAATAGGATTCCGGCGTTTCGGCCAGGCTTTTCTGCTCGCAGTTCGGGTGGTTCCACACACCGGCGTTGTTGATCAGGATGTCGATCCTGCCGAATTCGCCAAGCGCTTTTTCTACTGCGGCGCGGACGCTCCCGGTATCGGTGACGTCCATCGGGCACCCGATCGCCCGGCCGCCTCCGGCACGCAGGGATGCGGCGAAGGCTTCGGTTTTCTCCGGGTTGAGATCGGCGGCGGCGAGCTTCACTCCCTGTGCGAGAAGCTTCTCGCAGACGGACTGTCCGATGTTTCCGGCGGCTCCGGTGACCAGAGCGACCCTGTCATTGAATTTCATGTGTCAACCTTTCCCGGCTCAGCAATGCCGTTGTTTGAGGTATTCGTCCATGGCTTCGCAGACCGGCCATTCGATGTTCCGGGGACAGCGGGCGATCTCCCGGCTGAGGCCGTCGTAGAGCGGCGTCAGCTCCGATTGCTTCATCCCGGTCGCCGCCAGCACCTTGGAGTTATCCATGATCCGGTTGAACAGCCGGTCGTATTTCAGCTGCCAGGGGCCGTGGGCGAGTATGCGCAGGTAATCCTCCTGATCCACCCAGTGCGCTTCAAGCCGGCAGATATCCTTATAGTAATCGGCGATTTCTCCCCAGGTGTGATGCTCGGCGGTGGCGACCGTGAAAGCTTCTCCGACGGCTTTTTCATTGAAAAGCAGTCCGGCGATCATCCGGGAGACATCTCCCGCCCAGCTCATGGTCGCCTGAATGTTGCGCGCCTGCTCCGGCAGCACGACCGGTTTCCCCGCGAATGCCCGCCCGACCGTATTGGCGGCCTCCAGCGTCACGAGCTGATAGCGCATGAGCGAGTAGGTGATCGCGGGACGGATGATGGTCCAGTTTTTCCGGGGCAGAGCGCGGATGATGTTCTCGCCGCGCGCTTTGTAGATGCTGTAGTCGTCGGAGTTGCGCAGGAGCACATCGCCGGAGGAGTCAAGCAGCCGCGGCGAGCTCTCCCGGACCGGGTGCTCCCTGTCGTCGTAGACCCGGTAGCTGGAGAGATAGATATAATGTCCGGTCTTTTCCGTCAGGGGCGGCAGGCACGGCAGCTCGGCGGTCGTGTAGATCATGAAGTCGACGATGCCGTCGTAATTGTTTTCCAGCAGCCTCCACAGAAACTCCCGCTCCTTCGCGTTGCCGCGGATGCAGTTGACGTTCGGGAAATCGCTTTTCGCCTCATCGAGGGAAACCGCGTCGATTGTGTATCCCATCTCCGCCAGTCCGGGGACCAGATACTGCCCCATTGCACCGGTCGCACCGAGAACAAGAACTTTTTTCCGCTCCATTGTCAATACTCCTTTTTCAGGTTCTGCCGCACTCGGAACTTGATGTCCTGCTGCTTATAGTATAGTCAACGCGCCGGACAAATACAATCGTTCCGTTAGGGGATCGTTGAAAATTATTGTGCAATTACCGGACCGGTTGCTGAAGAAACGACGTTATCCTGCAAATGAGTCTTTCTGTTTGGAAATGTTTCAGAAGTGCGCAAAAAATCACAGTATGAAACGATGTTGAGCAGAGGAGGAAAATTGCTGAACGCGCCGGACGCGGCCGTCCCCGGAGCCATGCACGATTTCCCGCACGGTTCCGGGAAGAGGGAGAACTGTTATTTTCCGCCGGCGTATTTCTCGGCATACGGCAGGATGGCGTCCCGCCAGATCAGGTAGCCGGCCTGCGCCGGGTGAAGGTAATCCGGCATCATCGCCGCGTCGATGGTCCCATCGGCGTTCATCAGTTTGCTGTTGATGTCAACGTAGAAAATATCCTTGCCGTCGGCCAGGGCAGGGAGTTCGCGATTGATTTCCGCAACTTTCCGCCGCATGGCGTCATTGTCATTTTTGCCGCGCGGAAACACTGCAAAAAGAAGGATTTTCGCCTGCGGCGCATTTTTTCGGACCGCCGCCAGAATCTGCCTGATTCCCTCGGCCGCCTCTTTCGGGCCGGACTCCTTCCAGCCGACGTTGTTGGTGCCGATCATCAGGACGACCAGTCCGGGGCGGACCAGCTGAAAGATTCCGCTCTCCCGGGCGATCCAGAGGGTCTGCTGCGTACGGTCGCCGGAGAAGCCGAGATTGAGGGTATGATACCGGGAGAAATTCTCCTCAAACACCTTATGGCCGGTGGTGTCCCAGAAATGAGTGATGGAGTCACCGAGAAAGACGACCCGGACCTGGCCGCCAAGTTTTTTGGCCTCCCCGAGCTTCTGCTTCCAGCGCGACGGCCAGAAATTGCGCCACCCTGTGGTTTCGTGCAGCCCGGAAACGGGCGTGGTGGCAATACTCTCCTGAGCTGCTGCACAGCAGCCGGCGAGGAGCCCCGCTGCGGCGAAGGAGAAAATCAGTTTACGCGGATTCAACATTGCATGACCCTTTTCTGTAATCGTGTAAGTTGCTGTTACTATACCTGTCCGGGGCCGATAAATCAAACCTGGATCTTCATTTCACGGGTTCCGGAGTTCGTCTGATGCATCTTGTTTTCAATGCGCAGACATGTTCAATGTGCATGATCCAATGGCTGGAAAACGGCATTTGAATGAGCCCTCTGACATTCTTCCCGCACCAGTAATCAATGAGCCGGCAGGCTTTATCGTCCGGGCTTACAATGTTCGGGGATTTTCAGATGTTCCCTGTCTTTCTCTGCCGTTCTCCGCTTCGAATCCGCGTATGACAAATCCTTCAGAATCTCATCTGTGCGATCTATCACCGCAGTGGAATAGCGGTACAGCGCTTCCTGATCCAACTGCTTTGAAAAATCGGCGATCTGCTGTCTGACAAGTTCATTTCCGGCTGTGATGATGGGGACTCCGATCCGTTCCTGATAATTTCCCGAGAAGAAGATTTGCTCATCATGCCCGATCAGGGTATGCATAACGATATCTTCGATGCGAAAAATATGCCATATGGAGTAGGCGATCGTTTTACTGTGGCAGCCGCCGGCATTCATAAACGGCATTGCATTGAATTTATCTCTGTTTAATTCCGCTTTCAAGCGGTACAATTCTGCCGCCAGTATTCGGCGCAGGCTCAGAAGCGTTTCAATCCCCTGCGGAATGATGGCTCTTTTTTGATCTGCGTCTGGACTGTTTTATTCAGTTCCGACCACTCTTGAATCATATGCTCCTGACCTGCGCCGCTCATGCAATTCGCCATACCTTATCACCGGATTGCGGACAATTCCACCGCTTTATCGTTTTCTTTCCGCTTCGATGATTTCAGTTTGACAGATATTGGTGATATATTGCCGGCGTAATGTAAAACAGCCGGAGGCCGGTCATATGGACAAATCCATTCAATTGAAGCATCTTACGGAAGCAGAAATTTTCCGGATTTAACCATCCTGAAATCCGGGTCCTGATGTCTCTTGCGCAGGGATTGGCAGATGCGGATTCCGCAAAGAATTGGGGCGAATCGAAAGAGAGTCATCGGGCGGAGCGCCACTATGGGCCCTATGCGATTGTAATCGATGGCGATTTTCAGATTTACGGAAGTTCGCCTGATTGTAAAGGATGGTACCCGGGAGAGGAATCGAACCTCCGACCAAAAGTTTAGGAAACTTCTGCTCTATCCACTGAGCTACCCAGGCAATATCATAAAATAACTCCGCTGTGACGATATTTCAAGCTGTCCGGATGGAAAAAGTCAGCTCAGGAGCGTGAGCAGCGGGTAAATAAGGAAATTTGTGAGCCATCCGAGCACATAACAGACAACGGCGCCGACTCCGAAATAGATTTTTTTGCGGGGATCGGCGTCGCGGTTCATGAAGTGCAGGATTCCCATGCAGAACAGCAGCAGACCGATTGAGGTGAACACGCTGCCGGCTCCGCCGGCGGCCAGCATGGTCCGGGTCGTTTCGGGCAGGTCGGCCAGAAGCCGGGGCGCAGCCAGCCGGGTTCCGCAGTTTACCAACAGGCCCAGCACCATCAGAACCGTGCCGATTCCTCCGATTACAGTATCGGCTCCGCGCAGGTTTTCCCGCCCCGCGCAATACAGGATTCCACTCAGAAAGACGAGCAAGGACAGGCCGGTGAGAACCCCCGAGAGCTGCTGCAGCAAATTGTATACGGTCATGATGGAATTGGCTTTCTGTAATGTTTTCCGTCTCTTCCTGTATTATACCCGCTGTGTCGGGAAGCTTCAAGGCGAATCGGAACTATCTGCCGGAAATTTCACGCGAAGGCCGATTGCGGCTGTCTCTTCAGAGCGTCTGCGCATTGAAAAATAAAATCGAAAATTTTGCAAAAAACACTTTTATTTTATATCAAAATGATATATAATATAGAAAACAAATATGGAGTGACCGGATGCGGAAGACGAAATCATACAAACTGGAATCCATTCTCGAACGGAGAATCGGTATGGGCGACTATGCGCTGCTGGACTTTCCGGCCGAGCGCAAGTTGGCGGCCGCCTTCAACGTGACGCAGATGACTGCCCGGAAAGCCGTGAAGAACCTGGAAAAACGCGGCCTGCTCGAACGGCAGCCCAACGGCACGGTGACCGCGGCCAGAGTACACGGGGGGACGGCCGTCTTCCTGGCCCCGGCGTTCCTCTCCTCCCACGTTTTCATGTTCCAGCGGATGCTTGCGGCGGCCGCCGGGGAGGCCGGCTGGCAGTTGAGGACCGTTCTGTACACGCATTGGGACGATGCATGCATCGAGGAGTCTCTCGAACGGTTCGACGGCGCATTCCTCTATCCAGTGCGCGAGGAGATGTCGGAACGGCTGACGGAGCTGCTCCGGGAGACCGAAACTCCGGTCGTCGCCCTGGGCGTCGATATGAGCGGCCTCGGGATCCCCTCGTTTCTGGACCGCCCCGCGAATGCGGCGGAGCTGATGGTCGATTTCCTGAAAAATCAGGGGTATCGCAAGATCGACTTCCTGCTCACCCAGCCGCGCGGCATGGGCAGCAGCCAATGGCTCTCGGAGTGGAGGCGGCGGCTGACGCGGCATGAGCTGACGGGCGAGTTTTTCGAGTATCCCGTGGAGTCCTACGGCGACAGCTTCGAGCAGGCGTACCGGTGCGTCGGAGCACTCATCGAACGCGGCGCGTTCAACAGTGCTTGTCTGCTCGGGGCAACCATGGCCGAGGCGGTCGGCGCCTGCCGGGCGCTGGCGTCGCACGGGATCGTGCCGGGCCGGGACATCTCCGTCAGCGCCGTGGCCGGGAGCCGGGGCGGAGCAGCTGAATATTTCATTCCGTCGATCACCGCGGTGGTTTCCGGAGACTGCCGGGAGGCACTGGTGCTCTATTTCGAATGGATGGCGCAATCAGGGAGCCGCTGGCCCGGAGAGATGGTGCGCTGGGGGGAGGGCGGTCATGTGTTTGCCGGGGAGTCAGTGATTCCGGCGGAACGGCTGCGCGGCTGCGGCGGGAAAGCGGAACTGTTCCGGGAGGCGGGAAAATGAATTCGATCGGTTATCAGCGCTCTTTACCGGTTCGCCGTGAGGCGGATGTCATGGTCGCGGGCGGCGGCCCGGCGGGAATCGCCGCGGCGGTTACGGCTGCGCGGTCGGGTGCAAAGGTGTTTCTTGTCGAGAATCTCGGCGCGTTCGGCGGCATGGGGACGTCGGGCGGGCTGCCTTTTTTCTGCCGACCGACCGACGGGAAGAATTTCCTCTCCGCCGGATTCGGGGAAGAGGTCTGTGACCGGCTCTGGGAGGAGGGCGGCGCCGGGCCGGAGATGGTGCGTGACAGGCATCCGGAGCAGATCGGCGGCTTCGTCTACAACCCCGAGGTGCTGAAGCGCGTTTACGACGGGCTCGCGGCGGAGGCCGGCGTCGATTTTCTCTTCAACACTTCCCTGATCGACGTTATCGGGGAAGGGGGGACGCTCACGCATGCCGTCTGCGCCGCGAAAAGCGGGCTTTTCGCCGTATCCGCGAAGGTGTTCATCGATGCGACCGGCGACGGCGACCTCTGCGCCATGGCCGGGGCGCAGTATGAGAAGGGCGACGAAAGCGGACTGATGCAGGCCGGTACGCTGTGCAGCCTCTGGAGCGGGATCGACTGGAGCCGGATGAAGCCCTGGGCCGACGGCGCGCGGATGGCGGAGGCGATCGAAGAGAATCTCTTTTCCGTGCCGGACATCAGCCTGCCGGGGATCCTGCACACCGTGTCGGACTCCGGCTGGGGGAATGTCGGCCATGTTTTCGGAGTGGACGGAACCGACGAGCGGAGCGTGACGCGGGCCCTGCTCGACGCCCGCCGCCGGGTTCCGGAGTACGAAGCCTATTACCGGCGCTTTGTCGCCGGGGGGGAAAACGCCGTCATGCTGTGGACCTCTTCCTGTCTCGGGATCCGGGAGTCCCGCCGGATTATGGGTGATTATGTGCTCAATGTCGAGGATTTCAAACGGCAGGCGGTCTTTCCCGATGAAATCGGGCGGTACGCCTATCCGGTCGATCTGCACGCTCCGCATCCGGTACGGAAGCGTTCCGGCGGCGGGGTGTTTCAGACACTGCGCTACCGCAATCCCGGCGAGAGCTACGGCATTCCGTACCGCTGCCTGATTCCGCGTTCCCTCGGCAATGTGCTGGTTGCGGGACGCTGCGTCAGCACCGACCGTTATATGCAGGGGTCGCTGCGGGTCCAGCCGGGCTGCCATATCACGGGGCAGGCGGCCGGTTGTGCGGCCGCGCTCGCCGCCGCGCGGAACGGTGCGGTGCGGGAGGTCCCGGTCGCCGGATTGCAGCGGAGGTTGGCGGATCTCGGCGCTTTCCTGCCGAATTTCAATCAACAGGCGAATCGGGTCCCCGAAGCCGTTCAGGAGGAGAAATGAGAAAATCACTGGCAGTCGCGCTTCTTCTGGCGCTTTTCACGGCCGGAAACGCCGCAGATGTCAACCTTGACGGGAACTGGCGGTTTTCCGGCGGCGATGATCCGCGTTATTCTGCGCCGGAGTTCGATGACTCCGGCTGGAAGGAGATCAAAGTGCCGGGCTTCTGGAAGCGTAACGGTTTTCCGGAGGCGTCCGGTATCGGCTGGTATCGCAGCCGGGTCGCGCTCGATCCAGCCGTCAGGGCGCCGCGGCAGCTGGTGCTGGAGGGAGTTGCCAGATGCGACGAGACTTACTTCAACGGGGTGCTGATCGGCAGGACCGGTGATTTCTCGGATGAATTTTCGAATCACAAGTATCTGATGCGCAGCTACGAGATCCCGCCGGAGCTGATCCGTGCGGAGAATGTCATCGCCGTCCGGATATTTCCGGGGCGCGAGCTTGCCGGGGGCGGGCTGATCCGTCCGGTCCGTATTAGAGAGCTTTCGGAGCAGGAAGAACTTGCGGTTGTGAACCGGATCGACGGATTCTATTATGCGAAAGGAGATTCTTTCACCTGGTATCCGGAGGTGTTTAACCGGATGACGGAGCCCCGGGAGGTAATCCTCCGCACGGAGCTTCGGAATTTCGAAGGCAGTCTACTTTATGAAAAAGAGTGGCCGCTCCGGTTGAACGGCCGGGAGAATTTGCGGTTCGAGGGTTCCGCCGTTCTGCCGGAGAACGGCATCTATACGGTGCGGAGCTCGGTTCTGGTGAATGGGAAGGCTCTGAATCGGGCGGAGTCGAAGGCGGCTGTTCTTCCTCCGGCCGATCCGGCCGCTCCGCGTGACCCGCGCTTCGGCGTTGCGGCGCACCTGAACTGGTGGGACCGGGGAACCGTCCTGAGGTCGCTCGATCTCATGAACCGGGCGCAGCTCGGAGGCGTCAGGACCGGATTCATCTGGAACGAGCTCGAACCCGTTGCGGGCGGCTTTGATTTCGGGCGGGCCGACCTGATCGTCGAAGAGGCGGCGAAACGGAACATCAGGGTTCTGCCGGTCGTCTCCGGCGTTCCCGCATGGGCCGTCGCCGGGAGGGCGCGCAACAGGGCGCTGCCGCTGGCCCGGAGCTCCGACCGCCGGGTGTTTCTCGGCCGGCTCCTGGACCGGTACAGGAGCGCGGTGAAGCTATGGGAATTCGACAACGAGCCGAACCTCAACAAATACCTCCCGGAAGAGTATGCCGACGCTCTGCGGTGCGCCGTGGAGACCGCGAAGACGCTCTCTCCCGAACCTGCGATTCTGGTCGGCGGGCTCTCTTCGGTTCACGTCCGCCGTCCGGGCCGGATCGCGGCGGACCGTTATCTGGAGGCGCTGTACGGCGGGGCGCCGGGCTTCTCCGGCGTCGCCTATCACCCCTATATCGGTTGGCCGGGGGACAACGGCCGGATCGCCGGGAGCTTCCTGAAGTCGCTCGACTCCGTGATCGGTATCATGAAAACGCACGGCGGGGAGCCGGAGCTCCGCCTGACGGAGTATGCAACCTCCGTTCGCCCGGACCAGGGGCGCACGGAGCTCGATCAGGCGCGTTTTCTGGTCGTGACGACGGTCTCCGGGCTGACCCGGAAGGAGGTCCGCGGCTTCTACTGGTACAACTTCCGCAACAAGGGGTTCCATCCGGGCGACAACGAGATGAACTACGGGCTGGTCAATTGGGATTTCTCGCCCCGGACGGCTTTCGCCGCCTATGCCGTCCTGATCGACCAGCTCCGTTTTCTGGAATGGAGCGGAACGCTGGAAACAGAGGGGAACGCGACGGTCCATGTTTTCGAAGACGGCTCCCGGAAGGTGTTGGTCGGCTGGACCGATTCCGGAACCGCCTCCGTCGAAATCCCCGGTGTCGAGCGGGTCGTCAACCTGGTCGGCGTTCCCCGTGAAACGGGGCGGAAAATCGAGCTTTCAACGCTTCCCGTATATATAACCGTCAAAAAGTAAAGGATGCCGAAGATGACGAAGATGATGGACAAGCGCTTTACATTGATCGAACTCCTGGTTGTGATCGCAATCATTGCGATTCTCGCCTCAATGCTTCTGCCGGCGTTGAACCAGGCCCGCGAGCGGGCGAACACGACCAAGTGCCTCGGCAACGAGAAGCAGATGGGAATGGGTACTTCCATGTACCTGACTGACAATTCGGATTTCTTCATGCTTTATCAGACGCCTTACGCCGTCGCGGACGGGAACAAGCGGGTCTGGGCGGAACTGCTGAGCGACGGGCGGTATGTGAACCGCGCCGTCTTCGCGTGCCCCGCATTGAAATCCCCCAAGGTCCAGACGAACTATACGCCGAGCGGCATGACCTATACCGGGTACGGGTACAACTTCCGGCACATCGGTTCGAACATGGGGATCAGCTCAAGCGACAAGAGCACGGCGAAGCTCGGCCAGCTCCGGTACCCCTCCATCGGCTACATGGCCATGGATACGAATCAGGGACTCGGGTCGGATCTCGGCCTATACCGTATCGTCGAGGTTCTGTCGTCGAGCCCGGCCGGCAGCGGAAGGCCCGATCCGCGCCACGGCGGCGGCGTGAACATCCTCTACGTTGACGGGCATGTGGCATGGATGAAAGTGACGCTCGCGAATCCGTATCTGGAACTCACCTCCGGCGGCGACTCGGACCACTGGCGGTGCGGCCGCCCGTGATGCGGATCACTCCGGCGGAGAGAAGCGGTAGCCGATGCCGTAGACCGTCTCGATGAGCCGGGGCGGCTCAAGCTTGCGGCGCAGCGCGACCATGTGCTGATCGAGTGTGCGGGAGGTCTGGAAGTTCGCTTCCCACACCTCCCGCAGGATGCGGTCGCGCCCGAGCGCTTCGCCGGGGTGGGCCGCGAAGAGCCGGAGCAGCGCAATTTCGCGCGGCGTGAGCTCCACGGCGTTTTCATCCCGGAACGCCCGCAGCTGCTTTTCGTCCACCCTCCACGGGCCGAACCGGAATTCCGCGGAATCCGGCTCCGTCCGGAGCGACTCCTTTTCGCTGCCGCGGCGGCGCAGGCAGGCCGCGATGCGCGCGCAGAGCTCGCGCAGCCCGAACGGCTTCGTGACATAGTCGTCCGCGCCGAGCTCAAGGCCGAGCACCTTGTCGATTTCTTCGCCCTTCGCGGTCAGCATGATGATCGGCACGAGCGGGTCGTCGCGCCGGATCCGGCGGCAGACCTCGTAGCCGGAGAGCCCCGGCATCATGATGTCGAGCAGCAGCAGATCGGGCTTGTGCTGATTGTACGCCGCGAGCGCGGCGCTGCCGTCGGCCGCTTCGACCGGCTCGTATCCCTCGAGTTCGAGCGCATCGGCGAGCCCGGAGCGGATGTTGCGGTCGTCTTCGGCAATCAGGATCTTAATCGGTTCCATGGCAATTGTCCTCGGGTAAAACGATGATGAATGCCGCGCCGGGGGAGGCGGGGACGAACTTCAGGTCGCCTTTCTGGTCGCGCATGAGGTTCCGCGCGATCGAGAGCCCCAGCCCGAAGCCGGAGGTCTCCGCCTCGAGCGCCGTATCGACCCGGTAGAATTTCCGGAAGATTTTCGCGCGGGCCGAAGCCGGGATTCCCGGGCCGTAATCGCGCAGCGTTATCTCCCTGCGCCTGCCGCGGCAGGCGAGCGACAGCTCGAGCTTTTTCCCCTGCGCCGCGTATTTCAGCGCATTGTCGAACAGGTTGTGCAGCACCTGGAGCAGCGAATCGCGGTCGATTGTACACATCGCCGGAGGGCCGGGAGGCAGGGTGAGCGTCAGCTCCACCCCCTCCGCCGCGGCGCGTTGGCGGCAGAGTTCGGCGGCGCTCTCCAGCAGCTCCGCGAGATCGACCGGTGAAGGCGCGTAACGCTTGCGCCCCTCGTCGAGCCGGCTGAAATCAAGCACATTGCCGACCAGCCGCGAGAGCCGTTCGCTCTCGTCCGCGATGACCTGCAGATACCGCCGGCGCTTCGGCGGAGCGAGCCCGTCGTCGTGGTCGCGCAGGAGCTCGGAGTACATGCGGATGCTGGTGAGCGGCGTTTTGAGTTCATGCGAAACCTGCGAAACGAATCCGGCCTTCCGGGCCGCGAGCCTGAGCTCGCGCCTGCTGAGGAAGTAGAGCAGCAGCCCCGCGAGCAGGATCACCAGTACGGGGGCCGAAATGGCGGACCAGATCGCGGCGCGGTAGCCGCCGAGCGGCAGCCGTCCGGGAATCAGCGACGCGCGGATCTGTGCATTCGGCAGGAGCTGCTCGGAGAACGGCATGATGAGCACGGTCTCCGCCTCGCGCTTCTCCGGCGGTTCGCCGCCGGCGGCATGGATGACCCGGTCGGACGCATCCACGAGCTCGATGCGGAAGTAGTCCGGCAGCTTCTGCGGAAAGACCGGGATCAGGCGCGACCAGAGAACGAGGCTCTCGAGTTCGAAGCCGACGATCCGCTCCGGCTCCCGGATGCTTTCGGCCCAGACCAGCGGCACAAAGCGGTTGTCCGCGAAGTATGGGATGAAGCCGGAGGTCCGGCCGCGGGTCAGCGCCGCGAAGCGGGGAATCAGGCGCGGCGCGGCGGAGGCGGCGGAGGCGGCGTGGACAGCGGGTGCGGCGGGAGCCGGCGCTGCTTTGGCCTGCATCGGTGCCGGGGTCTGGTCGCCCCGGCCGAAATGGGCCGTGTTGTTCGCGGTCATGCGCTGTACATTGTCGCGCCGTGGAACCGGCTCGACCAGCCGCGATTTTGATTTCTGCTCCTGTTTCTCCCGCAGGGCATTCTGGACGGACGGCGCGGACGAGGCCACGGTGCGGGCGCTCACGAATTCGGAGAAGAGTTCACCGTAGCGCCTTTTCCAGGCCGCGTCGTCACCGGCGTACAGGAGCGCGCCGGAACGGTCCGCGAGAAAGCCGCCGGTGAAGAACGGCTCCTCCGCGACGGCCTCCCGGATCCCCGCCGAATCCGGCGGCGTCGAGGCGGCCCTGAGTTCGAGCTCGGTGCGGATCACTTCGAGCTCCTGCCCGCACCGCTCCGCGAAGAGGCGGCATTCGCTGCGGAGCAGAGTGCGCAGCTCCTCACGGCGGAACGCCTCCTCATGGCGGGAGAGGACGAAGGCGAGCGCCCCGAGCGTCAGCGCCGCCGCAAGAACGGCGAAGGTGACTGCTGCGATGATTTTCTCCGGGGCGGCTCTCTTCATGGCGCCTTTCTCTTTACTGCCTGACCGGCTGGCTGTTCCGCTGCTGGTATTCGCGGCCGCGGATCTGCTTGCGGGTTTCGTTGTAGACGGCGGGGGCGGCTTTGGCCTTTTCCAGCTTGCCGAGGTCTTCGCTCACGAGCTCAAGGCTCCGTTTGACTTCATCCCTGCCGGTTGCGGCCGCGTTCTGTTCAAGGAGCTGCCGCGCGTCCTGAAGGCGTTTGGCCCCCTCGTCGAAATTTCCGGCGTCCGCCTCGCGGATCGCTTCGGCGCGGATGACCGCGCTCTGCTGGAGCGCGATGTCCGCGCTGACGTTTTTATTCAAACTCTGTTCGACGGCGGCCGCACTGCCGCTGAAATTCACGGCGACGCTGCGGGTGAGCGCCGGCGCTTGTTTTGCCTCATTGGTCAGGTATTCGAGCTTCACATCCGCGAGCGGCTTCGCGCTGCCCTCCGGCTGGGGCGGAAGCTTGACCTGCAGGATCAGCACCTTGTCGTGTCCCGCATAGATCTGGTTGAAATCAAGTTCGATGCTCCGGCCGTTGACCTTGCATCCGTAGCCGAGGATGCCGCGCGGCGTCACGCCCTCCGGGCAGGTGATCCGGATCTTCACTTTCTGAGCCGCGACCGAAAGCGCGCTGCCGAGCTCCCTTTCGAGGATGGAGGCGAGGTCGGCGCTCTTCGTCACAAAGTAGAAATTGCCGTCTGAATTCTGCGCGAGCGAGGTCATAAGGTCCTCATTGTAGTCGCTGCCGATGCCGACGCAGCTGACCGAAACGCCCTCCTTCACAAGCGCGGCGCCGAGCTTGCCGAGTTCGCCGGGGGAGGAGGGGCCGACGTTCGCCTGCCCGTCGGAGAGCAGGATGATGCGCTGGATCCGCCCCGGTACGAGCTCCAGCTTGCGCAGCTCGTCCGCCGCGAGCGAGACGCCCGCGAAGAGCGCGGTGCCGCCCCCGGCCGGAATCGAATCGATGACCGTGCCGAGCTCCCGCTTCGCCGATGCGGTCACGCGCGTCGCCGGAATCAGCACCCTGGCGGTGTGGTTGTAGAGGATCAGTGAAAACGTATCGTTCTCTCCGAGCAGTTCAAGCGCGTTTTTCGCCGCCTGCCGGGCATGGATGATTTTATCCCCGCTCATCGAGCCGGAGCAATCCAGCGCCACCGCGAGGTTCACTTTCGGCGCCTGCCGTGCCGCGGGGTCTGCAACCGGGGCCGATACCGCGATGCGGATCATCGTCTCCTGGCTGCTGCCGGCCGGGAGCACGGAGCGCTCAGGCTCCACACGCAGTGTGACGCCTGCCGCCGCCGTGCAGGCGGCCCACGTGAATGCGCATATCAGCATGGCGGAAAATTGTTTCATGGTTCCCTACTTTCCTTATTAAAGTAACATTACACGGAAGTTTTTCAACCGCTGCGGGTTCTCCCTTCCTTTTATAATACCGGTTTTCCGGGGAAAGTTGTCAGAACAATGAAAAAGGATTGTCAAACGAATGTAAAAAACAGACGGGACGGCGCCGCGAACACAGCGGCCGTCCCGGAAGGGGGATATGCCTTATACGCTTTCCATCATGAAAAATCATAAATGCTGCATTTCCGCTTCATTTATGATTTCTCATTCAGGAAATCGTATTATGCCCTGCGGAGCAGCCGGAAGAGCTCGCCGCCCCACAGGATCGCGCTGGTAGCCGCGATGACCACGGCCCACTCGGCAATGCCGAGCGGCGTGGTGCGGAAGACGCGCCCGCCGAACTGTACCATGATGATCTGGCCGATCAGGATCCCCGTGACGATCATGGTGAAGGAGCGGTTGTCCATCAGGTGGCGGAAGATTGATTCCCCGGTGCCGAAGCATTTTGCGTTGAATAGGTTCCAGAACTGAAGCATCACGAATACGCAGAAGAAGAGCGTCAGGTGGTGCCTGTATGCGACCGAGCTCTCCTCCAGGCCGAGGCTCTTGATGTAGAGCAGCAGCCCGATCAGCGCCGCGAGGAAGACGGCGGCCCCGCCGAAGATGCCGCGCCACATGGCGGGCGTGACGATGAATGCGCTGTTCCGGCGCGGCGGCTGCTCCATGACCTTCGGATCCGGCGGCTCGGTCGCGAGCGCCAGCGCCGCGAAGGTGTCCATGATGAGGTTCACCCAGAGCATCTGGATGACCGTGAGCGGCAGATCGATCCCGAGGAAGGGGCCGACCATCGCGATGGTCAGCGCAACGACGTTCACCGTCAGCTGGAACAGAATGAACCGCTGGATGTTGCGGTAGAGCGAGCGCCCCCACATGACCGCGTTCACGATGCTGCCGAACGAGTCGTCGAGCAGGATGATGTCCGCGGCCTCCTTCGCGACGGAGGTTCCGGTCTTGCCCATCGCGATGCCGACGTCGGCGTAATTCAGCGCGGGCGCGTCGTTTGTGCCGTCGCCCGTGACCGCGACGACCTGCCCGGAACTCTTCAGCGCGCGGACGAGCTTGAGCTTGTCGTTCGGCCTCGCGCGCGCCATGATCTTCAGCTTCGGAGCGGCCTCGATGGCGGCTTCGTCGGAGAGGGCGCCGAATTCCGCGCCGGTCATGATCGCGCCTTCGGCGGGCTCTTTGTCGTCCCACAGCCGGATCTGGCGGCCGATCTCCCTGGCGGTTTCCGGGTTGTCGCCCGTGACCATCTTGACCTGGATTCCCGCGCGACAGCATTTGCCGATCGCCTCGGGGACGTCCGGCCGGACCGGGTCCGCGATCGCGGTGAAACCGGCCCAGGTCAGTTCCTTCGCCTCGTCGGCGAGCTCGTCGGAGCTGCCGGGGTTTTCGCGGTACGCGAAGCCGAGCGTGCGCATGCCGCGCGACTGCCACTCCTTCAGCGCCGCGAGCAGTTCGCGCTTCACGGGCTCCGTGAGAGCGGCGGCGCCGTCGGCGGTTTCGTATTCCGAACAGAGGTTCAGCAGGATTTCCGGCGCTCCTTTCGCGAGCAGCAGCCGTCTCCCGTCCGGGGCGGTCCCGCGGGTGGCCATGAATTTGCGCTCCGTCGTGAAGGTCCACTGGCAGTCGATCCCGAACGACGCGCGGACGGATTCATAGTCGACTTTCCGCGCATCGAGCCAGAGCAGCAGCGCCCCCTCGGTCGGGTTGCCGATCGGCTGCGGGTCGGCCGGGTCGACGCGGGAGAGGTTCGCGGTCGAGTTCCCCGCGATGCAGAGCGCGACGAAGGAGAGCGCATCCGGGCGGGCGAGGCGCGGAAACGCCGCCTCCTGGACGTGCATCCGGTTCATGGTCAGCGTTCCGGTTTTGTCGGTGCAGATCACGGTCGCCGCGCCGATGGTCTCGCACGCGTGCATCTTGCGGACGAGGTTGTTGGCGGCGGTCATCTTGCGCATTGAATAGGCGAGGCTCAGGGTGACGCTCATCGCGAGCCCCTCCGGGACCGCGACGACGATCAGCGTGACGGCGATCATGAAGAACGTCACGAACTTCGGCAGCGCATCCGGCGCGATCCATTCGCCGACGGAGCCGGGGAGCGTTCCGGCGAGCGCCATGATTCCGAGCCCCGCGCCCGCGATGACGATTCCGGCGAAAAGGAAGATCAGCCAGCTCCGGAAACCCTTGTTCCTCAGGAACGCGGGGAGAGGGGAGCGCCCCTTTACGAGTTCGATGCCGTCGCAGATGATCGGCAGCCAGACCTGGATCAGCGTCACGAGGATCGCGGCGAGCAGCAGCCCGGAAACGGTCCACTGCGCGGCGCTCTGCATGAGCTCGCGCGAGACGATCCCGTCGAAGACCAGCGCGGAGAACGTGATCGCCGCGATCGTGAAGCCGACCAGGCCGATGAGTTTGCCGAGCTGGCCGAGCTGGCGGTTCAGCGGAGTTTCCGTATCGCTTTTTTCGCTTGCGGCGACGGCGGTCCTGCCGATTTCGGTATTGGCGCCGACGGCGGTGATTTCGAGGTAGCCGTACCCTTCGACGGCGGCGGTGCCGCGCAGCACGAGGAACGGCGGATAGGTCTCTTCGCCGTGGCTGCCGCGCGCGGCGGCCTCCTCGGTCAGCTTCACGACCGGATCGGATTCCCCGGTCAGCTTGGACTGGTCGATCTGCAGGTTGACGGCCTCGAGCACCTTTCCGTCGGCGGGGGCCTCTTCGCCGTTTTCGAGGAACAGGATGTCGCCGACGACGAGCTCGCGTTTCGGGATCTGGCGGAATTCGCCGTCGCGGATGACCTTCACCGGCGTGTCGTCATTGACCTTGTTCAGGATATCGAACTCCTTCTCGGCGCGGAACTCGTTCAGGAACGCGAGCCCGGTTGCGAGCAGCACGGCGATGACGATGCCGATGCCCTCGACCCAGCCGCCGGTCACCATGGAGATGAGCGCGGCGATGATGAGGATCCGGATGACAGGGTCGTCGAACTTGGCGAGGAACTGTCTGTACCACGGCTCCCGCTCCGGGGGGGCCATGAGGTTTTCGCCGTGTTCACGGCGGCTTGCTTCGACTTCGGAACCGGAGAGTCCGCGGTAGCGGACTGCGCTGCGGCTGCTTGTTTCGTTCATGGATTTCCTTATGAAAGTTTACCTGTTTTCTGAGATCGTTACAACATACATCCGCCCCGGTCCTTTTCCAGGCCGAAACGAAAAATTAACACGATTTTAATAAATCGCATGGCACTTTCCAGGGCGCGGCCGGCGCCAGCGCCCCCGGCGGCAGTAGACGAGGCCGATCAGGGCGGGCAGCAGGGTGGAGAGAGCCATCCCCCAGCAGACGCCGGCGAAGCCGTAACCGCCCAGCGTTCCGAAGAGCCAGCAGAGCGGCAGCCGCAGCAGAACCGCCTCGAGCAGCGCGTTGAACAGCGCCAGCGGGGCGGCGCCGGTTCCGGTGGCGAACGCATCGCAGGTGTACATGACCGCATAGGCGAGCCCGCTCCATGAACTGAAAATCCGCAGATAGAGCACGCAGAGCCCGATCACTTCCGGATCGGAGTCGAAGCAGCCGGCGATCCGCTCCGCGAAGAGCTGGATCAGGACGACCGCGCTCCCGGTCATGAGCAGGCTTAAGGCGATTCCGGCCCGCGCCGTCGCGGCGGTCCGCCTGATTTTCCCCGCTCCCAGATTCTGGGCGGCCATGGCGGTAACCGCCTGGCCGACCGCCCAGCAGGGCATTCCGGCGAGCGTGCTGATTTTGAGCCCGATTCCGGCCGCCGCAGCAGCAGCGACCCCGTGGCGGTTGAACATTCCGGCCACGAGCAGGAACGCGACGTTGATCACGATCAGCTGGAGCGCGGAGGGAACGCCGGTTTTCAGGATTCCCGCCGTCTTGCCGGGTTCCGGGAGAAAGCTGCGGCAGCTGAAGCCCGCGAAGAATCCCCGTCGTTTCAGGCAGGCTAGCGCGGTCAGCAGGGCGACTCCCTGTGCCGCGACGGTCGCCCACGCCGCTCCGGCGGTTCCCATCCGCAAAGCTCCGACCAGCAGCAGGTCGAGGAGGACGTTGACCGCTGCGGCGACCGCGACGAAGAGCAGCGGCCGCCGCGAATCCCCGAGCCCGCGCAGCAGGGCGCTGACCGCGTTGTAGCCGAAGACGAGAATGGTTCCGCCGCTCAGGATCTCCATATAGGCGCACGCCTCTTCGAGCGCTTCGCCGGGAACGTTGAGCCATACAAACAATTGCCGGCTCATCGCAAAGCCGAGGAGCGTCACCGGTACCGCCGCCAGCGCCGTCACCGCGAACAGCGTTCCGACCGTGCCGCGTTCTCCGGCGCGGTCGCCCGCGCCGCGGAACTGCGCGACGAGCACGGTTCCGCCGACGGTGATGCCGATGCCGATGCTCGTGATGATGAAGCAGAGCGTCGAAGCGTTGCTGACCGCCGCGAGCCCCGTGCTGCCGACGAAGCGGCCGACCACGGCCATGTCGGCGATATTGTAAAACGCCTGGAGCAGATTGGTGAAAAACAGGGGAACGGTGAAGCTGATAAGCTGTTTCGAAACCGTTCCCTGCGTGAGATTCTGTTCTGGTTCTTTCATGATTCCGATTCACATGTTTCAAAAGTCAAAAAACAGGCCGCTGACAAGAGTCGTCCGCGGCCTGTTTCCCGACACGGCAGGCCTGCACCGCAAAACGCCTTTCGCGCCGTGCGGCCTGCCGATGAAAGCAAATCAGATTATCCGCGCCCCGGACAACGTCTCATCGTATCCGTTGTCGGAGCCTGCCTCAATGCAGAATTTTCCCAATGTGAAATCGAACATGGTTCCGGTTCCTTTTCTTCCATACTATACATGCTCCGCCGCCCGCCGTCAAGAACTCCGGGACAATAAACGGAACGGCATTTGCAATACTTCAGCCGCAGGTGTATCTTCTTTGCGGGTTCCAGATGGCGGAAAGAGTGGACATGAGCAGGCATATTCTCAGTTTTACTGAAGCAGTGATCGTGATTGCAATCGTCGCCGCATTGGCCGGATTGCTGATTCCGGCAGGTGTGATGGACAGGAGGCCAAAGGGAAACGAATTCAAATGTACGGCAAATATGCATACACTGGCGGTGGCAATGCGATTCTACGCGGAACATTCCGGGGATGTCTATCCGTTGACGGACGGTCCGGCGGCGTGGAAGCTGCTTTGCGACAGCCGTTTTCTCGATCCCGGAATCGAATGTCCGGTCGATCCGTTTCCGCGCGCCATGCCCGGCATGGCGGAATCGTACCTTTATTTCGGAGGCTTCTTCGCGGATGCGCCGCCGCAGAGGGATGATGTGCTGATCGTCGAGCGGCTTCCGCATCCGGACGGCAGCTACGGCGTATTTTCCATGCAGGGCGGCTGCAGTCGCATAATTCCGGAACGGCCGGGGGCCGCCGCGGTTCTCGACTCCGTTTACGCAGGCAGATTCGATACGCCGTACCGCAAGGCACAGCTTGAAAAGGCGAAAGCGGCCGATGCGGAGTATCTTCCGTTTCTTGCGCGCCGGCGGTTTATTCGGCATCTGTATCTTGCCGGAGGAGCTGCGGCGGGTGCAGTGCTGCTCGGAGTCGCTGTCCGGCTTTATTTATGGCGGCGGAAACGAATTTCCGCCCGGAACGGATGAGAATGGCGCGGTTTTGCCGAAAAGTCCATACTTTCCCTCAAAACATCCATTCGAAAAAACGAATTGAACGTGTATCTTTAATCACAGGTAAACCATTTTAACACCGATGTGGGAGGATTCTCATGGAAGTCATCATTCGTCCGACGACGGAGGAAGCCGTCAACCTTACCGCGAAGCTGATCGCCGCCGCGATCCGCAATAAACCGTTCTTCAAGCTCGGACTGGCGACCGGGGCGACGATGGAGGCGGTCTACGCCGACCTCGCCGCCATGAACAAGGCCGGCGAAGTCGATTTCTCGCGCGTTCACACGTTCAATCTCGACGAGTACATCGGGCTCCCGCCGGAGGATCCGAACTCGTACCGCTATTATATGAACAGGCATCTCTTCAGCAGGATCAACATCGACATGCGCAATACGAACCTGCCGGACGGGCTGGCCGAGGACGAAATCGCCGAGGGGCTCCGCTATGAGGCGGCGATCGAGGATGCGGGCGGCATCGATCTGCAGCTGCTCGGAATCGGCAACGACGGGCACATCGGCTTCAACGAGCCGATCTCCTCTCTGGCGAGCCGCACCCGCGCGAAGGCGCTGACCCCGGCGACGTATGCGCAGAACTGCGTCTACTTCAATCCACCCGAATCCATGCCGAAGCGCGCATTCACGATGGGCGTCGGCACGATCCTCGACGCACAGCGGATCGTCATGCTGATCACCGGCGCAAAGAAGGCCGGAATCGCCGCGAAGGCGATCGAAGGGCCGGTCACGTCGATGGTTACCGGCAGCGCGATCCAGATGCACCCGAACACGGTCGTGATCCTCGACGGGGCCGCGGCTTCGGAGCTGACCCAGACCGATTATTACAACTGGGTTTTCGCGAACGAGCCGGAGTGGGAACCGTACCGGTAACAGCCGGCATAACAGGAGCAGGTGAATATATGGCGATTCAAGTTGCGATGAAGTGTGTCCCGGAGCTCGATCCGGGGTTTGTTCCGGCGGCGCTGTGGAACCGGGAATACGCGAAGCTGGCCGCCGCCGACCCGGCGGCCCGCAGGCTCGCGCTCTGCGTGGAGCGCGCAAACGGCTGCGTCTCCCGCTTCGACACGGTTGTGCTGTCGGATTCCGGGGAGAACCGTCCGCTGACGCTGCGCTACGTCGAGCGGATCGTCAAGTTCCTGCTCTGGGCGCGCGGCGGTTGGAAGCTGACCGTGGCCGGAGCGCCGGAGCTCGTTCCGCTGCTCGCGGAGATCTACTCTCCGGAGGGGGCGCGCAAATTCGATTATGCCGTGATCGGCAAAAAAATCTACGACCATCCGTTCACCGTCGCCGGCTGCGATTACGCCGGCGCCCCGGCGGCGAAGGAGATCGGCCTCGCGCTCGGCGGTCACTTCGACGGCTGCCGGATCGGCTTCGACCTCGGCGGCTCCGACCGCAAGTGCGCGGCGGTGATCGACGGGAAGACGGTCCACAGCGAAGAAGTCGTCTGGGACCCGTATTTCCAGAACGATATCAACTATCATATCGACGGCATCATCGACTCGCTGAAGCGCGCCGCCGCAAAGCTGCCGCGCATCGATTCGATCGGCGGCAGCGCGGCGGGCGTCTACGTCGACAACCAGCCGCGCATCGCGTCGCTGTTCCGCGGAATCCCCGAGGATCAGTTCGAATCGCGCGTGCGCCCGGTCTTCCTCGAAATCGCGAAGCAGTTCCCGGGCGTGCCGTTCGTCGTGCTGAACGACGGTGAAGTGACCGCGCTCGCCGGAGCGGTCAGCATCGGCAGAAACGCGCTGCTCGGGATCGCGATGGGAACGAGCGAGGCGGTCGGTTTCGTGACCCCCGGGGGGACGCTGACCGATCACCTGAACGAACTCGCATTCGCGCCCGTGGATTACCGCGAGGAGGATGCGCCGGTCGATGAGTGGTCCGGCGACGCGGGCGTCGGCGCGCTCTATCTGTCGCAGCAGGCCGTCGGCCGGATCGCCGGGAAGGCGGGCTTTGAATTTCCGGCCGGAACGCCTCTGCCGGAGCAGCTGAAGCTGGTCCAGAAGGCGATGGAGGCGGGCGATGAACGGGCCGCGAAAGTTTACCGGACGATCGGCAGCTATCTCGGCTACGCGGTCGGCCACTACGCGATGTTCTATCCGGTCGAAAATTTGCTGCTGCTCGGACGCGTTTCGAGCGGCAGGGGCGGTTCGATTATTCTCGATGTCGCCGGAGAGGTCCTCGCGAAGGAGTTTCCGGAGCTGAAAGTCGAGTTCCATATCCCGGACGAGGCGTTCAAGCGCCACGGCCAGGCGGTGATCGCCGCCACGCTCCCGGAGCTCTGATCCGGGTATCCCGGTACGCGGAAACTCCCCGGTTCCATCGCAATGGAACCGGGGAGTTTTTTCCGTCTATGCGCCTTACAGGCCCATCGACTTCAGGATGCCGTGCTCAAGGCCGCGGATTTCGGCGAGGCCCTTCAGCCGGCCGATCGCGGTGTAGCCCGGATTCGGGCAGGGCGGCTTCGCGAGGTCGTCGAGCATCGTGTGACCGTGGTCCGGGCGGAACGGGAGACGCCAGTCGGCGCGCCCGGCCTTCCTGCGCCGGATCTGCTCTTCGACGATCGCTTTCACGAGCCCGTACATGTCGACGACGCCTTCGAGGTGGTTCGCTTCGTAGAAGTTGCCTTTGCCGTCATGCGCCGTGCTGCGGAGATGGATGAAGCCGACGCGGTCCGCGCACGCCTTGAACATCTCGACGACGTCGTTGTCGAGCCGGCCGCTGAAGCTGCCCGCGCAGAAGCAGACGCCGTTGGCCGGGGAGTCGACCATCGCCAGCAGGTGCTTCACATCGTCGATCGTGCTGAAGATGCGCGGCAGCCCGAGGATCGGGTAGGGCGGGTCGTCGGGATGGATCACCATGATGCAGCCCGCCTCTTCCGCGACCGGGCACACTTCGGTGAGGAAGTGCTTCAGGTTCGCTTCGAGGTCGGCGCGGGTCAGGTGCTCGTACTTCTTCAGCATCGCGCGCACGTCTTCGAGCGTGACGCCCTTGAAGCCGGGGAAGTTGTCGATCAGCCCTTTCGTGAATTCCCGCAGCTCTCCGGGGCTCAGGCTCTCATAGAACGCCTTCGCTTCGGCGACCTTCTCCGGCGTGTAGGATTTCTCCGCGTCTTTGCGCTTCAGGATGAAGATCTCGAACGCCGCGAACTGCGCCTGGTTGAAGTAGAGCGCCTCGGAGCCGTCCGGCAACCGGTAGGCCAGGTCGGTGCGGACCCAGTCGAGCACCGGCATGAAGTTGTAGGTGACGACCCGGATGCCGCACTTGCCGAGATTGCGCAGCGAGATCTTGTAATTCTCGATGTACTCCGCGCAGCGGCCGGTCCCGGTCTTGATGTCCTCATGGACCGGCAGGCTTTCGACGACGCTCCAGACGAGTCCGGCGTCTTCGATGAGCTTCTTGTGCTTTTCGATCTCCTCGACGCTCCACACTTCGCCGTAGGGAATGTGGTGCAGCGAGCTCACGACGCCGGTGGCGCCGGTCTGGCGCACGAACGGGAGCGGCACCGGGTCCTTCGGCCCGTACCAGCGGAAAGTCTGTTCCATATTGTACGCCATGATTTAGACCCCCGAGAAGGCGGAGAATGCACCGTCGATCGGGAGCACCACGCCGTTGATGAAGGATGAACTGTCGTCGGCGAGGAAGAGCAGCGCGCCCGTGAGGTCCTCCGGCGTGCCGAAGCGGCCCATCGGCGTGTGCGCGAGAATCGTGTTGCCGCGCGCCGTGAGGCTGCCGTCCGGATTCGTCAGCAGCGTGCGGTTCTGCTCGGTCAGGAAGAAGCCCGGAGCCATTGCGTTGACGCGGATCCCGACCTTCGAGAAGTGGACCGCGAGCCACTGCGTGAAGTTGCTGATCGCGGCCTTCGCGCCGGAGTAGGCCGGAATCTTGGTCAGCGGCGTGAACGCGTTCATGCTCGAGATGTTGATGATGCAGCCTGCTCCCTTTTCCGCCATCGCGCGGGCGAAGACCTGCGTCGGCAGCAGCGTCCCGAGGAAGTTCAGGTTGAAGACGAATCCGACGCCGGCCGGATCGAGGTCGAAGAAGGTCTTGAGCCCTTCGGCCTGGCTTTTCAGGTCCTCCGGGAAGAGGTACTCTTTGCCGGTCGTCCCCTTCGGATTGTTGCCGCCCGCGCCGTTGACGAGGATGTCGCAGTCGCCGAACGCTTCTCTGACGGCCGCTTCGGCCTTTTTCAGGCTCTCGAGGTCGAGCACGTTCGCGGCGACGCCGATCGCCTTGCCGCCCTCCGCGGCGATTTCGTCGGCGACCTTGGCCGCCGCCTCTTCCTTCAGGTCGAGGATCGCGACCTTCGCGCCGCTTGCGGCGAGCGCTTTGGCCATGACGCTGCAGAGGATGCCGCCGCCGCCGGTGACGACGGCCACTTTTCCGGTTAAATCGACTTTCATGATGCTTTCTCCTTTATGAGGTTTGCGTGATGTTTTCAATTGTGACTTTCAAGGCCGCGCCGAGCGCCGCGCCGATGCGGCCGCTGCGGGAGAGCTTGATCGCGAGGCGGCGGGGCGGTTCGATGCGGAGGCGCCTCCCGAGCTCTTCCGCGAAGCCGGAGCCGAGGTCCCGGAAACGCCCGCCGAGCACGATCTCCGCCGGATCCAGAAGCATGGTCAGCAGTGTGATGACATAGACCGCTCCGTCAAGCAGATAGCCGATCGCGTTTTCGGCGGCGGCGTCGTGCGCGTTCCACGCCTCGACCAGGCCGGCCGCGTCGAAACGCCCGCCCGCGAGGCTCAGAAGGAATTTTTCACTCATCGCCTGCTCGATCGGCAGGAGCGAGCCGCCGCCGGGGGAGGGGATGCGCAGCGTCCTGATCTCGCCTGCGGTTCCGGAGCGCCCCAGCAGGAGCCTGCCGCCCTGGTAGATGGCCGTGCCGATGCCGCGTTCGGCCGAAATGAAAATGAAGTCCTCCGTATTGTCCGCCGCGCCGAAGTAGTACTCCCATTGCGCGGCGGTCCGGGCGCGGTTGTCGAGCGTCACGGATAAGCCGGTCCGCTCTGAGAGCCGCCTGGCGAAGTCCCGCTGCTTGAGCGGAAAGTTCGCGCAGTAGACCACCTCGTTCGATGCGTGGTCCACCTGGCCGGCCACGGCGGCGCCGATTCCGGCGACTGGGGCGGGGGCTGCGGCTTTCAGCTCCTCCGCCAGATGCGCCGCCTGGGCGAGGATGCGCTCAAAGCTGTTGTCGTGCGGTGCTTCAAGGGATTTCACGAGCCCGCCCGCCGCGTCGCAGAGCGTTCCGCGCAGCAGCGACTCGTGGCCGATGTCGATCCCGATGCTGAAGACGCGGCGCGGTTCGAGCGTCAGCAGGATCGGCGGTTTGCCGCCGCTTGAAACGCCGCAGCCGGATTCGCGCAGGAGCCCCTGCCGGATCAGCCCGTCCACCAGCGACGACACCGCCGGGCGGCTCAGGCGCATCGCTTTGGCGAGGTCCGCCCGCGAGCAGGAGCCCTGGCGCAGCAGCAGCAGCAGAAGTTTTACCGAGGATGAGGCCATGAAACCCCTTTGTTAATATTGTTTACAAAGTATAAGATAGTACGTTTTTCCTGAAATCCAAACGGAAAAGAGAAAAAAACGGAGAATTCTTCGGAATGCGGGGCGGAAAAAAGCCGGAGCCTCCGAACGGGAGTGCTCCGGCCTGATGCGGATCGGCGTTACTTCTTCATTTTCTTCTTCTTGAGCTTCTTCATCATCTCCTCGACTTCTTCGCCGCCTTCTTTGTAGAAGTCGAAGTCGGTCGGGCTGATTTCCTTGAGGACGCGGAGCAATTCCCCGACGTGTTCGAGCTCCTCGTTCGCGATATCGTGGAGCACCATCTGCACGAGCTCATTGTCGGTCGACTCCGCAAGCTGCGAATACATCTGGTTCGCTTCGTACTCGGCCGCGATATTGAAACGGACGGCGCGGACCACTTCGGTCGGCGTCAGTTTGCGGTCACAACGGTTTCCCTGGAACGGGTTACTGAATTCCGGCATAATCTCCTCCTGTACATTGGAATGTTGCTCTTCAATGCGGTTCTCCGGCCGCATACTGTAATGTAATGCGGTTTTACCGGATGTCAAGCGGAGGGCGGAGAAATCGCCTTTTCCGTACAGGGAGCGGAGAAGAGGAAGATGGTGAAAAGTGCGGGCAGGGGGGGAATTCAATCTTGTAAATGCAGCGTCGGTGTGGTATAATTAATACGGATGACCGGGTTATGAGAACATTTGCGGGCAGCGGCTCAGAATAAAAGGAGATGTCGGGAGTGCGCCTATGAGTGGCCGTCGTGTCGGTTGCAGTATCGAAAATTCAGGCAGCTCTCCCGGTGGAAGTGGCAACGGAACATGTTTCGTCGGCCGTTGCAAGCTGTTTCATCCTGTTTGCCGTCGCTTTCGCTTTTTCTGCCCGGAAGCGGGAACGCATTTTTTTCCACGGGTTCGCCGCAATCATTTGATCGGAAGAGTACCTGCTATGCCTCTTGGTTTTCTCCGCTGTATTCTGTCGTTCTGCGCCATTCTCTGTTCAATGCCGGTCATGGGAATGCCGTCCGGGGCCGATGAGGTTCTGCCGGGATACCGCGGCGCGCTCATATGGCTCCCCGCGGTTCTCTGTTTGCTTCTCGCATTCTGCGTCGGCCGGCTGCTTCTGCGGTTGAGGCGGATCCGGCGGGACGCGGCCTGCCGGGAGCGGGAGCGCGGGAAGCTTCTGGAGGATCTGACGAGCTATGTGGAGCAGGAAAAGCTTCTGAACAATGTCTGGGAGCGGCTGATGATCAAGCTCGACGACCGCGAGGTGTTTACGGAGATCCTGAAGACGATCGTCGGCTTTATGGGGGCCTATACCAGCTACATCTACCGCTCCGATTTTTCAGTGGGAAAAGATATCGTTTATGCGCATTTTCAGGCTGACGACACCCCGGTTGTGCCGCTCGAGGAGTATCCGCAGATGCCGATCAATCCGGATGCTGTCTGGTTTCAGATGACCAGAAATCACCAGATCTGGGAGGTGACGGATACCGAAACGGAGGAGGCGCGGCGCATCCAGGGGGAATGGAACAGCCACATGCCGGCGTTGAATGTGCGCGCACTGTCCGGAATCGGCCTCTGGCTGAACGGGGAATACTGGGGATATATGGGATTTGCCTTTCGGACTCCGCAGAAACCGTTGTCGGCCCGGCAGAGGTTTCTGCTGGCCTCCATGGCGCACATCGCGGAGATTTTTCTGGAACGCCGTCAGAACCGGAAGGATCTGGACCGCAGCGAGTATGAGAAGCATCTGATCCTCGACTCCATGCACATTCCGATTCTCCTGTTCAACCCGGATATGGAGCTGATCCGGTGCAACAACGCCGCGCTGAAGGTTGCCGGAATGTCGGAGGCGGAGGTCTGCCGCATCGGCTGCCGGAGAGCGTTTTGCGGCGATGAATGCCGCTCCTCGGAGTGTCCGGTCGCGCAGGTCCACGGCGACCGGAAGGAGCATATCTGCGAACTGCACGTCAAGGGACGCGATTATCAGCTCCGGGCGTATCCGATCATCATCGACGGCAAGCTGATCTACATCATGAAAACCATGATCGACGTGACCGAGTTCAATGCGATCCGGAGGGAACTGACCACCGCGTTGAGGACGGCGCAGGAGGCCAACCGGGCGAAGAGCAGCTTTCTCGCGACCATGAGCCATGAAATCCGCACGCCGCTGAATGCCGTCATCGGCTTTTCGGAGCTGCTGCAGACCGGGGAGCTTTCAAAGGCGGAGCAGGTTGAGTACCTGGCGGCGATCAACCTCTCCGGTAATTCGCTTCTGAACCTGATCAACGATGTTCTCGACCTTTCCCGGCTTGAGGCGGAGCAGGAGGTCATTGCGCCCGAACCGACCGATGTGGAAAGGCTGCTTCAGGAGATTCGGGCCGTTTTCCAGTATAAGGTCCAACAGAAAGGACTCTATTTCCGTATCGACTGCCCCGGCGGGATTCCGGTGTTGCGGCTCGACCGGCTTCGTCTGCGGCAGATTCTGCTGAATCTGGCCGGCAATGCCGTCAAGTTCACGGAGCATGGCGGAGTCACCTGTTCTGTCCTTTTCCGGCGCGGCGGGAGCGGCGGTCTCCTGTCCGTCAGCGTCCGGGATACCGGGATCGGAATTCAAGAGGAAGTGCAGCAGAAAATTTTCGAGCCGTTCGTGCAGGGGGATACGGTCCGCGACACCCACGTCTATCAGGGCACCGGTCTCGGATTGGCGATTTCCCGGCGGCTGGCGGAGCGCATGGGCGGAGCCATCCGGCTGGAGAGCGAGCCCGGCGGAGGCAGCAGCTTTACTTTGGAGTTGGCGGATGTCGAACTTGCGGAGCCGGCGGCGGAAGACGGGGAGAAAGCGGCCGAGGATGCGGTTCCCGGCATTCCGAAGCGCCGTGTACTGCTGGTGGACGATGTGCCCATGAACCTGAAGGTTCTTCAGGCGATGCTGCGGAAGCTCGGGTTGGAGAGCCGTTGCGCGGCTTCCGGGCAGGAGGCGCTGGAGCTCCTGCGCCGGGAACCGGGTTTCGGGCTTGTGCTGACCGATCTGTGGATGCCGGAGATGGACGGCGCGGAACTGGCGGAGAAGATTCATGAGGATCCCGCGACCGCGCAGCTTCCGGTGGCGGTCATTACGGCCGACACTCTGAATTACGAGAAACCGATGGACGGGTTTCAAAGCGTCCTGCACAAACCGGTCACGATGGAGAAGCTGACTGAGTTTTTCAATTCACTGTACCCGGAAAAATGTGATCCGGGAAAAGGCGGAGAAGCAATATGAAGTTCCATTTGCGGATTTTGGCTGTCGCGGTATTGCTGGGGCTGATGGCGCCGGATATTGTCCGGGGAACCGATGAGGGCGGAGCGGAGAAGCGGATTCTCATCATTTACTCATTCACGATCAATTTCGCGCCGGATTTTCAGTTCTCGGCGGATTTCACCAGGGAGATCAGCTCCAGCGGCCACAAGCTGCGCGTCAAGCACCTGGAGTTGGACGCCTTCAGTGCGGAGAACGCGACTCAGGAGGCGCTTGCCGCCCGCCTCGCTCCATATCTGCCCGACATCCGCGCCGGAAAGTACCGGGTGATCATCCCGATCGGACAGATCGCCATCGATTTGCTGTGCCGGAATGCGAAGGACATTCCCGCGGAAACCGCCGTCGCTTTCTGCGGACTCGACATCGTGACCCGGGAGCTTTACGAGGCGCACCCGAATACCACCGGCGCGCTCGGACGGGTTTCCGTTGCGGACAATATCGAGCTCGGGCTGCATTTTTTCCCGAAGACGAAGCGGGTCATTCTGCTGACGGACTGGAGTATTCAGGGGAAACGCATCCTTGAGGCGGGCAAAGAGTACGGCAACAGCTATCCCGGGCTCGAATATATCTTCTGGGACAATGCGGCGACCGACCTGAACACCATGCTTTCCCGCGTGAAGGAGCAGGATGAGAATACGCTGGTCCTTTTTTACGCGTGGTTCAATCGTGATTCCACCAACCTCGCGTCGCTGCAGTACATCATGTCGCACCTCGAACAATCCCGGGCTCCGGTGTTCGCCCTGCAGGAGCCGATGCTCTGGAACGGGGCCGTCGGGGGAGTTTTCACACCGGTGGGGGCGGTCGGCAAAGCGCTGGCCGACCGCGTGGAACAGATTCTGGCCGGAGCAAAAGCCTCCGAGGTGACGATGGCGGCGATTCCGCTGGAGACGTCCGTCAACTGGAGCGCGGTGGAAAACGGCCGGATTTCAGGGGGAGAGATTCCCGCGAATGCGAAGCTTGTCGGCAAGCGTGAATTCATCCGCAACGAAGATCTCCCGAAATTCATTTTCGGCGCGATCACGTTTGCGGTGCTGATCGGCCTCTCTGCGACGGTGACCGTCCTCTGCTTCCGCCTGCGGAGCATCTCCCGGAAGACGCAGGCGATCCTCGCGCATATCCCCGGCAAGATCGTGGTCAGCGACGTCGAACGGAATCTGCTGTTCATTCATTCCGGCGGAATCATCTGCGACAACAGCAGCGCCCGGCTGAAGCTCGATGCACTGCCCGATTTCAGCCGGAAGAGAATTTCCGAAGCGCTCGACTGTGTGTTTACAACCGGGAAAACGGAGCGGTTTGAATGTGATTTCGACGGCCGCCGCTACAACATTGAACTGGTGAAGATCTCTCCGCTTGTATTCGGTGTGGAAGCGGTGCTGTGGGGAATGTACGACATTGACGAGTGCTACCGCGTCCGGTGCCAGCTGGACGAGGCATTGTGCAAATCGCAGCTGACGCTGGATTCAGTCGGGGATGCGGTGATCGTCACCGATCCGTGCGGACGGGTGAATTACCTGAATCCGGCCGCCTATCAGCTGCTGGCCGACGGCGGGAAGCTCGAACCGGGGCTGCTGCTCAGCGATTACTTCACCCTGCGCGAAGAGGAGAGGGAGGATGAGCGGGAACGGGAGTTTCCGCTCGTCAACGCGGTCATCAAAGCGGATACGGTTACGCAGAAGGAGAACCTGCTGCTGCGCCTGCCGGACCGCGATGAGAGGAATGTGGTCGTCAGCCTTGCGCCGATCAGACGGCAGAGCGGAGAAGCGATCGGCTCCGTTTTGACCATCCGGGACGTCACCAGACTTCGGGATTATCAGAAGAAGCTTGTCGCCGCTGCCGAAAAGGCGCAGAATGCCGACCGGGCCAAAAGCGCGTTTTTAGCGACCATGAGCCATGAGTTGCGCACACCGCTGAACGCCATCATCGGTTTCAGCGAAATCATGCAGCAGAAGACGACGCCGGAGGAGCAGGCCGAATACCTGACCGGCATCTACACGGCCGGAAAGGCGCTCCTGAACCTGATCAACGATGTGCTTGATCTGTCGAAAATCGAGGCGGGGCAGATGAAGATTGTGCTGCGGCCGACCGACGTAGTCAAGACGGTCCGCGAGCTGTATATGATTTTCGCGCAGGAGGTGAAGAGCAAGGGAATCTATCTGCGTCTGGAGTGCCCTGAAAAACTGCCGCTCCTGCAGATCGACGATATGCGGCTGAGGCAGATTCTGCTCAATCTGCTTGGAAACGCGGTCAAATTCACCCAGAAGGGCGGGGTTGCCCTGCAGGTCGAATACGTTTCGCCGGAAGTGGACAGCGGTGAACTCTTCATTCACGTCGCGGATACCGGAATCGGCATCAGGCCGGAGGCGCAGAAGAACATCTTCGACCCGTTCATCCAGCAGGATTCCGACCGGGACAGCCGGGTATTCAAAGGAACCGGGCTCGGACTGGCCATTTCCAACCGGTTGGCCGGGTGCATGGGCGGAAATATTCTGCTGCACAGTCGGGAAGGGGAGGGCAGCGATTTCATCCTCCACCTGTCCCATGTCGCTGTTGCGGCCGGGGATGGGGGAGAAGAGCCCGGCGTTGCTGCTTCCCCGGCTGTTTCGGCCGAAGCGTGGCGGGCGGTCCGTGTCCTGCTTGTCGATGATGTTCCGATGAATCTGAAAGTGCTGACGGCAATGCTGCGGAAGCTTGAAATTGAACCGCTTGTCGCGGGTTCCGGCCCTGAAGCGCTGGAGATAGTGAAGAAGCGGCAGGTCGATTTTGTCCTGACCGATATGTGGATGCCCGGCATGAACGGCGCGGAGCTGGCCGAGGCGATTCGCAGCCTTCCCGGCAGCGGCGGGCTCCGCGTGGTGGCGGTGACCGCAGATACCGAATCCGGCACGAATTTCCCGCAGAAGCATTTTTCCGGCATTCTGCTGAAGCCGGTGACACTGGAAAAGTTGGAAGCCATGTTCGGAAAATTCCTGGCCGGGGATCATGGCGCCGAAGCGGCCGGTATGAAGAACCCATGAAGGTCCGGTAGCCGGCGGCCCGGTGATCTGGCGGGGTTGGAGTTTGATGGTCCATCAAATTCCTGTGGTTCTGCTGCGAAAAACGGGTGTTTTTCAGCCGGACCGGCTTGAAACCTCAAAAAGTACAGCTATATTATAAAATACACTGGGAGTTGCAAGAAGCAACCGGGTGTCACGCTCCGGCATAGCTCAGCGGTAGAGTAGGTGGCTGTTAACCACTTGGTCGCTGGTTCGAATCCAGCTGCCGGAGCCATTTTTTTTTGCCTTGAAATCAAAGAGTTGTGATTTATATTAAATCACGCCTGCGGGAAAATGTCCTGGGATTTCCCACAAAATCCCGGAAACTGCATTATTCATATTGGCAGGATTTTCTGGCATTTATGCGGAATACTTTTCCTGATATCGATAAGTTGGAACAGGTCATGTTATTGCATTGTGAAGCATACGTTTCTTATCTGATCAGCAATAGCCGTTTCAGCAGCAAGAGTGATTACCCACTTGGGAATAAGACCATTTGTGAAATTGCAAGCTCCATCAAGGGAGTATTCAGGCGCTTCAAACGAGATGCCGGTTTGCTGGAAAATCCCTGGAATGATGTGATCCTTCCCGTAATAGACGATTCGCTTCGCCGAGAGATTTTTACGGTGGATGAACTCCAGAAGAATCGCCGCCACTGACAGAACCGACAACAGCAGCAGAGCCCGTCCCGGACTCAGGCGTAGCTTCCCCCTCCGAATCATCTTCTGCGGCTGAATGTTCATGATGTGCTCTTTCATCTGCGGACTCCTCCAGAATTTGATTGACGGCTTCACAAAGAGAGTTCCATGTCATCCCGCGTTCCGGAAACATCCGGATTAAACCTTCCAATTTAACAACTTCCACAAACATCACCCTCAAGCTCCTCATTGAATTTGATGTATTCTCTCAAGTCTACCGGGACAAGGTTCCTCCGGATGGTTGCGGTGCTGATTCTATGAATGGCGGCGAGTTCAGATTGGGGTGAGTTCCGGATAGATGAACCGGTCCCGGAAGATTCTCCTCCGGCGCGGCTCCGCCACCGCGAAATCGGCCGGCGCCAGCATGTTGCGTAATGTGTCGCTCGGCGGGCAGTTGCGCAGATCGTACCAGCCGGAACGCTCCTGCTTTGCCTCCTCCAACACCTGTTCCACACTCAAGCTCATTTCACGCCTCCTTGTCAGTCTGAAGTTCGGCGCGGATTGCCGGAAGAACCATTGTAAGGTACGCAAACCCGAATTCGTCAGGACTCATGTCATCCCAGAGGATATGAAAGAAAATGACCTCCGGCCAAGCAGGACGCCCATTGATCACCCGGTAATCCGGATAATCGGCAAGATACACTCCCATTTCCTTCGGCGCGGCATAGTCTTCCGCATCCGCATACACGTTCCCGGAGCAGTCCAGATAGACCCGCTGCCGCCGTCCCGCAAGTACGAAGTCAAGTGTCGTCATTGGCATCCTCATAATGGTTGTTTGTTTGCGAACAAACAATTTTGGTCATACTTCATCTAAAAGTCGTTTTTTTCATTTCAACTTGAAAAAATCAATCATTGCATGTAGATTTTGTTTGCAAATACTCAATAGGGAATGAAGATGTATATAGACGAAAAAATCATAAGTGCCATTCAAAAAGCCGTGGAAAAGGCGGGAAATCCTTATCGATTAAGCCTGAAATTGGCAGTTATTCAGAATTTTTTCGCCCCAATACACCAATCCTTCCGCATCAAGTTTTTCCTGGGCCTCGCTTTGACGGCAGTATGTTTTGTCTGTTTCCAAGGCTCTGAATATTGATCCCCATTGTGAGAAGTTGCCGTCCTGCTCACAGGTGTATTCCTGATTCAGTTTCCACCAATGATCCAATACGAACATTTATAAGGAGCAATGAGGGCACGCTTTCCGGCCTCGCCCAAATCGCAGTCGCAGTTGTCGAAACCGTTCTCCTGCTTATCGCATCTGGTAATGATGATATAGGAGATGCAGGGACTGGAGTCAGCTTGAATCAGCTTCCTGATGTCATCCATAATCACATTATCCCGCCTGATCCCAAACATATCTCAACTCTCTCTTCTCCAGGAAAAGGTACTGGATTTCACAATGCAGAGAAGTTTCCTTCACTTTTTCCGGTTTACATTGGGCTCCTCTTCTCATTGCCATACGCCCTCACTTATGCATGCGGGCTGATTTGCTTTCGCCAGATATGTCTTCCCCTTATAGCTGTGATATTTCTCGGCTCCCACATCCATTTCATACTGTCACGGGATCGAATCATCCCGCGTCCCGGCATGTTGATTCGAATCAACCGGACGGTAGACCGTTGCCAGCCCTGCGGAACCGGGCGGCTGATCGGCCAGTGAATTCACTTCAACGGCCGTTCGGTATACCCTGCCTCTGTGATTCAGGATACGGCCTTTCATATAGTGCTTTCCTGCTTTCCACTCCGGGAACGCCGGAGCCACGTCCAAAACAGCCGCATCATCATTGTCGGCAATCAGTTCGCACACTTGATTCAGTTCCTTCTCCCGGAGCATCTCCTTGATGCGGGCTTCGGCGGCATTCCGCTTCATCGTCCCCGCATCCTGCCGCACCGCCGCCAATACAGGAGAACCATCCTCAGAGGTAACGACGATATGGTGTCCGTCACAGGCTTGCAGCAATTCTGTGTAACGTTCTTCTGTGATTTCATAGCTGCCGTCCGGAATAGCCGGATGCACATCGGTACGATAGAAACCGCTCCCGTCTTTCCAATAGAATTTGATGATGGGAACAACCGTTTCCGGAATATTGGTATTCATATCAGACATGGCAATCTCCTAATTTAAATAACCGATAGCAATCCACCCGACAATCGTCTGCGTCACAGAGCTGGTGCCCTGGACAGAAATATGCAAAGTGGCTGTGTTTCCCATATAATTGCCGGTCAGGTTAGTGATTGCAGCACGGTCATCCAGACAGGTGAGTTGTGAAATGATTCCTTTAGACGCTACCGGCAGCGTGACCTGTATCGATCCTCCCAACGTGACCCTGGCATACCCGGAATAAATAATTGAATTGTGTATCTTCTGGTAATTGTTCAGAATCACATCGCTGTTAGTGACACTGGAAGCTCGAACAAAATCCGTCTCTCCAACCGGAACTTTTCCATTGATGAGACATTGACCGGTACTCAGAAAAATCTGTAACGGCCTGGCGCTGGTCCAATTGCCCCCCGGATTATTGGCCGTCGTTACCATCAAATAGAACGATCCTCCATCATTGCGGGTGAATGCACTGTAACCGGAAGCCATATTCGCATGTCGAAACCCGTTTCCTGAAGTGGTCCGTATTTCGCTGGAGGCATATAACGGCTTGGATATCTCAACTCGTGAATCAGCAGTAATTGTAAGAATTCCGGCCGGCCCCTCGATGATCTGACAGGTTGGGGTGGCGCTGTCATTGAAGGAGAAGTTGATTACTCCTCCGGTTGGACGGCTGAGATTGATGGCAGCGGCTTTCACCTGCCCGGTGTTGCATATGATCTTGTCGGCAGCTCGAAGGGTCAGCTCGCCTCGACCAGTTTCAAGCACTTGGCTGGTAGATGTCGCACTGTCCTCAAAAACGAAATTTATATATCCTCCTGAACTGCCTCTGCTGAGTTTTATGCCGCTGGTTTGAATACCGGAATTGACGGTAAGCCCGGCAGAACAAGTTATACCCTTGCCGGCTTTGAGGTTGAGAACACCTGATGCATCTTCAATAATTCTGGAAGTGTAATCCGCAGTAGACCCGGCATAATGAAAATCGATATATCCTCCGTGGGGATCAATTGACCTCACCCCGTCGAATTCAATTGCAGACACTCCCTGCAACGTTTTACTCCCCTCGGCGCTTACTCTGCATACTTCACACCAGGGCATCCACGCCGGGTTCGGGTCATCTTCTCCGGCGTTCGTGGCCGAACGCATAAACGCACGCGGTATCTCGCCGGTTACGAGCGCGTACTGTGTCAATCTGTAGCAGTTCGAATTGGCCGGATCGTTCCACCGGTTGACCGTCACCATGCAATGCTGTGTGACCGGAGCATTCGCGGACTGCCGATCCATGCAATAACAGCCTTGCGAAGTCAATGTGTTATAATCGTCATTGTTGAGACGCTGCTTTGCTGACGGATAGATTCCGGCATTTGCGATATCCGCCGCTGCAACAAGCTCTGGCTTGTCCGTGATACCGTCCCATGAAGTTGTTCCCGTATCGCCTTTGTCGCCTTTCGGCCCCTGCGGGCCAATGGGACCGATCGCGCCGGTCTCCCCCTGAAGACCGATCGGCCCCGTATCGCCTTTGTCGCCTTTCGGCCCCTGCGGGCCAATGGGACCGATCGCGC
>JABLYX010000033.1 GCA_018265615.1 Lentisphaeria bacterium
GGCAAAGCCCCCCGCCGCGAACGGGGAGGGAACAACCCACGGGCCCGCGCTCGCCACATGAGTGTAAGAAATGGGGGTGCGGGGGAAATGTATTTCCCCCGCGAATCCCACAACAATGTTTGCAGACGCTGCGCAGAAGAATGCCTTGTGGCTCTGTTGCGTACCGCAAGACACAGCGGCAGCATTCGCCTCTCTTTCGGCTTTGTTGCGTACCGCAAGACACAGCGGCAGCATTCGCCTCTCTTTCGGCTTTGTTGCGTGCCGCAAGACGTTGTTGTTGAATATATTATTCCCCGGCCCGGATGCCTGCGCTCCGCGCACGCGCGGTCTTTGTGCGCCTTCGGCGCAGCAGACCGTGTGCGCTACACGGCAAAAATTTCATTTTTGCTATGCAGCTGTTTCGCTCCGCGCACAACTTTGCCTCCGGTGGCCAAGGCGCTTCGCCCCTGGAACCCGACCGGCGGGGCGCCGGTGCCGACGGCGGCTTTCGCCGCCTTTATTTTGAATGGGAAACCACTTCGCCCGGGAGCGTTGCGCTGTTGTCGGAGAGGCTGCGCCCCGGATAGATCGCTGTGTGGATCCCCGTATGCACGTTTTCCCCGATGATCGCCCCGAATTTGCGCCGTCCCGTGTCGACGAATGCACGGTTCTCGAGCCAACGGTGGTTCCGCCCGTCGTGGCGCAGGTTCGAGATGATGGTCCCCGCCCCGAAATTCACGTTGTCAGAGATGACGGAATCCCCCGCGTAGCTCAGGTGCCCGATGCTGACTTTCGTCCCGATCAGTGAATTTTTGATCTCGACCGCCTGGCCGATGTGGCAGCGATCCCCGACCGTCGTGTTGCCGCGGATGTAACAGTTCGGGCCGATTTTGCAGTTTTCTCCGATGACGACGTTGCCTTCGATGTAGACGCCCGGCAGGATCACGCTGCCGCGCCCGAGATGGACGAAGCCGTCCAGCGTCGCGCCAGAGCGGACCGTCCCCTCGATGCGGTTCGCGTCGATCGCCCCGACCAGCTGCTCGTTCAGCGCGAGCAGGTCCCACGGATGGCGGATGCGGAACGACGCCGGGTCGATCGCAATGACCGTCGGCGCTCCGGAAAAACCGGGCAGCGTGAGCTGCATGACGTTCACGCCGTCGGAGGGATCCCGTACGACGCAGTTGCCGGTTCCGAGCGCAATGAGCTTCGCGAATTCCGGAGTCGGCAGGAAGTCGGCGCGGACGGAGAGAACCCGGTCGTCCGGAATCTCCGGCATCCGGCTCTGGATCAGGTCGCTGATCTGCCGGCCGGCAACTCTGATGGAACCGACTTCACGGGTGATCGGCCAGAGGCCGGGTACTTTGACGGGAATGATTTCAATTGGCATGGTGGACCTCCTCAGATCTGCAATTGATGTGTTTTCATCAATATATCATCGAAAGGAGCGGGATGCAACCTCTCATTTGCGGTTCGGCGTCCACTTCCACGCATCGAGGCTGATGTCGTTTACGAGCTTCTGCCGGAGATCCCGGTCGACCACCGAAAAGAAATCGAGCCCGGTCATCGAGCCGACCTGACTGACCGTGACCGCGAACTCCTGCAGATCGCGGCTGCTGCCGGCATTCGGCAGGATGAAGCCGATCATGGCCGGAGGCTTCGCTTTCGGGGCATACAGCACCTTGTAGTATGCCTGCGGAATCACGACGCTGTTGCGGCCGATGAGCTTGTTCCGGCTCATGAAAATCGGGCCGGTCACAACCTGGAGTTCCCCCTTGTCCACGGCCCAGTCGCGGACCTTCTCCTCGAGCTTCCGCCAGATGCCGCGGTTGAAGTCGGGATTCTGAGGAGACATGTTCGAAAAATAGAAGCTTTCCGACATCGCTTTTTCCGACCATGCCATGTCGGCGGCCGGAGCGAGGTGCCCGCGGTCGCAGCCGCTCTTCGAATAGTCCTCCAACCGGGCGGAGCCGGTCGAAATGTAGGGGTCGACGCGGAAGTCGTCGCTGCGTTTCGCCGTTTTGCCGCGCACCTCGTCCGCCGTGAGCCGGTAAGTGACCCAGAGGGGCTGCTCGTGCTTTTCGGAGTAGCCGAGCGCATAGCCGCGGCGGTCGATGACGACATCGGTCATCGACGGGACGCCGAGCTTCAGGTTGTCATACGGGGAACTCTCCGCATCCTCCGGCGATGTGATCGAAATCGTCCGGTCCGGCGCCATGAGGAGCCGGTCCTTCGTGAAATAGAACCACGCCCGGGTCTTCTGATAAAAGGGGATGTTGTCGGCGTATTTTTCGCCGATCTGGAAGATCCCCGCCCCGCCGATGCCGAGCAGGAACAACAGGAAGGTGAACAGCTTCAGCAGAGGGCGCTTCCGTTTCGGCGCCGCTTTTCTCGGTGCTGCCGCTTTCCGCTTCGGCGCCGCGCCGGATTTGCCCGACGCGGCGCGTTTCCGTACCGCCATTGTGCGCTCCCGTTACTTCACGAACGGGCGGTGCAGCGGGAGCCCCCAGAGCTCCGCCATCGCCGACGGAATGTCGATGTTGTTGACGACTCCGGAGAAACGGTCCGCGCCCGGCCCGAACGCATAGACCGGCACCGGCACGCCCGTATGGCTCTTGGTCATGTAGTGAATGAACGGCCGCTTCGGATTCTGCGGATTCGGGGCGCAGTGGACGCCGCCGGTCTCATGGTCTGCCGTGACCACGATGAGCGTGTCGTTGTTCCGTTTCGCGAAGTCGAGCGCTGCCTTCACGGTGAAGTCGACCATGAGCGGGCCGTTTGCGCTGAGCTCCGGATTGTTGCCGTGGCCCCCGTAGTCCGGGAAGTGTCCCTCGATCATGATGAAGAACCCTTTCGGATTCGCGGCGAGGCGGTTGAATGCTTCGGCGGAGATCTGCGACAGCAGCTCCGTGTCTTTCTGCCAGCCGTCGATGAAGCCGAAGACCGGGAGCTTTCCGGCTTTCCGGAACTCGTCGAGCCCGCCGATCCGGATATACCCCTTCTGCTGAAGCTCGCTGACGAGGTTGCGGCCATCCTTCCGGCTGCCGTTTTCGGCTTCCGGCAGGAACGGTTTGATCCCGTTGCCGATCAGAATCTCATAATTCGTGCCGGCCTGGAACGCGGCGATCTCCGCCGCCATGCCGCGGCTCGGAACATGGGCGGAGAAAGCGGCCGGAGTCGCCCCGGTGAGCTGGTCGGTCGTGATGATGCCGACCGAGCGGCCGGAGTCGCGCGCCTCTTCTGCGATGGAACGCAGCGCGTTTTTTTCGGGCGTCATGCCGACGAAGCCGTTCGTGGTTTTATAGCCGCTCGAGAGCGCGGTCCCACTGGCTGCCGAGTCGGTCACGTCGCTGCTGGCGGAGTAGGTCTGCGCCATGCCGTTGACCGGGAGCTGCTCCATGACGAGCGTCTGCGGCCTGCCGTGGGCGTGGAGCCCGGCGAACTTCACCGCCCCCTGTCCCATGCCGTCGCCGATGATGAAGATGATGTTCTTCGGCGTGCCGGAGCGCGGATACTTCGCGAGCTCCGCCGGATCGGCCGGAGCCGGCGCGGGATAGTCGTTTTTGAGGACGGCCGGCGTGTAGATCGGCTTCAGCGCGGCGGAGTCCCCGATCGAAGCGGCGGCGATCATCCAGACGCCGTCGTCGCCCGCGTCGAAGCGGAGCGTTTTGACCGGCTTTGCGTCGAGCGGGAATTTCGAGGCGTACAGCGAAATCTGCGAGTTGTTGTTGTAAATGGTCCAGACGCGGACGGCGTTCGGCGCGCCGCTGTTGGCCCACCAGTCCGCGAGGTCGCGGCCGGTGCGGACGCGGAACTCCTTCGAGGAGCCGTCGGTGTATTTGACGGTCAGCCGGCCGGCGAGGTTTTTCTTCGGGTTCAGCCACGCGCCCGCGTGCAGCAGATAGAGCGTTTTTCCGGCGGCGGGTGCGGCCGGCTCGATTTCCGCCTGCTTCGGCAGGTAGCTCCGCGCCCCGGAAGCGGAGAGGACGACGCAGGACTTTCCACCGGTAGCCTTGTCGTCGAGGATCGTGAACGGCACGCCGGAGAGTGTGCGGGTTCCGGGTTTCAGAAGCCGGAGGTCGTTGGAGCCCTGGTCGGTCCAGCCGCCCTGCCGGTCGTCCGGCGTTTCGTCCGTGAAGGCGGTGTTGGCTCCTTTCGTGAAGTCCAGCGGTTTGAACTCCGCCGCTCCGATGCTCCCGGCCGCCAGCAGGCCGATGAGGAATCCGGTCAGAATACGCATTTGAACCCTCCGTGTTGCGTTGCAGGATGGACTGGATGATACATTATGGCAGTATACCACAGATTGCGGGAAAATCCATCGTGCCGTGCCGTTTTTTTCGAAAGTTTTCACCCGTGGCCCGGAAATATGGGCGAATTCTCCGACATGTTCGGAATTTCCCCTTGAAAACAGGCGCTTCCTGTGGCATATTATGGGGTTAAACTGTAAATAAAAGTGAAACCGGAAACGGGAGTTCGGAATCGCATCCGGCCCCGCGGGAGGTTTGGGAAAACGGAAAATCGATACTGAGAAGGAGGATTCCCAATGAGCGAGAGTCCCGGATATGTGACATTGGAAGTCGAAGGCAAGCTTGTTCAGCTGCCCGTCGTGGTCGGCACCGAAGGGGAAAAAGCGATCGATATCGCGAACCTGCGCCGGGAAACCGGCTATGTGACGCTCGACCCGAGCTTCATGAACACCGCGGCCTGCTACAGCCAGATCACATTCGTCGACGGAGAAAAGGGGATCCTGCGCTACCGCGGCATTCCGATCGAGGAGCTGGTCAAGAAGACCATGTTCGTCGAAGTCGCGTACCTTCTCGTCCACGGGGAACTGCCGACCGAAGACGAACGGCAGAAATTCTCGGAACTCCTGAATGTGAATTCAATGCTGCATGAGGATATGCGCCATTTCTTCGACCACTTCCCGGCCGGCGCGCACCCGATGCACATCCTATCGACGATGATCAACGCGCTCGCGGCGTTTTATCCGAACGTCGACCTGAAGTCGATGGCGGACGATATCGACGTCTCGACCGCGCGGCTGATTTCGATCGTCCGCACGATGGCGGCGTTCGCATACAAGAAGTCGATCGGCGATCCGGTGGTCTATCCGCGGCACGACCTGTCGTACTGCGCGAACTTCCTGAACATGATGTTCGATTCGCCGGTGCGGCCGTACCAGATCCATCCCGAGGCGGTGCGGATCCTGAACATCCTCTTCATCCTGCATGCGGACCACGAGCAGAACTGTTCGACGACGACCGTCCGCACGGTCGGCAGCGCGCAGGTGAACCTCTATGCGACGATCTCCGCCGGCATCTCGGCGCTCTCCGGCCCGCTGCACGGCGGCGCGAACCAGGAGGTCATCGAGATGCTGAAGCTGATCCAGGCCGACGGCAACGTGCGCAAGTTCATCGATATGGCGAAGGACCGCAACAACCCGTTCCGGCTGATGGGCTTCGGGCACCGGGTCTACAAGACCTACGACCCGCGCGCGGCGATCATCAAGAAGGAGTGCCACGCATATCTCGAAAAGACGAATTACAGCGACCCGCTGCTCGATATCGCGCGGCAGGTCGAAGAGATCGCGCTGACCGACTCGTACTTCGTCGAACGGAACCTCTACCCGAACGTGGATTTCTACACAGGCATCCTCTACCGGGCGCTCGGCATCCCGGAGAATATGTTCACCGTGATGTTCGCGCTGGCGCGGCTGCCCGGATGGGTCGCCCACTGGAAGGAGATGATCGGCGCGGCGACGAAGATCGTCCGCCCGCGGCAGATCTACATCGGCAAGACGCCGTGCGAAACCGCCGAGGTCATGGCGAACCGCGAACTGCTGTGACGGTTCCGGAGGTGAATCCAAAAAGGAGGCCGCAGCGCCTCCTTTTTTGTTTTGCGGGTCTGCCCGGCGGGCAATCTCGCACTCATTTCACGCATGGAACTTGACTTTTGGCGGAAACGGGAGTATTGTTCTACGGCCCGACAACCACTATTACAGAGGAGAGGTTATCATGTCAGAGATCAGAGAAATTTTCGGCCGCGAGATTCTGGATTCGCGCGGCAATCCGACCATTGAAGTCGAAGTCGTGCTCGAATCCGGCGCAACCGGTACCGCGGCGGTTCCGTCCGGCGCCTCCACCGGCGAGAACGAAGCGCTCGAACTGCGCGACGGCGATAAGAAACGGTATGGCGGCAAGGGCGTCCTGAAAGCCGTCAACAATGTCAACGAGAAGATTTTCCCGGAGCTTGAGGGCATGGAGGCGCTCGACCAGATCGGCATCGACCAGGCCATGATCGAGCTCGACGGGACTCCCACCAAGGAGAAGCTCGGCGCGAACGCGATTCTCGGCGTTTCGCTCGCGGTCGCGCATGCGGCGGCGAACGAGCTTGAGCTCCCGCTCTTCCGCTACATCGGCGGCGTAAACGGCAAAGTGCTGCCGGTCCCGATGATGAACATCATCAACGGCGGCTCGCACTCCGACGCGCCGATCGCGTTCCAGGAGTTCATGATCCGCCCGATCGGCGCGGACCGTTTCTCGGAAGGGCTCCGCATGGGCGCCGAGGTGTTCCACGCGCTCAAGCAGATTCTGAAGAAGAAGGGGCTCTCCACCGCGGTCGGCGATGAGGGCGGTTTCGCGCCGAACTTCAAGGGCGGCACCGAGGAAGCGCTCGATTCGATCCTGAAAGCGATCGACCTTGCCGGTTACAAGCCGGGCAAGGACGTCACCATCGCGCTCGACTGCGCCGCGAGCGAATTCTACAAAGACGGCATTTACAACTACAGCAAATTCGAGGGAGACAAAGGGTGCGAGCGCAATTCCGCCGCACAGGTCGAATATCTCGAAGAGCTGATCAAGAGCTATCCGATCGACTCGATCGAAGACGGCATGGCCGAGAACGACTGGGACGGCTGGAAGCTCCTGACCGAGCGGATCGGCAGCCGCTGCCAGCTTGTCGGTGACGACCTCTTCGTCACGAACGTGAAGTATCTCGCGAAAGGGATCGAACTCGGCTGCGGCAACTCGATCCTCGTGAAGGTCAACCAGATCGGCACCCTGACCGAGACGCTCGACGCGATCGAGATGGCGCACCGCGCGGGATATACGGCGGTCATCAGCCACCGTTCCGGCGAAACCGAAGACACGACCATCGCGGACATCGCGGTTGCGACGAACGCCGGGCAGATCAAGACCGGGTCGCTGTCGCGCACCGACCGTATCTGCAAATACAATCAGCTGCTCCGCATTGAGGAGCTCCTGGGGGATCTCGCCGTTTACGGCAACTGAGTTTCCACCTGAAGCACGGCGCGTCCGGAACCTTCCGTTTCCGGGCGCGTTTTTTCTTTGAGTTCCTCTGCCGTTCTCGGTTGCATATGGTAAAATTCGTGATATAGTATTCAACCTCCCGCCGCAGGGTCGTCGGATTTGAAATCGGGGACGGGAGAAATATTCGGAGGAAGGCGCGTATATGAAGAAAATCGTTCTGTTGCTGATTATTGCGGCAGTCGCCGGGATCGGGTTCTACCTTTACAAAACATATGAGGACGCCGGGCGGGTCGATGCTTCCCGTTTCGCCTCCGGCAACGGTCGGCTCGAAGCCACGGAGGTCAGCATTGCCGCCAAGCTCGCCGGCCGCATCGAGAAAATCATGGTCGACGAGGGCGACTTCATCTCCGAAAAGCAGCCGCTCGCACAGATGCAGACGAATGTGCTTGAGGCGCAGCTTGCGCAGGCCAAAGCCCAGCGCAACCAGGCCGTTACGGCCGAAGCCGGCGCAAAGGCGATGATCGATGTCCGGGTCAGCGAGAAGGAGGCCGCCCGGGCGACCGTCCTGCAGAAGGAGAGCAGCCTCGACGGGGCGCGGAAGCGCTATGAGCGTTCGAAGGTTCTGAGTGAAGCGAATGCGGCTTCCAGGCAGCAGTTCGAGGATGACGAGACGGCTTATCTCGCCGCGAAGGCGGAGGTCGCCGTTGCGGAGGCCGGCGTGAAACAGGCGGAAGCCGCGATCAATTCAGCGAAAGCCGAGGCGGCCGGGGCCGCCGCCGCCATCGCCGCCGCTGAGGCCGACATGGCCCGCATCCAGGCGGACATCGACGACAGTCTGCTTATCGCGCCCCGCGAAGGGCGGATCCAGTACCGGATCGCCCAGCCCGGCGAGGTCCTTTCCGCCGGGGGCCGCGTACTGAATCTCGTGGACCTGACCGATGTGTACATGACCTTCTTCCTGCCGGAGGAGGTGGCCGGCAAAGTTGCGATCGGGGCGGAGGTCCGGCTGATTCTCGATGCCGTGCCTGATATTCCGATTCCGGCCGAGGTGTCCTATGTCGCGAGTGTCGCGCAGTTTACACCGAAAACCGTTGAAACGCAGAGCGAGCGCCAGAAGCTGATGTTCCGCGTGAAGGCGCGTATCGACCCGGCGCTGCTGAAGAAATACATCAAGCTGGTCAAGACCGGGATTCCCGGCGTGGCGTGGGTGAAAATCGATCCGGAGGCGGCATGGCCCGAATTCCTGACTCTGAAGAAGAAGCCGTGAACGCACCGGAGCCGGGGAGTTCTCCGGAGGAGCCGGTTGTCCGGATCCGGGAGGTCTCCCTCCGGTACGGAAAGACGCTCGCGCTCGACGGTGTGACGGCGGATATCATGCCGCGCCGGCTGATCGGCCTCATCGGGCCGGACGGCGTGGGTAAGTCGAGTCTGCTGTCGCTCATCACCGGCGCGCATGCCCTGCAGGAGGGCGAGCTGTTCGTGCTGGGCGGTGATATGCGCAGCAAGCGGCACCGGAACCGGATCTGCCCGCGCATCGCCTATATGCCGCAGGGGCTCGGGAAGAACCTCTATTTCACGCTGACCGTCGAAGAGAACCTCCAGTTTTTCGCCCGGCTTTTCGGACACGACGCCGCGGAGCGCCGCCGCCGCATCGACCGGCTGACGAAAAGCACGGGGCTTTACCCGTTTCTCGACCGTCCCGCCGGAAAGCTTTCAGGCGGCATGAAGCAGAAGCTCGGGCTCTGCTGCGCGCTGATCCACGACCCTGACCTGCTGGTGCTCGACGAACCGACGACCGGCGTGGACCCGCTGGCGCGCCGCCAGTTCTGGGACCTTATCGCCCATGTCCGGGCGGAGCAGCCGCAGATGGGGGTGGTCGTCGCCACGGCGTATATGGACGAGGCGCAGCGCTTCGACTGGCTGATCGCCATGGACGACGGCAGGATCCTCGATACCGGCACGCCGCGGGAGCTGCTCGAAAAGACCGGCTGCGACAACCTCGACGCCGCTTTCATCCGGCTGCTTCCCGAAGCGAAGCGTGCCCATCACAAGGAGCTCGTCGTTCCGCCGCTTCCCGCCGGGGAGGGCGCGGAGGATATCGCGATCGAGGCGCGCGGCCTCACAAAGAGATTCGGCTCATTCACGGCCGTTGACCACGTGAGCTTCCGCATCCGCCGCGGCGAGATCTTCGGCTTCCTCGGCTCCAACGGCTGCGGCAAAACCACGACCATGCGGATGCTGACCGGGCTGCTGCCCGCGACCGAGGGGGAGGCGTGGCTCTTCGGCAAACCGATCGGAGACGACGACATGGCGGTGCGGCTTCAGCTCGGCTACATGACCCAGGCTTTCTCCCTGTACGGGGAGCTGAGCGTACGGCAGAACCTGCTGCTGTACGCCCGTCTGTACCGGATTCCGGAGTCCGAGGTGTCCGCCCGCGTCGAGGAGATGCTCGAACGCTTCGGCCTGAAGCAGGTTGCGGAGGGCTTTCCCGACTCCCTGCCGCTCGGCATCAAGCAGCGGCTGTCGCTTGCGGCGGCCGTGGTGCACCGGCCGCAGATCCTGATCCTCGACGAACCGACGTCGGGCGTCGATCCGGTGGCGCGGGACGGCTTCTGGGAGCTCATCATCGAGCTGTCGCGGCGGGACCGGGTCACGATTTTCATCACAACGCACTTCATGAACGAGGCGGAGCGGTGCGACCGCATTTCGCTTATGCATGCGGGGCGTTCACTGGCCTGCGACACTCCGGCGGCGCTGGTGGAGGCGCGCCATGCGCCCTCGCTGGAGGAGGCGTTCATCGCCTATCTGCGCGAAGCGGATCCGGCTTCGGACGAGAAACCCGCGGAAAAAGTGTCGTTCGCCGCGACGGAGAAGAAGGAGACGTCGGCGTTCGCCCGCGTTTTCTCCTCTTTCTTCAGCCTGCGGCGTTGGTACAGCTGCTACTGGCGGGAGAACCTCGAGCTGCTGCGCGACCCGATCCGGCTGACGCTTGCGCTGTTCGGCGCGATACTGCTGATGCTCGTGATGGGGTTCGGCATCAGCATGGATGTGGAGGATCTCTCGTTTGCCGTGCTGGACCGCGACCAGAGCGAGCTGAGCCGGAATTATGCGCTGAATATTGCCGGCTCCCGCTATTTTGTGGAAAAGGAGCCGGTCCGCGACTACAGTGACCTCGACTACCGGATGCGCAGCGGCAAGCTGAGCCTGGTCGTGGAGTTCCCGCCGCAGTTCGGCAAGATGGTCGAGCAGGGGCGTTCGCCGGAGGTCGCGTTCTGGATCGACGGCGCCATGCCGATGCGGGCCGAGACGATCGAGGGCTATGTGAAGGCGATGCATTCCGGGTGGATCTCGAACCTGCTGAAAACCCGTGCCGGGATGGATACCGTGATCCCGGCCTCCATTGAGACACGTTACCGCTACAACCCCGACGTGCTGAGCCTGCCCGCGATGGTTCCGGCGGTGATCCCGATCCTGCTGATGATGATTCCGGCGATCCTGGCCGCGCTGGCGGTTGTGCGGGAGAAGGAGATGGGGTCAATCATCAACCTCTACGTCACGCCGCTGACGCGTTCGGAGTTCCTGCTCGGCAAGCAGCTGCCGTATGTCCTGCTTTCGACGTTCAGCTCGCTGCTGCTGCTGGTGATGGCAGTGACGATATTCGACGTGCCGGTCAAGGGGAGTCTGCCCACGCTGCTGTTCGGGCTGGTGATTTACTGCATGATCTCCACCGGGATGGGGCTGCTGGCCTCTTCGGTGACGCGCAGCCAGATAGCCGTGATTTTCCTGACCATGATCGCCACGCTGCTGCCGGCCGTCCAGTTCTGCGGGCTGGTCAACCCGGTTTCGACGCTGACCGGGGTCGGGCGTGTCATCGGCACGGTTTATCCGACGACCCATATGCTGCTCATCAGCCGCGGCGTGTTCAACAAGGCGCTCGGCTTCGCGGATCTGCATGTGCCGTTTTTTGTCATGCTCGTGACGGTTCCCCTGGTTCTCGGGCTCGGCATCGTTATTCTGAAGAAGCAGGAATCGTGACGGGAGCGCGGATGCGATGAAACAGAAGATCAAGAACATCATTCAGCTCGGACTCAAGGAGCTGCGGGGCCTCGGGCGGGATCCGCTGCTGCTCGGGCTGATTCTCTATACCTTCACGCTCGGGGTCTATGTCGCGGCGACAGCCAAGCCGGATTCGATTTCCAACGCGGCGCTGGCGATCGTCGACGAGGACGATTCGCAGCTTTCGGGGCGGATCGCCGATGCGTTCTTTCCGCCGATGTTCCTGCCCGCCGTGCGCATCAACCGCCCCGAAATCGATTCGGATATGGACAGCGGGAAATATACCTTCGTGCTGGTCATTCCTTACGACTTCCAGAAGGACGTGCTCGCGGGGAACCAGCCGCAGGTGCAGCTGAATATCGACGCGACGCGCATGTCGCAGGCGTTCACCGGCGGCGGCTACATCCAGCAGATCATCATGGACGAGGTCAATTCATTCCTGAACCGGGGGGATCCCGCTTCGCCGCTGCCCGTCGAAATCGTAACCCGGAACCGTTTCAACCCGAACCTGACGCAGGCGTGGTTCGGCTCGGTCATGGAGCTTATCAACAATATTACGATGCTGGCGATCATCCTGACCGGTGCGGCGCTGATCCGCGAGCGGGAGCACGGTACGCTGGAGCACCTGCTGGTGATGCCGGTGACCGCATTCGAGATCATGGCTTCGAAGGTCTGGTCGATGGCCCTGGTCGTGATGATCGCGGCGGGGTTTTCGCTGATGTTCGTCATCCGCGGCGCGCTGGAGGTTCCGGTGGAGGGGTCGGCGTTCCTGTTCATGGTGGGGATGGCGCTGCATCTGTTCGCCGTCACTTCGATGGGGATCTTCCTCGCGACCATCGCCCGGAACATGCCGCAGCTCGGCATGCTGCTGATCCTTGTGCTGATGCCCATGCAGATGCTTTCCGGTGGCGTCACGCCGATGGAGAGCATGCCGGCGGGGGTCCGCCTGGTCATGCAGCTTGCGCCGACCACGCATTTCGTGGAGTTCAGCCAGGCGATTCTCTATCGCGGGGCGGGGCTCGATGTAGTCTGGGCGCCGTTCCTCTGGCTGGCCGCGATCGGTTCGGTGCTGTTCGTGCTGACCTGGATCCGCTTCCGCAGCACGGTGGCATCGTAGTTCAGGCCCGGCCGCCGGGCGGCGGCCCGATGCTGTCGCCCGGGATATAAAGGTACGGTATTTTGACGTTGCCGGGAACCTTTTCGCCGGCGATCCGTTTCTTGAGCATGTTCACCGCTTCCCGGCAGATTGCCGCGAAATCGGCGCGGAGCTCAGTGGGACGGGGCAGCAGGAAACGTGAAATCTCGTCCGAGCCGTGCGCGATGACCGAAACCTCCTCCGGAGCTTTCCAGTTGAGCAGCGTCAGCGCATGGTAGATCGGCAATATGTCGTCGTAGACGGGGGCGAAAAGCGCCGTGGTTTTTCGCAGCCGCAGTTCTCCCAGCACCGTAACCGTGTCCCACCCCTCGGCAACCAATGGGGCAAGCCCCGGGAATTTGCGGGAGGCGGCCAGGAAAACGGCTTCCCGGTTCCGGTCCAGGAATGAGCCGCGGCTGCGGAGCCACAGCGCGATCCGGCGGTGTCCCAGCCGGAACAGCCGTTCCAATGCCTGCTCCATCCCTGTTTCCAGATCGGACTGGACACTGTGAAAATCATGAACGGGGTCCTCCTCCTCATTGATGCCGACGAGAGGAACATCCGGCAGGCTTCCTTCCGGAAAGCTGCTCCGCGACGAGGTCAGGATCATGCCGCTGACCGGCCGGCCGGAGAGGAGGGAGACATGTTTTCCCGGAATCACCTCGTATTGGAATTCGCTCCGGTCCAGTTCGTCACAGAGAAAGCGCAGGAAGCAGGCGTGGTAACGGCTTTCAAAGTGTCTGCCGACGACGGCGATCAGCGGGCGACCGGCCAGTTTCCAGTTGCCTGCGTATCCGCTTTGCCGGGCCGCTCCGAGCACCCGCAGCCGGGTCTCCGGCGAAACGGCGGGACTCCCGTTCAGCACCCGGGAGACGGTGGCGATCGACACCCCGGTCATTGCGGCGAGTTTTTCCAATGTCACTTTCATAATGGGGATTATACTCCGCTTTTGCCCGTTTTGCAATTTTTTGCCGTGAAAAAAAATGTAAAACTATCATTATCTTTTCACGGAAAAGTCATTTTATTCATTGCCATTTCCGATTCTTTCCGGTATAATTAAAGCAAGGACCATATCCACCAACCCGGAGGGCATCTGATGAGACGTTTTTTCACTCTGATCGAGCTTCTGATTGTAATTGCCATCATCACAATTCTCGCCGCCATGCTGTTGCCGGCGGTCAACCGGGCGCGGGATACGGCGCATGCCGTCAAGTGCCTCAGCAACCTGAAGCAGATCGCCACGGCCTCCATCCTTTATGCCGATGCAAGTAAAGGGTTCTACATGCCGCTCCGGTGCAAGAACAGCGCCGTCGGCACGATGTGGACCAACAATCCGCTTTTCCTCAGGAACCTCGGCGTGAAGCATGCGCCGCCGATGAGCGGTCCCAATGGGCAGGTCGCAGTGACCGGCGACAACATTGCTCCTGAAATCGTCTGCCCCCGTTCCCAGCCGGGCGTGTCCGGAGAGTTCCGTCATCTTCAGCTCAGCTACGCGATGCAGAGTACCGGTTTCGATGATCCGCCCGCTCTCGACATCTGGGCCAATCCGGTCTCCGCCTCCTATCACCAGGCGAAGGTCCGGAACCCGTCATCCCGTTTCATGTTCATCGAAAGCGTGAACTGGCACACGAACTACAACGCCGCCGATCCCTCCAAGTACCGTCTGCTCGGCGACGTGAGTTCGTCCATCAGCAGCACCTATGTTGCTTACCGCCATAACGACGGGAATGCGGCCGGCACCGGTTTCTTCGACGGGCACTGTGAAAAGCTCATGCCGGGCGATATGTATGGGGTGAATAATAAAATCAAATGGCGCGTGCATGCCGCCCAGTAACTTGAATTGAGGACAGTGTGATGCTGAAATATCTGCTTGCAACCGTTTTTCTCTCCGCTCTCGCCCTCTGCGGCTCTGAAACAGTTCGGGACAGCGGGCCGGAGCTGCCCGATGCGTGGAACAGCATTTCGGTCAGTCCTGACGGTCAGGTCAGGACGCCGGACGGCAAAGAAACGCTTCTCGTCACATCCGGGCATGATGCGGATGAACTTCGCTGGCCCCCGTTCCTCATCTATCTCTCCCCGTCGGACGCGGTCCGGCCGGGAACGGAGGTGACGATCCGCTGTTATGCAAAGGCGACGCGGCCGCTGCGGACCGACTGGCGCGTGACCCGGGACGCGCCGAACGCCACTCCTTATTCGAAGACCGTCCGCTTTACGATCGGGACGGAGTGGCATGAGCTCGTTTTCCGGGAACGCCTGTTCGATGCGCTCCCGGATTCGGTCATCGCGCTCCCCAGGATGCTCTTCCCGGATATCCGGAAAGGCGACAAGGTGTATCTGGGGCCGCTCTCCGTCAGCATGGCGTCACCGGAAAAAAACGCAGCGGCACCGCCGCCGGCAGGCAGCGTCGCGCCGGTCAAAGTCAGCCAGCCGGGCTCATGGAAGGTGATCGATGTCTCCGACCTCTATATCAGGCCGGGCAGCGCGCTGGATTTCCGCAATATCACCGACCGGGCTCCGGCAGGGAGCTGCGGCCGCCTCACGGTTGACGAAAACGGTATGCTTTGTTTCGAGAAGCGTCCCGGGGTTCCGGTTCGCTTCTTCAGTGTGCAGTTGATGCCGGGCAGCCTGCCGGCCTGGAGTAAAAGAGAGATCCGCGAATACGCCGCGGCGCTCGCCCGGCAGGGGTACAACCTGGTGCGCTTCCACTTTCTCGACCAGATGCTGCAGGGGAGCGGCCGCGCCCCGGCGCTGAAGAATCCTTCCGCCGGAGAGTATGTGCTGCCGCAGGCGAAGGAGGAGATCCGTTTCCTTCCCCGCAGCCTGGACAACTTTCATTACCTTGTCGCGGAGCTCCGTAAAAACGGCGTTTACATCAACCTGGACGCGATGACCAGCTACATCGGCTATGACAACGGGCGGAACGGGGCCCGCGACAAAAAAGGCGCTTTCATGACCAAGATCCAGATGTTCGTCAACCCGATGTTCCGGCGGAACTGGAAGGCGGGCGTGGACGCCCTCTTCAGCGCCGTCAATCCCTACACAGGGCTGAGCCTCAAGGAGGATCCGGCGGTGGTGCTGGTCAGCTGCCTCAATGAGCAGGAGGTGCTGACCTCCTACCGCGATTACAGTGCGCCTTTCCATCCGGCCTGGATCCGGTTCCTGAAGGGGAAGTACGGTACGTATGAGAATCTCTTCAAGGCGTGGGGCGGCAAATGCGGCGATGCGCCGATCCCGGAAGCCGGTTCCTTCGAAAAGCTCCCCGGCATCACCCACAAGGTTGCCGCCGGCAGGAGCCGCGCCGGAAAGGACATGACCGAATGCGTCGGCGCAATGGAGTCCGAAATGACGGAGTTCTACCTGAAAACCATCCGGGAGGTCGGCTATCCGGGACTGGTCACCAACTGGAACATGCGCACGCGGCTGGTCAGCGTCCCCGCCCGTTCCAAGCTGCCCGCGATCAGCATGAACGGTTACCACTGCCATCCGCAGAACGGCATCGGAGCACCGGGCTCCACGGTGGAAAACTTCAGTTCGGTCGAGCGGGTCGGCAACAGCTTCAAGCATCAGGCGCTTGCGCGTTTCACCGACCGCCCCTTCTTCAACACCGAATTCGGCTTCTGTTTCTGGAACCCGTTCCGGCATGAGCAGGGGCTGGTCTTCGGGGCGGGCGCGGCGCTGCAGGGGTGGAGCTCGATCACCTGCCATGCCGGGCAGGTGCAGAAGAGCGGCGGCGTCCTCACGCCGTTCCGGGCGGGAGAGGATCCGGTGATCCGGGCGGCAGAGGTGGTTGAGGCGTTCGCCTACCTCCGGGGGGATGTGCAAACTTCGCCCCATCTTGTGGAGATTCCGCTCTCCGACGGTTTCATTTTCGACGGCCGGGCGATGCAGGGGCTCAGCGACGAGCTCTCCCGCATCTGGACGCTCTGCCGGGTCGGAATCAGCTACGGCCCCCGGAAAGGCGCGGTCAAACCGGACCTGACGGTCCGGGCGGATCGGACCGTCCGCCTCGGCGGCAGCGACATGTTCACCAGCGTGGAAAACTCTGTGGACACCGCGCAGCTCAGACCGATTGTCGCAGAGCTCCGTTCCGCGGGCGTACTGCCTGCCGGCAACCTTACGGATCCCGGCAAGGGGATCTACCAGAGCGATACCGGCGAAATCACCCTGTCAACCGACGGCGTACTCAAGGTCGTGACTCCGCGCCTTGCCGGGGTCACCGTCAAGAAGGACGGCGCTTACGAGCTCGGAGCGGTCCGGGTGAAGAGCTGTTCGGTTCCCGCCGCCCTGAGCGTCATCTCCCTTGCCGCGGACGAGTCGATTCCACAGGCGGCGAGGCTGTTGATCGTTTTCTCAACCGACGCGCTGAACAACGGGATGGAGTTCCGGGATCCCGGGCGTCGGGAACTGAAGAAGTCCGGCGGCATGCCGATTCTCTGGCGCACCGGAAAGGCCGTGCTCTCCATCGACGCCCCCGGGCTTGCCGGGACGCCGAAGCTTTACGCTTTGAAGCTCAACGGCGAACGCGCCGCGGAACTTCCCGCAACCTGCCGCGCGGGCCGGATCGAAGTGGAGATCGACACCGGGAGCCTCGCGGCGCCAACCCCGTTCTTCGAGCTGGTCACCGGCCGTTGAACCACCTGCAGGAAAAGATCATGGATGTACCGTTTCAGCGAGGAATGACCTTCGGCTTCTACGCCCGCCGGGGAGTTTACTCCACCCCCTGGGCGAAAGAGCAGATCCGGAGGATGAAAGTGCTCAATGTCGAATATGTCGCGCTGATTGCGACCGTCTTCCGCGAGACCGATTATTCAACCCGGGAGTTCCTTGACCTCGAAGAAAGCCCCGGCGAACTGGAACTGGCCCGGATGATCGACTTCATCCACGCCGAGGGGTTGAAGGTCATGCTGCGGCCGATGCTGGAGAGCCATGACGGCAACGGCCGGCTTCAGGTCAACTTTTCCTATGACCGCGAACGGATTCCGGGAAAGGTCTCCGACGGGTGGAAGCGCTGGTTCGGGAGCGTCCGCGCCCGAACCAGGCTCTTCGCCTCGCTCGCTCGCGAAACGGGCTGTGAGCTGTACGGCCTCGACAGCGAGCTCGACCGTTCCGTCTGCAGGAACGCGGAGTGGAAGGAGGTCGTCGCCATCGCCCGGGAGTGTTTTCCGGGGCCGCTCACAAGCTGCCATACTCATCTTCTCGACTTTGAAAAGGAGCTGTCGAACCCCGATCACTGGTTTAATGATCTCGATTTTCTGCAGACGAGCTTCTACTGCTCCGCGGAGGACGCGCCCGGCGCATCCGTCGCAGAGATGGTCAAGAAGCTCCTGCCGGTCCGGGAACTCTATCGCCGGATCGCCCGGCTCTACGGCAAGCCGGTCATGTTCGGTGAGTGCGGCTGCACCTCAAGCACCGGCGGAGCCGTCAGCCCCTCCGGCTGGCGCGGCGACGGGGCTTATTCGCCGATGGAGCAGGCCAACTATCTGCAGGCGGTCTGGAATCTCTTTTGCCGCGAGGAGTACTTCCGCGGTCTCTACTGGTGGAAATGGGATGAGCAGAACCCCCGGAAGCAGTTCTGCGACGATCCCGCAGGGGACAAGGGGTTCATCCTCGACGGCAAGCCCGCCGCCGAAGTGATGAAGCGCTGCTACCGGCGCTGAACCGGTTCCCCGCCGCTCGGCTGCAGTTATACGCTTTCCTGAATGAGAAATCGTATTACAGGCCGAGCAGCTTTTTCACGAGCTGGTCGCCTTTCAGGAAGCCGAGCTTTCCGGTGGGGGCGAGGCGTTCGCTGAACTGCCCGACGCCGTCGGGCTCGATTCCGGGGCCGCAGATTGCGACCGGGACGGGGGTGCGCGTGTGTTTGCGCAGCCTGATCGGAACCGGGTGATCCGGCAGGACGGCAAAGCTGATCGGCTTGCCTTCGAGCGCTTTCAGCACAGGAGCGACGATCTTCGAATCGAAGTCGCCGATCGCCTGCATCTTGAGCTTCAGGTCCCCGAGGTGCGAGCACTCGTCGATCGCTTCGACGTGCAGATAGACGAGGTCGTGGTCAACCAGCGCCGCGAGGGCGGCGCTGACTTTGCCCGCGTAATTTGTGTCGATGAAGCCGGTTGCCCCCGGAACCTCAACCACGGTCATCTTCGAACACTTGCCGATTCCCTTGATGACGTCGACGGCGCTGATGATCGCGCCGCGCCGCCCCGTGTAATATTCACTGAACTGCGGGAGGTTCGGGCGGCGGCCCGGGCTCCACGGCCAGATATGGTTCGCGGGGGAGGCCTTGCCGGCGTTCAGCGGGTGTGACGCGAGGAACGCCGTGACGAGCGCACAGAGCCGGTTCAGGAAATCGACCGTGTAGGCCGCCTCCGGCGAATCGTCGGCCGGCGTGAGCGGCAGCTCCGCAAGCGGGATATCCTGCGAGGAGTCCGGCTTGAAGTAGCTGACCTTGTCCGAGAATTTTTTGCCGTGCAGCACAAGCAGATTGCGGTAGCTCACGCCGGAGTGGAAGGTCACGTCGTCGTTGCCGAACTTCTCCTGCAGGTCGGCCATCAGCTTCGCCGCGGTTTCATTGTCGATGTGTCCCGCGGAGTAATCCCGCAGGACGCCGTCCGTTGAAACATACACGAGGTTGCAGCGGAACGCGACGTCGTCATCCGCCAGGCGGATCTCCTGGCTCGCCGCTTCGATCGGACCGCGGCCCGGATAACTCCGCTCGGGATAAAACCCGAGAACCGACATGTTCGCCACATCGGACGAGGTCGGCAAGCCTTCCGGCAGAGTCAGGAACGTCCCGGACACGCCGTGCCTGGCGATGGAGTCCATGGCCGGCGTATCGACCGCTTCCAGCGGCGTTTTGCCGCCAAGCTCCTCCAACGGCTCGTCCGCCATGCCGTCGGCGAGAAAAATTACTGCTTTGCGATTCATTTCAATTCCTCTGATAATAAGCTCCGGAGCGCATCCGGGGCGATTCCCGTGATTTTCACGATTTTGCTGCGGCCGGTCTGGCCGGAGAGGATTTCCACTGCCCCTTTCGGGACGCCGCAGCAGTCGGAGAGCAGCCGGCAGAGCGCCAGGTTCGCCTTTCCGTCAACCGGGGGCGAAGAGAGCGCGATCTTCACGTGCTCTTCGCCGTAGCCGCCGACCACGCCGCTCCGCGATGCGCCGGGCTGAACCCGGCAGGAGAGCAACGTGCCGTCGGCAACGGGCCTAAAGGCCTTTTTCGGCAGTTCCGTCATCTTCGGCGGGTCGCAGGGTCTGCTCCGGGCGGCCGAAGGTGTCCGGCTCCGGATCGCGGCCGAGAAGCGCGTTGATTTCATCGATCGAAAGCGTCTCGCGCTCAAGCAGTGCCTGTGCGAGCTTCTCAAGTTCGTCGCGATGCCCGTTCAGGCAGTTGCGGGCGGCCTGCATGGCGTTCTGCGAAAGCCGGCGGATTTCGAGGTCGACTTCACGCGCCGTCTCCGGACTGACCGTATCCTCCGGCGAGGCGTCGAACGGCATATGCGGGTGCGACGGGAAGTTTCCGTACTTGATCGCGCCGAGCTTGTCGCTCATGCCGTACATGCAGACCATCAGCCGCGCGATGCGGGTCAGGTGGTTGATGTCTCCTGACGCACCGGTCGTCACGTCTCCGATGACGATCTCCTCCGCGGCGCGTCCTCCCATGCTCATTTCCATATCGGCTTCAAGCTCAAGCTTGCTGCGCGTGTAGGAGTCCTCTTTCGGCATCGAAAAGGTTGCGCCGAGATACGCCTGGCCGCGCGGGATGATCGTGACCTTGTGCAGCGGCGTCGCGTATTTGTTGTGCAGCGCGACGAGTGCATGGCCCGCTTCATGATAGGCGGTGAGCTTGCGCTCGCGTTCCGTGATCCGGCGGCTGCGCCGTTCGCGGCCGTAGCTGACCTTGTCGCGCGCCTCTTCCATATCGGCCTGCGTGACGGCTTCGCGGTTGTAGCGCGCCGCGAGCAGGGCGGCTTCGTTGCAGAGGTTCGCAAGATCCGCGCCGCTGAAGCCGGGCGTGGTCCGCGCCATCACGTCGAGGTCGACTGAAGCGTCCACCTTGATCTTCTTCACGTGCACGTCGAGTATCTGGCGCCGCCCGACAATGTCCGGGAGGTCCATCACGACCTGCCGGTCGAAGCGCCCCGGGCGCAGCAGCGCCGGGTCGAGAACGTCCGGACGGTTCGTCGCGGCCAGCACGATGACGCCGTTGCGGCTTTCGAGGCCGTCCATTTCAACGAGCATCGCATTCAGCGTCTGTTCGCGTTCATCGTGCCCGCCGCCCCAGCCGGAAAAGCGGGAACGGCCGACGGCGTCGATTTCGTCGATAAAGATCAGGCAGGGCGTGTTTTTGCGCGCCTGCTCGAACATGTCGCGCACCCGGCTTGCGCCGACGCCGACGAACATCTCCACGAAGTCTGAGCCGCTGATCGAGAAGAACGGGACCCCGGCTTCGCACGCGACCGCCTTGGCGATCAGCGTCTTGCCGGTGCCGGGTTCGCCGACGATGAGGCAGCCCTTCGGAATCTGGCCGCCGACGAGCTGAAACCGCAGCGGGTCCTTCAGGTAATCGACGATTTCGCGGATCTCCTCTTTCGCCTCGTCGGCACCGGCGATGTCGTCAAAGTGGACGTTCAACTCGTCCGGCGGGATCATTCGCGCCTTGCTCTTGCCGAAATCCATTGCACCGCGCCCCGAGGCGCGCATCTGCCGCATCGAGAAGAAGTAGATGAATCCGATCACGAGCAGCAGCGGCAGCACCCCGATCAGGATGAAGTTCCAGAAGCCGGAGTTGTTCGGCTTGACGACCACATTCGCGCCGCTCTCCTGCAGGAGACGGGCGAGGTCGTCAGTGTAGACGACGCGGGTTTTGAACTGGTCGCTGGAACTCTTCTGTGCATTGGCCTCGGCCCCGCGCGGAGCCTGGACCTGCGTGGTCGTCACGGGCCGGGCCGCTTCCGCCGGCCGGCGGAAACTGCCTTCGCAGACCATGACGTTGCCGTTCTCATAGGTCATGTCGACGGAAATGATCTGCTTGTCGGCGAGCTTTTTTTCGAATTCGCTCTGGGAGAATTCCACTGCCCGCGCGGGCCCGTAACCCTTGAACAGGAGGAGGCTCGCCAGGGCGAGGAACAACACCAGCCAGACCACAGCCGCGCGGCTCGAACGCTGCGGTGCTTTGCGGTCGCCGCTGAATCCGCGTTTGCCGCCGGAGGGCTCCCGGCCGGGCTTGTTGCCGTCCGCCATTTTGCGGATCAGCTCCTCATGCTGCCCCGGACGAATGGCGACGGGACATTTCAAATCTTTATTCATATATTCACTTTCGTTCCGGACGCAGAGGCTCCTCTCCGCCCTCTTTCAGACAAACAATCCGCCGGACACTCCAACATCCGGCGGACTCCGATGCGTCTTCGCCAGGATCGCTTACATATTCAGGATGTAATAGACAAGGAACCCCACCACCGCGAGGATTCCGAGGGCGAGAAGCGCATAAACGCCGAGCATCAGCCGCTGGAGCATCACGCTTTTCTTGTCGACAGTGCCGGCAAACGGGTCGAGGCTGCTCATCCGCGGGACGGTCGAAGTGTTGCTGTCGAGCTGGGAAATATCGATCGTCACGGTCGTGCTGCCCACCTGGGTCTCAGCGCCGTCGTTGCTGTCGAACAGGACTTCCACGCCGCCGAACAGGATGATGTCGGAATTCTTCAGCTCCTGCTCCGTGACCGGGATGTTGTTGACCCGCGTACCGTTGGTGCTGTCGTTGTCCCTGATAATATAAACGGTCTTTCCTTCGCGGGCGGTCCGGATGATGTCCGCATGATGACCGCTCAGGCTTGCATCCTTGATCACGATATCATTACCGTCGCGACGGCCCACCGTCATCTGATCCTTGTTCAGCTCGAAGACTTTGCCGCGAAGCTTTTCATACAGAACCGTCAATTTCGGATAATCCGCCATATTTCCGTCCGTTCCCTTGAGTTCCAGTTGTTGACATTCTTTTATCGAAAATATACTACCGGTCAAGCATTTTGCAACATATTTTCCAAGTTTTTTACGATAAAAACCCGGCAAAAAGGCTCAGGAGGCGTAGAAGCAGCTGCAAAGCCGTCCGCTTCCGTCCGGAGAGACCAGCGGCGGCGCCTCGGATCTGCAGCGCTCCTGCGCGATCGGGCAGCGCGGATGAAACGGGCAGCCCGGGGGAGGGTCGAGCGGGGAAGGCACGTCGCCGGGCAGCACGATCCGCTTCCGCCCCGTCCGGTCGATGGCCGGCACGGCCGAGAGCAGCGCCTTCGTATACGGGTGGTACGGCCGGGACACAAGTTCGCGCGCGGGGGCCGACTCGACGACTCTGCCGAGGTACATCACGAGGATCCGCGAAGAGATGTGCTCGACCACGGCCAGGTCGTGCGCAATGAAGAGGAACGCGGTGCCGGTCTCCTGCCGGATATCCTCGAGCAGGTTGATGATCGACGCCTGCACGCTCACGTCGAGCGCCGAAACCGGCTCGTCGGCGACGATGAGCGCGGGCTCGGCGGCCAGGGCGCGCGCGATGCCGATCCGCTGCCGCTGCCCGCCGGAAAATTCATGCGGATAGCGGTCGAGCGCCCCGGCGGAGAGCCCGACCCGGTCGAGCAGCCGGACGGCCCTCTCACGCCGCTCGGTCTTCGGCAGATTGAAATGCAGCGCCAGCACCTCGTCGAGCGCCGAAAAAACGGTCAGCCGCGGATTCAGCGAGCCGTACGGGTCCTGGAAAATCATCTGGAAGTTTTTTCTCTCGCGGCGCAGTGCTTTTCCGCTGAGGCTGCTCATGTCCCGGCCGTTCAGGAGCACCCGCCCCGCAGCGGGTTTCTCCAACCGGACCAACGCGCGCCCGAGCGTGCTTTTCCCGCAGCCGGATTCCCCGACCAACCCGACGGTTTCGCCCGCTTCGATCGAGAAGGTCACGCCGTCGACCGCCCGGACGAACCGCTTCGGGCTGAACCAGCCGCCGCGGACCGGATAGTGGACCTTGAGGTTTTCTACATCCAGCAGCGCCATCGGTCACGCCTCCGCCGGATCAGGGAAGACGGCGATCGCGGTGATGTTGTCCCGTGCGCCGGTCAGCAGCACGCGCCGCATGATCCGGTCGACCGCCTGCCGCGGCGTCGCCGACTCCGCCATGATCGAGCAGAGCGTTTCGGCCGGGACGCACCCAGAAGCGCCGTCCGAGCAGAGCAGGTAGCGGCTCTCTTTGCGGCGCGGCAGCGCGTGCAGCTCCGGCTCCAGCTCGGAGCGCGGCCCGACTGCGCGGGCGATCAGGTTTTTCATGGTTTCCGACCCCGGCGGCAGAAAGCCGTGCTCCCGCGCGAACTCCGCCGAGAATGAGTGGTCGGTCGAGAGCTGCACGAGTCCGTCGGAGGGATGGTATTCATACATCCGGCTGTCTCCCGCGCTTGCGAGCAGAACCGTTTCGCGGAGGAAAACAGCGGCCACGATTGTGCTCGACATCGGCCGCCTTACCTGCTCGAAAAAATTGCGGTCGAACACTTTCTTATTGATTTCCCGGATTGTGTCGCGCAGGAACGCCGCCGTGCTTTCGACCGGCATCGGCCTGCCGGCCGGCAGGCAGCGGAACGCTTCGGCCAGGTCGCGGCAGCAGATCAGGCTCGCGACGGCGCCGTTCGAATGGCCGCCGACGCCGTCGGCCACGACGGCCAGTGCGTTGTCGCGCCCCGGCGGAACGTAACAGCAGAAATTGTCCTCGTTGCGTTTCCGATGCAGCCCGAGATTGCTCTCCCCGGCCATGATGACTCCGGCGCGATTCCGCATGAATTCCTCAGAAGATAAAAACAAAAATACCGGGATATCCCCTTGCAAAGACTCCCTTTCTCATGTCTATTATAATAATGTGGCATTGCGATCTTTTCAAGTCCGAGTCGGAGAAAAAACAGTAGAATGAAAATATGTCGTCTCCTGGTTGTCGCCGGGTTCGCGGCGGTTGTCCTGGCCGGATGCGCCGGCGTGGACGCGCGGCGCGTGCAGCGGCGGGCCGCCTTCGATCCGCTCCGTCCCGATCCGGAATTCCGGCTGCTGCCGGACCGGCCGCTGCATAAATTCAACCGCGCCGGGGCGGAGGGCGCGGAAAAACGGGACCATGCGGATTCCCCGCACGTCTGGAAGAGCGGGGAGCTTGACGCATGCGGGTTGGAAAGCACCGCGTCGAAATTCTTTCCCGCCAGGTTCGAGCTGTATGTCATCGCCAGGGCCGGCTTCAAGGGCCGCCTCCGCGTGCGTGCCCTGAACGCAGAGCGGGAGGAAATCGGGCGCGCGCATGCGGCGGTCGACATGGAGCCGGACGGCGCCGGATGGGTCGTATTCGATTTCCCGGCCCGCCTCGGGGATAACGAGGTCAAGGTTGTCGCAGTGGAGCTTGCGAAGTAGAAGATGCGTCCCATTCTCATTACCATCGGGCTGCTGGTGCTCTCGAACATATTCATGACTTTCGCGTGGTACGGCCATCTGAAGAACCTGTCGGGCCGCGCGTGGTACGTCGCCGCCGCGGCGAGCTGGGGCGTGGCGCTTTTCGAATACATGCTTCAGGTTCCGGCGAACCGGATCGGGCACACCACGCTCACGCTCGGGCAGCTGAAAATCCTGCAGGAAGTGATTGCCCTCTCGGTTTTCGTGCCGTTCTCGGTCCTCTACATGAAGGAGTCCCTGTCGTGGAACTACCTTTATGCGGCCGTCTGCATCGCGGGGGCCGTCTTTTTCATCTTCCGGGGGTGAGTCGCCGGTATGCCTGAATTCCTCGACGCTCTCGGACGGACCGGAGTTGCCGCGCTGCTCTGGCTCGCGGCGGGAATCCTGCCGCCGCTGATCGCGGGGACGGCGCTGCAGTTTGTCTCCGGCCGTTTCCGGCTCCGGTGCGCCGAGACGTTCGGAGCGCGCTTCTGCATCTGGGCGACGGCGCCGGGCGTGATGCTGCACGAGTTCAGCCACGCGCTGCTCTGCGTGGTTTTCCGGCACAAAATCACGGATTTCGCGCTGTTCTCCCCGCAGAAAAACGGCAATCTCGGGTGGGTCTGCCACAAGTGGGACCGGCGCAGCGCATGGCAGAATATCGGCAGCTTTTTCATTGGCGTGGCTCCGCTCTGCTTCGGCGTGGCGGCGATCGTTTTCCTGACGCTGCTGCTGCTGCCGCACGAGGCGCTGCCGTTCCCCGCGCTGCCGGACGGCGGGTTCGCCGCATTCAAATTTCAGTTCCGGGCGACTTTCCTCGCGCTCTGCCGCATCTGGGTCGAACCCGGGATCCTGCTTGACTGGCGGCTCTGGCTCTGGCTGTATGCGGTCATCGCGGTCGGTTCGCAGATCACGCTGAGCCGGGCCGACCTGGCCGGAGCGAAAAGCGGAATCGCCGTTCTTGCGGTTGTGCTGGCGTTGTCGGCGGTTCTGGCGGCGCTGCTGCTGCCGCCGGGGATGCTGCTGTCGCCGGGCGCGATCCGCTGTTCTGCCGCGCTCTGCGGACTCCTGTTCTATCTGCTGCTTCTCTTCGGGCTCCTGACGCTGCTTCTCATGCTCTGCCTCGCAGGCACGGCCCCCGGAAAGCGCCGGACCTGATGGCGGGGTTCCGCACACATATCGTGTTCGGCGGCCTCTGGGGCGCCGCCGCCGGCAGCGGCGCTTTTCTGGCCGGATGGTGCAATGCCGTCCAGTCCGCGACGCTCGGCGTCCTCGGCATGATCGGCGCGGCTCTGCCGGACATCGACGGGAAAAACGCCCGGCCGCGCCAGATCCTGCTCGGGCTGCTCGGCGTCGGCGTTCCGGTTCTGCTGGCCGGGCATTACCTGCCGCGCAACTTGACCAATGAGGCGCTTTTCTGCTGGATGATCGGGATTTACGTCGTGATCCGCTACGGCGCGGATTTTTTCCTCAGCCGGTTTTCCCGCCACCGCGGTGCGTTTCATTCGATTCCGGCGGCGATTCTGGCCGGGGAGGCGGTTTTCCTGATCTTCCCCGACTCGGCATTGCAGGTGCGGTTCGCGTTCGCGTTGGCGGCGGCGGGAGGATACCTCTCGCATCTGCTGCTTGACGAGCTCTGGTCCTGGAATTTCGTCGGGGCCACGGAGAAAAAGAGCGCCGGCAGCGCTTTCACGTGGAGAACCGATTCCGCCGCCGGCACCGTCTGCCTTTATCTGGCTGTCGCCGCCCTCGGCTGGCTCTGTGTGACCTGAGGCGGAAGCTGCAGCCGGTTGAAGAGGTTCGGGTTTTTGTCGCCGGAAGCGATGCCTTCGCCCCATTGCAGATAGCCGTTGCGTCCCTTGCCGTTGTTGCTGTTGACGACAATGGAGAGTCCGAGCGTCCGGTCGCCGGCCTTCGGCGCGCCGTACTCCGCCTCGGGGAATTCCAGCTCATAGACGCTTTTCTTTCCGCTCCGGATAAAACGGAATTTCACCTTTTCCGTGATGCCGCGCTTTCCGGCCGGCTGGTGCTGGTAGACCCCGGCCCCTTCCCGTGAAGAGGCCGCGCAGAACTCGGCCGGGCTGCGGCCGCCGCCCCGGAGCGCAATCTGTACCGAATCTCCGAGCCAGGCCTGATCCGCCGTATAATCGCAGTTGTGTGCTGCATCCTCTACTTCGATGCGCAGCTTCAGCGCATCCGGGGCGTACTCCGCGGTGAAGCCGGCGCGGATATCGGGCCGGGCTCCATTGTTTTTCCAGTCGAACCATTCGGTGATGCCGACTCTTTCGCCGCAGCGCGCTTCGCTTTGGCGCAGGAGCGAGAAGCGCATCACCATCGGAGTCGCATTGCCTCGTTGGTCGGAAACGGCTGCGGCGGACCAGCGGTCCGCGGGCAGCTCCGGCCCGGCGGCCAGCCGGAAGCGAAGCTCTGCGCGTCCGCCGGCCGGAATCTCCAGGGCTCCGGAGGAGAACTCCAGGCTCTTTATCCCTTCGGGGAGCGTCAGTTTCGGTTCGACCGCGACGGCGCGGTCCGAAAAGTTGTTCCAGTAAAGCTTCCCCTCAAGAGGTTCCTCCGGCCGGAGGCGGATTCCGTCCCGTCCGTAGGGGATCCGGGCGAGATCGTAATCGGGCTGGATCACCACCGGTCCGGCGGCCCGCTTTCCCGGCCGGTACGCTTTCGCGAGGCTGTAAAGCTCCATCGCTTTCGTGTCGCGCTTCAGGTGCTTCGAGCCCGGCTTTCCCTTGATATGGAGGTAGGCGATTCCGTCGCCGAGCGGAATCTCGCGGCCGTTCAGGGCAAGCTCGCGGCCGTCGAGCCCTGTGACCTTCTCCACCTTGAGCCCTTCAGGGAGCAAAAGGCGTTTCGGCGTTTTCAGCGGAACGTAGATGCAGGCGACAGACTCCCTGCCGTCCGAGAAGACGCGGCTGCGCACTGCCCCCGGAAGCTTCAGGTCCCCGATGTAGCTCTTGCGGGCGAGCAGCATGGCGCAGTTGCCGTAGGCGGCCATGGAGCGCATCGGCGCGAAGCGGGGGTCCATCATGCCGAAGTTGTTTTTCCGTTCGTCGTAATAGGGGTAGCAGAACGAGAAATATTTCGCGACGCCGAGGGCGCGGAATTCGATCGCCTTGCCGACGATTTCAGAGGCGCTGTAACGGTCGTCGTCGACCTTGGCGCGGGCGGTTCCGCGCGGCCAGGGCATGCCGCTTTCAGTGACCCAGTAGGGGATTCCCGCCCGGCCTGGAGCGAATTTTCGTTCGACTTCCCGCAGGAAAGCGATCTGCTGCTCGTGGGCGTCCGCGGCGCGGTAGGTGTGGAAGCTGAACACGTCGATGTCCTCCAGCAGTCCGCCTTCGACGAGGGCCCTGTAATAGCCGGTTCCCTCCCGCGGACTGGCGAGAGAGCCGCCGACCACGGCGGTTTTCACGCCGTCCGATGCAAAGCGGGCGGAGACCGCCTTGGTGAAAGCGGTGAAGAACTCCGGCGGGAAATAGTTCCCGAAGGAGATGTCGGGCTCGTTCCACACCTCCAGCGCCTTGATCTGGGGCCAGTTGCGGCAGATTGCGCTCCAGCTCGCCGCGCCGTCGGAGAGATTGCGCGGATAGATGTTGCTGCCGTACTGGTATTCGTCGCTGTCGATCCCGAACAGGAAATCGTCCTTGTCCGAGAGCAGCTGCTTGTTCCATTTCGGCGTGTCGTGGAAGACGTCGAGAACCTTCACGCCCTCTTCCCCGGCGATCTTCCGGAAGAGGTCGTAGCGTCCGTTGCGGGCGTTGAAGTCCATCCGGCCGCGTTCGGGATGGATCTCCCCCCAGGTGAAGCGGTCGCGTCCCCAGGCGATGCCGTTGCGGCGCAGGATCTTTATCAGACTGCGGAGTGAATCCGCCCCGATGTGGTTTTTCCGGCTGAGCGAAGTGTCCATGGCGAAGTATTCGTCCGGTTCCCCCTGCGGCGGCGTGCTGACCGTCACGGCTGTACGGATGTCGAGCGCGGGGAAGTCAAGGTCGTAATATCCTGCCGTCTGCGGGGCGGGGAGCGTCAGAAGCCGGGACGCTTCGTCGAATGAGGCGACGCCGGACGCAACCTCGCGTCCCGTGTAATCGCTGCAGCGGTAACGCAGCTGTTCCGCGGAAAGCGTGCGCGGCCCGTGCGTCAGCTGAAGCATGACCGGCTCCTTCGAACCCGGCGCGATGAAGCTCTTTTCCGGCCGCGGCAGCCGGTAGCCGGCCGGCACCTTCGCGTCGGGGGAGACTCCGAGCAGAGTGAAGTTGCGGAAATCGCACTGCCCTGCCGGGCCTTTGAAGCAGACCTTGCGGATAATGACGCCGAAATGCATCAGCGGCGCGTGAAATTTCTTGTCGTTCGCCCCGCCCCAGGCGAGTCCCGACGGCTTCAGGGCGAAGGTGACCGGCTGGAACTTCGAACCGTCACCCGGGAGCGGCTGCGACATCTGATGGTACTGGCCGCTCGCATCGCGGTAGCGGAGCGAAATGCGGGAGGCGTTCGTACGCACCTCGAAGCGCAGCGCCTCCGCTTCCGGGAAACGCACCTGTCCGGAGAGCGCCGCCTGCACATAATCGCCGCCGCCGGTGAAATCTCCTTCGAGACGGCCGACGCCCGGCTCCGGCGCGCTGAGCTTTCCCGCGGCTCCGGGAAATTCGGGGCCGTTGGCGAACACCCAGCTTTCCGGCGGAAAAGTGAGCGGCATTTCGGCGGCGGAACACAGCCCCGTCAGGAGGGCACCGAGCGCGAGCAGCCCGGGAATTCGGCGCAAAAAGTCCTTCATCAGTCAAAACTCTCCGTATTTGTTCTGGTGGAATGGCGGCTCCGGATCAGTTGGTCGGATCCTGGGCCATATGAGAATCGAATTGCTTGCGGACGGCGGTTCCCGTCCGGTAAAGCTCCCACTTGTTGAGTGAGGCGACATGGCCGTCAAAGAAAAGCGTGTTGGCGCGGTCGCTGTGGCGGCGCATCAGGCCTATCTTGCCGCTGCTGGAATAGAAGTCGGGCCGCCAGACGCTGCTGCCCTGAACCGGATTCGCATCCAGCTTGAGGGAGTCGGCCGCCGCGATGGTGTCGCCGGGCGCGCGCATTTTACCGAGGGCGAAGCACATGTACCCGCTTCCCACGTTCGGGGCGGCGGTCAGAAAATTGCCGAGGTGATCCATCTTTTTCCGGCCGTTGACCGTGTTGTTGTTGAAGTAGTCGGAATCCCAATAGTAGTTGGCCATGCCGTAGAACCCCTGCCAGCCGTTGGAATAATCGGAGCCGGCCCTCGGGATGTCGCTTTGCATATCGCTCGGGCACACCGCAATATTGCCCGGACCGTAGTTGCCGGAAAATTTACCGTAGTTGAGCAGATACAGCGGCCATGACAGCTTGTCCCCCACCTGGTAGAGCAGCAGACCCTTGTGGGCGTCCGCATAAAAGGTGAAGACGGTTCCGAGCTGTCTGAGGTTGTTCGTGCAGGCCGAGCTGCGCGCCTTTTCCCGCGCAAGATTCAAAGCGGGCAGCAGCATGGCGGCCAGAATCGCAATGATGGCTATCACGACCAGAAGTTCAATCAGTGTGAATTTTCTTTTCATGTCCTTTCTTTCTTCCTTCCTTTCAGTGCTTGGTTGTATCCGGAACGATGAGTGACGGTTTCAGCAGGATATTGGTATAGGCCGCATCGGGGTGGTTGATCCGCCAGAGGAGCGTATCGACCGCCCGTTCGGCGATTTCCTCAATATGCAGATCGACCATGGCGACGGGCGGAGTGATCTGCCGGGAAAGATAGGTGCTGTCGCAGGAGATCAGCTCAAGCCTGCCCGGTTCCCGCTTGACGCCGAGAAAATCGAGCGCAGTACAGACGTGATCCGCCACCTGGTCGCAGAAGGCGAAGATCCCGGCCCTGCCGTCGAAGCGGTCGAGCTCCCTTTTCAGCCGCTCAGTGAGCAGCGGCAGGCTTTCGACTTTGTTGTAACCGATTTCGGCCATCTCGCAGCCGTGCTCTTTCGTTTCGCGGCGGAAGCTCTCCAGCCGGACGTTGCGGTCGGCCAGGTAGACGGCATAGCGTTCCCAGACGCAGATGATCCTGCGGAATCCCCGGCCGGTCAGGTAGCCGGCCGCCAGCCTGCCCGCTTCACGGTCGTCCGGCTTGACGCTGTCGAAGTCACCGGAATCGAGTTCGTCGTTCATGATGGCGACCTGCGGCTTTCCCGCGATCAGGAACATGTCCTGCGGTTTCCAGGCGTAGTCGTAGAGAAAGCCGGAGAAACCGTCGATCAGCCCCGGAACGGCTGTCACATCGTTCCGCAGGAACATACCGAACGAAATCTGAAGCTGGGTGAGCCGCTTGGCCACGCTTTTCATGATCGTGTTGGTCACCGGGTCGGTGGGGTCTTCGCGGTAGAGGATTCCGATTTTTCCGGAGAAACCGGCTTCTCCGCTCCTCCGGGGTTGTCTGCGGGTATAGCTGCGGGCCTTGAAACCGCTCTCCTCGACGAGTTCGCCGACACGCCGCTTCAACTCCTCCGAAACCATCCCGGAGTCGCGCAGCGCAAGCGAAACCGCTCCGGCGGTAACTCCAAGCTGTGCGGCGATTTCCGCCAGGCTCCGCGGCTTTTCAACTGTTTTCGTCGTTTTCATTCATCTCTCCCGGTAGGGCTGTTCCGTCACTGTCCGCAATTAATTATGACGCATGAAAGCGGAAAATGCAATAGTCGGAATAAAAAAAATAAACATTTCAACTAAACAATACTAAACATATGAATTATTTATGCAGGCAGCTGAAGAGCCGTTGCTGATCCGGAGACGGGAACCGGCGGGAGCGGCAGGCGCGCCGCAGACGGCCGGCTGTTTCAGTGGCGGAAGAAGAGATGGCGGGCTCCGGAGAGCAGGAGGAAGTTGACGGTCCAGATGACGAGGGTCAGGGGGAGGGCGGCCCGCAGGAACTTCAATCTGCACCATTGCACGAGGAGTGCGGCGAGGAAGACGGCGCCGATGAAACCGGCGAAGAGCGGCACAAGGAAGCCCTGCGCCGCCACGCCTGAGAGGATCAGGGCCTGCGCCCAACTGAGCCGCATCCCGGTGAACCTGCCGCTGAAACGCAGCAGGAGAGTTCCCGCCGCGAACGGGAGGCCGTAAAATGCGGCCAGATAGGACAGCAGCAGGAAAGAAGTCTGTGCCTGTTCCATATGCCCTACGCGATCGGAGTTCCGAGCTTCGAGCTCACATACGCCAGGATGAGGGCCGGGACGAACAGGGTCACCACCGTCATGGCAAGGCTCGCCAGAACCGTGCATTTATAGCACTTGATGAGCAGCACGAGCGCCGCGATCAGTGCGAGCAGCACACCGACGAGCGGCACGAAGACGTTGATGACTCCGCATACGGCCATGACGGCGGCGACGATCAGCGACTCCTTCCAGGAGAGCGCCGGCTCGGAGAGCCGGGAGCCGAGGAAGAAGACGAGAAAACCGAAAACCCCGTACAGCAGCAGCGAAACGATCAATGAAACAGAAGTTGACATAGTTTGTTTTTCTCCATTATGCGGCGGCTCCGCCGCCGAGCGAAACCAGCAGTCCGCCGACCGCGAGCCCGAGCAGGAGCTGAAGCAGCCCGGAGACCAGGATCAGCAGGAATCCGCTCGGGAACGGCTCGCAGCCGCACCATTTGTTCAGGAGCATCAGCATGACGCCCCATCCGACCAGCCAGCCGACAAAGGGGATCAGGCCGCACAGCGCCCCCGCAAGGGCGATCAGAAACACCTGGCGCCATTCCACATCGTCCTTGGTGATCTTCGAGCCGAGGTACAGGGTCACGCCGCCGACTGCGCTTTGCACGATCAGACCGAGAATAATTCCCAAAACCGTCATCGTCCCATCTCTCCTTGCCGGTTTGCTTCAGTTGCGGATCCGCCTTGCGTTGGCTTTTCCGATATAGAATGCCTTGATATTGTTCTTGACCACGTGCTCCTTTTCGTGGAAGCAGTCCATGATCGCCTCCTCGAAGACCCGGTCGAAGTCGGCCTTGTCCTCCTCGTCGAGGAAGAGGTCGCACATCATGACCGCGACGGCGCCGAGAAGCACCGAATTCGCGTATTTCAGGTCGCCGAGCTGTTTGGCGAGATCCGAGGCCGGGAGCGTGTAAATTACGCGCTCAAGCACCTCTTCCGGGCAACTGCCGTTCGATTCGTCGTAAAGCAGGATGCCGTTGCGCTTCAGCGTCGGCAGGTATTTCTCAAGCGCGGGCTGGTTCAGCGCGATGAGCAGATTGCACTCCTTGTCGACCACGGGCGAGCCGATCGGGTTGCGGTTCAGCACGACCGAGCAGTTCGCGGTGCCGCCGCGCATTTCCGGGCCGTAGCTCGGCAGCCACGAGACGTTGAAATTGCGCAGCTTGCCCATCGTCGCAAGCATGTAGCCGAGGCTCAGCACCCCCTGTCCGCCGGAGCCGCAGAGCTTGATCCGCCGTTCCGACCGGAAGATGCGCGACGGATTGCGGAACGATTCGCTGACGCCGTCCGCGACCCGGACCGGATAGAGCAGCTCGCGCACCGCCTCCGGTTCGTAGATCCCGGTGGAGCGGCTGATCGGGTCGCGGCTCTCCGCGATATCCTTGTAGACGCCGAGCGGGAAATAGCGGCTCAGCTGGTTGTCGAGGAACTCGTTCATGTCCCGCGCGCCCATCTTCAGGTTGACCGGACAGCCGGAGAGCAGCTCGACCAGCGAGAAACCCTTGCGCTCAATGCTGTTGGTCAGCGCCTTGCGGATCGCGAGCCGCGCCTTGCGGATCTTCTGGACTGTCGAGAGCGCACAGCGTTCGACGTAAACCGGCGCGTCGAGCGCCGCGACCGTCTCGGAAACCTTCAGCGGATACCCCTCGCTCGTGACGCTGCGCCCGAGCGGCGTGGTCTGGGTCTTCTGCCCGGGCAACGTGGTCGGCGCCATCTGGCCGCCGGTCATGCCGTAGATCGCGTTGTTCACGAAGAAGACCGCCATGTTCTCTCCGCGGTTCGCGGCCTGCAGGATGTGGTTGAAGCCGATCGATGCGAGGTCGCCGTCGCCCTGGTACGAAATCACGAGGTTCTCGGGATTCGCCCGCGCGAGCCCGGTCCCGACCGCCGGGGCGCGCCCGTGCGGCGCGGAGATGCCGAAGCAGTCGAAGTAGTAGTAGCTGAACACCGCGCACCCGACCGGGGCGATGATGATCGTCTTGTCCTTGATCCCGAAATCCTCGATCGCCTCGGCAATCAGCTTGTGCAGGATGCCGTGGCCGCAGCCGGGGCAGTAGTGCATGTTGCTCTTGATCGGCCCCGGACGGCGTTCGAAGCTCGGGAAAAAGCCGCCGGAGCGGCCGTAAAGCACCTTTTCTTCACTCATAGGATTCATGCCTCCTTCGCGCCGACGGCGTCGATGGTGCGGGCCACGATTTCGTCGATGGTCGTGATGTTGCCGCCCATGCGGTTGATGAGGTGGACCGGGCGGTCGCAGCTGATCGCGAGCTTCACGTCGTCGATCATCTGGCCGTCGCTCATTTCGACCGCGATGAACTCCTTCACATGCTTCAGCGCGCGGATCGCATCGGCCGGGAACGGCCAGAGCGTGACCGGGCGCAGGAGCCCCGCCTTGATTCCCCGGGCGCGCAGCTCGTCGACCGCCGAGCGGCAGAGCCGGCCGGAGATCCCGTAGCCGACGAGGACGGTTTCGGCGTCCTCGGTTCTGTACTCCTCGCTGCGCTGTTCGGCCGCGCGGATCGCGGCGTATTTGGCCTGAAGCTTGCGGTTCAGCGCTTCGAGGTCGTCGTGTTCGAGATAGATCGAGCTGATCATGTTCGTGCGGGGGCGGCTCACGTCGAGTGCCCACTGCGGAATTTCAACGCGTCCCGGCATCGGCTCGGGGAGCGTGACGGTCTCCATGGTCTGGCCGATCACGCCGTCGGTCAGCAGATAGACGACGATGCGGTATTTCTCGGCGAGCTCGAACGCGAGGCGCGGAAAATCGCACATCTCCTGCGCCGACGCGGGGGCGAGCACGATGCAGCGGTAGCTGCCGTGTCCGCCGCCTTTCACGACCTGGTTGTAGTCGGACTGCTCCGGCCCGATGTTGCCGAGCCCGGGGCCGCCGCGCATGATGTCGACCACGAGCGCGGGCAGCTCGCTGCCGGAGAGATAGCTGATCCCCTCCTGCTTGAGGCTGATTCCGAGCCCGGAGCTCGCGGTCATCGCGCGCCTTCCGTTCGCGGCGGCGCCCATGACCATGTTGATGGCGGCGATTTCACACTCCGCCTGAAGGAACGTGCGCCCGAGCTTCGGGAAACAGCGCGCCGCGGTATGGGCGATTTCGCTGGCCGGAGTAATCGGGTAGCCGAAAAAACATTCGCATCCCGCCAGCAGCGCGCCGTAGATCACGGCCTCGTTGCCCTTGAGAAGCATTCGATTCGTATACTCCATATGCTTACTCGCTTTCGATCTGGACTACGGTGATGGCTCCGGGCTCCGGGCAGGTCAGGAAGCATCCGCCGCAGCCGATGCACTCCTGCTCCGTCCGGGTCGCGAACGGGACGCCGAGCCTGTTCAGGTTCGTCCCCATTTTAAGCACATTGCGCGGACAGGCAATCACGCACCGCTCGCACCCTTTGCACTCGTCGGGCGCGATCCGCACCTCGAATTTCTTTTTACTCATGAAAAATCATCTCCTCTTCACGGAAAAGGCCCCACTCAGAGCGGGAGCTTGATGCTCTGGAGAATCTCCGCAATGATCTCCTGCGCCGAGACGCCGGCGTAACGGGTTTTGGCATCGACGACGATGCGGTGCGACAGCACCAGCGGAGCCAACTCGCGGACATCGTCCGGCAGGACGAATTCCCGCCCGCAGATCAGTGCAAGCGCGCGGGAGCAGTCGGCCAGCCGGATCGCGGCGCGCGGGCTGGCGCCGAGCGTGAGCCGCGCGTAGCGGCGGGTCGCCTGGACGATCGACAGCAGATAGGCCGAAACCGACGCCTCCATGCCGACCTTCTTCATGTCCTCCTGAAGGTCGAGCACCTCCTGGCAGCTGATTTCGGTCTTCAGCGATTCGAGCGGGTCGAGGTGGCGGCGGTCGTAGAGCATTTCGCGTTCGGCCTCCTCGTCGGGATAGCCGAGCGTCAGACGCATCGCGAAACGGTCGAGCTGCGCCTCGGGCAGCGGGTAGGTCCCCTGGTACTCGATCGGGTTCTGTGTCGCGATGACCATGAACGGCGCTTCGAGGATCCGGCTGTGCCCGTCCGGCGAAACCTGGTGTTCGCACATGCATTCGAGCAGCGCGGACTGCGTGCGCGGCGATGCGCGGTTGATCTCGTCCGCGAGCAGGATGTTCGTGAAGACCGGGCCGGGCCGGAACTGGAACTGGCCCGTGCTCGGGTTGTAGATCGAGGTTCCTGTGATGTCCGCCGGCAGCAGGTCCGGCGTGAACTGGATGCGGCTGAACTTTGCGTCAACGAGGCGCGCAAGCGCCTTGGCCAGCGTGGTTTTTCCCACGCCCGGCACGTCGTCGAGCAGGATATTGCCGCCCGCCACAAAAGCGGTCAGCAGATGGCGGACCACATCGGCCTTGCCGCGGATGATCCGATTCAGCTCGGATTCGACGATTGCGAGTTTTTCTATCGGTGTCGGCATTTTTCTCTCTTTCTTATGCAATGACCTGTCAGAACCAGCTGCCCTCGAAATTGAACGTGCCGGTTTCCTGACTGTTCCAATGGGCGTTCTGTAAATCGTAGTAGTCGTAGACTCCCGGAAGGCGCGGGACCGAATGCACCTTCTGCGGATAGAGCCGGGTCAGCCCGTCGCGCCGGTCGTAACGGACGACGAAGCCGTTGCCGCGCGCGTCGCGGAACTCGCCCTCCGCCGGGATCCCGGCCCGCGTGATGAGCAGCACCGGCCGTCCGTAGCGGTAAAGCTCGACCGGCAGGACCGATTTGTCCCGCAGCGCCTCGATCGACTCCTTTTCCAGCTCGAGATGTGCCGTGACCCGGGTCACGCCGAAACGCGAGAGCTCAAGCGCGGCCATCGAGTTGCTGACCGGCAGCGGCGGGGACGCGATGATTTCCGCGCCGCGGTATTTTTCGAGCATCGCAAGCGCGTAGAGCGACGTGACCCGGAACCGCTTGATTCCGGACGCCGCCGCGCCCTGGATCGCGCGCCGCACCGACTCGAGCTTCTCCTCCGGGCAGAATTCCGGGAGGATCACTTCGTTTGTAAGTTTATTGAAGTCGTAGACCCCGCAGGCCCGGACCGCCTTGCGGTTGCCCGGCTCCGCGCCGTTCGGCTTCATCGCCACAGTTTCGGGCAGGTGCTCCGGCAGGGCGCAGGCGGGCCGGAGCTCGAGGTACGCGCGCCGGAATTTCTCCAGCCCGACCGCGGATTCGCGGAAACAGCTCCCCGGCTTCAGGCTCTCTTTGACTTCGTTCCAGAATTCACGGCGCAGCGCCTTGAGTTCGCTGGCCGGGAAGAAACAGCTGCCGTCAATCTCGCACCGGAAGCTCCCGAGCGCGAACGTGTCCGAATCCGCCGCCGCAAACTCCTTTTCAAGCGTCTCCGCCGTGACGGGGCGCGAGGCGGCCTCCTGCAGCGCAAGCTTGCGCTCCCAGCGCGGGAACGGCGCATTCGTGATCTCCGCTTCGATCCGCGAAGCGGTGAGCTTCACGGCGAGGTTCAGCTTCTCGCGCGGCGGCGGCAGCGCGGCGAGCTCCTTCGAGCAGTCGGAGAAGCTCTCTCCGATCTTGAATACAAGTCCGCCCGGAGCAACCGGCTTGTCGCACAGCACGAGCAGCTGCTGCCCCGGCAGCGCCTTGCGCGCGGGTTGGTTGTCGACGAACATCTTCGTGACCGTCAGCGCCGGTCCTTCGTCGCCGGACTGCGGCTGTACGCGGAGACGGTCCCCGAGGAACAATCGCTTCGTGGTCGTGAAGCCGAAGCCGTTTTCGCGCAGCTCGTTCACGTTCCCGCACAGCTGCCCGGCCGCGCCGAGCGAGTCATGCGAGATGAGGGCGGCGGAGGACTCCTTCGTGTAGAAACCGAGCGACCACTTGCGCCCGCACCCTTTCGAAAGCATATTGCGCGCCTCGCCGAGGCATTTCCGGAATTCCTGCGGCGGCGCGTCGAGCAGCATGCGGTAGGCGCCGACAGTCTGCTTCACATAGTCCGGCTGCTTGAGCCGCCCCTCGATCTTCAGGGACTCGATGCCGAGCTCGCGCAGCTGCGGCAGGAGCTCGATCGTGCAGAGATCCTGCGGCGAGAAAAAGAAACCGTTGCCGTTTTTGCTGAAGTAGCGGCGGCGGCACGGCTGTTTGCACTTGCCGCGGTTGCCGCTGTAGCCGCCGAGGTACGACGAAAAAAGGCATGCGCCGGAGAGCGATGCGCAGAGCGCGCCGTGGACGAATACCTCAAGCTCGAGCTTCGTCGACTTGCGCACGGCTGCGATCTCCTCAAGCGTCATCTGCCGTTCGAGGACCACGCGGCTCACGCCGAGCTGCTCTGCAACCTCGAGCCCGGCGGAGTTGTGGAACCCCATCTGGGTCGATGCATGCAGCACGAGCTTCGGAAAATACTCCCGCGCCATGCGGATGATCCCGAGGTCCTGCACGAGCAGCGCGTCCGGCCCCATCTCCTCAAGTTGCGCGAGCGTCTCGGCGACTTCGGGGAGCTCGGACTCCTTTACGAGCGTGTTCAGCGTGATATAGACCTTGCGCCCGAGCCTGTGGGCGTATTCGATGACCTGGGCCATGCGTTCCTGTGTGAAGTTCTCGCCGCGTTCGCGGGCGTTGAACTTCGCCAGCCCGGCGTAGACCGCATCCGCTCCCGCTTCAAACGCGGCAAGGGCGCAGGCGGGGCTTCCCGCCGGAGCCAGCAGTTCGGGATTCGGCAGAACGCCGGGTACAATATCTTTATTCATTTACTTTTCGAATCTTTCCGTTTTTGTAACTATATGGCAACTTCCGTAAAAATCAATGCGGCAAGCGCAAAATTCTCTCAAATTCGGCACAGCAGCGCGCCGAGCGCCGCCGAGCTGAAGATCGCGGTCATGATGCTGCACCTGTTCCGGTAAAGCGCCCATCCGGACAGGAGAAAAATCGGCACGGCTCCGTAGCAGAGACGGAACGGGCCGTTGTAGGCGGAAAGGTGCCCGGTCCCGAGTTCGGCGAGATAGCCCCACGGCAGCTTGCAGGTGAAGAGCGACAGTTCGAGGTAGATGACCGTGGTCGCGACCATGAGGCCGACCGTCACGGGCCCGATTCCGGCCATGATGCCGCGGACGACGGGGCTCTCCTCCCAGCGCGCGAGCGAGCGCAGCGCGAGCTGCATCAGGAGGTAGCTCGGCAGCAGGAGCCCGATCGTGCAGATGAGCGCGCCGAAATATCCGCCCTGCCGGAACCCGAGAAAAGTCGCGAGGTTCACGCCGATCGGCCCCGGCGTGACCTGCGAAATCGCGGCGAAGTCGCTGAGCTCGTGCAGCGTCAGCCAGCCTCGCGCATCGACAAGCTCCTGGATATAGAGCGGCATCAGGGCGCTGCCGCCGCCGAAGCAGAGCAGCCCGAACCAGCAGAAGAGCAGAAAGAGCGTGGCGAGCTCCGCCATGCCGCTTTCGGTGCCGGCCGCGTTCTTCCGCAGCTGCCCGCGGATGCCGCACGCCGTGCCGACCGCGATGCCCGCGCCGAGCAGGATCGCGGGGTTCATCTCGTAGAAGTAGACCGCCTCGACCGTGAAGAGCGCGGCTCCGAGCGCGACCGTTCCGGTGATGACCTTCGGCCAGAGCCGGACGATTGCGACGATGGTCAGCGCCGACAGCGCGGTCCGCACGCCGATGAAGGCTCCCTGGACATAAAGGTTCTCCATCGGGATGACGCCGAAGCCGACCGACACGAGGCAGATGATGACGTACGAGGGGAGGGCGACCGCCACGAGTGCCGCGAGCGCCCCCCACTGTCCCGCGGTGCGGTATCCGACATAGATCGCGGCGTTGCCCGCCGTGAGTCCGGGGATCGCCTGGATCACGGTCAGCATCTCGAGCAGTTCGCCGTCCTTGAGCCAGTGCAGCTTCCGCACGAAGATCTCTTCGGCCGCGAGGATGATCGCATAGCCGCCCCCGACCACGAAGAGCGCGATTTTGAAGAAGTTCCAGAAGAGCAGCCGGAGCCGCCTTGCGAACGGCACATCATTGAGTGTTGATTCCATAAAGCGAGACCTATTCCAGACGGATGCGCGGGTCGGCCCACGCATATGCGAGGTCGGCGAGCAGGTTCATGACGACAAACAGCAGCGCGCTCGTGATGACCAGCGCCTTCAGCAGCTGCAGGTCCGAGTTGTAGAGCGCGTCGACTCCGGCGAAGCCGAGGCCGGGGATTCCGAAAAACGATTCGAGCAGCAAGCTTCCGGTGAACAGGAACGGCAGCGCGGCGCTTGCGCGCGTGATGATCTGGATCGCCGCGTTGCGCAGCAGGTGCCTGCCGTACACCTTGAAAGGCGAAAGCCCCTTCGCCGCCGCCGTGCGCAGGTATTCGCGCCGCAGTTCGTTCACGAAGACCGTGCGGTAGAAGCGGACGTTTCCGCCGATGCCGCAGAGGATCCCGACCAGGATCGGCAGGCAGAGGTAGCCGAAGCCCTCGAACCCCCAGACCGGAAAGAGGTCGTAGTAGTAGCCGAGGAACCATTGCGCGAAGATGATGACCACGAGGTATGAAACACTCATCCCGACCACGGAGACGAGCACGAGCGCACGGTCGATCAGCGTATCCTTGAACGCCGCCGCGACGAGTGCGAGCACGAGCCCGATCACAAGCTCCCCGAGAAAGACCGGGATCATCAGGGAGAGCGACGGCCAGACGCCGCGCAGCAGGATCGTCGAAATCGGTTCGCGCGTCGTGATGGCCCTGCCGAAATCGAGCACGCGGATATACGGGAATTCGGCTTGGAAGCTGACGATCTCCCCGAGCGCCCGCAGGAATTGCGAGTTCCACGGTGACTGCTGGATGCGGTAGAACTCGATTTCATCGATCCCCTCCGCGAAAAACATCGGCCTGGCCCTGTCGTCCTCGGTATAATGGGTTTTGCCGTCCTTCACGATGCGGCAGGCGTAGCGGTCGAGAGGGAACTGCCGTTCGAACAGCAGATACTGCCCCTGGAACGGCGGCTCCACGTTTTTCAGTTCGACGGCCTTTACGCCGGGCCGGAGCGGTTCGCCCGCTTTGTAGGGCGGGAACGCTTCGGTCCGGCAGTACCGTCCGTAGAAGAGCGGCAGGTCCGCGCCGAGTTCGCGGCGCAGCGAATCGATTTCATCGGCGCGGGCGTTCTTGCCGAGCACCGCGGCGGCGGGGTCCCCTGCCGCAACGTTGAACAGCACGAACGTCAGGAGCACCACACCCAGCAGGATCAGCACGGAATAGAGGGTTCTGCGGATGATAAAACTGAACATGTCATAAAATATCCCCCGGAGAGCCTTTTTTCAATTGAAAAAGCCGTTTTCAGGCTGTAAAATATGGATATGACGAACTCCTGTGAAACAATGCTGCTCCTGCATGTCTGCTGCGCCCCGTGCGCCGCGGGCTGCGTGGAGCGCCTGCTCGAAACGGGGCGGGAGCTCAGGCTCTATTATTCGAACAGCAACATCGCCACGCGCGGGGAGTTCGAGCGTCGCCTCGCGTCGGTCGAGCGCCTCGCCGGGATCTTCGGCCTCACGCTGGAAGTCGATCCGTACGACCATGAGGAGTGGGAGAGCGCGGTCGCGGGGTACGAGGCGGAGCCGGAGCGCGGCAGGCGGTGTCCGCTCTGCTTCGGGTGGTCGCTCGGGCGCACGGCGCGGCGGGCCGCCGCGCTCGGCGCGAACTTCGCGACGACGCTGACCGTGAGCCCGCACAAGCCGAGCCGGGTGATCTTCGAAGCCGGCGGCAGCTACGGGAACTTCGAGCCGTGGGACTTCAAGAAGAAGGACGGCTTCAGGCGCAGCCGCGAGCTCGCGCGAGAGCACGGTTTCTACCTGCAGAATTTCTGCGGCTGCGAGTACTCCGTGCGATGACGGCGCGGCCGGAATCACCGTGCCGGATTTCCCGGCACGGGCGCTGAAGTTTACTTCACTCCGACATTCATGACCGAGTCCGCGATCCGGCCGAGGCGGCCGGATTGCACGATGCTGCGGATTTTTGCCTTTTCCGCGGGCCTGTCCGGCGTGACCCGGAAAGTCGCGGCGATCTCCTTCTCCGCTCCGGCGGCCGTTCCGAAACGGACGGACGCGGGTTCGCAACGCCACCCCTCCGGCAGCGCGAGTGAAACGGTTCCGCTTTCGGCCTTTTCTCCGAGGTTGGTCAGCCGGACATGGACCGGATACGGCTTCCCGGCTTCGAGTCCGGCCGAAAGGTTCGCCTGGTCGAAGACGGATTTCCGGACCGGATGCTTCTTTTCGGCCGGGAGCACGGCCTGGATCAGCGTTTTCCAGCGGTCATTTTTTGAAAAAGTTTCCGGAAAGATCCGCAGGCTGAATTGTTCCGCTTCGCCGAGCAGCGCCGGATCGGCCCCGAAGACGAACTGCGGATAATCGTCGAGCGCGAGCGTGAGACAGCCGTCGTCCGTGGCGACCTTGCGGCGGTTGCCCATGAGGTCGGCGACTTCGACCTCCGGGACGCCGACCCGGAAGCGGACCGGCAGCGGCTCCGGCGGTTCCGCTGCCGGAAAACCGTTCCACAGCAGCGAGGCGCCGGGTTTTTGGCCCTGCCACGCCGGAGCGTCGATCGGGGCGTCCACGAGCTTCTGGCGGTAGAGCGTGGCCCAGCAGGCGAGCAGCGGCTTGGCGTCCGGCGTCCGGAAGGCGCGGATATAAACATATGGCTTGAGCTCCGGGTTCCGGTCGTTTTCCGTATAATCGCGGTCGGCGCCGAGCAGCTCCTTTTCAAGCCCCGGCGTGGCCTGTCCGAACCAGGAACGGCTGAATGCCTCATCCCGGTCCATTGCGTTCGACACGCGCCCCGGCGACAGGAGCTCCCCTGCATATTTCGCGCCGTCGAGCATGCGGGTCATCGCGGCGTAGGCCGGGTAGGCCGGCAGCGGCTGGCCGTACTCGGTGATGCCGAATCCGCCGTAGCTGTCCACCGTGAACCACATTTTGTTCGACACGCCGTAGGCGAGGCATTGCAGATAGCTGCGGACCATGAAGGCCGCCGCGATGCTGCTGTCGGAGACGGAACGCAGCGGATACTTCTCGACCCGGCGGTCCGGGAAGCGGGTCAGATAGCCGTTCTCACTGTCGTAGACCGGTTTTTCGCCGTATTTGTCCATGAGATCGCGCAGCAGGGTGACGCGGTCGTGCAGCCAGAATTCGCGGGTCATCGTGTTGTTGACCTCCGGGGCGCGCGGAAAACAGTGCAGATGGACGAAGAGCGCGTCGAAGTAGTCCCATGCGCCGTTCTCCTGCAGCTCCTCGAACCAGTGGAGGTCGATTCCGGCGGTTCCGGTCGAACCGACCTGCAGCGCCGGGTCGTGCAGTTTGGTTCTGACATATTCGATTTTCAACTCCTCCGCGTAGTCGGCCGGGAGCCGCCGGATGTTTGCCTCGTTCGACGATTCGGTCAGGCGGAAGGTTCCGGCCGGGTAGTGCCAGCTTTCGGAGGTGAGCGGCACCGGCTCGATGCCGCGGGCGGTCTGTTCGCGCAGCACGAAAGCGGCTTCGTCCGGCGCGTATTCCGGTCCGGAGGGGAGAGCGCTCCCTTCCCGGACGATCGGGTAGGCGCGGCGGATCGTGCTCATGCCGATCCAGTGCATGAGGTCGAGTTTCTCGACGGTCTTGCGGTTCCACGGGTAGATGATGCCGCCGAAGATCGACCCCCTGCCGAATTTCCGTCCTTCCGGCGGCAGGGCGCAGCAGCTGCGGCGGAGCGGCGTACAGCCCGGCAGGTTGAATTCAAGCTCAAACCAGCCATACCGGCCGGCCGGGAGCGGAACCGCCTGCGAAGCGGTTTTCCCCGGAGCCGCTTCAACCCGGAGCTTCCTCGTTTCAAGAGTCCGGCCGTGATGGTCGCGGATGATCAGCTGCGCCTCGCGGTCGAGCGGTTCGGCCGAACGGTTCAGCACTTTCAGCTCCGCTGTGCGTTCGTCTTTGTCCAGCAGGACATTGCAGTAGCGCCTGAAATCGAGACGGGCCTCGTACGGCTCCTTCGACAGGCGGCTGAATTTGGGAATCCGGCCGGAGTACGGTTCCAGCGTGATTTCGAGCCGGAACGACCGTTCTTCGCCTGTTCCGGTCCAGATCTGCGCGCCCGTGCTGTTCTTTTCCCTGCGGTTGTAGAAGAGCCGGAGCTGCGGCGAGGATTCGAGCCGGATGCCGCTCCGGCCGCCTTCCGGGCCGTTGTCGGTGGCCGTTCCGAGCAGCCGGAGCTCTTCCGCCGGATAACGGAACAGGATCCGGCGGTGGAAGAATTTGTCGGTGTTGCCGCGGAAGCTCCCTTCGAAATTGACCCGGATGTAGTCCGGATACGCTTCGAGCGTGCCGCCGAGCCTGATCAGCTTCGCATCGGAGCCGGTGAAGCGGTACTCGAAGCGGTAGAGCGCGGATTCCGGCGTCTGCTTCACGCACTCCGCCCGGAATCCGGCGGAGCGGAAGAAGGTTTTCCAATCCTTGTCCGTCGCGTCGAAGCCGATGCCGGAGAGAAACGGGGTGAACGCGCCGTCCTCCTGTTTTACCGAAACGGCGATGCCGTCTCTGCAGTCGAGAATGTAATTGCCGCCGTGAAACGGCCTGAGTTCGGCCCCGCCGCAGCAGACGGCAAGGCACAAGGCGAGCATGATCCAGTATTTTTTCATGGGATTTCCTGTGGTTGTGTAAGTTCAGTTGCCGAAGCACTGCCTGTCGCCGGCGAGCCAGCTCGTGTGTTTGCGGTATTCGGCATGCCCGTCGAGAAAGCCGCCGTTCGCGCCGAAGCTGTGGCGCTCCGAGAAGCTCTGGATGAGCGTCGGGCTCCAGGTGGTGACTTTCGAAGAGTAGAAGGACATTCCGCCGCGGGTGTCACCGATCAGGACCCGGGTCGAATTGTCCCGGAGCCGGGTCAGCTTGATCGAGTGGTCGTAGCTGACTCCGTAGGTCGCGCTTTCATAGATGCCGATCCGTCCGGAATCGACCTGGCCGGCCGGGCACATGAAGACTCCGTCTTTGCATTTTCCCTCGAATTCATTCTCCCAGGTGCGCGGCGCGGGCAGGTAACCGCCCCGGATCAGGAGGCTCGTCCACCAGTTGTAGGCGCGGGACGGGTTGCTGCCGGAGAAGCTTTTGGCGAGGTTCAGCGGCGTAGTGAGGTCCTTGTTGTCTCCGGCGTACGCCAGCATGCCGGCCATGATCTGTTTCTGGTTCGACATGCAGCTGCTCTGCTGCGCCCGGGCCCGGGCCTGATTCAAAGCCGGCAGCAGCATGGAGGCGAGAATCGCGATAATTGCAATAACAACCAGCAGCTCGATCAGGGTAAAGATGCGTCTTACGGATTTCATAGTGACTCCTTGTTGAAGTTTATTTACCGGGAAATGATGCTTTCGCGTTCAATGATTCCGGCCGGATAGAGGCGCAGCTCCTGCCGGGGCAGTTTGCCGGCGACGATATCGAGGGCGTCGCGGCTCATGGCCGTGAAGTCGGTCTTCGTACTGGAAATGGCCGGGATGCAGTCGTCGAGCAGCGGGTCGTTGCCGTGGGAGAACAGGCTGACTTCATCCGGCACGCGGATTCCATTCTCCCAGAGGACGCGGCGCCCGGCGATCGTGCTGCTGGCGCCGATGAAGATGAGCCCGGTGATCTGTCTTGAGCGGATCGTGTCGAGCGAGTTCCGGGTGATGCTGCGTCCCGCGTCGCAGCCGCTCTCCCACGACTTGATTGCGCAGGAGAGGACGGTGAACTCCATGTCGTGCTCCTCCGCCGCTTCGAGCGCCCCGGCGATCATCTGCTGCGGAATCGAACCGTCCGGCGCCGACCGGACGAAGCCGATGCTCCGGTGTCCTCCGGCGTGAAAGCATTCGACGCAGTTCCGGCCGTTTGCCTTCGCATCCGGCATCAGCAGCGAGACATTCCCGGGCAGGGAGTCGTAGTGGAAGTAGCTGTCGAGGATCACGGCGGGGCAGGGGAGCTCGCCGAGCAGGTCGAGCAGCTCCGGTTCGAGCCGGTCGGCCGAAGACATCAGGACGACGCCGCGCAGTTCATCCGGCTTCACCGTGTTCCGCAGCAGGCCGACCCGGTCGCTGTCGCGCTGGAGCCGGTAATTCCGGGCCGTGAAGCCGAGCTGCTGCGCGTAGGCGTTCAGTGTGTGCTCCATCTCCCAGATCGTGTTGGCGAAATAGTCGATGCTGAAAAAAACGACTTCGCCGCGGCGCTTCACCTCGGCCGGCGGCTTCACCGTGAACGGCGCGCTCCCGGAACGGCTGACGATGCCGGCGCCGCGGCGGCAGTAGAGCACGCCTTCGCGCTCAAGATCGTGCACCGCACGGCTGACCGGAGACTGGGAGGCCCGGAACCGCTGCATGAGCTCCGCGATCGTCGGCATTCTGACCCGCGACTCGGGCTTCAGCGCCTCCGCCTTCAAAAAGGCCTTGATTTCATCATATTTCTGCGACATGATCCGTTTCCTGATGGTAATAGTAAAAGCACTATATTGATATTATGACAAAGTCGGAACGATTTGTCAAGAGGGGAAGCGGATATTTTTCCGAAATCGTGTGAAACGGTTCCGGGTACAGCGCTGACGCTTCTCCGAAACCCCGTTGCAAAGCCGGGTTTCAAACGGATTTACGGACAAGCCGTTATTCGAACCCGGTTTGCCGGGCTCCGGCCGGGAATTGCCGGTTCAGCTTCCGGCACAGAGAAGCTTTGTGAGCGGCCGGAAAAGATCTGTGTGGAGAAAAAAACGGGGAGCGGTGAAGTACCGCTCCCCGCCGGGTGTGCCGGGTGTGTTACTTTTTGCTCTTGAACAGGTCTTTGACGGTGTTTTCGAGGTTCTTGCCGGCATCTTTCAGCGAGCCGCTGCCCTGCCTGAGGGAGTCGCTGAGGTTTTTACCGGCGTCCTTCAGCGTATCTCCGACTCCCTGCAGCCCGGAGTCGGAGAGCGCGGTCATGAGCGCCGCGAGCACCTTCGTCGCGAACTCGTTGACCGTTTCCCCGAAGGTCTTGCCTTCGCCCAGGTCCGTCAGCGTGATCGTCGGGATCGGCAGCGGGACGTTCGATTTCAGCAGCGCCGAGGAGACGGAAAGCTCGGTCCCTTCGATCTTCACGAGCCGGATCACGACCTTCTTCTTCGCCGCGTCGGACTTTTCCGGTTCCGCTTTCGGCTCCTCCGCCGGGGCGGACGGCTGTTTGCTGTCGCCCGAGAACGTCTCGATGTTCTTTTTGATATCGGTCAGGTTGCTGCTGCCGTCGAGCTTCAGCTCGAAGTTCACCTTCGTCCCGTTAACCAGGACCTCGTTGACTTCGATCCTGTCAGAGAACAGCGAACCGACATCCACGCCGACCTTGACCTTCGCGACCTGGAATGCATACGGTTCCAGATAACCCGGCGGATTCGCGACTTTGAAGCCGGTCAGCTCCACGGTTCCGCCGAATGAACTCGAAAACGACTCCATTTCGACTTTTGTTCCGGTGACCGACGAACCGATGTTCACGACCGCCGACTTGATGATCGCGTCGCGCGCGATGACCGCGGCGATGAGCAGCACGACGATGACGACCGCCGCCCAGCCGAGAATCCGCAGCCACAGCCGCTTTTTCTTTTTCGGCGCCGCGGTTTCCGCCGGTTTTGTTTTCTGCTCCGGCGTTTTCATTTCTTCCTTCTTCTCTTCACTCATGGTTTGGCCTCCTCGCTCCCCGTCCCGTATTTACCCGCCATTTTCACCAGCGCCGCCACCTGCCGGTCGCTCAGGATGCGTCCGGATGCGTGCTGTTTGGCGATGGACTCATAGAACTCCCTGTCGTCATAGGTGAACCGCCCGCGCTTGACCGGCTCGGCCCACTTCGTCACCTTCGAAAGCTGCTCGAGCAGCGGCTGGACTCGCGGATCCTGCGCCGCGGGCGCGGCCGCCGCCGGAGCGCCCTCCGGCTTCTCGCCCGCACTCTGCGCCGCCGCCCCGAGGATCGAATCGACCAGTTCCGGATTCGCGAGCTCGCCGCGGTATTTCGCCGCCATGCGGCGCAGCGCCGCGTTCTGTTTCTCCGACAGCGCCTTTCCGTCAAGCGCCTGCCGTTTCAGCGAGTTGAAGAACTTCTTGTCGTCGTAGGTGAACCGCCCCTTTTTCGTCGGCGGCTCAAAAGTCACGTTGTCGAACGCGGAGAAGAGCCCCGCGTAGTTGATCGCGGCGGCGGCGGCCTGCGACTGCTCGCGGCGCTCCTCACGCTCGGCGTGCTGTGCGGCGGCTTCATTCGCCGCCGCCTGCAGCGCCGGCGGCAGCGTGCCGATCTTCGCTTCGAGCTGATTGCGGTATTTCGCCGCGAGCGAAAGCAGCGCCTGGAACTGCCTTGCCGTGATCTTCCTGTCCTCTTCGAAGTTGTCGCGGAGAGAACGGTAGAATTTCCCGTCGTCGTAGGTGCGGCGCCCGACCTTTTCCGGCGCGGTGAATGCGACGTCGTCGAACAGCTTCAGCAGGGCTTCCGCCTCTTCCGCCGGCGGCGCGTCGCTGTTTTTCGCCTCTTCGAGCCACGGGGAGAATTTCGCGTAGAAATCGGTCATCATATCGGTCCACGAAACCTTGCCCTCTTCGATTTCGTCGAGCTCCTGCTCCATTTTCGCGGTGAAGCCGACGTCGAACAGCTCGGGGAGCCGCTCGACGAGGAAGTCGTTCACATTGAAGCCGAGTTCAGTCGGGATGAGCTTGCCCTGTTCGCGGTTCACGTATGCGCGGTCCTGGATGGTGCGCAGGATCGTCGCATAGGTCGACGGGCGGCCGATGCCGTTCTCTTCGAGCTCCTTGATGAGCGCGGCCTCGCTGTAGCGCGGCGGCGGTTCGGTGAATTTCTGCTCGGTCGCGAAATCCCGGATCGAAAGCGGGTCGCCGGTGCCGAGGCTGCCGAGCACTTCGGCTTCGCGGCTCTCATCTTTGCTCTTCTTCGCGTCTTCGTAGACCTTGCTGAAGCCTGCGAAAACCGGAACCGTCGCCGTGGCCCGGAACGTGTAGCTGTGCGAATCGGCGCCGCCGATTACGACATCCACCGTGGTCAGGTTCTGAACCGCCGGAGCCATCTGGCTGGCGACGAACCGCCGCCAGATCAGCGTGTAGAGCCTGAGCTGCGTCGAGTCGAGGAACGGCGCCATCGCCTCCGGCGTGCGCCGCACGTCGGTCGGGCGGATCGCCTCGTGCGCTTCCTGCGCGGTTCCCTTGTTCTTGTAGAAGTTCGGTTTCGCGGGCAGGTAGTCCGCTCCGTAGCTGTCGCGGATGAACGAGAGCGCGGCCTCCTGCGCCTCGCGGGCGATCGTGACCGAGTCGGTACGCATGTAGGTGATGAGACCGACTGCGCCGCCTTCGCCGATATCCATGCCTTCATACAGCTGCTGCGCATAACGCATCGTATTCGTCGCGCTGTAGTGCAGCACGGTGTTCGCGGTCTGCTGCAGCGTGCTCGTGGTGAAAGGCGGCGGCGCGTAGCGCTTGCGTTCCGCCGTCGAAACCGGGCCGACGGCCGGCGGAGCCCCCGCCTTGACCGCCGCGATCAGCTTCTCGGCCTCGACTCCGGAGCCGACCTTGAAATCCTTTCCGTCGATCTTGAAGAGCCGGGTCGTGAATTCGCGCCCGTCCTCCGTGCGGAAAACGAGCGAGAAGACCCAGTACTCTTCGGGCTGGAACGCATTGATTGCGCGTTCGCGTTCGACGACGAGCCGCAGCGCGACGGACTGCACGCGCCCCGCGCTCGAACCCTTTTCGATGCGCGACCAGAGCAGCGGGCTGACCTGGTAGCCGACGATGCGGTCAAGCACCCGGCGCGCCTGCTGCGCATCGACGAGGTTCAGGTTGATCTGGCCCCTTTCGGTCATCGCCTTTTCGATGGCGCTGCGCGTGATCTCATGGAACGTGACGCGGTAGAGCGGGGACTTCGTGCTCTTTTCGAGCACCTCCGCGAGGTGCCACGCAATGGCCTCTCCTTCGCGGTCCGGGTCGGGTGCGAGGTAGATCTCGTCCGCTTTTTTCGCGGCGGCGCGCAGCTCTTTGACCACGGATTTGCTCCGTGCGGTATCGACGTACTGCGGCGTGAATTTATTCGCGATATCCACGCCGAGCTCGCGCTCGGGCAGGTCGCGGATGTGCCCCATCGAGGCGATGATGGTATAATCCTTCCCGAGCATCTTGCCGATGGTGCGGGCTTTGGTCGGTGACTCGACGATCAACAGTTTGGACATGGTATCGGTAATCTCCTGAAACGTTCGAAAAGCTGCAATTATCCTCTCGTGCGCACATACGCACATGTGTATATAGTACATTACTCCCGCGAGGGCGGAGTTGTCAAGCCGCCGTGTTAAAAAATGATGATTTAACTCGGAATCAGGTTGGAAATTTCGGGGCGGACGGTGCATATTACAATAGATTATCCGGGTGGACGGGTGACGGAAGAGGAGGAGATGATGAAACAGATGTGTGAATTCGGCGTCGCGGGTTTGGCCGTCATGGGCGAAAATCTTGCGTTGAACCTTGCGAATCACGGCTTCCGGGTGGCGGCCTGGAACCGCAGTTATGATAAAACCGGGGCGTTCCTCGCACGTGCCGGGGCGCTTCCGGTCGTCGGGTGCCGCACGCCGCAGGAATTCGTCGCGGCGCTTGCGCGCCCGCGCAAGATAATCCTGATGGTCAAGGCCGGAAAGCCGGTCGACGACTGCATTGCGGGCTTCCTGCCCTGGCTCGAGCCCGGCGATATCGTCATGGACGGCGGCAACAGCCACTATCCCGATACGGTTCGCCGCGGGCGCGAGCTTGCCGCGAAGGGGATCCGCTTTCTCGGCGTCGGCATCTCCGGCGGCGAGGAGGGGGCGCTGAACGGCCCGTCGATCATGCCCGGCGGCGATGAAAGCGCCTGGCCGGAGGTCAGGCCGTATCTGCAGGCGATCGCCGCGAAGGTCGACGGCGTCCCCTGCTGTGACTGGGTCGGGCCGGAGGGAGCCGGGCACTATGTGAAGATGGTCCACAACGGCATTGAATACGCCGACATGGAGTTGATTGCGGAGGCGTACGGCTTCATGCGCGATTACCTGAAGCTCGACAATGAGACGATGGGCAAGGTGTTCTCGCGCTGGAGCAAAGGCGTGCTTTCCGGCTACCTGCTCGACATCACCGCGCAGATTTTCCGCCGTGCCGATCCGGAGGGGGAGGGGCTGCTGCTCGACCGCATCCTCGATGCCCCGGGCCAGAAGGGCACCGGCCGCTGGACCGGTGTGGCGGCGCTCGAAACCGGAACGCCCGCCCCGACCATAACGGATGCGGTCTTTCAGCGCAGCCTGAATGCGGATGTGGAGCTGCGCCGCCGCGGTTCCGAGCTCCTGCCGACGGTCGAATCCGCCCCGCCTGTGGACACGACTTCGACGCTCGCCGATCTTGAAAGCGCGCTTTATGCCGCGAAAATCTGCGCTTATGCGCAGGGCTTCGCTCTTCTGAAGGCAGCGGAAAAAGAGTTCGGCTGGGTGCTGAATTACGGCGGAATCGCGCTGATGTGGCGCGGCGGATGCATCATCCGCGCGCGTTTTCTGAATGACATCAAAGCGGCCTATGAACGGGATCCGCAGCTTGAAAATCTGTTGTTCGACGAATTTTTCCGCAAAGCGCTCGCGGCGAACCTGCCGGGACTCCGGCGCAGCGTTGCGGCGGGGGCGCTGGCCGGAATTCCGATGTCCGGCATGTCCGGCGCGCTCGGTTATTTCGACAGCTGCCGCACTCGGCGGTCGGCGGGCAACCTGATTCAGGCGCAGCGGGACTTTTTCGGTGCGCACCGGTATGAGCGCGTGGACCGCCCGCGCGGGGAGACGTTCCATACCGAATGGATATGACAAACAACACAGGAGATGGTTTTATGAGAAAAAACAAACGGGGATGGCTGGCCCGGTTCGGGGCGGCGGTGCTGCTGGCGGGGGCCGCGATCGGTTTCGGCGGATGCAGTTCGCTGCCGAGCGAGGAGCTTTATCCGGTGGACATCAAGCTTGAGACGATCGAGGCGAACATGCAGAAGGCGCTCGATCCGGACGGCCGTTATGTGAAAGCGAAAAGTTACTTTCAGCGTCAGGTTTCGAAGACTGAGCGCTGGCTTGAAGAGAACTCCGAGGAGATGCTGACCGATGTCTGGTACGTCAGCCCCGACAAGCTCAAG
>JABLYX010000034.1 GCA_018265615.1 Lentisphaeria bacterium
CTGAACAGGAACGGCAGATCGAAGATTGGAAGCAGGCAAATGAGCTTCTCGAAGAGAAGCTGTGTACGCTGCAGGCTGAACAGGAACGGCAGAAAGAGGCCCGGCGTCTGCTGGAAGGAAAATATTCCGCATCGCTTTCCGAATCCGCGAATCTGCGCCGGAAGCATGCCGAGCAGGAAGCTGTCCGGCAGGAGCAGTCTGTCCGGGTCCGCGGCCTCCTGTCCGCATATTATTCGGTAATCGGCTCCCGTTACTGGCGGGCCGGCGCTTTCTTCCGGCGCATCCTGGATTTGTTCAGACCGGCGGCCTCCGGGAAATGCCCTTCCGGAAGTTGTGCGGAACTCGAAGCGTCCGGCCTGTTCGATGCGGTCTGGTATTGGAAACGCTATCCGGAAGTCGCCGATTCCGGCCTGCTCCCGGCGGAACATTACCTGCGCCGGGGGTGGCGTGAAGGCAAGGATCCGTCTCCGCGTTTTTCCACCTTTTACTATCTTGCGGTAAATAAGGATGTAGCCACCCTCGGAAAAAATCCCCTGCTGCATTATCTGACATACGGCAGGAAAGAACAACGACGTACGGCGCGTGCGGAACTGCCGCCCGGCCGGTTTCAGCTTCTGCGCAAACTTCGGAATTTCTTTTACATCGGAGTTATCAAACGCAGCGGGCTGTTTGACACACAGTACTATCTGGAGCAGAACCCGGATATCGCCGATGCCCGCATGGCGTCTTTCTGGATGAAACTGACCCATGTTCCCATCCTCTCCTTTCCGGCCAGGTATATGGTCAGCCCCATCCGGCATTACGTTCTCACCGGAGCGGCAGAGAGGCGAAATCCCTGTCCGTATTTCGACACCCGGGCATTCCTGGCCCGGAATCCGGAAGCGATTGCGGAAAACATCAATCCATTTTATCTCCACCTGAAACAGAAGGAAAACCGGGATCGACAAAAGCAGAGCGAAAAACATGATTATGAATTGCTGCGGAAGAGCCCTCTGTTTGACAGCGAGTATTATTTGCAGTATAATGCGGATATCCGGCGCAAGGGTGCCGATCCCGCATGGCATTTCCTGAAAGCGGGCTGGCGCGAAGGGCGCAACCCCTCCGCTGCATTCGACGTGCAGTATTACCTGGAGCTGAATGCGGATCTGGTACAGAACGGGAAAGTGGAAAATCCCCTGCTGCATTACCTCAAACGCGGCATCCGCGAGAAACGCCGGATCGTCCCCGCAGTTTTTCCGCGCGTCATGCCGCTGGAGAAGATCCTGAACGCATTCCGTCCCGGCGACATCACAACGCTCTCCGCCGCATCTCCCCGCGTACCGGGAAAAATCCTCGTCGTCATTCATCTGTTTTATGAGGAGATGCTCCCGGAATTCATCGAATATCTGAAGAACATTCCATATGAATTCGATATCGCGATTTCCCTGACGGAGCAATCGGTATTGCCGGCTGATAAAACCCTGAAAGCGGCATTGCCGAACTGTCGCAGCGTCCGCCTGGTGCATGCCAGGAACTGCGGGCGTGACATCGGACCGTTCCTGGTTGAATTCGGAACGCTCGCCGGAGAGTACGACTACATCTGCAAAATCCATACCAAAAAAGATTTAAGCGGAGTCGGCGCCGGATGGCGAACCCTTGCCTTGCGGAACATGCTCGGTTCGGAGCAACTCGTCAGGAATATCCTTGCCGAGTTTGAAACGAATGCCTCGACCGGAATGGTATATCCCCGTCCGCCGCTGGTCGCCTTGAGCGCGGTGGCCGGCCGGGGCGCATGGGGAGGCAACCATGAAGCAGCCTGTGAACTGGGGCGGCGCGCGGGTCTGGACTTCAGCGGAGTCACGGAATTCGATTTCCCCGCCGGTTCAATGTTCTGGGCGCGCAGCAGGGCGCTGAAAAAGTTGCTGACGCTGCCGGTCTCCTATGACGATTTCAGCCGGATCATCGGCTGGGACGGCTCCCCGGCCCATGCGGTGGAACGGTTATTCGGCGTGATTCCGGTCATGGAAGGCTTTTCCCTGAAATCAGTATTTGTCTATCCCCCGGTTCCGGAGGAGCCACCCAGGCCGTACACGCCATTGGATGACGATACGCTCCTCAACCGGATCCGGGAGTACAAAGCGCGGAAACGACCGGGGAACCGGATCGCGGTATATACAGCCATGGCCGGCGGATATGACTCAATCCCCACACCGGAGGAGCTCGATCCCGAAGTCGATTACATCTGCTTTTCCGATTCCGTCCTCGATGGGGAACATCCGTGGGAGATGCGCCCCCTGGACTATTTCAACGCGGATCGCACCCGGATTACACGGTATTACAAGCTTCATCCTCACACCTACTTCAGCGGATATGAGCATGTGATATGGATGGACAGCAACATTCAGATCCGCCGGAACGTCATCCGCAAGTTGATCGATACCTACAAGGCCGGGGGGAATCCGCTTGCGACGATCCGGCATCCGGAACGCAACTGTACTTATATCGAAGCGAAAATCTGCGGCGGCAGCCGCCTGGACGATGCGAAAGTGATCGAAGCGCAGATACAACGCTACCGCGAGGCCGGCCTGCCGGAACGGAACGGGTTGCCGGAGACGAACATTTACGTAACGGCGCCGGATGATCCGCGTTCCATCACCCTTTTTGCCGATTGGTGGAAGGAGCTTGAAAACGGTTCCCGCCGCGACCAGCTCAGCATCATGTATGTCCTTTACAAAAACGGCTTCTCCTATACCCCCTTGTTCGACAATTACGAGGACGGTCCGCGTTACAGTTCGACGGATTTCACTTATTTCATGCACAAGAATCATGAGAACCTGATGTTCCCGTCCGTCTACCGGTATCCGCCTTTCATTTGCGAGCGGAAACGCTCCATCACCGATGACCTGGCGGATCGCACCGCCGCCCTCCCCTCCGGCGATCCCCGGCTTGATATCATCATCCCCGTCCACAATGCGTTGGCGGACCTGAAAAACTGTCTTGAATCCCTGATGCCGACTTTGGGCCGCAGCCAGAATGTCATTCTTGTAAACGACGGCTCCGACCCGGAGACCGTCAGTTTCCTTGCGGATTTCGCCGCCGGACGGCCGGAGAAAATACGGTTGATTTCACACGAGAGCGCGTTGGGCTACACGGTGTCGATCAACGAGGCGGCCCGGCTCTCTTCCGCCGATTACCTGGTTTTTCTGAACAGCGACACGATTGTTCCTCCCAACTGGTGGCGCAAGCTGGTACGCTGTGCGGAAAGCTCTCCAGATATCGGAATTGTCGGGCCGCTTTCAAACGCCGCCAGCTGGCAGACGGTCCCCGTATTGCGGGAGGGCTCCGGCTACTGCGTCAATTCCTTGCCGGAAGGGATATCCGTTGAGGATGCGGACCGGATCTGCGAAAAGACGGCGCGGCCGGGATTCTACCCGAAGTGTCAGCTGATCAACGGCTTCTGTTTCTTCGTAAAAAGAAGCGTTTTCGACAGAATCGGCCTTTTTGACGAAAAGAACTTCCCGACCGGATACGGGGAAGAGGATGATTTGTGCCTGCGGGCCGCAGATGCCGGTTTTATCTCCGCCATTGCCGCCGATACTTATGTATATCACGCAAAATCAAAAAGCTTCGGGCATGCGGCCCGGCAGGAGCTTTGTCGGCAGAATCAGCTGAAGTTCCTGAAAAAGCACAGCCGGAACCGGCTGGAACGGGAATGCAGAACACTCGAGGAGGTTCCCGAGCTGGTCCGTATGAGGATGCTTACCGGGGACCGCCTTGCGGCTATCCCGCCCGGCCGGAACGCGGATGCGGCAGCTGCCGACCTGCTGAAGCCGGGAAACCGCCTGGGTCTGGTGCCGCGGTGCGGCCGCGGCGAAGGCTGCTACTATGCCAGCAGCCACGTCCGCCTGCTGGATTGGATGGACGCTTATACCGAAGAGGGCAGGAGTGTTGAAATCCTGAAATCCGGGAGCCTGAACAAATGTGATTTCTCCGCCTATGACGCATTGGTCGTTTGCCGCGACGCAGTCCCCCCGGAGCAGACCGGCCTCTTTCTGGAAAAATGCAATTCCGCCGGAATTCCATTTTACATGGAACTGGACGACCATCTGTTTCTGGTTCCGGAGATGGAACCGGCCTGGCCATCCCTGGAACGCATGGTCCGGTCGGCTGCCGGCGTGATTGTTTCGGTGCCGGCTCTGGCGGATACATTCCGAAAGCTGAATCCGAATATTCTCCTGAAGCCGAATTGCCTGAACCGGAAACTCTGGCTGGACTCTCCCATACCGAAACTCGACCGGAACAGCGCTGAGACGATCAGCCGCAACCGCCGCGGGGTCAATGTCATCTATTACGGCAGTTTCACACACGGCCAGGATCTCGCCATCATATCAAAAATCATTCCACTTCTGAAAGAACGGTTCGATGTGCAGTTCTTCCTGGTCGGCGGCTGCAAAGCAACGGAGCTGAAGGATTCGGCATGGATTCCCCTCTGCCCCCCGGTCACGAAATACAATGAATTCATCCCATGGTTCCGGGCTGTGGCGGAAACAATGGATATCGGGCTGGCCCCTCTGGATCCATACAAGGGGCTGAACGCCTATAAAAGCCCCCTGAAGTTCCTGGAAGGAGGGATCTGCCGGCTCTGCATGATCTGCAGCACGCTGGTATACGATTCCGTCGTAAAGGATGGAGAAAACGGATTGCTGGCGGAGTATTCCGGGGAAGCATGGATGCAGGCGTTGACAACGGCGATCGAGGATTGCTCTCTGCGGAAGCGGCTTGCGGAGCGCGCGTTCACCGAAATCTGCGAAACCCGGATCATCGGACAGGATAAATTCCAGGAAGTGTTTCAAGGGAAAAAGGCGGAAGAATAAGTGACGGGGCGCACGTTTACAAGCTGGCTGCTGCGGAAGAACCGGCGGAATTTCCGGACTTATTTTCTGTTTTTCCTGTATGATCTGCAAATTGCGCGGAGGATCCGCCGCAGCGGCCTGTTCGGCACCGGCTGGTATCTGGCCTCCAACCCGGCGTACCGGGAGTACCGGCGCACCTCCTGGTGGGCCGGACTGGCCCGGCTATCCATTCCGCTGTTCTCCAAGTTCGCCAGATTGATGATTCATCCGGTCTGGCATTATGTTCGGACCGGGGAAAAAGCGGGAAGCTCTCCCTGCATTTTTTTCGATGCCCGGAAGTATCTGGCCTGCTATCCGGATGTCCGCGAGTCGGGAATGAACGCATTCTGGCACTATATCCGGCATGGAGCGGAAGAGGGCAGGAAAGGGTTCGGCCGGCTGGAGCTGGATATCGCCGGCCTCGGTGCAATCCGTTCGGCCTGCCTGGAGCGTCTCGCCATCCGGGAAATTTCTCCTGAGATGCTGCCGGAGGGAAAGCCGGGCGGAAGCATCGCCGTCCACCTCCATTTGTTCTATCCGGAGCTGAAGGAGCAGTTTGTCAGAGCGCTGAAAAATATCCCCTGCAAATTCGACCTGTTCATATCCTGCTGCAGCGATGGCGAGTCTGCCGAAGAATTCCGCGCCGCCCTCCCGAATGCCGGAACGGTCCGCCTGCAGAAAGTGCCAAACCGGGGACGGGACCTGGCTCCTTTTCTGACAACGTTCGCCGATGAGCTCCGCCGCTACGATATCATCTGCCACCTGCACACGAAACGCAGCCCCCACGATCCGGCACTCAAAGAGTGGCTGGACCGTATCCTCAGGCTGCTTCTGGGCTCACCGGAACAGACGGCAGGAATCCTCACCCTGCTCAGGCAGGATGGGAAATTTGTATACCCCGCCGCTCATCCCAAAGCGGAACCGGACAGCATAACCGGCTGGAGCTGCAATTATGATGCTGCAAAGCAGTTGCTTGACAGTTGTACAGATCTGGATATCCGGCAATTCCCGATCATCGACTTTCCGCATGGCAGCATGTTCTGGGCCCGTTCGGAGGCATTGAAACGGCTTCTGGAGCTGCCGCTCTCCCCCGACGACTTCCCGGCAGAGCCAATTCCGCCGGACGGGACGGTTGCACACGCACTTGAACGGCTCCTGCTGGTCCTGGCATCCGATGTCCCCGGTAAGGCCTATCGGCTCACAGCAGACCGCTGAATAGAAAAACCCCGGAGGACATTCCGCCTCCAGGGTCCTGTGGAAACCATCTTCCCTCCCGGGAATCGCGCGGGGTATAATCGGAATCCCGCGCAACACCCGGCAACTCAGATGCCGAGATCGATCATCGCGTCGGCGACCTTGCGGAAGCCGGCGATGTTCGCGCCCATCACATAGTTGTCCGGTTCGCCGAATTCGGCGGCCGCGTTACGGGCGGCGTTGTGGATGTTGACCATGATGCCGTGCAGCTTCGCGTCAACCTCTTCACGGGACCAGGAGAGACGCATCGCGTTCTGGCTCATTTCAAGGCCGCTCGTGGCGACGCCGCCGGCGTTCGAAGCCTTGCCGGGAGAGAAAAGCACATTGTTCTTGAGGAAGAACTCGGTCGCGTCAAGCGTCGTCGGCATGTTCGCGCCTTCGCAGACGCAGATGCAGCCGTTCGAAACGAGCGCCTTCGCCTCATCGAGGTTCAGCTCGTTCTGAGTCGCGCACGGCATTGCGATGTCGCACTTCGCGAGCGTCCACGGGCGCTTGCCCTCGCAGTACTTCGCGGCCGGATACTTCTTCACATATTCGGAGATGCGGCCGCGCTTCACGTTCTTGAGCTCCATGACATATGCGAGCTTTTCGGCGTCGATGCCGTCCTCGTCGATGATCGTGCCGTTCGAGTCGGAGAGCGAAAGCACCTTGCCGCCGAGCTGCGCCGCCTTCTGCGCCGCGAACTGCGCGACGTTGCCGGAGCCGGAGATCAGCACGCGGGCGCCGTCAAAGCCGCGGCCGCGGGTCTTGAGCATCTCAGCCGCGAAATAGACCGCGCCGTAGCCGGTGGCTTCCGGGCGGACGAGGCTGCCGCCCCAATTCAGCCCCTTGCCGGTCATGACGCTGTCATAGCTGTTCACGATGCGTTTGTACTGGCCGAAGAGATACCCGACTTCGCGGGCGCCCACGCCGATGTCGCCGGCCGGAACGTCGGTCGACGGCCCGATGTGGCGGAAAAGCTCGCGCATGAAACTCTGGCAGAACGCCATGACTTCACGGTCGGACTTGCCCTTCGGATCGAAGTTCGCGCCGCCCTTGCCGCCGCCCATCGGCAGCGTGGTCAGGCTGTTCTTGAAGACCTGCTCGAAGCCGAGGAACTTCAGGATCGAGAGGTTCACCGACGGGTGGAAGCGCAGCCCGCCCTTATAGGGGCCGATCGCGCTGTTGAACTGCACGCGGTAGCCTGTGTTGACCTGGATTTCGCCCTTGTCGTCAACCCACGGAACCTGGAAGACGATCGCGCGCTCCGGAATGACCATGCGCTCGAGGATCTTGTTCTTCTCATACTTCGGCTGTGCATCGAGCATCTTCGAGAGCGACCCGAGAACCTCGGTCACACTCTGAATGAACTCCTTCTCATTGCCGTTGGCCTGCTGCAGGCCGGACAACACGCGATCAACATAATTGCTCATTTCAAAAAACCTTTCGTTATTCGGTTCGCATTTATAGAAAATGCATTCCTGTGGTTATAGCAAAAATCATGCCAAATGGCATAATTCCTTGCAGATCAGCATTGGGCAAATAAATAATTTTTTCGCGGCAATTGATAATATGACATCTTTGTAATCATCGATATCGGTAGTTACATTTTTGTAATATTACGCATTTCTCCGCACCGATTCTACAAAAATGGAGCCGGATCATCCAGACCGGAATAACATTTCTGTCATTTTTCGGATTCCAACAGACGCCGCAGCTCTTCTCCATAAAGCTGAAGCCGGGCGGAATCCCCGGCGGCGCGACAGGCGTAGACAAGGTTGCCGAGATAATCGGGGTTCCGCGGCTCAAGCCGGTGCGCCTGCTCAAGAAGAGGAACCGCTTCGGCGGGACGGGTCGAGAGGATCGCGGCCGTCCCGGCTCCGTTCCATGCCGGAGCATGGAGAGGGTCGAGCCGCACGGCCTCCCGGAACATCCGCTCCGCCTCGCCGAGCCGCTGCTGCTTCTGCAGCAGAAGACCATAATTATAATACAGATCCGCCTTGTCCGGAAAAGCGGAAATCATCCGCCGGTAGATTTCCTCCGCCTCGGAAGCGCGGGACGGCTCCTGCGACAGCAGGTTCGCCAGGTTCATCCACCCCTCCGCCCGCTCCGGCTCCGCCTGCGCCGCGCGCCGGAACCGCTCCTCCGCCTCTTTCGGCTTTCCGGTCCGCATCGCGATGCTGCCGAGCAGGTTCTCGAACCGTCCCGGCGCCTCCGCATGGAGCATCGCATATTCAAGCAGCGGCACCGCACGTTCGAAATCCCCCTTCCGGTATGCGGCCTCTCCGCAGAGCGAGGTCATTTCGTCAAGGCCGCGCAGCTCCGTCGAAAGCAGCAGGGAGACGCAGAGGAACGCCGCCGGAACGATCACGCGCCAGCGCCGCTCCAGCTCCGTCACGCCGACGGCGGCAAAGAGCAGGACTGCCGGAATCATCGCGGTACGGTAGCGGCCGGAAGTGACCGTCAGCACCTGTGCGGCCCACATCACGAACAGCAGCAAATAGAAATACCGGTACTGCCCGGCCTTCCGCCTCCAGCAGAAAACGAGCCCGATCCACGCCAGTGCGAAAATCGGAAGCGTGAGCAGCGATCCATAAAAAATCACGGCGGTCTCGCGCACGATGGCGTCCGCATCCGCGCCGGAAATCAGCTCGCGCGGGCTCCACGCCATCGCCGCCTTCCGCCCGCCGAGCAGCAGCGCCCGGAACGGATGCTGCGTGAAAAATGAAAACGCGCGGCCCAACCAGACCCGGTCGACGGAGAGGTTGCGCTTTTCCGCCTCGCGGCCCGCCTCTGCGTGAAGCCGCTCCCACTCCGCGCCCGGACGCAGATAGCATCCGCCGGTCGCACCGGGGTTGTTGCCGAGCCAGAAGTTGAAGCTGCCGCCCGCCTGCACGAAAATCGGCCTTCCGGCCCGAACGCTGTTGACGGCGGAAACCGGAATTACGCAAAGCGTGACCCCTGCAAGAAACAGCGCGGCGCAGCGCGGCCTTTTCCGCAGGAGAAGCCACAACACGACAGCTCCCCCGAACGCAAGCGTCATCGGGTGCGTGACCGCCGCGAGCCCGGCGCAGACGCCGGCGGCTCTGAAACAGACTCCGCGCCGCCCCCGGCCCTCCGCCGCCTCTCCCGCGTACAGCAGCGACAACGCCCCCGCAAGCAGCGGCAGCAGGATCGACTCCGACACGAGTTGAGACTGATGGAACAGCGGAACCGGGTAGAGCATCGCGATCGCAAGGAACGTCCATGCGACCTTTCCCGGGACGGCGGGGATCCGGCGAAGCAGCCGGAACAGCAACAGCCATCCGCCGAAATTCAGCAGGAGCTGCAGAACCCGGACCGCCGGGACGGCTCCCCCCGTGAGCGCCAGCAGTCCGGCCAGCACCCAACTGTAGAACGGCGCATGGTGGTCGGCTCCCGGCGGAAAAAAATCGCCGTTCAGGATATCCCGGGCGCGCTCGTAATACTCCTGGACGTCCGGACCGACCGGCGTGTCGAACAGCAACGACTCCCGGAACTCCAGCAGATAGACGATCCGGAGCAGGAGCCCTGCCGTCAGCAGGATCCCGAACCATCCCCGGGCCGGAATCCGCCGCAGAAACTCCGCCGGACTAGCGGGGCGGGAAGTCGAACTCATTTTCGAAGAGGTCGCCGATCCGCTGCGCAGCCTTTTCCTCGTCCGGACCCTCGACTTTCAGGATCGCCTTGCTTCCGACCGTGAGCCCGAGCGAAATCAGCGTCAGAATGCTGTTGAGCTCCGTCTCCTGCCCGTCACCGGTCTCCACATAAAAGGAGTGGTAAGGGAACTCTTTGTTGATCGCATTCAGGATCACACTCGAAGGGCGGCAATGGATGCCGGCCTTGTTCTTAACCGTGAAAACACGTTCTTTCATCGCCGACGTCTCCCTCTGCTGTTCATGACTGTCAATGCCTGCCAACTCAAAATAACGCATTCCCGCACGGAATGCAAATGAAATTCCGAAAAAAAGTCCGTCACTCCAGCCCTTCGAACTGCATATTGTAGTACTTTGCATAAAGGCCGTCGAGTTTCAGCAGCTCGGCATGGCTGCCGCGTTCGCGGATCCCGTCCGGCGTGATCACGATGATCTCGTCGGCGTTGCGGATCGTGCTGAGCCGGTGGGCGATCACGATCGTCGTGCGGCCGCGCGTGAGCTCCTCGAGCGAAGCCTGGATGAAGCGTTCGCTCTCGTTGTCGAGCGCGCTGGTCGCTTCATCGAGAATCAGGATCTTCGGGTCCTTCAGGAAGACGCGCGCAATTGCGATTCGCTGCTTCTGCCCGCCCGAAAGCCGGATGCCGCGTTCACCGGTGAACGTATCGTACCCTTCGGGCAGCGTCATGATGAAGTCGTGGATATTCGCGCGCTTCGCGGCGGCGACGATCTCTCCGTCGGTCGCGCCGGGCTTGCCGTAGCCGATGTTTTCGCGGATGTTCCCGGAAAAGAGATAGACATCCTGCTGGACGATTCCGATCGTGCTGCGGAGCGACTGCTGCGTCACATGGCGCACGTCCGCCCCATCGATCTTCACGGCTCCGCCGGTCACGTCATAGAAACGCGGCAGCAGCGAGCAGAGCGTGCTCTTCCCGCCGCCGGAGGGGCCGACGAGCGCGACCGTCCTGCCGGGCGAAATGTCGATATTGATATCCGAAAGCACTTCGGCCTCGCTGCCGTAACGGAAGCTCACGTGGTCATATTCGATGTGCCCCTTCACATCCGGGAGCGGCTTCGCGTCGGGCGCATCGACGATCTCCGGGCGGGTCAGGATCACCTCCATGAAGCGCTTGAAGCCGGAATAGCCGCGCTGGAACTGCTCCGTGAAGTTGATGAGCACCTCGATCGGATTCAGGAAGATGCCGATGTACAGCGCGTAGATTGCGAGCGCCATCGCGTCGAGCCTGCCCTTCGCGATGAAGTATCCGCCCGAAACCAGGACAAGCGTGTAGAGCAGCCCCTGAAAGAAGCTGTTGCCGGCGTGGAAGCTGCCCATGATCTTGTAGCTGTCGGTCTTGGAGTCGAGGAAGCGGCGGTTGCATTCGTCGAACTTTCCGCACTCGACCTCCTCGTTCGCGAAAGATTTCACGACCCGGATGCCGGAGAGAGAATCCTGCACACGTGCATTCACGGCCGCGATCTTGCGCCGGTTGTCCATGAAGATCCGGTGCATGCGGCGGTTCTTGCAGAGGCTGAAAACGACCATGACCAGCGTGACGCCGAGCAGCAGCAGCGTCATCGGCACGTTCATGAACATCAGGATCGTGAATGCGCCGATGATCTTCAGGGACGAGATCACGATATTCTCCGGCCCGTGGTGCGCGAGCTCGGAGATATCGAAGAGGTCGCTCACGAGCTTCGACATCATCTCCCCGGTGTTGTTCCGGTCGTAGTAAGTGAAGGAGAGCCGCTGGTAGTGGTTGAAGAGGTCCTGCCGCATGTCGCTCTCCATGCGCGCTCCCATGATATGCCCCCAGCTCGTGATGAAATACTGGCAGCCGTAGCGGACGACGTACATCGCAAGCAGCCCCGCGCCGATATACCCCAGCGCCCCGAAAATCGCCTCGGGCTCCTCCAGGAACAGCCCTTTGGTCAGCGAGTTCAGGATCTGCGGGAACGCAAGGTCGATCGCGCACACCGCCAGCGCGCAGACCATGTCGAAGTAAAACAGCCCGCGGTAGGGACGGTAATAGCGGATGAATTTCCGGAATGCCTGCATGAATGTCATCGTCAAAATCCTCATTGCGTAGTATATTATGTAATATACCGCCTCCCGCGGGAATTCGCAATGCGGCATGTTCACAAAAAATCGCAATTTTTGTGAACAATGGTTGCATTTCCCGAAAATTGTGGTATTTTAGATGTTCGACACTTGATGATTTTTTAAAACTTAACATAAAACAGGAATTGACAAAATGGCACATAAAAAAGGTCAGTCCAGCAGCCGCAACGGCCGCGACAGCAATCCGAAGTATCTGGGTATCAAAGCGTTCGGCGGCGAGTGCGTCTCCGCCGGCTCGATCATCGTCCGTCAGCGCGGAACCCGCTTCCACGCGGGCAACAACGTCGGCGTCGGCCGTGATTTCACGCTCTTCGCGCTCTGCGACGGCACCGTCGAATTCCGCAAGACGCAGCGCAAGGTCAGCATCGTTCCGGTTTCCGCCGAGTAATCGGCCGTACCGAACACAGCTGAAACCAGATCAGGAAGCCCCGGAGAATCGTTCTCTTCGGGGCTTTTTCGTCAAACAGGGAACAGGAGTCTGATATGTTTGTAGATAAAGCCACCATTACGGTGAAGGGGGGCGACGGCGGCAACGGCTGCTGCAGCTTCCACCGTGAGAAATTCATCCCGCGCGGCGGCCCGGACGGCGGCGACGGCGGCCCCGGCGGCAACGTCATCCTCGAGGCGACCAACAGCGAACAGAGCCTGCAGGCGCTCGTTTACAACCGCCACTATCAGGCCCAGAGCGGCCCCGGCGGAAAAGGTTCCAACATGCACGGCCGCAAGGCGCCGGACATCACGCTCAAGGTCCCCGTCGGAACCGTCGTGACCGACCGCGCGACCGGAGAACTCATCGCGGACATGAACGAGGCCGGCAAGCAGATTATCGTGGCAAAGGGCGGGCGCGGCGGGCGCGGCAATCCGCGTTTCGCGACCCAGACCAACCGTGCGCCCCGCGAATGCGAACCCGGCGAACCCGGCGAGGAACGCGAAATCGTCCTTGAGCTCAAGACCATCGCGGACGTCGGCCTGGTCGGCTACCCGAACGCCGGCAAGTCCACACTGCTGCGTGCGGTGTCGGCTGCGCGCCCCAAGGTGGCCCCTTACCCGTTCACGACCCTGCATCCGGTCGTCGGCGTCATCGAATACCCGGACTTCACCAGGATCACCATGGCCGACATTCCGGGGCTGATCGAAGGGGCGCACGACAACGTCGGGCTCGGACACGCTTTCCTGAAGCACATCGAGCGCACCACACTGCTCGCGTACGTGCTGGATATGGGCGGCGTTGACGGGCGCACTCCGTGGGAGGACCTCGCCCATCTGCGCGAAGAGCTGGAGCTCTACATGCCGGGCCTCTCAAAGCGGGCGACCATCGTCGTCGCGAACAAAATGGATCTGCCCGGCGCGGCGGAAAACCTCGAACTGCTCCGTGCCGAGCTCGCGCACGAGCTTCTCGAGATCATCCCCATCAGCGCCGGAACCGATGAACTCGGCAACCTGAAAGAGGTTATCCGGCAGGCCGTCGAAGCCCGCCGTAAATCCCCGTTTGATTTCTAAAGAGCCGGAGCCGGGGCCGTGAGACGGGTAAACCGGTCGACGGCCCGGCGCGGCACAATCCGGTACGCGGCCATGTTCGCCTCGTTCTGGAAGGAGCGGAGCCGGGGGGCGTGCGAAAGACGCCCGAACAGCTTCGGCCAATCGATCGTGCCGTCTCCGGCAAGCAGGTGTTCGTCATTGAAGCCGCGGTTGTCGTGCAGATGGCAGGTCACGACGTGCGGCAGAAGCAAAGCGAGGGTGTCCGTCTGGAAACGGACGCCCTCCTTCCAACGCATCTGAATCCAGTCGATCATCATCTCCGACCGTTTGCCGGGAGCGGCGTCCATGAGGTTCGCATGGCCGGCGTCGAAGCAGACACCGAGCGCCGGGCAGGCGAATTCAGTGAGATAATTCAGGAGCTCTCCGGGGGCGTCGGTCGGGAAAAGCGTATTCTCGACCGCAAGGATAATACCGTGCTTCTCCGCTTCCGGCAGGAGCTCCGCGAGCGACCTGCGGGTGTGTTCGCGCAGTTCGGGAAGCGGGCGGCCGCTGTCGTTGGTTCCGACATGCATGGTGACGCTTTCGATTCCGAACGAGGCGCAGAGTTCAAAGACGTGTTTCTGCCCGGCCAGCAGCGCGGCGCGGCGGGACGGATCGGGGCAGTTCAGATCCCACCGTTCACCGTAGGGAGCATGGGCGTTCAGGAAGCGGACGCCGCTCCGGTGCGAGGCCCGGCGCAATGCGTCCTGCCGCTCCGGCTCCGACAGCAGCGGTTCGAGCTCCCGGGGCGTGAGGGAGAGGGCCTCGACCCCCTCCGAGGCGCAGCCGTCGAAAAATGCGTCGAGAGCGGCGGTCTCGACCTCCCTGGTCTGCAGGAAATGCGATACGGGAATCTTGCGGTCCATCCTGTTTTCACTCCGTTTTATTGCGTTTGAATGCTTCGAGCAGCACACGTTTGCGGTCGGTATCGGCGGCGGGGCGGATATCCGTCCGGTCGGTGCCGGCCTTCTCCACATCCCAGACGGCAGATTCGCGAAACGCGTGGTAGGTCCAGTCCCAGCCGTACTCCTCGAAAATTGCGATGAGGTCGCGCAGATACTCCGCCGCTCCCGGCGCCCAGACGGCGGCGGAGAATTCCCCCACATAGATGCGCGCGCCGTACTTCTGCTGGAAGTCGCGCACGGGCTGGAGGTCGCGACGCAGCTCCTCTCTGTCATAGCGGGTTCCGCCGATCACTCCGGGATAGGCGATCGGCTTTTCTCCGGGCCGGAGCCTGCCGTCCCGGACCTTGACCCGCTGGTGCGTGTAAGCGCCGGGCTTGTACATGTGAACCTGATAGATGATGTTCTTCAGCCTGAGCGGCGCGAGATAGCGGAACGTCTCCGGCGCGTCCGACATGTTCGACTCAAGGAAAATGGGCCGTTCCGGGTCGATCGCGCGGACCGCTTCGGCCGCCTGACGCTGGAGACTCCAGTAATCGTACGGCGCCCGGCGGATCTGGACGGGCTCGTTGACGAGATCGTAGCCCCAGACGGCCGGATTGTCCCGGAACCGGGTCGCGATCTTCTTCCAGACGGCGATGAAGTGGTCCGCGAACAGCTTCTCGTGGAACATCGCCATCTCGCGGTTTTCGTAACGCCCTCCGGGGAGCGTGTGCAGGTCGATCACGAAGCGCAGACCGTACTTCTCATGGCCGAGTTTGAACATCTCTTCATAATGGTCGAGCATGCCGTCGAGCCAGCGGTCATAGTCCCCGAGGTCGCGTTCGGCGTTCGCTTTGTGCCAGTTGCGGATCATCTGGGCGCGGACGAGGTTCACATTCCACTCCCTGAGGGTGGCGAAATCCTCCTCCCTGAAGCGCACCGGCGACATCACGCCGCGCAGCTGCGGGGTGGACCGCACGGCATCGGAATAGTCGGCCGTGTACGTCTCGTCCGGTGTGGAGAAGAGCTTCGTGACGCGCAGGGAATCGAGGTCGAACTCCACTTCGCCGGAGCTCTCCTGCAGCCCGAGCTTCAGCTGCGATTTCCCGCCGGGGACACCGACCGTCGCACAGAAGGAGATCGTCCGCCAGTCGAAGGTCCCGGAGAGGCTGAGAACGTTGTTCCAGTACTCCCGGCCATCGGCGTCGGTGAAGTTCAGCATGAATTTCACGCCGTTGTAGTAGTTCCGCGGCTCCGACACCTCTTTCGCGCGGGCGCGGATCGAGAATTCGGCCATGCAGCCGGCATAAGGGGTGAGATCGAATTCGGCGGAGGCGCAGTTCATCTCCGCCTTGTCTTCCGGGCGGACGGTGACGCGCAGATACTGCTTTCCGTCCCGGGTTTCGAGCCCGGCCCCCCGGCAGAGCTTCCACTGCGGTTTCAGGGGCCCGGCGGAGACCGCAACTGCGAAGAGCAGAAGCGTAAGCCGCAAAAGAAATTTTCCGTATATTGTCATGATATCCTCCTATGATGAGTTTCTTATCGAATCCGGCCGGAACCGACCTCCAGGCGCCAGGTCCACTCCCGCCGTTCCCCGGGGGCGATGTTCACCGCGATGAACGGCTCCACGGAAAAGCAGTTTTTCCCGTTGTGCCAGAGACGGCCGGCAGAGAGCGGCCTGTCGGCGGCAACGGTCACGGCACACTCCCTGTCGGTCCGGAAAACGGCACGGAGCAGCCGGGCGCCGTCGGAAGCTTCATACTTCTCCTCCACGGACTCCGGCATGTCGAACACGCGCCCGGAGGCGCCGCCGGGCAGCCGGAAACGGCAGCTCTCCCGCTCCCTGACGCGGAAGAACGGGTGAAGGTAGGCGGCTCCGGCGAACCGCCGCACTCCGGTGTTCCACAGCTCCTGCTTCATGACGATTTCCGGCGAGCCCCCGGTCACGGTCACCGTCACAGTCAGCTCGTAGGCGTAGCCGGAATGGCGGCCGGAGCTCTGGCGGGCCGTCATCACGGCCCTCCCCCGTGTCCGTTCGAACTCCACGCTCCACGGAAAAAGCTCGACCGGGCTCGCACGGAAGCGGTTGACCGGGTTCGGCTCGATCACGCCGACGCCGATCTTCAGCTGCCGCCCCGGAGCGAGTTCCAGTTCCGGCACGATCTCCTGCGTGCAGCCGAAAGCGGGATGATGCCCGTACAGCGTCCGGGTGTGGAACACGCTTTCACCGCTGCCCGCCGGCCACAGGCCGGTGATCCAGCCGGGCCGCAGAAAACGGCAGCCGAATGCGCCATCCGGGTCCGGCGCGGCGGGATCGTTCAGCTCCAGCTCGAAACAGCCGTTGTCGACCGTGAAGCTCCGGGGCGCGACCGTGCAGCCCGCCAGAAGCCCCGCAGCCATTATCCCGAAAGCGAGGATCCGCAGCTTCATTTCCCGGGCGACACCCCGTAGACGCCGAGCGCCCCGGCAGGGAGCTCGACCGTAAAGCTCTCCGGGCGGCCGGAGGCGAGCGGCCGGTCCGCCAGCAGGTCGGTCACGGTCACGTCCCCGCCGCCGATCGCGGCTTCCGCATACGGAATCGAGATCCGGATAACGGCGGTGCTGTCCCCGTTGTTCGGCACAATCAGCACGGCGCCGCCGTTCCGGTAACGCGCGTAGGGCTGAAGGAGTCCGGGGCGGTCGGTCACGACCTTGCAGATATTGGCCTCCCGACGCAAACTGGCCGGGAAATATTCAAAAATCTCAGGATGCGTCCGGCGAATGCGGATCATCTTCTTCACGAGCTCGAAGAAGGAGCGGTTTCCATCTTTTGCAAGCAGCTCCCAGTCAACCGGGTTGGACCACGACCAACCGGAGGAGACCTTGCGCGGATTGTTCCACTCCTCCCCTAAATACCAGAGCGGGATGAACGGCGAAAAGAGCGCCTGATAGCCGAACGCGACCGGGCTGCCGTGCGCGACGAACTCCTCGCTGTCGTGACTGGTGAGCTGATAGGTGTAGAAACGCTGCTCGCCGGGTGTGAGCTCCGAATCGCGGGCGATGAGCTCGTCCCCCGTGCGGATCACATCGACGATATTCTTTTCGAGGAAGACGTCGCCGATCTTGCGCGGGGCTTTCCGGTTGTTGTCTTTGCAGAAGGCGACCTGATCGAAGTCGAACACCCCTTTGCGGGAGCTGCCGCTCTCCGCGATGAAGATGACCTTGCGGCCGAACGCCAGCAGCCGTTCCCGCGCCGCGCCATACGGATCGTAGCCGGCGTAGAACGGGGCGCAGTCGCAGCGGAAACCGTCGGCGCCGGTCATCAGGATCATCTCGACGAGGCGCGAAGTGAACCATTCGCGCAGCTCCGGATTCTTCCAGTTCCACAGCCAGCCGTGCCACTTTTCGACGGGCTTGCCGAACCACTCCGGTTTCTCTCTGTAAAGCGGCGCTCCGCCGTAGCGCCGGGTCACACCCCAGGAAACCACATCGAAGAAGACCCGGATGTTGCGGCGGTGGGCCTCGTCCACAAACTCCCGCACCCTCGCCCAGCGTTCCGCCATTTCCGTCTCTCCGGTCAGGCCCGGATTCAGCGTGTGGATCCCGAAATTGCCGTAGTGGTTCCCTTCGTTAACCGGCGTGATCCAGAGGCCGTTCACCCCCATCTCCGCGAGATGGTCGAGCGTCTTCCCCATTCCGCTGAACTTCTTGTCGTCCGAAGCGGTGAAGACGTTGGCTTCGACGATGATCAGGCTTTTGACCCAGTCGGGGCTCGCGGTCGCGCCGGGAGAAAGCGCTTCGAGCTTCACCTCGCTGTCGGGGCGGATCTCCGGAATCAGGGCGGAGTTGTCGATTTTCGGAGCTTCCGCCCCGAATCCCGCGGCGGCAAGGCACGCGGCGCACCAGGCGGCGATTTTTTTCAGCTGCATCGTTTTTCCCTTTCCTGTCGTGAAATCCGGTTCAGTCCCGCGCCGCGGAGCCCCAGAAATATCCGTCGTCCGATTTATAATCCTGCGGAATGCTCTCTTTGGAACGCTGTTCCACATGGCCGTCGGCGAAACAGACGTTCATCGCCCTGTGCCCTCCGTGGCGGTATTCGCCGATGCCGTTGGCGTTCGAAACGACCAGGCCGTCCTTCGTGCCGCTGTCGCGCTTGCAGGCCTGCGGATCGGGGGAGCTGTCCCACTGGTCGGTGTCGAACATGGCCGCGCGCCGGCTCGGCATCCTGATCCGCGTGATCTTCATATCGCACGAACCGTCGCGGTTCGAAGCAAAGCCGCGGCCCTCGTTCACGGACCGCGGGTCGTTGATGCCGTAGTGCCGGGTACTCTTCGCCGGATCGTATGCGAAAGAGGCGGGGCAGGCGAACGGGCCGAGCGGAATCTTCAGGCTGCCTTCCTTCCTGAGGTAGCAGTTGTTCTCGTTTTTCGTGTTCGGGGAGTGGAGGCTCATAAGCATATCCTGCCACTTGCCGTACCATTTGGCGTAACTGATGTTGCAGTTGCCGGCCGGAACCACGCCGTTGTTGCCGTCGATATACATCGCCATGTAGGTTCCGAGCTGCTTCAGGTTCGACGTGCACTGGATGTCTTTGGCGCGGGAGCGCGCCTGATTCAGCGCAGGCAGCAGCATGGAAGCAAGAATCGCGATGATCGCAATAACCACCAGGAGCTCGATCAGTGTGAAGCATTTCTCTTTCATTGCAGCGGGTCCTTCCGATAACGGGTTGCTTTCCGACATCTATATACCATATAAAGTCCGATAATATATGATGGTTTTATCTGGTTTTAATTATACCTCAAGCAAAATGAAATGTCAAGTAAATTTTGATAAAACAAGAAAATATTAATATTTTCCTCACGATTCATTTGTATTATCCACATATCGGTATATGGTATTAATAAGGATTAAAACGCAAAGGAAATGAATCATGTTCACCTCCTGCCAAGAGGAACTGCTGACGGAACTGAAGCGCCGCATCGCACACGGGCGCACGGGCGAAATATTGCCGCCCGCGGCGCGGCTGGCGGAAGAGTTCGGAGTCAATATCAAAACTGTGAACAAGGCGCTGAACCGGCTCGCCGCCGCCGGGCTCGTCGAACGCCGCCGCCGGGTCGGCACCGTGATCCGGCCGAATGCAAACGGCGCGCCGGACGGCAGCAGGATGATCGAAATCATCTTCTCCGGCTTCACGGCGCCGTTTCTGCACCCGTTCTGGAGCGAGGTGCTCGAAGGGGCGCATGAGGTATTCAACGCTTCCGGGTGCAGGATCATCCTGAACCACATCGTGGCTGACCCGGAGACGCACCTGTTCGACATCAATGCGATGTCGCTCTCCGACGCGGCGGGACGGGTCGTCGTCGGCCCCGGCGAAAAGTGGCTGCTGGACCGGATCGCCGCGTCGCGCCGCCCGATGGTCTGCGCCGGAGACGAGATTTTCGACCCGGCCGTGCCGCAGGTCTGCTTTGATTTCTTCCGCGGCGTCAACGACGCGGTCGAATACCTGGCCCGGCGGCGACAGTGCCGGAAAATCGGGTTCATCGGCCATGTGGAGGCGTGGATCAACCCCGGCATCCTCCAGAAATTCAACGCCTATGTCTATGCGGTCCAGCGCTTCATGCCGGTCGACCGCACGCTGGTGGAAGGGTGCTGGCCGCGCCCGGAGGAAGGACGCGCGGCCATCGAACGGCTGCTGGACCGCACCCGGCCCGACTCACTGATCGTCGGAACCGATATGCTTGTTCCGGAGATCTGCGCCGTTCTCGAAGCACGCGGCATCACAATCCCCGTCGTCGGCTGCGACGGCGTCCGGCTCGACCGGGTCCCGGCGGACTACCACGCGATTTTCGCGCCGCGCCGCGAGTGCGGCAGGCGTTCCGCCGAACTGCTGCTCGGCGCAATCGACAACGGCGAAAAGATCGGACGCCACGCGCTTGAGGCGGAATTCCGGCAGTAGTCCCGCAGCAGCAGATAAAAAACGGCCGCGAATCGCAATGATTCACGGCCGTTTCCGCGTAAATTCCGGTTACTTTACGCCCATCGCCTTCAGGTTGTCGAAGGAGATTTTGATCGATTCGAAGATGTCGCGGTCACGGAACAGCGCATCCTGTTCGATCGAGTACCAGCGGACGCCCTCTTCGCGGCACGCCTGGATGATTGCGGGCCAGTCGAGGTTCCCCTCGCCGATTTCACAGAAAACGGGGGTGCCGCCGTCGATGATCGCGAAATCCTTGAAGTGGATCACCGGCATGCGCTTGCCGACCTTGTGGATCCAGTTCACCGGATTCTGTCCGCCGCGCGTGACCCAGTGCACGTCGATCTCGGCCGCGACGAGGTCCGGATTGCTGTTCCGGTAGAAGTAATCCAGCATGAGCTCCCGGGTGCCGGGCAGGCGTTCGAATTCGAAGTGATGGTTGTGGTATCCGAGCCGGATCCCCTTTTCGAGGAGCTTCGCACCCATCGTCTCGAAGATGCGGATCAGTTCGTCGACCCCTTCGACGCTGTTCCGGTACTCGGCCGGAGGCGCGCCGAGCGCCGTGAAATCACATTCGAGCGTCTGGAGCCGGTCGATCAGCGGGGCGGCGTCGCCCTTGAGCGTGTCGAGCCCCTCATGAGTCGCACAGCAGTAAAGATTGTGGCTGTCGAGCTGCTTTTTGATCACATCGGCGGCCAGCGGCGTGCCGGAGACCTGCACCGCCTGATAGCCGATGCCGCAAACCTTGTCGAGCGTCTTGTCGAGATCGCTTTCAGTCTTGCAGTAGTCGCGCAAATTGTAGAGCGTTACCGCGATCTGGGAGTCGGGAGCTTTCATCTGTCTTGATTCCTTATCCTGTTAATGTGTTCAGCGGACGTCGCGGATCGGCGTTTTCTTGACCCGGTCGATAACCCGGACCACCTCAACCGCCTGGGCCATTGTGATCGGATACGGCTCGCCGCAGCGGATCGCCCTGTAGAGATATTTCCAGATTTTCTCGGGCTGATCGCCGTTGGAGGGAGCCACGCCGAGGTCATCCTCAACCCAGACCGGGTTGACCTGGCCGCCGAAGCCGCCTTCGAGCGGCGGATTCTCCGGAGAGGCCGGGGAACCGCATTCCGGATAGCCCGGCGCGAGATATTTGAGCTTCAGGCGCTTCTCATCCCAGCTCATCAGCGTGCCGCGGCTGCCGCGGACCGCATAAATCGGATCGCCGAGCGCGGCGCCGCCGGAGATTTCAACATCGACGACCCGGCCGTTCTCACCCTTGAAGACGATCTTGACATGGTCTTCCGCGTCGCCGCGGGAGGCGACGATCGCAAGGTCGCTCCAGAGCTCTTTGACCGGGCACTCAAGGAACTGCAGCGCATGGTCGACGAGGTGGGGGCCCCAGTTCAACAGCTGGCCGCCGCCGCACTCGAGAATGGTCTGCCAGTCCGCGCGCCACTGGTAGTTGTGGCGGCAGAGCTTGATCTCGAAGATCTCGCCGAGCCTGCCGGACTTGATGATTTCACGGATGTGCGAGAACGCCGCCTCGAACCGGCGGTTGTGGCGCACGAACACCTTGCCGGGATTCGCGTCGGAGACTTTCTGGAGCTCAAGCGCATCCTCGATGCGGCACGCCATCGGCTTCTCGACCATGACCAGCTTGCCGGCCTTCACCGCCTCGATCGCGTGCTTCACGTGATCGGGGGAACGGGTCGCGATCGATACAAGCTCGACGTTCGGATCCTTCAGCAGATCCTCACCCTTTTCATAGATCGGAGCGCCGGGGAGCTTCTTCGCCGCGGCTTCGCGGCGCGAGGCGCACCAGTCGCACCCGGCGACGATTTCAAACATTTCCGGATACAGCCCGAGCTCGTGGATGTGCATGAGGTTGCCCGCGCGCCCGAGCCCCCAGATTCCGACCCGAATTTTCTCTGCCATTGTTCTATCCTGTCTTTGGATGATGATTAAGAAACGGTTTCAAAGTCTTTCCCATAATATACCGTTTCTCCGCCCTGTTTGCAATTGCCGGGCGGAAAAAATGCACCGAAATCGCGATGCGGAAAACGATCCGGCGAAGGCGGCTTCCGGCAGCCGCGCCCGCACCGCGATCCGTCCGGCACGGCGGACCGCAGGATTCCTTTCGGCAAAAAACAGGAAGCGGGGGTTGCAAAACAGCACGGGAGCCGGTATACTTAATCAGGAAGATATACGTTGACCGTGAAATGCCGGGAGGGTGTGATGATACGGCCGGAAGGCAGGGTGAACATCAATACGATCGCGAAGGCGGCGAAGGTTTCGACCACGACGGTGTCGAACTTCATCAACGGCACCGAGGTGTTTCCGATTTCAGCGGAGACGCGGTGGCGCATCCGCGAAGCGATGCGGAAACTGAACTACCGTCCGCACATCGGCGGCGTCCTGATCCGCCGCAACGCCTCCCGCCGGGGCAAGACGGGCTTCGTGATGGGGGAGGACTGCATGCAGCCGGTCCTGCATACCGCCGGAATCCCGCTCGTGCAGCGCTTCCTGCTCGAACTCGAGCTTGCGCTTTCGCGGGAACTCGACATGTCGCTTGAGATCCTGCGGGTCGGCGACGAGGATTCGCGCGCGGACTGGAACGCGCAGCTGCTGGATATCGACTGCCTGATCAACTTCGGCCAGGTCAACGCCCTCATGTGCGACACGCTGTCGCGCCGGAATCTGCCGATGATCGAGGTCAGTTCGACCGAGGTGTTCCGGCGGCACGGCGATTTCACCGGCGTGGATGATGAATTCGACTTCCTCTTCTGGCGGAACGACCGCCAGATCGAGTCGGCGTTCGAACACTTTTACGCAAGGGGCTGCCGGAAATTCCTGTACATGTCGAGCTTCAACGTCCGGTCGCAGCGCCCGGAGTATTACGGCTATGACGCGCAGGCGAAGCTCGACGGCTTCCTCCGGGCGCTCGGCCGGCATCCGGAGTGCTCCGGCACAGTGCTGACGCCGCCGATGGAGGGAGATTTCAATATGTTCCGTGAGTTCGCGCTGGTCCGTGAATTTCTCGCCGCGACCCCCGGTGTGCTTTCCGGCGCGGACGCGGTGATCTGCCACAATGACATCGTCGCGCACGGCGTGGCCTCCTACGCGCTGGAAAACGGGCTCCGCCCCGGCAGGGATTTCCTGCTCTCGGGTGAAGGCCACTTCCGGGAACTGCAATACTGGTATCCCGTCATTACGACGAGCTGCGTCGATTACACCGCGCTGACCGGGCGGATCTGCGAGCTGATCCGGCTGCGCGCGGCAGGCGAAGCCGGCGGGTTCCGTCGTGAGGAGATTCCGACGCTCCTCGTGAATCCGTAAAAAGCGTCTGCAGACTTTTTATCGAAAATTTTCCTCCTGCCTCTTGACAACCGGTTTTGAATTTGGTATAATTATAGCAGGATATACAATACACGTGGAACTTAAATCGCAACACGGCACCGTATGCGCCGCAAAGCTGAGTGAGAATAGCCAGACGACCCGAGCTTCATATACCAACTATTATCGGACGGAGGAAATCATGGGTAAACGCACATTCACATTGATCGAGCTCCTCGTGGTTATTGCGATCATCGCAATTCTCGCTTCCATGCTGCTTCCGGCGCTGAACCAGGCGCGGGAACGCGGCCGCGAAACCAGCTGCAAAAACAACCTGCGGCAGATCGGCCTGCAGATCCAGATGTATGCCGACAGCAACAAAGACCGCCTGCCGGAGGCGAAAGCCAATGACCCGGGCATCACCTGGGAACACAAACTCGTCAACAACCTGCAGCAGTATTCGGGGAACAATTCGAAGATGTACAAGTGTCCGAGCGACGTGATTCCCCGCACTGCCGCGGCGTTGGCGGTCGACAGCCATCTGAAAAGCTATCGCTGCAACGGTTATGTATGGGCCACGGATGTCGCCGGAGGGCTCCAGGGAGCGTACCTGAATGCAAAGAACCGGCCGTCGCAGCTGATATCTCTTGTATGCCAGCCGCATGAAGGCATGGTATTTTACAGCGGAACCGCCGCCTTTCAATATCAGTTCACAGTGGCCAGCTCGAGTTCACAGCAGCAGTGGACACACGGCGGCAAGAAGGGAACGTTCCTCTTCCTCGGCGGCAACGTCGGCAACGTCACGTTCGGCAGCAGCGACTGCGGCTACTCCGGCGCCCTGTTCAACCGTCACTGGCGCGCAGGCAAGGCGGAACACGAATAAAGGCATCGTTCCGGCCGATCTCCGGCCGGAATTATTTTCCCATGTGGAATATACGATTGATATGTAACATTGTTCAGCAAAAAGGAAGATGACGGAAGATGAAGAAAAGTTTCACCCTGATCGAACTCCTCGTTGTGATTGCGATCATCGCGATCCTCGCTTCGATGCTGCTGCCGGCCCTGAACAAAGCACGGGAGAGCGCCCGCGAAACAAAGTGCAAAGGGAATCTCAAGCAGGTCGGCATTCAGATTCAGATGTATGCGGACAGCTATAACAACCGCCTGCCGGAAGCCAATACGAAGGTGGGGTGGGAGCACCGCCTTCTCAATACCGGTTATATTCCGTATTCCGGCGCCGGGGTCAAGCTCCTGCATTGTCCGAGCGATATGATTGAGCGGACGAACAAGGAGCACAGCCCGAAAAGCTACCGCGCCAACGGCTATCTGTGGACGAAGGCGGATAAAACATGCCTGGAAGGAGCTTACACACGGGTAAAGAACCGTCCGTCGCAATTGATATCATTGGTCTGCCAGCCGCATAAACTGATGACCTGTTACAGTTCCCAGTCCGCCGACACCTACGGGTTTGACCTTACGCAGTGGACGCATGGAGGAACAAAAGGCACTTATCTGTTTCTCGGCGGAAACGTCGGGAGCCTCACGGTCAATACTGCGATTATTGCCGACGGCATTATGAAGAAACGCCACTGGCGCGCGAACAAGGCGGAGCATGAATAAAAATCGCTTGACTGCTCGGCCCGGAAGCTGTATCTTACGGCCGGAACCGGATTTCCCGGCGGCCCGATCGGAGTCATATGGAAGTTAAAATCAATATCAATACCATTGCGAAGACGGCGAGAGTCTCGACCACGACGGTGTCGAATTTCATCAACGGCACCGAGGTGTTCCCGATTTCGCGCGACACGCGCGGCCGGGTCAAGGATGCGATGCGCAAGCTGAACTACCGCCCGCATATCGGCGGAATCCTCATGCGCCGCAACCTGCCGCGCCGGGGCCGGGTCGGCTTCGTGATGGGAGAAGACTGCCGTTCCCCCATCCTGCACACCTCCGGGATCCCGCTCGTGCAGCGCTTCCTGCGCGAACTCGAAACCGCGTTGGACGAACGGCTCGACATGGCGCTCGAAATCGTTCGCGTGGCGGACGAGGACTCCCGGGAACACTGGAACGCCAGGCTGCTGGATCTCGACTGCGTCGTCAATTACGGGCAGCTCCACAGTCTGCTGTGCGATTCGCTCTACCGGCGGAACCTGCCGATGATCGAGGTTTATTCGGCGGAGACCTTCCGCCGGCGCGGCGATTTCTCCGGCATAGAGGAGGAGTTCGACTTCCTCTACTGGCGGAACGACCGGCAGATCGAAAAGCTGTTCGACTACTTTTACAGTCTCGGGAAACGCAGCTTCATCTTCGTTTCAAGCTGTAATGTGAAGGCGCTCCGGCCCGACTATTACGGCTACGACGCCGAGATGAAGCTCGAGGGATTCAAGCGCGCGCTGGCCGCCCATCCCGACTGCACGGGGACGATCCTCTCGCCGCGCAACGCGGGGGACTTCGATATGTTCCGCGAGTTCAGCCTGACCCGCGAACTGCTGATGCGCGAAAAGGAGCTGCTGGCCCGCGCCGACGCGGTGATCTGCCACAACGACATCGTCGCGCAGGGAGCCGCCGCAACGGCGCTCGAACTGGGCCGCCGCCCCGGAGAGGATATCCTCTTCTCCGGAGAGGGGGATTTCCGCGAGTTCCAGCACTGGCACCCCGCGATCGCGACGAGCAGCGTGGACTATGCGGAACTGACCGACCGGCTCTGCGCACTGATCCGGAAACGCATCGCGGACCGCTCCGGCGAACCGTGCCGGACGGAGATTCCGACGCTTCTGATCCAACGTTAACGAAACGGAAATAAATTCGGAGAATGATATGAAACGACTTCTGGCCGCCTTCGCCGCCTGCGCCTCGCTCGTCCTGCCGGGCGCCGTGACGCCGTCCGGATTCTGGTTCGAAAAGACCGACCACTTCCTGACGCCGTCCGAACCGCTCTGCTTTACCTATACCTTCGACGAAAACGACAAGGCCGCGCTGCGCGACGGCGTGGACTTCCGCATTTACGACATGTCCAACCGGCGTGTCACCGACGGCAAGTCGGAGGCGTTTGAAATCCGGGACGGCCTTGCGATTTACCGGCTGCTCTCCCCGGAACAGGTGAAAACACTCAAAACCGGCTGGCACACGCTGGAGATCCGTCCCGCAAAGCCGCGGAACGGCGAGTTCTTCCGCCAGAAGTTCCACGTCCGCAACGAAGGGTTCGCGCGCCGGGTCGTCTATCTGCTCGACTGCGTGACGCCGGAGGGATTCGCGTTCTGGCTGAACGGAGACGACAACCTCATCGAGCCGCTCCGCAGCTTTCCGGAAGAGGGAAAACCGGACTGCGTGGTCGTTTCCAGCTATACCGCCCTGCCGGAGGAGACGCAAAAAGCGCTCGACGCTTACGTGCGCGGCGGCGGAACCGCTCTCTTCTTCGGCGTGAACAACGCACAGCTCGACGGGATGAATCCGCTCGCACTGAACCGCGCCGACCCCTACCCGAAAACCGCGAAGCGCGACCGCGACGGCAAACTCGCCTACCTGCTGAATGTGAAGCTGGCCGACGGCGCGAAGCTGTTGGAAGCCTCCGGCGACGGTACGCCGGAGATCGCGGAGAAAGCGTACGGCTCCGGCCGCGTGATCGCATATGCGGGGGCGCTGAAGCCCGGCTCCGACACGCTGATCCCCCCCTACGGGCTCGGACTCCAGGCAAAAGAGCGGGATCTTCCGGTATTCCGCGCCGCCCCGGCCGATGCGGAGGGCTTCCGCGAGGGGATCAGCCGCAATAACTTCGGCCGGTTCGGCTGGCTGAACGACGATCGCGTGAACGCAATCAGCATCCGCCCTGAACATACGTTCCGGATGTGGGACGTGAACCAGGACTATTTCGGCGTAAGCTTCTCCGGCAGCCACACTCCCGGCAAGCTCGCAGCGCTGAAAACCAACTGGCTCGGCAAGAGCATGCTCGGAACCGGCGGCCGCTGGGGCCGGGCGACGGAGATCGTCTGGGGGCTCGGAACACCGGGCGTCCTGCTGCGCAACCCCGATGCGGAAAAGATTTCGATCGAGAGCCCGATGCTCGGGTATCTCGCCTACCCGGTCAAGGGCGGAACCCGCGTCATCGAGCTCGAAGCCGGTTCGAAGGCCGATCTCAAGGGACTCTCCTCGAACTGGTTCCTGATCTGGAACCGGACCGGAAACTACGATGCCTGGCCGCTGCTCTTCACCTTCAACCGCCGGATTTCGGGCGCAAAAATGGAGGGCCGGAACCTTGAAATCACGTTTGCGAAGCGCGGAATCGACCTCGCCGCCATGCCGCTCTCCGGCGTCCGCCACTACACCGCCGCCGAAACGGCCGCGTGGCGGAAAGCGTTGCCACGGGAAATTGCAGAGCGCTGTGCGCGCTGGAGCCGGATCCAGGCCGCGCGCACGGTCGGCTGCGTCGAAAGCTACAAGCTCGACAAGGAGTCCGGAACCGTCACGATCCGCAATGATTTCGAGTACCTGGCCGTTCCGAACGACTGGAGCGTGGAGCCGGAGTATGTGGCCCCGGTTCCGCCGCTCGTGCCGCTGTACGCCGAGGTCGCCGACGTGAAGACCGGCGGCGCCGCAGACCTCGGTTTCGCAACGCTGTACGGGCCGCTGTGGGGAGCCCCGGGCAAACGCTCCGAATACACGCTGCCCCTGCCGGACGCCGGCTACGGCCTGCCGGTGACGGCGGCGGATCCGCGGCTCGACCTCGCTGCGAACAAAGCGCTGTTCGACCGGATCACGGAGCACCTGAAGATCGTCGGCATGCTCTACATCGCGCCGAACTACAGCATCGTGGAACGGAAGAAGGGGCGCATCTATCCGGAGCGCGAGCTGCGCGAGGCGACCTCCTCGAAGTCCGGCCTCGAAGCGGCCAACTGGAACTACATCGACCTGCACCGCACGCTCGGCGGCGTGACCGGCAACCTCATGTTCAAGCCGTACATCGACGGCGTGAAAGGATACGACGACACCCGCGCCCGGCTGAATGCGAAGATCGACCGGAATATCCGGCGGGACATCGAATTCTTCCAGTACAAGACCTTCCTGCGCTACCGGCCGGAGCCGTTCACCGGCGCCTGGAGCCTGATGGCGTTCATCGCCCCCGTGCGTTACAACGACGGCTTCTGGATGTTCCACGACATGAACGAGACGGCCGGAATCTTCCTGCAGACGCTCGGCCTCTACAGCCGCATGGCCGGCGATCCGGTCTTCTTTGAGTCGAACGAACCGTACATCGACCTCTTCATGAGCAACTACCTCACGGGGAACGACTGGGCGTGGATGGCCTCGAACGCGGTCGAATGGGGCATGGGCAACAACATCGACATGCTGAACGCCGAACTCTCCGGCTGGTCCGGCATGGTGCGGATCAAGGAGGCGCTCGGCAAGCCGGAAGAGGCCGACTTCGGCCGCTACATGACCGCGAAGGCCGCCGTTGCAACCGGTGCGCGGCTGAACCAGGCGAAGTTCTACAACTCGCTGAATTTCCCGATCCCGCCGCACCTTGCGCCGGTCATCCACGAGATGGCCGAAGCCGAACAGTCGGGGAGCAAAGGCGCCTATCTGCCGCTCGGCGTGTCGCAGGGGTACGGCGAGGGGTGGCCGTCGCTCTGGCCGACCTCGATTTCGAAGGGGCTCCTGAAACACTTCATCGACGGCAAGGATTTCTACAGCACAAGCAAGGGCGTGCCGTTCGAGCTGCTGAATTTCTACCGCTCGAATGCGAAACTCGCCGCGCCGCTGCGGAAGTACGAGGGGATGTACCGCGACATGGCGTACCGGACGAACGCGCCGTACCTCTACAGCCGCATCGCGGGCAACGCCTCGATGCAGCTGCCGTACGACCGCGCCGACATCGAGCGCATGCTGTTCCGGACGCTGTCCATGCCGGAGTGTTCGGCAAAATCGCTCGGTGCGGGCCTTGCGGATTGGGAGATGCCCGCGATGGTGAACCTGCTCGGCATGCTGGTTGAAACCGCCGGAGAGGATCAGTCCGCGGCCTGCGTCCCGGCCGGAGACGAACGCAACGGCGCGATCCGCTGGGAGACCGCCGGAAAAGGCGCGAAGTTCGCAATCGTCCGGCTCGATGCGGAGCCGGAGAATGTCGCGGACGGCGCGGCGTCGGTCCGGTTCGAATTCGCCGCTCCGGCCGGGGGGGCGGATGCCGCCGTATTCACCCGCTTCGACCGGCAGGCGGTACAGGACAAGAAGTGCGCCGCGCTGAGCTTCCTCGTGAAATCGGAGACGCCGGGCGCGTTGCGGATCGTGCTGCCGAACCACGACTGGACCCGCCGCGGCTCCGCGCTGCTCCCGCTCGGAGACGGCACGAAGGAGTGGAAACGCGTCCGGCTCGAATTCGACCGCGACCTCAAAATGAACGCGAACGCGGTCCGGCCCGCCGACCTGCGCGGCGAACTCTTCCTCTACAACGGCGGTAAAACGCCTGTGAAAGTGTACATCGACGACCTCCGGTTCGAACCGTAGCTCTCCCCGCCCCCGATCCGCCGGATTGCGATTCGGCGGATTTTTTTTGCTCCCGCACTTTGAAAACGGCTGAAACTGCGCTATCTTATACAGCATGAACAGGTATATTTTCTCGACAATCGTCTGCGCCGCATCCGCCGCGGCGGCTCTGACCGGATGCGGCAAAGCGCATCCCGCGCCGCCGTCGGAACGCAATGCGCTGATCCTGCGCTTCTTCAACAGCATGACGGCCGGAGACGCGCCCGCTGCGTCGGAGCAGGGTGAAAAGCTCCGTAAGATGGACATCGGCAACGAGTATATCGTAAAGCTGATCACGGTCCAGCAGAGCAACGCATTTCTGCAGCGCGCCCAGAGTGAAGTGAATGCCGGCAATATCGGCAAAGCGCTCGAAATCCTGAATGAAGGTGTGAAGACCTATCCGTCGAACCGCGACCTCGCGCGCCAGCGAACCCGGGTGCGCCAGCTGCGCAATGCGGAGATGCTGCTGCGCGAGATGAAAGAGGCGAAAAACTCCGCCTCGATGTCGGCGGCGCTGACCGCTGCGTCGACCGGGCTCTCGTCGAACATGACCCCGAAGCTCCGGGCGTATCTGGACGGCTACAGGCTCCGGATCGCCGATGTCGCCCGCGAAGAAGCCGCCAGGACCGCCGCCGAGCCGGTCGTCGGCAAACCCGCCGGGAAATAGGTGCGGAATATGCGGCGGCCGGTCTGGATCCTGCTGGTATGCGCGGCGATTCCGCTTTTCGCAGCCGGGGAATTCGACTTCCTGCCGGAAACCGTCGCCTCCGTCAACGGCGAGGCAATCACGCGCGATATGGTCGCCGCACGGCTCCGGAAGAGGGGCGGCTATTCGGCGGAGAACAGCCGCGCACAGCTGACGGCCGCAGCGAAAAGCGCGGCCGAAACCGAAATCTACTTCTATCTGCTGGGGCGGCTGCTGGCCGTCGAGGGGATCGTCCCGTCAGAAAAGGCGGCTGAAAAAAAACTCGCCGAGCTTGAGCGCGCCCTGCCGCACGGAGTACCCGGAGCGGCGCGGGAGGAGCTCAGGAAGCTGGCCGACTCCGAAAATTTCCGCTGGAACGTCGCGCTGCAGCAGTATCTTGCGAAGATCGCACCGGAGGTCATCACGGTCGACGACGCCGAAATCGAACAGCTTTACCGGCTGAACCAGGAGCGTTTCCGCCTGCCGGAGCAGTACCAGTTCGGCGTGATCCGGGTGTTGAAGAGCCGTCCGGAGGCGAAGGAGCTCGCCGAAACGGCGCGGGCCCGGCTGCGGCAGGGGGAGGATTTCGACCGGGTCGCGGCCGAAATCGACCCGGACGGCGAGCCGGTGCCGGATACGGAGCTGCTCGAAATCCTGAAGCAGGGCGATCCGTCGCTCCCGGTCAACAGCGTCAGCCGGATCCTTGAAAACGACGACGCCTATTTTCTCATCAAGGTCAAATCGAAGACGCCGGGGCGGTTTGTCCCGCTGGAACTGCTTGCGCCGTACCTGCGGCTTCAGCTCGCGTCGGAGAAGGCGGGGAAAGCGCTCGAGCTCCTCCTGCGCGGCGAATTGCACAAGGCGAATATCCAGTTTTTCATCCAGTAATTGACGGGGGAAGCATGGCTGAGATTGAAATTTCCGGCGGAGCGATCCGGGTCGGCGGCATTCCGACGCAGATCATTTCTGGAACCATCCACTATTTCCGCATCTGCCGGGAGCAGTGGGCGGACCGCATCGCAAAGGCGAAGATGATGGGGCTCAATGCGATTGAGACCTATGTCTGCCACAATCTGCATGAGCCGGAACCGGGCAGGTTCGATTTCTCCGGCATGCTCGACCTCGAAGCGTTCCTCGGCGAAATCCGCAAGGCCGGGCTCTACGCGATCGTGCGCCCCGGGCCGTATATCTGCGCGGAGTGGGAGAACGGCGGGCTGCCGGCGTGGCTCTCCGTGCAGCCGGGCGTGGAGTTCCGCTGCATGAATCCCGCATTCCTCGAAGCGAACGACCGTTATCTCGACGCGCTCCTGCCCCGGGTGAAAGAGCATCTGTACACCGCCGGCGGTCCCGTCATCATGATGCAGATCGAAAACGAGTACGGCAGTTACGGCAACGACAAAGAGTATCTCGAACATGTCCGGCAGGTGTTCCTGCGGAACGGAATCGACGTACCGCTCTTCACCTCGGACGGCCCGTGCGACTGGATGCTGCAGGGCGGCACGATTCCGGAGTGCTTCCAGACCGTGAATTTCGGCAGCCGCTCCGCCGGGGCGTTCGCAAAGAGCCGCGAATACCGCCCCGATGGACCGGATTTCTGCATGGAATTCTGGAACGGCTGGTTCGATCACTGGGGCGAAAAGCATCATACGCGCGACGCGGGGGACGTGGCAGAGGAGCTCGATGCGATGCTGAAGAGCGGCGCTTCCGTGAACTTCTACGTCTTCTGCGGCGGAACAAACTTCGGATTCACCGCCGGTGCGAACGGCAACGGTGAGAAGCCGGGCGACTATGCGCCCACCGTGACGAGCTACGACTATGACAGCCCGCTGACCGAGTGGGGCGACCCGACTCCGAAGTTCTTCGCCTGCCGGGAGGTGATCCGCCGCTACCGCCCGGATGCACCGTTCGGCACACCGGAGCCGATCCGCAAGGCCGCCTACGGTGAAGTCGCGCTGACGGAGAGCGCGCCGCTCCTCGGTCAGCTTGACCGCCTCGCGGAAAAACGCGAATCGGTCCGCCCCCCGACGATGGAGGCGTGCGGGCAGAGCTTCGGATTCATCCACTACCGCACGAAGCTTTCGGGCCCCTTCAGGGACCGGCTCTACTTTCCGCAGGTGCACGACCGTGTGACGGCCTATGCCGACGGCGCATATCTCGGGACCGTCTACCGCAATGATGAGGAGCGCTTCCTGCCGGTCGAGACCGGCCCCGGGGGCGCGGTGCTCGATCTGCTCGTCGAAAACACCGGGCGGATCAACTACGGGCCGCTGGTCGGGCGCGACCTCAAGGGGCTGCCGCTCGGCGTCGGCGTCACCTGGCAGATGCTGAGCCACTTCGAAGTATGGAACCTCGAACTGGACGACATCAGCAACATCCGTTACGGAGCGTTCGCTGAAGCGGAAAACATCCCGGCCTTCCACCGCGGCGAGTTCGAGGCGGAGGAGATTGCCGACACTTTCCTCGAATTCCCCGGGGTCAAGGGGATCGTCTGGATCAACGGCTTCAACATCGGACGCTACTGGAACATCGGCCCCGGAAACACGCTGTACGTCCCCGCCCCGCTGCTGAAGAAGGGGCGCAACGAGATCGCGGTTCTCGAACTGCACAAGCTCAGGGGTCCCTGCGTGGTCTTCACCGATCGGCCGCAGCTGGATTGAGCTTGCGGCAGGCGCGCGGCGACATGCCGTAGCGACGGCGGAAAAGCTTCGTGAAGTAGTTGCTGTCGGAGAAGCCGTTCCGCATCGCGATCTCCGTGACCGGCAGACTGCTTTTCCGCAGCATCTCCCGGCCGCGTTCGAGCCGGAATTCGAGCAGGTATCCGACCGGTGTGCTGTCGAAGGCGCGCCGGAACATCCGGATCAGCGTGCATTTCGAGCAGCCGCCGAGCGCGGCGAGCGTATCAAGCGAAACCGGTTCCGCGTAATGCGCTTCGATGTGATCGACGACGCGGGTCAGCCGCTCGAACTCATCCTCGCTCGCTTCCGGCTCCTCCGGATACGCGCGGCAGACCAGCCCGAAAAGCGCCATGAAATGGAGCCGGACGAAGTATCCCCAGCCCGGATTCCGGCGCTGCTGCTCGATCAGCATGGCGCCGATCAGCTCCTCGGCCCGGCGCAGCTGGGACTCCGCAAGCGCAACGCCGCCGACCTCGGAATGCCGCCCCCGGATGCGGTTCCGGGGCGGAAACAGCAGATTGTACCCCTCCGTCTCCGCAAGCTCGCCGAACGGCAGCTGCAGCTCCTCCGGCACAAAAAGCATGTTCGCGATCTCGAGGCCGCTGACGTTGCAGTAGGTGTGCATGACCCCGGGGCGCACCAGAAAGACGTTTCCGCGCCGGATCGGGCTTTCCCCCTCCTCCGTCAGGTGCACGCCGCAGCCGCGCCGCACCAGCACAAGCTCATGGAAGTTGTGCACGTGCAGCACATCGTTCGGCTGCCGGAAATTGAAGACCCGCAGCGGAATATCCGGCATGACCTTCCGCCGGTCAAGCAATGGAACTGAGTCTGCCTGCATTGCGCCGTTTCTCCTGTTTTGATAATAATATACCGGTTATTGCGAATTTTATCAAGGTTTTTATTTCCGGTTTGCCGTATACTTTATACATGGCATGGATTCATGCCGGAAAAAGGGAGAGATCATGAAACGAATCGTTTATGCCAATTCCGTGGCGGACGACCGGGTCCGCAGATATGTTCCGCCGGTGCGGGTCGTCCGGGAGTCGGAGGGGATCAGGGACTCCGCCGCGCTGCTCGGGGAGCCCCATACGCAGAGCTTCGTACACTTCAATCCGCGCATTTGCCTGCTGCCGCCCGGCAGCGAGCTCATCCTCGACTTCGGGTTGGAACTGCACGGGCTGCTGACCGTCACGACCGGCTGCATGAAGCTGTCGCGCATCCGCGTGACGTTCGGGGAATCGGTCTCCGAAACGCTCGGGAGCCCGACTCAGGATCACGCGGTCCATCAGGAGACGCTTCAGCTCCCGACGCTCGGGCAGGTCTGCTTCGGCCAGACCGCGTTCCGGTTCGTCCGGCTTGAGGTTCCGGCCGACGCGGGGGAAGTCTCCCTGATCGGCGCCGATACGACCGTGATCTACCGCGACTGGGAGTACCGCGGCGCATTCGTCTCCGATGACGAACGGCTGAACCGGATCTGGGAAGTCGGCGCATATACCGTCCACCTGAACTGCCAGGACTATATCTACGACGGAGTGAAGCGCGACCGGCTGGTCTGGATGGGCGACCTCTACCCCGAGATCCGCACGCTGCTCGCGGTTTTCGATGAAACCGCGCTGATCGAGAAGAGCCTCGACTTCATCCGCGACCGCACGCCCGACGACAAATGGATGAACACCGCCTCAAGCTACTCCTGCTGGTGGATCATCAGCCAGCGCGACCTCTATCTCTATCGCGGAAACTACGCCTATCTGGCCGAGCAGAAAGACGCGCTTGCAAAACTGCTGAACCGGCTGCTCGCCTGTGTAGCCCCCGACGGCTCGGAAGCGCTGACCGAATGGCGCTTCCTCGACTGGTCCACGGCCGACGACGATAAAATCAAGCACGCAGGCCTCCAGGGGCTGCTCGCCTGGACCTTCGACTGCGGCGCCGACCTTGCGTCGGAGCTGAACGACCCGCGCCTCGCGCTGCGCTGCCGGGTCGCCGCATCGAAGCTCCGCACCCATGTGCCGGAGTGCGGCGGCAACAAAATCGCCGCCGCCATGCAGGTTCTCGGCGGCGTCGCCGATGCGAAGAAGCTCAACGACGAAATCATGCGCCGCGATCCCGACCGCGGCATCAGCACCTTCTACGGCTACTTCGTCCTGCTGGCGCGCGCCGCCGCCGGCGACGTCGCCGGCGCCCTCGACGTCATCCGGAGCTACTGGGGCGGCATGCTCGACTTCGGCGCGACGACCTTCTGGGAGGATTTCGACCTCGACTGGACGCGCAACGCCTTCGGCATCGACTCTCTGCCGGTTCCGGGCAGGCACGACATCCACGGCGACTTCGGCAAGCACTGCTACCGGGGGCTGCGCCACAGCCTCTGTCACGGCTGGGCCGGCGGGCCCTCCGCGTTCCTCACGGAGAAGGTCCTCGGCATCCGTCCCGCCGCCCCCGGATTCACGCAGGTCCGGATCGACCCCTCCCCCGCCGGCCTCAAGCGCCTCGAAGGCATTCAGCCGACTCCGTTCGGAGATATCGAGCTTTCGCTTCGCGTTGTCGGCAACAAAGTACGCAGGTCCGTCAAACTTCCCAGAGAGATCCGCGAGCTTCCCTGATTGCTCACGGCGGCAAAAAAGGCTCCGGGAAGTTCCCGGAGCCTTTTTCATCCGCCGCTCCTGAAAGCCGCGACGGAGAGATTCAGGAAAGGCGGTTACCTCACCGCTATGCCGAGCTGGTAGTCGCTTTCGTACTTCTTCTCGTTTGTGATCTCGACCGTTACCATGTAGGTTCCGGCGGCGATCTCCTTCTTCGAGTCGTAGTTCCTGTCCAGCGCGATCTTCCTGCCGGACTCATTGCGGACCGTCAGCTTCAGGTGTTTCGGATCGTACGTTTCAAGACCCGTTCCGGAGAGGTCCAGATCCAGCATGCCGCCGTCCGTCGTGAAACGGAACACGTCCTGCCGGTCGCTGAAACCCACCCAGCCCACATCGCAGGTCATCGTGTCGGTCACAAGCCCGAGATCCACGACGTCCGGATTCATACCCGCCTTGTCGTACATATCGCCCGTCACCTCAAGCGTGTAACCGGTGTTGTGCTTGCCCTTGCCGTTGTCGGCGGAGACGACCTGCACGTAGCTTGTTCCCGCCATGATATCGAGCTCGAACGACTTCTCCCTGCCTGCGCCGACCGTCATCGATTTGAGCCTCTTTCCGCACGAGTCGAGGAAGTAGACCTTCACCTTCGCCTCCGCCGCCGAGACCTTGACCGTGTAGTGCCCGGCCGTGTCGGCGGAGATGCGGTGATAATCCCACGCATCGCCGTAGCCGACCCAGTCGTTCATCTGCGCCGTCTTGCTGATGCAGTCCGTTTCGCACGCCTCCGCAAAGCTGTTGAACTTCGAGCAGCAGAAGTAATCGGTCTTCGACTCCAGCGTGTAGTCGCCGACGCCGTTTTTCGACAGCGCCTCCACCGTCACCATCGCGGTTCCGGCGGCCGTCAGGATTCCATCGACTGAATTCTTCTTCCAGGTCAACGTGGCGCTCTTCTTTTTGCCGTCCGCTCCGATGAAGGTAACGCGGACCTTTTCTCCCTTTTCAAGGCCGTTCACCGTAAGCGTCGTCGTACCTGAAATACCGTGCGAAATCAGGTAGCTGTCGGTGTCGCGTTTATCGGCGAGGGCGCCGGTCTGCGCGATTGTGTGGGTTCCGAAGTCGATCGCGTGGGAAATCGTCACGTTGCGGTTCCAATCGACCGTGTTGCCGCTTGCGTCGGAGACCGTTCCCGAAATCAGGAAATCGTTCGCCTTAGCCTCTTCGTCGGTCAGCACGATCGTCGCGGTCCGGCCGTCGGCGCTCAGCTTCGCGTCGCGTTCGATGCCGCCGACCGTGTATTTCACGAATCCGCCGCCGAGCCCGAAGTTGTCCGCCGCATCGATCGTCACGGTGAAAGTGAACGAGTCGTCGGCCTGCGAAACCGTGATGTCCCGGACCACCGGAGCCGTGTAATCCCTCACGTTCACAGTCTGCTTAACGCTCGTATTCGAAGCGCTGTCCGTCGACGCTACCACTTCGTAAGTAAAGTGCTGGATCGTGTCGTCCTTCAGCGTCCAGTTCAGGCCGGAGCCGGTGAACTTGCTGCTGAGGTCTTCCCCGGTCAGCGAATAGAAGCGCACCGTGTATTCCGGAACTGCCGTTCCGCCGGTCACCTTTGCTTCGGCGTTCACCGTGAAGCTGTAGGAGCCCGCCGTCTGCGCAGCCGTCGGATCCGCAACGAACAGCGGAAGATCTTTGACCGTGTCCTTGATCAGCAGCAGCTCGCTGCCGTTTGCCGCGAAGCTGTAACCATCAACCGCGTTGAAGCTGCCGATGAGGCCGTCAACAGTCAGCGATGACCCCTCCGCCAGCGCCGCGATCCGGTACAGGTCTCCCTCCATGCCGGAGAGCGTGATCCTGCCCGCCCCGGTCAGATTGGAGAGCGTCAGCACCACATTGCCGCCGTCGTTGTTGAGCGCACCCACTGTGATCGAAAGATCGTTCGTCAGCGCGAGCGTACCCACAGAGAACGAAGAGCTGGTGATCGTGATGTCCGTGCGGTTCACATCGAGCGTCCCGAATTCGCCCGCGACCGTCAGCGTCAGGCCGTCCGCCGCGAAGCCGAGCGTTCCGACCGCCGCATTGTTTGCAATGTTCCCGCCCGCATAAAGCGTGCCGACTTCGCCGCTGCCGGAGAGCGTCAGCCGGCCCGTCGAGGTCAGCTCGGTCACATTCACGTTGTTGAGCGTGAGGCCGGCCGTTACGCCGGAGAGCGAAGCAACCGTCGAACCCGCCGCGCTTTCCAGCGTCAGATCCGCAACAGCCCCCAATGCCGCGCTGCCGCAGGAGGCGTCGCGCAGCTCAAGCGTGCGGCCGTCACCCGCGACCGATTCGATCGTCGAACCGCCGTCGACGCCGACCTCGAGCAGCCTGTCGCCGCTCTGCCAGATCTTCTTCGACATATCGACCGCGGAGTCGACCACGTAATTTCCGCCGACCGTCAGGTTCGTGTAGATCGTCAGGCCCGCGAGGCCGACCACGCTGTAGTCCGCAGCTCCGCCCGAAACGGCCGTACCGGCCATGAGTCCGTCTGCGAGAATATACGCGCCTTTGCCGTCCGACAGCGCGCTGCCGTTCACGAGCAGTTTACCGCCGGACTGGAACGCGATGTTGCCGCCGACGATCGGCGTTTCAGCACCGTTCACGAACGCGGCCGCGTCGTCCAGCACGACCTCGAATTCGCCGGAGACCTCCACGCGTTCGACATCAAGCGTCGAGGCGACGTCCCACGACAGGCGGCTGTCCGCGGAGACATTCAGACCCGCGCCGCTGATCGAACCGGTTTCACCCTTCAGCAGCAGCACGGTTCCCGCGAGGTTGATGTCGCTGAAGCCGTCGATGACTCCCGTCACCTCGCCCGCCGCAGCTCCCGCACCGATCGAGCCGCCCCAGTTGTTGAAATTCAGCGTGCTCGCACCGTTCTCACCGAGACCGTGCACTCCCCCACCGATCGAGCCGCCGGAGAGGTTCACCGTTGCTTTTCCCTCTACGGCTGCAACCGGAACGATATTCTCCGGATCGCTGTTGAGAACCTTTCCGCCCGCATAAATGTCTTCGCCGACTGCTCCGCCGGAAACATTGATCGCAACATCGCCCCTGACAATGCTGACCGGAGCTTTGAACTGGTCATTCAGGTTGACGTTTCCGCCAAACCAGGCGAGGCCGCCGCCGTAGACATTGCCGACTGTTCCGCCGGAAATGTTGATTTCTACGGAACCGTTCACATAGCTCTCCCGGCCGCCGCCGGCCTGATCGTTGTAGGTCTGGCCGATATCCGCCTGGCCGCCGCCGTAGACCGTCCCGACCGAACCGCCCTCCACATTCAGCGTGGCTGCGACCTCATCGGCGAACGAACCGTCATTTCGTCCGATCTCCGTGATGTGAAAGTAGTTGCTGCGGCCGCCGCCGAAGATGCCATCTACTGTGCCGTTCTTCACCGTGACGGTGGAACTGCCGACGCGGGAAACCGCTCCGGTACCATTGCCGCTGGTGCGGCCGCCGCCGTAGACCTTGCCGACGACACTGGAGGCGCCGTCAATCACGATGTTCGAGGATTCGACGAACGCCTTGACGCCGGAAGCCGCCTGAGCGTCATCGCTGGTGTAGTGATATACCCAGGAACCGCCGAACACATCGCTGATATTCACGTTGTCGCCGATTCTGATGTCCGTCTTCCCCGCGGTCATGTCGGAGGTGAAGGAGCCGAACTTATACACCCTGCTGCCGCCGAAAAGCCAGGTACTCGACATCTCGGCATTCGAAATCTCGATATCAACGTTGCCGAGCACATCCGTCGCGGCATTCACGAAGTTGCCGCCGAACACATCGTCGGTGAATTCGCCGCCGGTGATTTTCAGCGATGTATTACCCTTTACAACCCCGTTGGCCGCTCCGCCGAAAACCTGCCCGTCGATGACGCCGCCCGAGATGGAAACCAAACTGTCACCCTCGACCACGCCGCCGCCGCCGTAGACCGTCCCGCTGACTTCGCCGCCGGTGATCACGACGGAGGAGTTCCCCTCCACCAGGCCGGTTGCTTTGCCGCTGCCGCCCTGAATGCCGCCGGAGACCTTGCCGCCGGTGATCACGACGGCGGAGTCGCCTTTCACACGGTTGTTCCCGACCTGCGTTCCGGAGTCGGCATAGCCGCTCAGGACACCGCCGGCGATCAGGCCGGATTCGACGACGCCGCCATTGATTTCCACCGTCGAATTGCCGTACCCGGTGTATCCCCAGGAACCGGCGCCGAGGATGTAATTATTCTTGATCGTGCCGCTGTTGATGACGACCTTCGAGTCGCCGAACACTTCTCCGGAACCGGCGCCGAGAATCGCCGCGTCGTTATTGTTCGGATTCTGGGCCGTGGCGAGGATCTGCACCGCATCATCCGCCCCGCCGAGTTTGCCGATCGTCAGCGCCGTATTGCCGTAGATTTTCGCAATGCTGCTCGCGTAGGGGCCGGGGACGAGAGCGATGTCGAACGCATCAGAGAGGACGCCGCTCTCCATCGTCATGTTCACATTGCCGTACACCGTGAATTCCCGGCCGAAATAGACGCCGTTGGAGCTCCGGTTGCCGGAGAGGCGGATCGTCAGGGCGTCTTCGTCGATCACCTTGTCCGAATCCGTCACCTGCCCCTTGGCGGAGGTGTTGAACTCATATCCGTAAGCCGCCCCGCTGAACAGGTCTCCGGTCACGCCATCCACGACGGCGATGTCAACCTTCCCGGCAAAGCCGCCGGTATAGGCGGAGGTCAGGGTTTTGACCGAATCGAACGCGTCATATCCCCAGAGGCGGCCGTCGTTGTCGCCGAGGGCGGAATACTTCGAATTCACATACGCGGTCTCCGCTTCGCCCCTGACCAGGAAGAGGTCGTTGTTGACCGTGCGGAAGTCACCGGTCATCGCTTCGCCGTTGAGAGTGACGCCGAGCGCGGAATAATCGATGGCGCCGGCTCCGGTATAGTCGATCAGGCGGTAAGCGCCGTTCGCCAGCGCATCGAGGTCGCCGATAATATCGAACGTGCCCGTGCCGCTCCAGGTTCCGCCGAACGCGAATCTGCTGTCGAGATCCATCGTGACGGAGCCGTTGTTCACCAGATTTCCGGCCAGCGCGACGGAGCCGCCGGTCAGCGTGACGGAGCCGCGGACGCCTTCACTGCCGCCGGTCAGCGTCAGGTTATTGCCGGTGACGGAGGCGTTCTCCGATACGACCAGCACGCCCTTGCGCTGCGGCCGGTCCACTCCGTCGCCGCCGAGCGTCATATTCGTGATGTTCAGCGTGGCGTTATCGGTGACGGTCATCGTGGCGGTCGCGCCGGTTTCGCCGTAGACGTTGCCGCCGTATTCCAGGATGGAGCCTTCGCCGGTCACAAGCACGTCGTTGCGGACCGCTCCGTCGCGGGCCGTGAATTTTCCGCCGTTCCGGACTTCAAGGTAGCCGGTGTTGCGCAGCGTGAAGCTGTTGCTCGACGCATCGACGACGCCGCCGTCGACGATCAGCTGGAACCGTTTCGCCTGGTCGGCCGCTGTTTCGAAGGCGCCGTTCGCGCTGCCGATCCAGAAATGGTTCTTCGATATGATCGAAGCGCCCTCCTTCACCGTGACCGTCGCAGTCACGGTTCCGTTGTCTTCGCCCTTCTCGAGCTTGCCGATGATGAAGCCACTGCCGGTGGTGTAGTCTCCGGCCAGCGTGATGCTCTGACCCTCTTCAAGCGTGAGCGAGCCGTTCACAAGCTGAACGGTTTCCCCTTTGGTTGCATTGTTCCCGGTTGAAACGCTGCCGCTGAACACGCCCGTGTACGCTTCTTCCACCGTGCCGAGAACCAACTTTGCACCGGCATCGAGGATAACATTCATGCTCCAGTCGGTACCGCCGGAGAGCAGGATATCCCCGGTCGTCGTGAATTTCGCATCGGCCTTGCTCTCGATCGTGAAATCGGCCGGAACCGAGAAGCTTTTGCTGCTGGCGTGGGAGGAACCGCTCAACTTGAGCACTCCGCCCGCCGTCACCTTCGCGGCAGCCTCGTCAAATGTCGCGAATGCATTAGTGCCGATGACATAATTTTTGCCGTCCACCGTGACGATCTGACCTTTTTCATAGAGGATGGAACCGTAGAGGCTGTTCACGAGAACAGTATCGGTTGAAAGGTCGGCGGTAATCACAACACCGCCCTCCGGCAATTTGTTGTTTCCGGCGGAGAGGAACTCTTCCGTAATGGAGGGGACCCCGCTCTTCACAGCGGCGCCGGCGGCATTCTGAATATCGTTCTCCACGATTGCGATCGTGTTGTCCGCCGCTCCTGCGCCCACATAGATCCCGGTTTTGGTGCTTTCGCCGGAGATCACATTGCCTTTGCCTTCGCCACCGACGGTCACGCTACCTCTGCCCTCCGTCCGGATCACAATGGCGCCGTCGTCGGTCGAACTGCCTCGGGCATTCTCAACGGTATTGCCGCCAATCGCAACGGAGCCGCCTTCGGCCAGATTCCCGGCGACCTGAATGCCGTTGCGGGAAACGTTTGAAATCACATTGTTCTCGATGACATTTCCGCCATCCATCACGCCGATGCTGATGCCGTGATGGCTTGCTCCGGAGATCGTATTATCCGTGATTTTCACGCCGGAGAGGCCCGCCGCGTAAATCGCATCCTTGCCGCCGATGAACTCGTTGCCGGAAATTTCAAACCCGGTGACGTTGGCGCCTCCATTCAAACTCATATTGATGCCGTAGGCGCTCGAACTGCAATCGAATGTGTTGCCGCTGACTGTGAGATTACTGATGCCTTTCCCGGCGCCGTTTGCCATATGGATCCCGGTGCAGACGCTGCCGTAATTTTTCACGGTCGGCCGGAACGTGAAGCCCCGAATCGTCACATTGTCGGCTTCGATGCCGAATCCGTTCGTAATGATGACATCCCTGCCCTCCGCGACCAGGGTAACTCCCTTGTTCACAGTAACCGCTTCGTCGTAACTCCCGGCGGAAACCTGAATCGTGTCTCCCTCCGCCGCAGCCTGAATTGCTTCGTTGATCGTGGAATACTCTTTGCCTGAACCAACCTCAAGTGTTGCCATTGCACCCTCTCCTTACGTTTTCCCTCAATGACGTTGCGATATCGTTCCGGAATATGAAGGAGCGCTGACCACAGCAATTCAATCGTGACACTCCTTCGCCTTTAATTATACTACAAACCCGGCCGTTTGTCAATACCGGGGAAGGTCTGATTTCCATGATTAAATCACCATTGCCGCAAGGGGCAAACGAAATAGCATCCGGAGCTTCCTTTTTGCTTAACCATTTCGTGATAAGGGATCAACAAAAACAAACCTCCGTTTCTCCCGATTTCAGGAAGAGACGGAGGCCGCTGCCAACTGCGGAAAAAGCTACACGCAGTTCTTTCCGCGCTTGACCCATTCGCGCAGACGCTGGAACAAACTGTAGAGCCCCGGGATAAAGATGATGCCGATCAGCGTCGCGAGCACCATGCCCCAGAAAGTCGTCACGCCGATCGCGCGGCGGCTCCCGGCACCGGCGCCGCTCGCGATCACCATCGGAAACACGCCGATCACGAAGCTCCAGGCCGTCATCAGCACCGCGCGGTACCGCTGCGAGGCTCCGGCCAGAGCGGCCTCGAAGACCGATCTGCCGCGCGCACGCTCCTCCTTCGAGAACTCGACCATCAGGATCGCGTTCTTGCTCGCAAGCCCCACCAGCATGATGAGTCCGAGCTGCGCATAAATGCTCAACGCGAGGTCGGAGTAGTAAAGCCCCCAGGTCCCGTTCGGAATCATCGGCGAATAGTAAATACCCATCAGGCCGCCGAGCGTCGCAACCGCGACCGATGCAATCACCGGCACAGGGACGCTCCATGACTCGTACTGGCCGACGAGGAAGAGATAGCCGAAGACCAGCGCGAGCGCCATCAGCCCGACGATCTTGCCTTCATTGCCGCGTTCCTGGTAGCTCATGTCGGTCCAACTGATCTTGTATCCCTTCGAAAGCACCTCATCCTCATGCATGATCTTCTGGATCAGCTGCATGACTTCGCCGCTGCTGGAACCCTCCATCGCCTGCACCGTGACCTTCGCCGCCATCGCCTGGTTGAAGCGCTCGATCTGGCGCGGGCCGACGATCGGACGCAACGTCGCGACCGCGGAAATCGGAACCATCTGCCCCGCGTTGTTCTGCACCATGATCTGATCGATATCGATCAGGCTCGAACGCTCGTCCGCTTCGGACTGCATCTTCACCTTGAAGCTGTACCCGTAGAGGTTGAAGTCATTGATATAGTAGGAGGCCAGCTTGCTCTGAAGCGCGGTGAAGATCCGGCCGACCGGAATCCCCATCGCCTCGGCTTTCGCACGGTCGAGATCGAGGAACAGCTGCGGAGCGCTCGCCTCGAACGAGCTGAACGCATAGGCGACCTGCGGAGCCTGCCGCTTGTCGTTCAGGATACCGAGCATCCGGAACAGCGCTCCCTCAAGCTCCTGAGGCGTCTGGTTGCCGGTCACCTGAAGCGCGAACGTCACACCGCCCGTCGCCCCGAGCCCCATGATCGCCGGCGGCTGGAACACGTTGATGAGCGCCGTCGGGATGCTCATCCCGGCCGCGTTCACCTTGTCGCGGATCGCGTCGATCTGAAGCGCGCGCGTCTTGCGCTCGCTCCAATCCTTCAGCGTCACGATGCCGAGGCCGACGTTTTCGCTCTGTCCGCCGATAAACGAAAAACCGCTGACCAGGATCACGTTCTTCACGCCGTCGATCTTCTTCACCTTCTCGTAAAATTCGTTCAGCGCCTCATCGGTGCGGTGCAGCGCCGCGCCCGGCGGCAGCTGGATGTCGCACAGCAGCGCCCCCTTGTCCTCCGGCGGCAGAAACTGCGTCGGGACCTTCTGGAAGAATTCCCAGTTAAGGAACAGCACCAGCAGGAAAAGCGGGATCGTGATGATCGCACGCCGCACGAGGATCCCTGCAAAGAAGAGATACCACTTGCGCGAACCGTTCAGGAACACGTTGAAGCCGCGGAAAAAGAAACCGCGGTTCGGATTCGGCCTGCGCAGAATCAGCGAGCAGAGCGCCGGCGAAAGCGTCAGCGCGTTCACCGTCGAGAGGCACAGCGCGATGCACATCGTCACGGCGAACTGCATGTAGATCGTTCCGACCATGCCGCCGTAGAAGCCGATCGGCGCATACACCGCGACGGTCACAAGCGTGGTCGCGATGATCGCGCCGGTGATCTGCTGCATGCTCTTGATCGTCGCCTCCTTCGGTGAGAGATGCTCTTCCTCGAGGATGCGCATGCAGTTCTCCACCACCACAATCGCGTCGTCCACCAGCGAGCCGATCACGAGAATCAGCGCGAACATGGTCAGCACGTTGATCGAGAACCCGAGCGCGATCATGAAGACGAACGTGCCGATCAGCGAAACCGGAATCGCCAGCGTCGGAATCAGCGTCGCGCGCCAATCCTGCAGAAAGAGGAACGTGATGCCGACCACCAGCAGAAGCGTGACGATCAGCGTATCGACGATCTCGCTCATCGTGGTGCGGATGTACTCGGTCGGGTCGTATCCGATCTCGTACTCGACACCCTTCGGCAGCCGCGGTTCAAGCTCCTTCAGATAGGCGTTCGCCTCGTCCACAACCTGGATCGCGTTCGCATCGGTATTGCGGTAGATCGCCAGAGCGATCGAAAAACGGCCGTTCCACTTCGCCTCGGCGGAGTAATTTTCGGAACCGAGCTCGAGCCGGGCGATGTCGCGCAGCTTCGTCTGCCTGCCGCCCTCCCCGACCTTGACCACGATGTCGCCGAATTCATCGATGGAGCTCAGGCGGCCGAGCGTGTTGATCTTCAACTGGAGATAATCGTTCGCGTACTCCGCACCGACGGTTCCCACCGCGGCCTGAACGTTCTGGGACTGAACCGCGCTCGCGATATTCTCGGGAGTGATCCCCAGCGCGGACATGCGCAGCGGATCGAGCCAGATCCGCATGCTGAAATTCCGCACGCCCATGATTTCAGCGTCGCTGATGCCGTCGATGCGCGACAGCCCGTCGCGGACATTCATGCGGACCCAGTTCGAAAGCTCGAGGTCCGTCATCGTCGTGCCGTCCGTCGTGAACGCGTACATTGCAAGGATGTCGCTCGAACGCTTCTTGACGGTGATGCCGAGCGCCTTCACTTCGGAGGGGAGCGACGGTTCGGCGCGGCTCACGGCGTTCTGCACGTTGACCTGCGCGATATCGGTATTGGTGCCGGGCTCGAAAGTCAGCGACAGCGAGTAACCGCCGGAGTTGCTCGACGTGGAGGAGAAATAAATCATGTCCTCGATGCCGTTGACCTGCTCTTCGATGACGGTCGCAACCGTGTTCGCGATCACCTCGGCCGAAGCACCGGGATAGCTCGCCGACACCATGACCGACGGCGGCGCGATTTCCGGGTATTCCGCGACCGGCATGCGGAAGATACAGATCGCCCCCGCCAGCACCGTCACGATCGAGATGACGAATGCGAGCTTCGGACGTTCGATGAAGATTCTCGAAATCATTCAGCTGCCCTCACTTCTTCTGTTCTTTCGGCCAGAACGGTTCCACCGTACGGCCGGGAGCGGTCTTGTTCGTGCCGCCGACGATCACCGTCTCGCCGGGCTCCGCGCCGGAGTACAGAAGCTGCATCGCGCCGACCAGCGGACCGGTCTCCACCTTGCGCCGGACGACCTTGTTCTCCTTGTCAACGACGTAGATGAAATTCCCGTCCGCCCCGGTCATCACGGCGGAGAGCTTCACGGCCGGGTACGGCTTCGCCGCCTTGCGCGACAGCACAACCGTGACGAAACCGCCCGGAATCAACTGCCCCTCGCTGTTGTCGAAGGTCGCCCAGATGGTCAGAGTGTTCGTTCCGAGATCGACCTTGTTGTCGATGAAGGCGACCTGCCCCGGATGCTTGTAAAGCGTTCCGTCGGAGAGGGTCAGCCGGATGTTCCCGGTTTTCTTCAGCGTGTCGGAGCTGCCGAACAGCGACAGGAAGTCGCGTTCGCTGATCGCGAAATTCACGTAGATCGGCGAGCTTTGGACGATGTCCGCAAGCTTCTCGCTCTGCGGCGTCACATAGTTGCCCTGCGTGTAGGTCACGCGGCCGATACGCCCCGTGATCGGCGCGTAGATCCGGCAGTATGAAAGATTATTCTCGGCGTCGAGCAGCGTCGCCTCCGCCTCCTGCAGCTTCGCCTTGTTCAGCGAGTAGAGGCGCTGCGCCTCATCCATCGTGCTCTGCGAAACCGCGCTGCTTTCGCGCAGCGTCCGCTGGCGGTTGAAGTTGTCCTCCGCGTATTTGAGTTCGGCTTTGATCTGGTCGACCTGCGCCCTGGCGGCCTGCACCTTGGAGCGGTAGGTCGTATCCTCAAGCTCGAAAAGCAGTTCGCCCTTCTTCACAAGGTCGCCTTCCCTGAACTTGATCGAATCGATGTTGCCCGAGATGCGCGCCCGGATCTCGACCTCTTCGATCGCCTCGAGGTGGCCGACATACTTCTTGCCGGCCGACTCCGAAATACTCTCCACTTTTTCAACCGGCACAACCGGCGGCGGCTGATTCGGAGGAGCTGCCTGCAGACCAATCACAACGGCGGACAGCGCCGCGACGAAAACCAATTTCCTGTTTCCCATTTTCATCCTTTGCTTCAGTTTCAATCGATATCGATAAATATGCCGATTTCCGAACAATAAGGTTTATACTGTACCACACATTGATATATTCTACAAATCCTGATTACTCTTATTTTCAAATTTTCATGCTTTTCGAACCGTATCGTTGCAGGAATCCCGCTTCCGGTGTATATTAATGATTTCGGAGGAAAACATGACACATTCATTGCCCGCATGGCTGCTGCCGATCCTGCTGTCGGCGTTCGGACTGGGCTTCTACGATCTCTGCAAAAAGCACGCCGTGCAGAACAACCCGGTCATGCCGGTGCTGTTCTTCGCGACGCTCTGCGGGAGCACCTTCTTCGTGCTCGGAACCATTGCGACCGGGGGGCTCGGCGACGTGCTCTTCTGCGGAACGCGCATCTGGCTCTACACCTTCGCGAAATCGCTGCTGGTGGCGGCGAGCTGGAGCTGCGTCTATTATGCGATGCGCGAGCTGCCGATCAGCATTGCGGCGCCGGTCCGGGCGACCGCGCCGCTCTGGACGTTCATCGGCAGTCTGTTCCTTTTCCATGAGATCCCGACGCCGCTGCAGGGAATCGCGATGCTGGTGATCTTCGCCGGATACTATCTCTTCTCGGTGATCGGCAGACACGAGGGAATCAGTTTCCTGCGCCACCGCGGCGCGCACATGATCCTCCTCGGAACCCTGCTCGGCTCGGTTTCGGCACTTTACGACAAATATCTGCTGGGAACGCTCGCGATCCCGCGCGACATGATGCAGTTCCACTTCTCCGTCGACCTTGTGCTGATCCTCGGAACGGCCTATCTGCTGAAACAGCGGTTCGGGCACGGAACGCGCGAGTTCCACTGGCGCTGGAGCATCCCGGCCACGGGCGTGCTGCTGATCATCGCGGACTGGCTCTACTTCTACGCGTTGAGCCTGCCGGAGACGCAGATCTCGATCCTGTCGCTGCTGCGCCGCTGCAGCTGCGTGGTGACTTTCGCTGCGGGCTGCTTCTATTTCCGCGACAGAAACGTGAAAATCAAAGCGGCGGCACTGGCGGCGATCCTCGCCGGCGTGGTACTGCTGGCGCTGACGAAATAACGCCCCGCCGCACACAACGGAGCGGCGGGGCGTCGTTTCGCGGATTGCCGCGCGATTACCGGAGGCCGACGGCCTCGCGGACCTTCGTCATCGTCCTGTCGGCTTCGGCGCGCGCTTTTTCCGCACCGTCCCGCAGGATTTCCCAGACATAATCGAGGTTCTGTTCGAGCTCCGCGCGACGCTTCCGCATCGGCTCGAAATAGGTCCAGAGCTTGTCGAAGAGCGCGAGCTTCGCATGTCCGTAGCCGTAGCCGCCCGCGCGGTACTTCGCCTTCATCTCCTCGAGCTCCTCCGGCGTGGCGACGAGCTTGTAGAGCGCAACGACGTTGCAGCTCTCCGGATCCTTCGGGTCCTCGAGCTGTCTGCAGTCAGTGACCACATTCATGATCGCCTTTTTGATCTCCTTCTCCCTGCCGAAGATCGGGATCGTGTTGTTGTAGCTCTTGGACATCTTCTGGCCGTCGGTACCGGGGACGATCGCGACTTCGTCGGGGATCAGCTCGTCCGGAACCGTGAATACCTCGCCGTACTGGTTGTTGAATTTGATCGCGATGTCGCGGGTGATTTCAAGGTGCTGCTTCTGGTCCTTGCCGACCGGCACGAGGTTGCTCTGATAGAGCAGGATATCCGACGCCATCAGCACCGGATACGAGAAGAGCCCGTTGTTCGGGGCGAACCCCTTCGCGATCTTGTCCTTGTAACTGTGGGCGCGTTCGAGCAGCCCCACCGGGGTCACGTTGTTCAGGATCCAGGTCAGCTCGCACACCTCCGGCACGTCGGACTGGCGGAAAAGCAAGGTCGATCTCTCCGTGTTCACGCCGCACGCGAGAAAATTCAGCGCAAGCTCAAGCACGTTTTTCCGCAGCTGCGCCGGCTCCGGCGAAGTCGTCAGCGAATGGTAGTCCGCGAGAAAAACGAACGTTTCGCCCTTCTCCTGAATATTGATGATCTGGCGCATCGCGCCGAAATAGTTGCCGATATGCGGCGTGCCCGAAGGCTGGATACCCGTTAAAATTCTCATCTGTCACTCACTTTTTAAAGTCTGCTAATCTGTTCAAAGCTTCATTATCCGGCCTCAATATCTCCTCAGCAGCCGGCCGAGCAGAAGGATCAGCCGGTTCCACAGGTTCGGAACCGCCAGCAGGCTTATGCCGTACAGCAGGACAAGGCCGTGCCACAGCGCCTGCGGAACGTTGTATTGCCACGCTTCGGGGCTGGTCAGGTACTTGACGGTCCACGGAACGCTCCACAGCGCGGTAAGCGCCTGGTAGAGCCCGAACAGCCGGATGATGAACACCGAGAACCGCCGGGTATCCTCCGTCTCCCGCGTTTTCCGCACCGCAAAGAAGCAGCAGACCGGAATCAGAAGCGCCGGCAAACCGAATGAAATCCAGCCGATGGCGCCCCAGAACTCATGATTCGTCAGCCACTCCCCGCAGCCGGGCAGATGGAGGATCAGGAACAGAAACGCGACCTTGAACACGACAGCATCAAAATCAACCTCTTTCATCTCCCTTCCTCCTTCGTCCGCGTTTTACAGCTTTTTCGCGCTCGCCCCGTCGCCGATCGCACAGATGATGTACTCGGCATTGACGCCGGTGCGCGCCTTGTAGCCGGCGAGGACGCGCTTCGCGTACTCCTCGGCCCCCTCGCTCTTCACGAGGTGGATCGTGATCCCGCCGAAGCCGCCGCCCGACAGGCGCGCGCCGAGGCCGCCCGGAACGGACTTCGCAAGCTCGACGAGGTAGTCCAGCTCTTCGGTGCTGTTCTCGAAGTTCACGCGGCTCGATTCGTGCGATTCGAACCAGAGGCGGCCGAAGCCGGCGACGTCGTTCGCCTCAAGCAGCCGGACCGCCTCCATGACCCGCGTACACTCGCCGACGACATGCAGCGCGCGGCGGTATTCGCGTTCGGTCAGGACCGGCTTCGCGACTTCGAGCTGCTCAAGCGAAACGTCGCGCAGCGTCTTCACGTCCGGATACATTCCGGCGAGCTTCTGCGCGGCCGACTCGCAATCCCGGCGGCGGACGTTGTACTCCGAATCGACGAGGTTGTGCTTCGCCATCGAGTTGACCACGACGATCGAATATCCGGCCGGAAGCGCAACCGTGCGCAGCACTTCGACCGTGCGGAAGTCGGAGAGGATCATCGAATCCTTCTTGCCGAAAATCGAGCTGAACTGGTCGAGCAATCCGCTCTTGAGCCCCATGTAATTGTTCTCGACGCCCTGCCCGACCCGCGCCCAGTCGGCTTTGCCGAGCTCGATGCCGAACGCCTCCGCGAACGCGAAGCCCGCCGAGGTCTCAAGCGCCGCCGAGCTCGACATGCCTGCCGACAGCGGAACCGTGCTCTCCATGCCCGCGTCGAACGCGCCGACCCGGATGCCGCGCTTTTCGAGTTCGACGATCACGCCCTTGATGTAGTTGCTCCAGTCCCTCGGAATTGCGGTCGCGATATTGCCGAGGTCGAACCCGCGCACGCTGTTGTCACGGAAGTCCTTGATCCGGCAATGCTTGCCTTCCACGGGCGCGAGCACGAACTTCGTGTTCTGCTCGACCGCGCACGAAAGCACGAAGCCCTGATTGTAGTCGGTGTGGTTGCCGAGGATCTCAAGGCGGCCCGGCGCCTGCGCCGCAACCGTCGGTTTCTTCCCGTAAAAGGCCTCAAATTTTTCAATCAGCTTCTGCATGGTTGAACTCCTTATTGATATGTTACAGAAAACAGATTCTTGAAATACACTGGTCGAAACTCTCCTGGCCGCTCAGAATGTCGATTTCGATGCGCAGATAGTAGAGCGGCACATCGCAGCGGCCGACCTTCGGGATGCGGACGCCGTCCTTCTCCGTGGTCACGATGAACTCCGCGCCCGCCGCCTTCGCCTGGTTGATGAAGTCGATGATCTCCTGCTGCGTGTAGCGATGGTGGTCGGCGTAGTGGTCCTTCAGCACAAGCTCCGCGCCGAGCTGCTCGAGAAAACGCTCAAAGCTCTCCGGCTTGGCAATGGCGGAGAGCGCGGCGACCTTCGCTCCCCGCAGCTTCTCCAACGGTTCCTGTTCGCCGCCGGCGAACATCTTGACGAGATGCTTCGGCTTGTGGCAGCACTCGATGATCTCCGCGCGGCGCGTGTGCCGCCGCAGGAA
>JABLYX010000100.1 GCA_018265615.1 Lentisphaeria bacterium
TTCTTTCAAAAGGATTCCGTCAGATATGCACGGTATTAAAAGTTCGGAGCAATATCATTGATTGGACTCTACCAGCTACGAGAAATTGTGCAAGCACAGCATTAGCAGCAGGTGGTAGTTGCGGTTTAAAGCTACCTAGTGGATTTGGATCGTGGAGAGGATCTTTTGGGGGAATGGATGTTGTGTTTGGTGGCGTGGGACCTGTATTTTTAAATGCAGCTTTGTAAAATCATGAGTATTATTATGAAATTAGTTTTCTATATATGGCTAGGACTCTGTATAAGTTTGGTAGGTGATATCAGAGGTGAAGAAACACGTGAATTTTTATTCTCTTCTCCGATTCTTTACCAACCGGTTCTCAATAAAAAAAGAGCAGAGTTGGACTTGGCCAACTCTGTTAAAGAGAAGAAAATGGAATTCCCGATTTTCACTACAACGATTGAGCTATCAGAAATAAGTCTTTTGCCGGAGGAACGGAGGGAATTTGATAGACACCTGCTTTTTAAATATAAGGATTATGGGGATGCTTTCCATCTATTTACTCGTGAAGGATTAATTGTCAGGATAGAGCAATATAGTCATAAAGCGTTAAAACATGAAGTTTTATTTAGAAATCTTGAGAAAATAAATAGATCTTTAAGTAATGTGACAGAAAATTATCGCCACCAGAGCATTGGCATTTTAAAACAAGTATTTCATGGTGACGACTTTCTTTCGCGTTTACCGCAAGGGGAATCCATATTGTCAATGAAATTAATCGTTGATGGACACGCATCGGTTGGAGAAGTTCACTTTTCGACTATTGCAGACATGCATTCTTTCTTTTATTATGAAAACTTATTGCGAAATAGTGCTTTGACGCGAGAAATTAATTCTGCAAACCGTATTAGATTCTCAGTTTCATTTTTTAATGATACAATCACATTAGCAAATGTTTATAATGATAAAAGAACTGAAGGATACGATTGCTCTTTTTACCCAAATTGGGGATTAAAGTTTTTTTTGCCATTAGATAAAAATGGAAAATATGAATGGATAACTACTTGGGATATTGATGGGAAGAACAAGAAAAAATCTCTACTTGAAATTTGGCAAAAAGAACAAAAATAAAAATAGATATACGGATTTCATTGAATAATCAGTGATACTTTTTAGTCCAGGAGGCAATGAGCTTTATTTCGTTATTTGAGCGGTTGTATTGGAAGAATCATGCGGATATAGTATTTTTCACTGGCCTTGAAGCTCAATCGGTCGCCGCCGGAGAGGTGGAAAGCACGACAAACGAGGCGGACAAGATTCCGGAGGACGACTGGCGCGACACCGCGGCCCGGGGATATGAACCGGGCCGGATCTCCGCCGTATGGCAGGAGATCCCCGCCGGCGGTTTTCCGGAGCCTGAACCGGCGGTGCCGGGCTCCGGTTCTGCTTCTGCGGGGAGAGGATGGGGATCTCCTTGAGGTGATCGCCAATCCCTGCCTGGAGGAGCCGAAGTTCGGCGCGGTCCGTGACCCCGCGGCCTGCTTTCAGGAGCTTGAACGTTATTATTGATAAGAACTGAAAATATCTTGCATTTTTCTATTACAGTGATATCTTTTCCTTATGAAACTTCGAGATGCCCGAAAAATAGATACGGCGACACTCTATGAGCATCGGAAACAGGTTGGGCAAAGGCATGAAACGCCGCGAAATCGCAACCGTAGTCGGTGCCAGTCGAAATCCCGTAGGGCAGTGGGTAAAGGCTTGGCAGGAAGGGGGCCATCCGCGCTGAAAGTCGGTGCCAAAGGCCGCCTGTTGGGAAGCTGTCGAAAACTGTATTCAGTACAATTACCAATCAGGGCCATGTCCGTTTCATGTTTTATCAGGAAACGATGACGGCGCAAGTAATGATAAAGTTCTCGAAACGACCGGTTCGCAGTTGTGAACGTAAAGTTATCCTTATCCTGGATAATTTGTGAGTTCATCACAGCAAGATTCTCTGCGCATGGTTGGCCGAAAGCAAAGCATTTATAGAGGTCTTTTATTTGCCGGGTGACAGTCCGGATTTGAATCCGGGTGAACTACTGAATGGTGACCTGAAAAACGCGATTTCCAAGAAGCCGGAATCGCGCCGCAAAGGAGAGCTCAAGCTACATGCGCAGATGAGAAGTATTCAAAGACGACCGGAACACGTCAAAGGATTCTTCCAAAAGGATTCCGTCAAATATGCACGATATTAAAAGTTCGGGGCAATAAACAGAATAACTCCCGGTTTGATTCAGCAACCTGTCAACGCTGTTATCACGCGCGCGCTTCGCGACTTCCGATCCTGTTTCGTAGCTGAACAGAGTTATTTCTCCTGCAGCGAAAATTGAGCCGAAGCCAAATCTCTGAGACGCACCGGCAATGCCTTGAAGAGGGCGCGCTGCGCCCAGGCCGGGACCCGGTCGTCGTGGTTCGGCACGACTGGATTTTTCCGGCTGTGGCAGTACAATTCTTCGCGGGAACCGGCGGTATCCCCGGAGAGCTTATGGATTGCTGATTGCCGCATCTTTCTTTCCGGCGCGCTTGACCTTGCGGGAATGGGCAATATATTAGTTCCGGGGAAATGGTATATTGTTTGTGACGGAGGCTGAGCCTGTGAAAAATATCCTCTGTGCCCTGATGGAGCCGAACGAGCAGCTCCTCAAGCACATTTACGAGTATGGCCGGAAACGGAACTGGCAGATCGAGCGTTGTGGCCGCGAGGTTCCGGAGCACTGGAGCGGCGACGGGATCATCTCCGATTACCTCGAGCTTTCCGACTTCGCGCCGATCGACCGTTTCAGCTCGATTCCGACCGTCTCCCGGCTGCTGCCGCCGTGCGGCAACATCCGCACGATCCGCCCCGACACCATGCGGATCGCGGAGATGATCGTCGACTATTTCATGGACAAGGGGTTCACCCGGTTCGCCACGGTCGCCGCGCAGATTTACCGGGAGGATATCGACGGCAAACCGCGCGACGTCCTGAAAGCCGTCGAACGGGTGCTCGAATCGCGCGGGCTCGTGCTCCGGAGTTGCGACTGGAGCTCACGGCTGCCGCCGCAGGAGCGGAATGATTATCGCCGGCAGCAGCGGGAGCTGCGCCGCTTCTTCGCGCAGATGGAGAAGCCGTTCGCATTCGTGCTCTCCGCCAGCGGCGCGCTGCCGATCGTCTACCGCGTGATCCAGGAGATGAAGCTGCGGGTGCCGGAGGAGATCGCCGTCCTCAGCAACACCGACGACTGGAGTGTGACGGAGAACGCATTTGTGCCCACCTCCTACATCAGCGGCGAGTTTCCGGAGTTGGGACGCAAGCTCACGGAGCTGCTCAACCGCATGATGTCCGGTGAGACGGTTCCGGAGGTCCCGATCTACGTTACCCCGTCGTCGATCATCTCGCGCCGCAGCACCGATACGCTCGCGGTTGCGGACATCCGGCTCGCGAAGGCGGTCAGCTTTTTTCTGCAGAATTATATGAACTTCATCAGCGTCGAGGACGGCGCGCGCGTGGCGGAGGTCTCCCGGGGGCTCCTGGCCCGGCTGTTCCGGCAGCAGTTCGGCAGGAGCCCGCGCTGTTTCCTGCAGGAGATCCGCATGAACCAGATCCGGCATTTGCTCGACAGCACCGAACTGCCGCTTTCCGAGGTGGCCCGCCGCAGCGGCTACGGCTCGGACATGGCGCTTTCGCTTGCCTTCAAACGCGAAACCGGCATGACGCCCGGGAGTTACCGCGCGTCGCGCCGTCATATGGCGCATTCGGAAAAGCCGGTGAAAAAAGAGTGATTTTACGCATTGATTCGATGATTTTACACATTCTAAAAATGAAATTGTGCATTATATTGTAATAAAATCCGCAACATTTCATAAAGAAGGAGTGCGATGAATATGAATGCGATTCCGCGTCCCGAATATCCCCGGATGCAGTTCCGCCGGGAGGAGTCCTGGATCAATCTGAACGGAAACTGGCGCTGCCGGTTCGACTTCGGCAAAACCGGCGTCGAACGGAGCTGGCAGGAGAAGACCGACGCTTATGACCGCGACATCGTCGTGCCGTTCTGCATGGAGAGCTCCCTCTCCGGCCTCGCTTATACGGATTTCGTCGAATCAATGTTCTACGCGCGCCGTTTTTCCGTGCCGGAAGCGTGGCGCGGCAAAACCGTTCTGCTCCACTTCGGTGCGGTCGAATATGGCGCCACCGTTTGGATCGACGGAAAAGAGGCCGGCCGCCACCAGGGCGGTTCCGCGAGCTTCACGCTCGATATAACCGCATTTGTCACACCGGGCACAGAGCAGACGCTGGTCGTCCATGTGCTCGACGAGCTGCGAAGCGGGTGCCAGGGCGGCGGCAAGCAGTCGTTCGCCCCCTATTCCGCCCGCTGCCACTATACGCGCGTGACCGGAATCTGGCAGACCGTCTGGATGGAGGCCGTTCATCCGGCGGCGCTCGCCTCCTGCCGCATCACGTCCGCGGTGGAGGCCGGGGAGTTCATCGTCGAGCCGCGCTGCCGGCTTGACCGGCGCGGATTCTCCTTCACGGCGATCCTCGCGGCGGAGGGGGTGGAATTGAACCGGGTGACCGCGCCGGCGGTGACCGGCGTACCGGTCGTCGTTCCGGTTCCGGCGCCGCGGCTCTGGTCCCCCGCCGATCCGTTCCTCTACGATCTCACTTTCGAGCTGCGTGACGGGAACGGCGAACTGATTGACCGGGTCGAGAGTTACGCCGGGCTGCGCAAGGTGCATATCGAGGGGAATCGCGTCTACCTGAACAACGAACCGATCTTCCAGCGGCTCGTCCTGGATCAGGGATTCTATCCGGACGGCATCTGGACCGCCCCCTCCGATGAGGCGCTCCGCCGCGACATCGAGCTTTCGATGGAGGCGGGCTTCAATGGCGCGCGCCTGCACCAGAAGGTCTTCGAAGAGCGTTATTTCTACTGGGCCGACAAGCTCGGCTACCTGACCTGGGCCGAATATCCGAGCTGGGGGCTCGACTGGAACCTCCCGGAAGCGCGTTACCGTTACCTTGAGGAGTGGCTCGAGATCATAGCCCGCGACGTGAACCACCCGTCGATCATTGCGTGGAGCCCGTTGAATGAAAGCGCGCACCCGAGCGAAGTCTGCCTTGCCGTCGCGTTCGCCGAACGCGGTTCGCTCGAGCGTTACCGGACTTTCGTCCGGAACGTCTACGACCGCACGAAGTGCTTCGATCCCACCCGTCCGGTCAACGATTCGAGCGGTTATCTGCATGTGAAAACCGATCTCTGGACGGTTCATCCGTACCGCGCATCCGCGGCGGACCTGAAGGCCGCGATCCGCCCGGCGGATTCCGAAGTGATGATCCATGCCCCGAAATATGAGTGCGCCTATTCCGGGCAGCCCTATATCATCGACGAGTGGGGCGGCTTCAAGTTCATTCCGGAATCGCATCGCGCGACGGTTCAGGCCGGTTGGGGATATCATGGGATCGACCTCAGGACGCCGGAGGAGCTCTGCGCGAAAATCGAGGAGCAGGTCGATGTGATGGTCGACGATCCCGGTATTGCCGGATACTGCTACACCCAGCTTACCGACGTGGAACAGGAGGAGAACGGCGTTTACTGCTACGACCGCACTCCGAAGGTTCCGGACGGCCGCCTGAAAGCCATCTTCGGCAAAAAGCCGGACTGGTCCATCTGAATGGAAAAAAAGACCGGAGGGAGAAGTGGTTCTCCCCCCGGTGAACTGCTTCCGGCTTGTCCGGATGGTTCGTGAATTCGCGATAATGCTTTAAAACAGCAGCGCGTGTACGCCCATCTCGGGGGCGCCGTGGCTTGCGAGCATCGTCAGGCGGCAGCCGGTTGCCCGGGTTCCGGCGGGAATCCGGACAAAGCGCCTGCGGTTGCCGCGGCATTCCGCGAGCAGTTCCCAACGGCCGCCGTGTTTCAGCTCGACCCGGAACGACTCCGGCAGTTCGGGCGGCAGCCGGAGGCAGTCCGGATTGCCCGGGACCAGTGCGATCCGCCTCCACAATCCGCTCTCGAAGATGATCGACACCTCATCGATCCGCCGTTCCTGCGGCCACTCGGCCGTCACGCTTCCGCCGGGGAGGGCGCGCCACATGTGCGGTTCTGCCCCGATCGGGCGCGTCCAGCCGTCGAGCAGCGCTCCGGCCTCTTCCGCGATGTGCGCGCCTTCATACTCCGGCAGTCGAAGCGGAACGCCCGGCAGGTAGCAGTCCTGCCGCAGCAGAAGCTGTTGGAGCTCGTTGAGCCGGCGCTTCCCGACTTCGCGCGGGGAAATTCCGTGCCGCAGCGCGAATGCGGCGGCGGTTCCGGCGGCCTGCGCCATCGACGCACAGGTTCCGATGACCCGCGTTGAACTCAGCGCGGCATGGGTCACGCTCACGCAGCGCCCGCCGACGAACAGATTTTCGATATTCCGCGAATAGAGGCAGCGATACGGAATCCCGTACGGCGACGGCGCGGGGTGATGGATGTTCAGCGGGGCGTCGAGGTTCACCGCCCGGAACCCGGCCGGGTTGTGGTCGTCCATCGTCCAGCCGCCGTAGGCGACGGTATCCGCGAACTTCCCCTCCGCCTCGATGTCGCGCTGGGTCAGGATGTGATCCCCGACGTAGCGGCGGCTCTCGCGTTTCGACGGCAGGAACTGAAGCCACTCCAAAGCGAGGTTCTCCGCGCCGTGATCCCCCCGGTTTTTGATGTGGTCCCAGACGCCGAGCAGGATTTTAAGCAGCTCCGGACGCAGTTTCTCGGTGTCCGCGATCGAATCGTCTTCGCCGCCAAGCTCGACCCACCAGTAACCTTCGAGCAGGTTGCGGTGTCCCTCCGCGCCGAACGGCAGCTCGGAGTCGTCGGAATAGGTATAAGCCCAATCCGGCTTTTCGAACGGCTGCGGCGTATCATGCCGCCGGGTCTGGAAGATACAGCTCATCCCCATCGTGCCGCGGTCCGCGGCCTCCGGGCCGATCGACTCCCCGAATTCGCTCCGCGCTTCGCGGCCGACCCGGAATTCCGCGCCCGTGAGGGGCGCAAGAACGGCGTCGCCGGAGCTGTCGGCGAAGAGTTCCGCCTCGACCCGGATTCTCTTCTGGGTCGTGGTTTGCCAACCGGTGACGGCTTTCAGGCGGTTCCCCTGCATCTCCGCATCGAAGCAGGAACAGTTGTAAATGACTTCAAGGTTCGGTTCGCGTTCCGCTGCTCCCCAGAGCACCATATCCCAGACGGAGTAGCTCGCGTTCGGATTGCAGCCGCAGTTTTCGAGCCGCAGCTCTTCGAGGATGCCGGTCTCCCGCAGGTTCGGGAGCTGCCCGAGCCGGTCCGCGCCGGAGATCTGCACGCGGCATTCGCCGGAGCCGTTCCCGCCCGGCGTCGGCCGGTCATGCATCAATATCGTGCGGAAACCGTTGCGGGCGCAGGCCAACGCCATGACCAGGCCGGCGATTCCGCCGCCGACCACGCAAAAACCGGCGGAGTGTGTCTCCGCCGCAAAACAGGAGCTCATAACTTCACTTCACCAATCTCACCAGCAGCGGATTCTGCTGCAGACTCATATTCTCTACGACCAGGTCGCCGTTCTCCGCTTTCATCGGGATGTCATAGTTGACCCCGGTGACGATGTCCTGCGCGACGGCGCTGCGGTATTTCGCGCCGCCCGGCATCCGGAACGAAAGCGTGCGGTTGTTGAATTCACGCGAATACGGCTGCTTCGACCAGACTGCGAGAATCACATCGCCGGCTTTGTTCCGGAACGGCACGATCGCACAGCCGTTGTCGCCTTCGACCTGGTTGTCGTCCCAGTTCCGTACCAGGATCGAGCGTTGGTTGCCGCGATGCAGCTTCTCCGCCGTGATCGCGGGGGCGATGTCCGGTGCATGGCTGAAGCCGGCGAGGCGCGAATTCAAATTCCGGAACATCCGGTACGACGGTTTTTCGCTGTAATCTCCGCGCAGCAGCCCGAAGTTCGCCTCGGCGCTGTTCTGCTTCGAATACTGCTTGTCGAGGAAGCAGTACTGGGCGACCATCGCGATATCGAGCGACAGCGATTCGAGAAAGCGGCGCGCAAGATAGCTTGCCTGCGCATCTTCCGTGTATCCGCCGTACTGCCCCTTTTCGTTCACGCCGTCCCACCAGTAGGTGGTGTAGCCGCACTCGGTGAGCCAGAGCGAACGCGGTTTGCCGGTCTCGCGGAATTTGCGGTGATAATCCTCGATGAGCCCGCGGTAGGAGCACGCCTTGTCGCCGACACGGACGCCGTCGCGTTTTTCGTAGCTCCAACCGTACGGAACCTTCTCCGGCGGAAGGCAGTAGCTGTACGGATGCTCGCTCACGCCGTCGAGTTTATCCGTTACGCCGAGGTCGAGGTAGCGGTAGTTGGTCGGCGTATTCGCGCCGAGCCCGATGATCGTGGCGGCGGGGTAGACCTGCTTGAACCGTTCCGCGATCGCGTTCGTGTATTTCAGGTGTTCACGGACCCACGGAGAGGTCGAATTGTCCTTTTCCCTGCCGTTCCACGGGCCGCCGAACTTCTGCCGCCAGCCGCCCTGTCCGAACGGCTCGTTGCCGAGTTCGTAGATATCGACGAGATCGCGGGTTTCGCGTACCATCGCATCGACCCGCTTCAGGTACTCTTCGACCGGAGCGTCCGCATAGAGGCGGAAAATCGGAATGACCTTGAGCCCTTTCGACCGGGCGTAGCGCATCCATTCGAGGTCGTGCGGGCGCACCCGGTAGCCGCCCTTGTCGTCTTTTTCAAGCAGGACGGTGTCGCGGATCCACTTGAATCCGGCTTCGGCGATCCTGTCGGTCAGCATGCGGTAATCGGCGTAGCCGCTGAACACGCTGTTATTGCCCTGCCCGTAGGCGAAGTGGACCTGCGTCCCGATCCGCGACTCCGGAATCTCGGAGCTTGTGAAAAATCTGTCCATGCCGAGCGCCGCATATCCGGCCCCGGTCAGCGGGACCTCCGCCGAACCGGCGAAGCCCTGCCCGGCAAGCGAGATCCGGAGCGTATAGCGATTGTCCGGGTTCCCGCAGAGGTCGCGGCCGATCAGCAGTTGGAACTCCTGCGCTTTCGCCGGATCGGTGCGGAAGCGCCAGGCCCGGTCGCGCGTCAGCTGCGGAAACGTCACGCTCAGTTCCCCGGACTGCGCCCCGGCCTCCGGAACCGTTTTCAGTGTCAGCAGCAGTCCGTCCGGACGCCCCTCGAAACTGCCGGAAACCCGGTAGGCCCCGGCGGGGAACTCGAACGGTTCCGCTTTCGGCAGTTCCGCAACCGGCGCCGAGCAGTTCACCCGATCCACGATGACTTTGCCGGAGAGCGGCGTATTCTCGTCACGATGCACGACAAGCTGGAACGCCGTAACCGGCAGGGTGAACTCTTTCTCCTCCTTTTTACCGCCCCAGCTCGTCTGCCACTTCTCCACCGGAGCGGAGAGCTCCGCCTTCCCGCCTCCTTTGAAGACAGCGGGCGCGCTTTGAAAAATGCGTCCGTTCGCATCCGTCACACGCAGGGAAAGCTTCACATCGGCGGATGGAACCGCTTTGATGGAAAACCGTTCCGTCCCCGGCGGCAGCTTCCCGCGCAGCTGCATTGCGACATAGCGCCCGCCTTTGGAGAAATCGTATTCGGCGCCGGCTTTGCCGTCCGCCACGGCAATTTTTCCGGCCGCGCCGGGATATTCGCCGCCGTTATGAAACCCCCACGACGCGCTTTTTCCGATCCCGGACAAGTCGAACTCCGCCGCGGCCAGCACTGCCGGAAGCAATGCGATCAACCACCATTTTTTCATTCCATATCCTCCGTATCAAATGTCTTTCAGACGGTTTTCGACTTCCCAGCGGTTGTTCGCCTTGCCGGATTTGCTGAACACTCCGACTGCGTAAAGCCCGGAGTAGAGGCCGTTGGCGGAACGCACCGCCTCGGCGTGGCCGTCGACGAACACCGCGTTGCAGACGCCGCTGTGGCGCGGGTACACCTGCGGATTCGACGCATTCGGCTCGTAGTGCGCCCAGTAGTGGCCCCGCACCGTCGCCGCGTTCGAGACGTTCGTTGCGGCGTCGGCCACATAGAGCAGCCGCGACGCATCTTTCACCTTGCTCAGCTTGTGCGGCGGATGAACGAGCTTGCGGTTGATGCCGTAACTGATCATGCCTTCATCAAAAAGCTCGATTTTGGTTTTCGTTCCGGCTTCCAGGGCGGGCTGGATGTCCTTGCCGCACCAGAACACTTCTGATGCGCCGCGGTTCGCAACATCCTGCCGCTTCGAGAAGTACGGAATCGTCACGGTATGCCAGCGGAACGACGGCCCCTTGCCGACCTCGCCGGGCGCGAACGGCGCCCAGCTTTCATTGTCGACCGCATAAGAAGCGTAAACCGCTCCATGCTGACGGAGATTTCCCACGCATTTGATGCTCTGAGCGCGATCCCGCGCCTGATTCAGCGCCGGCAGCAGCATCGATGCGAGAATCGCGATGATCGCAATTACCACAAGCAATTCAATCAATGTGAAGCATGCGAACGAATTTTGCCGCATAATGCGCAGTATGTGA
>JABLYX010000035.1 GCA_018265615.1 Lentisphaeria bacterium
GGCAAGGTGACGTTGAAGAATCCGGGCGGAACCATCTACCGCATCGCGGGCAGACAGCCGACGATCAGCTACCTGAATCCGCCGAAGCTGCGGCTGAAGCATCTGCTTGAGCTGCTGCGCGGAGCCAATGGCGCCGTGACGGGAGGATAGGCGTTTTCAGCGGAGATTCTCTTCCACGAAATGGACGGGATAGTGATTCCAGTACTTCCGGTAAACCCGGCCGTCGTTTCCGTCGAAATTCAGCTGATACATGCGGAATGTGACCGGAATGTTCTTAGGCTGCCAGAGTTCTTCGTAGGAGTAGCGGTAGCTCATGCCGATTTTCCGCATGACTTCGCCGCTGCCGGGGTTGTTCACGTCGTGCGTCGCCGTGATATAGGGGATGCCGGAACGCCTCAGGAGTTCCACTACCGCCAGACATGCCTCCGTTACGATTCCCATGCGCCAGAATTCCCGGCGGAGTCCGTATCCGAAATCATGGCTGTCATCGTCGCTTGTTTTGACGTAGCCGATCGGGACGCCGTCCGTTTTCAGGCAGATGGCGTAACGGTGGCTGCCCGGCTTCTGTTCATCCGGAAGAAGCCGGGCAGCGAGAAACTGCTTTGCTTCCGCCAGGGTTTGAAGAGGGTACCACGGTAGAAACCGGTTTGTCTCCCTGTCGCTCAGCAGGATCAGTAATGCATCCGCATCGTCTTCAGTGAAAGGACGGATAAAGAGACGCTCTGTTGTCAGGATGGAGTGTTGCATTTTCGAAGACAAAAAATTGAATACGTGAACCGGAGACGTTTTGAACCTCAAAAATCTTTTATTTTCAATACGGCAGCGCGGGAATCCGAGGGACCGCGATATCGTAACGTGAGCAATATTGCCGTTGGCCGTAAGTTCACAGTGCGGCTGTGCGTGCTCACGGTTCCGCGGTGACTGCATCAGGGATTTCCGGCAATCCGCGCCACGGCGCGGAATTGACTGGGGGTGCATCCTTTCGCTTTTCGAAACTCCCGGGAAAACACTGCAGGAGACGAATAGCCCGATTGATATGCAACTTCTTTGACCGGCAGCCGGGTGCCGCTCAGCATCTGCCCGGCGTAATTCAGACGGAATCCGGTCAGGTATTCATGCGGAGTCGCACCGAGATGATCGAGAAAAAGCCGCGTCAGCCGATGTGCCGGAACCCGAAGTGCCGCAGCAACATCGTTCAGCCGGAGCGGCTTGTTGAAATTAAACTCCGGAAAACGGATCGCCACAGTCAACTGTGACGGGTACCCCTGCCGGACGTCTCCGCGCAGGAGGAGGAGCAGCCGCATGCTTTCCGCGCAGATGTCCGGCACCCGGGCGAGGTTTTTTTCTTCGAGCAGTTCCCATAAGCGGCGGATCGACTCCTCCAGACGCTCCGGTTCGGAGGGGGTGAAATGGTGCTCGTTTCCCAACAGCTCCATCATCAGCAATCCGGAAAGCGTACCGCAGACCCCCGCCGCCAGTTTGCGGCAGAATCCGCCGGAGACGGCAAGGCGGTTTGGAATGCCGGGAGGAAGCAGCGCCACCTCTCCGGAGCGGACGTCGAACTCTTCTTCGCCCACGCATACATGCAATTCTCCCGCCAGAGGAATTTCCAGAAAGTATTGAGAAGGGTTGTCGTGAGTGCATTCCCACCCCGCGGTGCAATGGAATCGCGAAACCGTCGCGATCCACAGCGGCACCAGCAGGCCGGCGGGAAGATAGGTCACTGCGTCTCCGGCGCGCCCGGGAGTCTCCCCGTAAGACGCGGTGGGAAACGGCGGAATTTGTTGTCGCTTCTTCATATATTGTATAAATAAAATTCATTTTTTGTAAAATGCAAATAATTTCGGAAAAAATGCAAAGCATCCGTCATCTTTGTTTCTTGTTCAACTGTGTGTAATCGGGTATAATTAATTCCAGACAGGATCGTTCGATATGTCCCAAACGAAACCCGAACCGGAGGCTGTTCATGCAGGGAAAAGTTAAAGATTCATTTCGGTTTACTTTGATAGAGCTGTTGATTGTGATCGCAATCATCGCCATTCTGGCCTCGATGCTGCTGCCCGCACTCAGCAGGGCGCGGGACCGGGCCCGGAGCAGCAGCTGCACCGGGAATCTGAAACAGTCCATGCTGGCGCTCTCCATGTACGCCGACGACAACGGCGACTGGTTCATGGCTCCGTGGGGAGGCGGAACCAGCGGCGGCGTCGATCCCTGGGCGCGGATTCTCCGGCGCTGCGATCTTACGCAAAGCACAAGAATACTGAAGTATCTGCGCTGTCCGGTCATGCCGCCGATTCAGGAAACCGGAGAGACCGAGGCAAATTACATTAAGCGGTTGGATCACTCCACCTACGGCATGAGCACCCGCCTTACCGGAGGATGGTCCCGGATTCTCTGGGTCAAGCGGAGCAGGGTTGCGGTCAAACAGCTTTCCGCCTCCGGTACGGCGAACTACCATGCGGAAATCACCCCCGGGATCTCGCCTTTTAAACGGCCGTCCCTGTTCCGAAAGATCAGGCTGGCCGGCGGCCAGTAAAACAACAGGATAGATCAATATGAAACTCCATTCACGATATTATGACGTCGCAGTCATCGGCGGCGGAATCGCCGGATGTGCCGCCGCGCTGCAGGCCGGGCGCCTCGGAGCCAGAACCGTTCTGGTGGAAAAAACTCTGTTTCCGGGAGGGCTGGCCACGACCGGGTTGGTGAATGTATACCTTCCGGTCTGTGACGGGCTCGGCAAACAGGTGTCGTTCGGCATCGCTCATGAATTGCTGGTCGCCGGACATAAGTACGGTCCCGGGAACATTCCGGCCGGCTGGCGTTCTCCGCGGGAAAAAAGGCTGTCCGAACGATTCTGCGCCACTTTCTCTCCGGCATCGCTGGTGCTTGCTCTCGACGAACTGCTCGTCGGCGCCGGCGTCGATATCTGGCTCGACACGCTGTTCTGCCGGGCGGAAAATGACGGCGGCAGTCGGATGAGGGCGGTCGAAGTCGAAAACAAAAGCGGGCGAATCCGCATTGAAGCGGGTTGTTTTGTCGATGCCACCGGCGATGCCGATGCAGTCCGCTCTGCAGGCGGAAGCTGCTTCGCGGGGGACAACACCCTTTCCCAATGGTCGTTCCTGTATGATGACGCCTGTCAGGAGAATCACGCTTTTGCCGACAAACTGGCTTTGCACGTTCTGTTCGACAAACAGCAGACTCATTACCGGGGAGTCTGCGGCAAGTCCGTTTCCGAATTCACGCTGAACGCCAGAAAGTGCCTTCGCGAGCATCTGCTGAAAAAATATGAGGAGGGGCGGGAGCGGAGCGGCTTCTTTCCGCTGCTGCTGCCGGGGCAGGCGAATTTTCGCAAGACCTTTGCCGTCGCCGGGCGCACGGTACTCTCTTCGGAAAATGTCACGGCCCGGTTCGCCGATTCGATCGGGCTCTACGGAAACTGGCGGAAGCCGGGGCCCGCACTGGAGCTGCCGTTCGGTTCCCTGGTTCCGGAGCGTATCGCCGGCGTGCTGGTCGCCGGCAGATGCATTTCCGCCGTTGGCGATGCATGGGAGCTCACCCGGGTTATTCCCGTCGCGGCGATGAGCGGCCAGGTTTGCGGAGCTGCCGCCGCGCTGGCGGTTGACCGTAAGACGACGCCTTGCAAACTGCCTCAGGAAGAGCTTCGGCGTCATTTGCGCGGGGAGGGGTTCCTGTTCCATTTGGACGAGCTGTCGGAAGCTGCTGCCGCGCCTTGCCGGGAGTGAGAACGTCTTTTTCTCTGCCCTGCAGGAGAAAGCCGCGTCAAGACCAACCAGATTTACAATCATGCCAACAAGGCGTTATCAAACGCGATCAACTGTATTCCAAGCCTGCTGCCGATGATACAGGAGACACAAAACCTCCGCCAAGTAGACAGGGAGGTAGAAAGCTGAGGTGGACAAAATCACACAAACAGAAAACTACCGGGAGCATAAGTGATTGGTATGAAGTGACTTTTGCAGAAAAAAATTGGAGGCGTGGACCGGAATCGAACCGGTCTAAACGATTTTGCAGACCGCTGCCTAACCTCTTGGCTACCACGCCTCGTGATGTTTTATACTATAATTCGTGTTTCAGGAAAAGCAAATCGAAAATTTTGTTTTTTTCGAAATTAACCTCCCCCTCAACCCCGGCCGGAAGTGAGGGGGCGCGGTTTTTGCTTATTCGAACGGCACCACCGCTTCGGCTGAGGCCGGCGTCGCCACGATCTCCGTGCTTCGGCTCAGAACCGAGAAATCAGCGAAGAACGCATAGATCAGCACAACCAGCACCAGGAGCGCGACTCCGCACGGAACCACGTATTTCCACGGCCTCAGGTCGACTTCGCCGGAATCCTCGTGCACCCATGGCGTCGGGCGCGGGAACACGCAGGCGTAGAACAGCATGATCGCGATCAGCAGTACGAACACCACCCCGAAGAAGTGCCACTGGCCGCCGAACAGCCGCGTCACAAGGTCCGGGAAACCGAGTACGCCGAGCGCGATCACAATCACGCCGCCCAGGAGCGCGATTTTCGCCGCGATTGCCGGCGTCCGTTTGCTCAGCAGCCCCATAACCACGACCGCGCAGATCGGGATGTTATAGATGCCGTTCATGGTCTGGAGATAGGTGAAAATGCTCTCCTGCCCCGCCAGCAGAGGCGCGACGATCATCGACATCGCCGCGATCAGGCAGCCGAAGTATTTGCCGGAGCGCACGACCTCGATCTCCGACGCCTGCGGGCGCCAGATGCGTTTGTAGAGGCCGAGGCTGAACAATGTGCAGGTGCTGTTCAGCGCCGAGTTGAAGCTCGACAGGATCGCGCCGACCAGCACCGCCGCGAAGAATCCCGTCAGCCACCACGGCAGCACCTCGCGGACCAGCGTTCCGTACGCGAGGACCGACTTCAGCTCCTGGCCGCGCTGGACCACGAAAATATAGTAGGCCATGATTCCGGGAAGGACGAGGTAGAGCGGCCCGAGGAGCTTCAGGAGCCCGGTCAGCAGCACGCCCTTCTGCCCCTCCGCGAGGTTGCTCGCCGCAAGAGTCCGCTGGATGATCTGCTGGTTTGTGCACCAGTAGAAAATGTTGATGATGAGTACGCCCGTGAAGATGTTCCAGAACGGGACCGGCGCTTTCGGGCCGCCGATGGAGTTCAGCCGGTCCGGAATCTCCTTCGAGAGCGTTTCGATTCCGCCGAGGATCCCCGCGTCGCCGCCGATCAGCTTCAGCCCGAGGACCGTGATGAGGAAGCCGCCGACCAGAAGCCCGATACCGTTCAGCATGTCTGAAAACGCCGTCGAACGCAGCCCGCCGAGCAGCGCGTAGGCCGAACCGATGAGGCCGATCACCCAGACCGAAAGCCAGAGCAGGACGGTATGATTCTGAATCCCCGTCAGCTCCGGCAAATTCAGGATGCTCGCCATTCCCTGCGCGCCCGTGTAGAGAATAATCGGAAGCAGGATCGTCATGTAGGCGACAAGAAAGATCAGGTTGCAGATGATCTGCGTCGTGTGGTCGAACCGGATTTCAAGCAGCTGCGGTACCGTCGCGATTCCGCTTTTGAGGAAGCGCGGCAGGAAGAAGAGCGCCATTGCGACCAGGGCGACGACCGCCACGACCTCCCATACCATGACCGACAGCCCCGCGCTGAACGCGTCGCCGTTGAGCCCGACCATCTGTTCGGTTGAGAGGTTCGTCAGGAGCAGGGATCCCGCGATGACCGGGAACGTCAGTGAACGCCCGGCGAGGAAGTATCCCTTCTGGGTCTTCAGGTCTTCGCCGCGGGTGGCCAGCCAGGTCAGCAGCGCGACCAGGCCGGTAAAGAATACAAATGAGATCAGAGTAAACCAGATTGCCGGCATAGAGTCATCCTTTCATAACAGCGGACAGCCGGATGCGCACAGGCTCTGCCGTGACGGACCGTCCTTCATTGGTTTGACATAAACACCGCTTTGTCGGCGGATGGCTCCCCGCGGCTGCTTCCCCGGGCAACCGTGCTCCACCGCTTCCTCCGCATTTTCCGTATGTTGGAATATATCATAAAACCGAAATGAATTCAATCGCGGACAGACGGAAATCATCGAGAAAAACAGCAGTTCGAAATCAGCTCTTCTGCGCCTCGTCGGCGGGGAAGCGGATTCCGGTCTGGCGTCTCGCTTCGTCCATCACCTCGAGTTCGAGGAGGGAGCTGCGGCTGTACGGGTTTCCCCCGGCTCCCTCCCGGATCAGGCGGCACCACTCCCGAAGCTCATGGGCCATGTTGTTGGACTCTTCCGGCCGGGAGACAATGGATTCCACCCTTCCGTCGTTGTAAAAGATCGTGACCTCGTGCGGATTCGCGATTTCCCGGATGACCATGCAGCCGGCCTCCCCCTGAATCTGGCTCGGGACCCGGCTGTTCGCGATCTTCGAGTAGAGCAGTTCCGCCTGCATGCCGCTCTTCCATGAGCCGAGGATGGTTCCCGCGCCGTCCACGCCGTTTTCGAGGAACACCGCGTCGGCGACGATCCGGTCCGGCCTGCCGAAGAGCTTCACGAGCGGGTGCACGCAGTAGACGCCGATATCCATCAGCGCGCCGTTCGAGAGCGCCGGATTGAACGCGTTTTCAACGATCCCCGCCTTGAATTTATCGTAGCGCGACGAATACTGGCAGTACTGGAAGCTTGCGCGCCGGATCCGGCCGAGCTTGTGCAGGTTCGCCTCGATCGCAAGGAAGCCCGGGTCGAAGACTGAACGCATCGCTTCAAGCAGGACGACCCGCTTCTCCGCCGCGAGCTCCAGCAGTTTCCTGAGCTCGTGCTGGTTCGAGGTGATCGTTTTCTCGCACAGCACATGCTTGCCGTGCGACAGCATCAGGGCGGCCTGCCCGAAGTGCATGCAGTTCGGGCTCGCGATATAGACCGCGTCGATGCCGGGATCCTCCGCCAGGGCGGCCAAGTCCGTGTGGATTGCCGCCGCCCCGTGCGCCGCGGCGAATTCGCGCGCTTTCTTCTCATTCCGCGAATAAGCCGCCGCATAGTGCAGCTCCGGGCACTGCCGGGCAGCCTCGAGCATCCAGACGGTCACGAAATTCGTGCCGATCGTCGCAAAGCGTATCATAGGAAAACCTTTCTTGCTTTTCCATAAAAGATATTCCTGTTTCCGGCGGAAGTCAACTTGACTGAGGCCTGCCCCGGCTGTATTTTAACCGAATGTCACTTTAATTGCAGGATCCTTGCCGATGACCAGCCTTTTCATGCGGGATAAACGTTTTTATGCCGTGTTTTTCACCATGACCGCCACGATCGCGATGCAGAGCGCGATCGTATTTTCCGTCAATCTCGCCGATGCGATCATGTTGTCGCGTTATTCGGAGACCGCGCTTTCCGGCGTCGCGCTGCTGAACCAGGTGCAGTTCCTGCTGCAGATGGTCGTCTTCAGCGTGGCGGAGGGGGCGCTCATCTTCTCGTCGCGCAGTTGGGGCGAGGGGAAAACCGGGCCGATCCACGACGTTACGAATATCGCGCTCCGGATCGGCGTCGGGCTGGCGCTCGCACTGGGGCTGCTGATCCTGCTCGCGCCGGAAAGCGTCCTCGGGCTTCTGACCTCCGACCGGCCCATCATCGAGGAGGGGGCGAAATATGCGCGGGTCATCGGATTCTCATATCCGGTTTTCGCAATTTCCCAGATTCTGATGATCATGCTCCGCAGCGTGGAGACCGTCAACATCAGTTTTTACCTTTCGATCGTGACTTTCCTCACGAACGTGACGCTGAACTACATGCTGATCTTCGGCCATTTCGGATTTCCCGAGCTCGGCTGCGTCGGCGCGGCGATCGCGACGCTGTGCGCGCGGTTGTTGGAGCTGGTCCTGATTACGGTTTACGTCCGCTTCATCGACCGCAAGGTGAAGCTCCGGCTCTCCCATATCCTGCGGAAGGTCAATGTGCCGCTGTTGCGCGACTACATCCGGGTCGGGTCGCCGGTCTTTTTTTCGGGCGCGCTCTGGGGAATCGCAATGGCGATCCAGACCGGGATTCTCGGACATATGGGCAGCGGCGCGATTGCGGCGAACTCCGTGGCGACCACGGTGTTTCAGATCGTCACGGTTTTCGTCATGGCCTCCGCCAGCGCGGCGGCCGTCATGACGGGGAAGAACATCGGCGAGGGAAGGTTCGACCTCATCAGGCCGTATACCCGGACCTTTCAGCTGCTGTTCCTTGGAATCGGGACATGCAGCGGAGCGGCGCTCTTCCTGCTGAAGGATCCGATCCTGCTGCTCTTTTCGGAGCTGTCCCCGGAGTCGGCGCACCTGACACTGCAATTCATGACGGTGCTTTCGGTCACGACGGTCGGGACCGCCTATCAGATGCCGTCGCTGATCGGAATCGTGCGGGCCGGGGGAGAAACGGATTTCGTCCTCAAGAACGACCTGTTCTTCATGTGGCTGATCGTGCTGCCGTTGTCCGCGCTGGCGGCGTTCGTGTTCCACTGCTCCCCGCTCATCGTCTTCATCTGCCTGAAGTCGGACCAGATCCTGAAATGCGCGGTTGCGGCGGTCAAGCTGAACCGCTACACATGGATCAAGAAGATTTCGAGGCAGGAGGAGGCGGCATAGCGGCCGCGGGGGCGGCAAGCCCGCCGGATATGCAGGAGACGGCTTTCCAGACGATCACCGCGGCTGCGAGAAGCATCAGCAGCAGGCAGCAGCAGGCCGGGAGCCTGCGCTTCAGAGGGCTTTGATCCGGCTTTTCCGCCTGCCGGGACCGATTGACCAGGTGGAGCGCAAGCTCCATGGGCGAGAGCAGCTTCCCGCCGCAGGGGCAGGGCCTCTTTTTTCTGCCGGGATGTCCCAGTTTTTCCGTGCCGCATTCGGGACAATGGAAAAAAAGATGTTCATTGTCCGCGAAAAGCGCGAAGTTGGAGCGGGACGGCGTGAAATGGTGTCCGCAGGCGCATTCGACCCTTTTCCCGAGATCCCCGTCGCGGATTTCATATTGCCGTCGGCATTTGCGGCAGTAGAACCTCATTTCCCCTCCCGCAAGTCCGGGTTACAGCCGCATCCCGAAGAGCTCGCCGCCGGTTTTGAGGTCACAGACCTGCAGTCTGCCGTCTGCATAAAAACCGTAACTCGGTTCGAAGCCGCCCTTCGGCAGCGAGGTCGATCCCGGATTGAACGAGATGATGCCGTTGTCGAGCAGTTCGAGCTGCGGAATGTGCGTGTGGCCGCAGGCCAGCACGGAGCCCGCTTCCAGCGGAGGCGGGTTCCCCGGATTCCAGTGATGGCCGTGCGTGAGGAAGAAACGGCGTCCGCCGGCCAGAAGCGTCGCGTATTCCGACATGATCGGAAACGCCAGAAGCATCTGGTCGACTTCGCTGTCGCAGTTGCCGCGCACGGCGGTGATCCGTCCCTTCAGGGTGTTCAATTGCTCGACCACCAGCGGTGGGGCATAGTCCGGGCGCAGCGGGTTGCGCGGGCCGTGGTAGAGCACGTCGCCGAGCAGGACCAGATGGTCCGGCGCATGCCGGCTGATCCGGCGCATGAGCTGCTCCACGCTCTCCGGCGAGCCGTGTACATCCGAAAAGAACAGGACCTTCATCGGGAGGGTTCCCTTACTGCTGCTTCCTGAGCCGCATCTGCGGGAAGAGCAGCACGTCGCGGATCGTCTCCGCGCCGGTCAGGATCATGACCAGCCGGTCGATGCCGATGCCCATGCCTCCCGCCGGGGGCATGCCGTATTCGAGCGCGGTCAGGAACTCCTCGTCGACCTTTTCCGAAAGCTTGTCGCCGGGCTGTCTGTTCTTTTCGAACTGCTCCATGAACCGCCTGCGCTGCAGGATCGGGTCGTTCAGCTCGCTGTACGCCGGGGCGACTTCGACGCCGTTGATTCCAAGCTCGAAGACGTCGACGTAGTTCGGATCGTCCGGACACCCCTTCGCAAGCGGCAGGAGCTCGACCGGCAGCCGGCAGACGAAAGTCGGCTGGATCAGCGTCGGCTCGACCATCTTTTCGTAGAGCTCGTTCGTCACGTCGAGGTCGGACATGCCCTCCGGAATGTCGAGCCCCAGCTCCCGGCCGCGCGCGACGCGCTCCTCCGGCGTGAGCTTGAACCAGTCGGCTCCGCCCTTCTCTTCGCAGAGCTCGTTGTAGGTCGCGCGCCGCCACGGCAGCGTGAGGTCGATGACCTTGCCGTTGCCGTGGTCGATCTTCAGTGTTCCGACCGTCTTCATCGCGACGGTGGTGACGAGTGATTCGATGAGTTCCATCATGGTCCGGCAATCGCCGTAGGCCTGGTAGACCTCCATCATCGTGAATTCCGGGTTGTGGCGGCGATCCATGCCTTCATTGCGGAAGTTGCGGTTCAGCTCGTAGACCTTCTCGAAGCCGCCGACCAGCAGCCGCTTCAGGTAGAGCTCCGGCGCGATGCGCATGTACATGTCGGAGGAGAGCGCTTCATAGTAGGTCTTGAACGGATTTGCCGACGCGCCGCCGGCGATCGGCTGCAGCATCGGGGTCTCGACCTCCATGAAGCCGCGATCGTTCATGAAGCTGCGGATTTCGGCGAGGATCCGGCTGCGGAGCTGCAGCACCCGGAAACTCTCGTCGTTTGTGATGAGGTCGAGATAGCGCTGGCGATAGCGCTGCTCGACATCCTGCAGCCCGTGAAATTTCTCCGGCAGGGGGCGCAGCGATTTCGAAAGCAGCGTGCACTCCTTCACGCGGATCGTGAGTTCGCCCATGCGGGTCACGAAGGTCGGCCCGTGGATGCCGACGATGTCGCCGATGTCGAGCTTCCTGAACATCGCGAACGCTTCGTCGCCGATCTCGCTCTTGCCCACGAAAAGCTGGATCCGCCCGGAGCTGTCCTTGATGTCGGCGAAGATCGACTTGCCCATGCCGCGTTTCGCCATGAGGCGGCCCGCAACGGTCACTTCGGGGCCGAACTCCTCGCCTTCGGCGGGAACGGCTTTCTCCCGCACGCCGCCGATCATCTGCGCATCCGGGAAGGCACGGCCGAACGGGTCGATTCCGGCTTCGCGGAGTTCTTTCACCTTGGCCACGCGCTGCTGCATCAGGATGTTCATCTCCTGCTCGGAGACGCCGGTTTCCGCCGGCTCTGCCGCGGCATTCAGATTTTCTTCGCTCATTTCAGATAGTAGCTCCATGTTTTTTCAGGATAAAATGCAATAAAATTAATGTATCACCATTCCGGCCATCTTGCAATTCGAAAAAATGAAACTATTTTAATTCCGAATATGATTTTACCGAAAACGAAAGAGCACGTGAAAATTTTTTTGCCCTGACCACGGAGCGGCGCACATTTCCGGCTCCGTGGAATCAAATGAAGATTTTCCCAGAACGGCGGTTCTGTTTGAACCGGTAACATAAACAATAGGTGGAATGGATGAAAAAAATGTCTCTCTCCTGTCTGCTCCTTGCTCTGGGGGCGATCACCGCAGGCGCCGCTGAGGAAATGGCGCCGGTGGGCGAATGGTCGACTCCGATGGCGGGGGGAATGCCTGCAATCTGGTGGTCGGCGCCGTTCGCGGCGATTCTCGCCATTTTGATGGCCGTGGTCTTCTACAAGAAGATGATGGCGGCCGGTGAGGGCACCGAGCGGATGAAGGAGATCGCGGGGTACGTCCGCGAGGGGGCCATGGCCTACCTGTGGCGGCAGTACAAGGTCGTCGGCATTGTTTTCATCGTGCTTTTCATCATTTTCGGGCTCCTGGCGTTGTTTCACATCCAGAATCCGTTTGTGCCGGTCGCGTTCCTGACCGGCGGCTTTTTCTCCGGACTCTGCGGCTACATCGGCATGAGGACCGCGACCCGTGCGTCGAACCGCACGGCGCAGGCCGCGAGCGAAGGGCTGAACCGCGGGCTCCAGGTCGCGTTCCGCTCGGGCGCGGTCATGGGCATGGTTGTGGTCGGCTTCGGCCTCATCGACATCTGCCTCTGGTACTTCATCCTCGACAAGGCGGTCTATACTCCGGCCAACATGGTTGAGGGCCTCTCGTTCCTCGGCATGGACATCGTCTCCAAGGGGTGCACCGAAGCCGAGAAGCTCGTGCACATCACGACGACCATGCTGACTTTCGGCATGGGCGCTTCGACCCAGGCGCTGTTCGCGCGTGTCGGCGGCGGCATCTACACCAAGGCGGCCGACGTCGGCGCGGACCTCGTCGGCAAAGTCGAAGCGGGCATCCCCGAGGACGACCCGCGCAACCCGGCCACCATCGCGGACAACGTCGGCGACAACGTCGGCGACGTCGCCGGCATGGGCGCGGACCTCTACGAGTCCTACTGCGGTTCGATCCTCGCGACCGCGGCGCTCGGCGCGGCCGTGGCGGCCCAGAGCGCGAACTTCGAGCCGGAGTATGCGACGAAGCTCGTTCTCTCCCCGATGATCGTCGCGGGATTCGGAACGTTCCTTTCGATCCTCGGTATCGGCCTCGTCCGCTGCAAGGAGGGCGCTTCCCAGAAACAGCTGCTCCGCAGTTTGCTGACCGGCACGCTCGGCAGTTCGATCTTCGTGCTGATTTCGCTGCTGCTGCTGATCTTTCTCGGCTTTATCGACTGGGGCGTTTTCGGCGCGGTCGTCTCCGGCCTCGTCGCGGGCGTGATTATCGGCCAGGCGACCGAATACTACACGAGTGCGGAGTATAAGCCGACCCGCGGCATCGCGTTCCAGGCGCAGATGGGCCCGGCCACCACGATCATCGACGGCCTTGCGACCGGCATGTACTCGGCCGGACTCCCGGTTATCACCATTGTCCTCGGCATTCTCTGCGCGTTCGGCTTCGCGGGCGGTTTCGCAGATGCTGCGGGTGCGTTCGCCCGGGGACTCTACGGTGTCGGTTTCGCGGCGGTCGGCATGCTCTCGACCCTCGGAATCACGCTGGCGACCGACGCCTACGGCCCGATCGCTGACAACGCGGGCGGCAACGCCGAAATGGCGGGGCTCCCGCCGGAAGTCCGCCGGCGCACCGATGCGCTCGACTCGCTCGGCAACACGACCGCCGCGACCGGCAAGGGATTCGCGATCGGTTCCGCGGCGCTGACCGCGCTTGCGCTGCTCGCGAGCTTCATCGAAGAGGCGAAGATCTGGATCGGCAAGTTCGACTCCGGCCTCGGCGAGGGAATCAACGTTGCGGAAGCGAGCAAGATGTCGCTTCTGAGCTTTGTTGACCAGTACCAGCTGACCATCATGAATCCGCTGCTGATCGGCGGGCTCTTCATCGGCGGCATGGTCGCGTTCCTCTTCTGCGCGATGACCATGAAGGCGGTCGGCCGCGCGGCCGGCTCCATGGTTGAGGAGGTCCGCCGCCAGTTCAAGGAGAAACCCGGCATCATGGAAGGCAAAGAGACGCCGGATTACGCGAAGTGCGTGGAGATTTCGACTGCCGGCGCCCAGCGTGAAATGGTGCTGCCGTCGCTGCTCGCGATCGCGATCCCGGTTGCAACCGGCCTCATTCTCGGGATTCCCGGTGTGATGGGCCTGCTGGCCGGCGGCCTTGCAACCGGCTTTGTCCTCGCAACGATGCTGAACAATGCGGGCGGCGCGTGGGACAACGCGAAAAAGTACATCGAGAACGGCGCCCACGGCGGCAAGAAGCTGGCAGACGGCAGCAAGAACCCGACCCACGGAGCGGCCGTCATCGGCGACACTGTCGGCGACCCGTGCAAAGACACCAGCGGCCCGGCCCTGAATATCCTCATCAAGCTCATGAGCATGGTCTGCATCGTTTTTGCCCCGGTCATCATCAAGTTTTCTCCGATCATCCAGGGGTGGCTCGGGATCAACGGGATCCTGCAGTAATTCCGGTTCAAACCGAAAAGCGCCGCGTCAAAAACGGCGCTTTTTTCTTAGACGGGAGTGAAGCGATGAGAAGAATTGCGATATTGGCTTTCGCGCTGATCCTCTGCGGCGGCTGTTCGGCGTTCCGCGCCATGTTCGACGAGGATCCGGCCGTCACGCGGCAGAAGCGCGAGCGCGCGAAGCAGCACAGGGAAACGCAGGCGCGTTCCGGCGGCGACGATGAAGTGTTCCCTTCGCTCGTGCCGAAAAAGCAGAAGCGCGACACGCTGTATGTGAGTTCTTCCCTGACTCCGGAAGAGCGCGCCGTGCTCGAGGGGACGGAAGCCGCGTCGAAACGCACAAAGGCAAATGATGAAATCGAGGCGATCCGCCGCGAAAACCGCGAAAAATCGGAGAAAACCTCGGAGCAGGTCTTCGGCGGCGGCCTCAAGGACCTGTTCTGACCGGACGCGGCCCGGTTTTTCCGTGATGCCCTGCGTATGGAGCGGCTCCGTTTTTTTGCTCCGTTTTTCATTTCGGTTTTCCGTTGCATTTGGCGGAAGGCGCGCTATATTAGTTCAGTAATACTGATATACGCTCCCGGTCCGCAGCCGGGGAAAGGATGAAAAGGGAATGAAACCGCTGTTTATGCGACTGCTCACCCCGCTGGCGGCGCTGCTGATTGCCGCGGGCTGCGCGTCCGGCCCGGAACCGGCTCCCGCGGAAGCGCCGTGGACGCCGAGCGAGCTTGTCTTCGAGATGGCGGGCGGCGATCCGCTGGAGGGCTTCAACCGTTCGATGTTCGCGGTGACGGATTTCGGGATGAATTACGTCGTCGACCCGCTCGGGCGGGTCTACACCTCGATCCTGCCGCGTCCGGCGATCGAAAAATTCAACAATCTCTGCGTGAACCTTGAATTTCCGACCCGCGCGTTCAGCTGCCTGTTCCGCGCCGAATTCAAGGGTTCCTGGGATGAACTGTGCCGCTTCCTCATCAACACGACGGTCGGCGTTGCCGGGCTGTTCGATCCTGCCGGGGCGTGGCTCGACATCTATTCGACCGAGTCGGATTTCGGCCAGACATTTGCGGCGTGGGGAATCGGGCCCGGCTGCACGCTGATTCTGCCGTTCATGTCCACGCTGAACGTGCGTGACGGTGTTGCGAGCATCTTCGACATGGCGTTCGACATCAAAACCTATATCCCGTATGCCGGGTATGCAACCGCGCTGAACCGCATGGTTGTGGCTCACCGCGCCTATGAGAAGGCGGTCGAAGGCAGCTCGGACAAATACAAAACCTTCCATGAAATGGCACTCCTGCGGCGTCATCTCATGCAGAAAATGTTCTTCTACCACGCTCAGAATGCGGCTGCCGAGGCTCGCAGGACCGGGATCCGGCCGGAGCTGCCGCCCGATGTGCCGCCCCTCGTCAGGCCGGAGAGGTTCGAGGCGCAGTGGCGGACGATTCCGGGCTTCCGGCCGCAGAGCCCGGTGCTTGATTCAATGCGCGTGGCGATGTTCCAGGCGCAGAACAACGACGATCCATGGTATTTCAGGCTCGCAGTTTTCAACAGTGATTTTTCAAAGAAGTGCGACGACCGCGAGGTCCGCTTTTCCGAGGGGCTCCCGGCGATGGAGTACGGTTTCTGGAAAGCGGCGGAAATGGCGGAGGACGAGGGGCGCGTCGCGGACCTCGGCGGCCGCCGCCCGGAGAAGCTGCTGATTCTGCTGCCGGGCATCGGCGGAAACTATTTCGGGGCGACCGTGACCGCGCTCGCGGAGCTGTTCCATCGGAATGGCTGGGCCGTTGCGGCGCTCGACAGCACCTTCACCTGGCAGTTCTACAATGCGTCGGGCGGACGGCTGCCGGGGTTCCTGCCCCGGGACGGCGCGAACATGCAGCGCGCGATCGAGCTCGTGCTCGACGACCTGAAGCGGGAGGGCCTGTTCAACCCTGCCCGGACGCGGGTCGCCCTGATGGGGTATTCGTTCGGCGCGATGCATACGCTGAAAATTGCGGAGCTTGAAGAGCGCGCCGGGAACAAGCTCGGCATCGACCGCTTTGTCGCGATCAATCCGCCGGTCGATCTGCGTCATGCGATGAAGCAGGCCGACAGGCTGGCGGGAACAGGCGCGGACTGGGATGCGGAAAAGGCGGCTGAAACCGTGCTTGCGATCGGCGGCAAGGCGTTGGCGGCGATGCAGCGGCCATATCCTGTTTATGACTCCGGGAACCCCGGGGAGGAGCCGTTCAACTACGGCGTCCCGCTCACGCAGGAGGAGGCGGATTATGTCGCCGCGCTGTATTTCAGGATGTCGATGCGGGGGGTGCTGTTCACGGCGCACCGCGACCGCGGCCTGCCCGCGCTTTCGGCGGAGTACCGCTGGGGCAGCCGGAGTGAGCTCTATCGCGAAATCGACCGGATCGGCTTTGAGGCGTATGCCGAAAAGGTTGTCGCTCCCGATCTCGCGCCGCTGACGCTGGATGACCTTTACGGGGCGTCGACGCTGCGGGCGTTCGCTCCGGCCCTCGAGAAGAACCCGAAGCTCCGGGTCGTGCACAATTACGACGATTTTCTGCTTTCCGACGATGACCGGCTGTTTCTCGACCGGACGTTCGGCAGCCGCCTGACCTGGTTCGACCGCGGCGGGCATCTCGGGAACCTCTATGTGAAAAGCGTTCAGGAGACTCTGCTCGACATGGCGGCGGAGCCGGAACAAGTTATGGAAAAGGCACAGAAATGAACATCCGAACCATCGTATCCGCAATCGCGTTTCTCGGTCTCCTCTCCGGCTGCGCTCCGACCATCACCGTGAACGACACGAGCTACAAGGCGCTCACGGCGAGTGAAGAGCGCCATCTCATCAGCGCGGCCCGCATGCTGCTCATGAAGCCGGGCAGGGTGGTTACGAAAGATGAGGTCCGGATCGTGCAGAAGACGGAGCCGGAGTTGAAGATCACCTATACCGGCGACCGCTCCGGCAGGGCGGCCGTTCGCTGGAATGCGCCGCAGAAGATCATTGTCGTCCATTTTGACGGGGAGCTCACGGACAACGATGTGTCCGTGTCGATCTCCACGGAGAAGCGGCAGTCCGAAATCCTGAAATTCACAGAACCGAAGAAATGAAACTCCGGGGTGGATCGATTGCGGCGGCGCTGGGCTGTCTCCTCTGGACGGCGGGTTGCTCCGTATTGGTTTCCGCCCCCTCCGAACAGTCGGTCGCTCTCCCGGCCGCATTCGGCCTGCGGGAGGCGCTCGATGTGTCGCTTGCCGTGCAGCTGGAGGCCGAAACGGTCGAGTCGCTGCGCCTGATTGCGGCGGAGCACGTCCACAACAGCGTCCTCCTCCGGCTCCCCGGACTCAGGGAGGAGTACCGCCTGCCGTCGCCGCCTCCGGTGGAGAGCAGCCTCGCTTTGCTCGACGGTGCGATCGCCTACAATCACGTTCTGTCGTCGCCGCCGGGTACGGACCTGCCCGATGAGCGCCGCCCGCGCGTGAAGCAGCTCCTGGAGCTGGCCGGGGCGGAGAACTGGGCGAAGCTCGCCGCGGTCCGGGAGAAAATCCGGCTCTCCGGCGGAATCGGCACGCCGGAACTGCGCCAGCAGGAGGCCGATCTTCTTCTGGAGCTCCGGATCGCAACCGGACTCGCCGCGGAGAAGCTGCTTTCGTTCGATTTCACCTCTCTGCCGATGCCGCGGGAGTGCGCAGAAACGCTTGCCGGCCTGCAGCGCCGTGCGGTCCGGATGCGCAGCGAAACGGCGCCGCTCGTGATTCCGGCCGGTTTCCCGGAACGGATCCGGCAGCTGTACCGGAGCGATCCCGCCGCGGTTCCTATGCTGGCGGAGGCGCTCTACCGGCTGCCGCGCAAGTTGGCGGAGCTGCAGCTGGCCTCGCCGAATCGGGATCTTCACAAACTCGCCGCGCTCGGCTCCGCCGCCGGGATCATATTTGAGGTTGAATTGTCGTACAACCGGCTCCGGGAAGCCTGGGAAGCCTATGAAGCGGCGCGCCTCCGGGCGGAAGCGGCTCCGGATTCCCCGGCGGCGCAGACGGCGCTGACGGAGGTGCTGCTGCAGTGGCGCATCGCCAGTTTCCGGCTGCAGGCCGAAACCGGCGGTGACTTCACCCGGCCGCCGGCCGAAGGGGACGGGGAACCGGCCGGAGAAGGGCTGATGGAAGAGCTGCTGACTCTCCTGAAAGAGCGTTGAGCGCTGATTCATTCTTTTTTGATTCTTTTTCCGCCGGAAGCTGGGAAAATGAGGATCACGGCGTTATATTATAGCAGGTTCCGCCGTTTTTCATAACGGTTTTCAGAGGAGGTTCATTATGGGTTGTACCGGGTTTATTGTCAATCCGCTGCTTCTGATCGGCGTCGCGGTTCTGGTTGTGCTGTTGGTCCTGATTTTTCGCAAGCGCCGGGAGGAAGAGCCGGTCGCGACACTGCGCCCGCAGCCGCAGGAGGCGGCGGGCGAAGCCGGGAACGCTCCGGCGGAGGAAGATTTCGAAACGCTTGCCGAAGAGGCCGACCGCGATATTGCCGCCGACCCCGCAATCCGCGAATATCCCTTTTCGAAGTTGGAATACCTGTCGATCGCCGGAGGTTGGCAGCTCCATATGCAGTGCAATGCCTCCGCGAACAGCTGCCGGATCGGGATCGACCCGGCGTTTGCGCGTTTCGTGAAGGTGGAGGAGAGCCGGAACGGCCTTCTGATCCGCTATACCGGCAGGAAAACTCCCGTGGAAGCGATGACGATCGAAATTTCGACGACCGGCATGCCCGCCCAATTCAAATCGATCGGCAAGAGCCGGGTCTGGGTCGATGCGGCCGAGGGAGGGAAGTTCGTCTGCAAAATCACCGACGGCGGCGAATTCGAGATGCCCGGCGCGAAGCTCGGGGAGCTGATCCTGAAGCTGACCGGCGAGTGCCGGGCGGAGTGCGGCGGAGATTTCAATTCCGCCGAGATAGAGGTTTCCGACCGGAGCAACGCAAAGCTGCGCGGAGCGATCGGGACGCTGGCGGCACGCCTCTCCGGCGCGTCTAAAGGCGAAGCGGTCCGGGTCGGGAAAGCCGATATCGCTGTGTCGGGAGCATCCAAGCTGAAGCTCGAGGTGACGGATGAGCTCGAAGGCGACCTCTCCGGCGGCTCGTCCCTGAAGTACCGCGGCGAGATCGACACCTCCGGCGTCCGGATCTCCGGCAGTTCCAGGCTCAAGAACTGGAACTGATTTCAAAACAAGTATGACAAATGTCTTCGGCGGATTTTTTTTATCCGCCAACTAAAATGTTTTAACAAAACAGGAAAAGGAGTTCGGCATGAATTGGGCACCGGTGATTGAGCGGTATGAGAACGAGCTGACGCGGAACGTGGTTCCGTTCTGGCGGAACAACTGCGTGGATGCAGAGTGCGGCGGATATTTCACAATGCTGGACCGGGATGGTTCGGTATACGACACGACGAAGTACATGTGGATGCAGTGGCGGATCGTCTATATGTTTGCGGAGCTGTACCGCGGCCGGTTCGGAGAGGGACACCCGGAGTATCTGCAGATCGCCCGGGACGGTTTCGATTTTCTGTACGAGCACGGCCGCACCGCGGACGGCAGCTACTATTTTGCGCTGAACCGGCAGGGAGTTCCGGCCATGGCGCCGTACAGCATCTTTTCCGACTGCTTTGCCGCGATGGGGGCGGCCGCGCTGTTCGCGGCGACCGGGGAAGAGCAGTACCGTGCCGAGGCGCGTTCGGCGATGCAGAGCTACATTAGCCGCCTGGACAACCCGAAGGGGCAGTGGAACAAGCTGCTTGCGGGGACTCCGAAGCGGCTGAGCCTCGGATCGTACATGATCCTGGCGAACCTCGGCTGTGTGATGAAGGAGTGCCTCGCGAGCGATGAGTTCGACGCGGAGACCGACCGCGCCGTGCGGACCGTCATGCGCCTCTTTCACCACCCGGAGCTGAAAGTGCTTTTCGAGAATGTGAATCCGGACGGAACATTTGACCTCGAAAGCAGCGAGGGGCGCTTCGTGAATCCGGGCCACGGCCTCGAATCGATGTGGTTCGTCCTGCAGTACGCGGAGCGCATCGGCGATGACGCGCTGATCCGGGAGGCGTGTGATTATGTGGATGAGCTGTTCCGGTTCGGAACCGACCCGGTCTACGGCGGAATCTACTACTTCATGGATGCGCTCGGCAAACCGCACCCCGAGCTCCAGCACGACATGAAGCTCTGGTGGCCGCACAATGAGGCGACGATCGCGGCGCTCTATGCCTACAAGCTCAGCGGAGAGGAGAGGTTCCTTGAACACTTCAAAACGGTTGACGGCTGGATGTGGAGCCATTTCCCTGATCCGGAATACGGCGAATGGTTCGCATATCTCGACCGCCGCGGCGAACCGAACAACATGCTCAAGGGCGGAAAGTGGAAGACCTTTTTCCACCTGCCGCGTTGCCTCATGAAGTCCTCGGAGCTGATGCACGCCGTCAGTCGGCGGTAGAAGCCGGGTCCGCGGGGATCTGAAAGAGGGCGTCGGAGAGGGGGAGGTTCCACTCGATTTCATCGACCCTGTATTCAGCGCCGTCGATCAGGAGGCGGCCGGGAATCCGGCGGTCGCTTTCCCGGCGGAACTCCGACGGTTGGAAGCGGCGGGTTGTCCCGTCGCGCAGGATCGTCACTGATTCGATGAGCCCGGAGGCGCTGTCCACGACAATCAGGGCGGTGGTCAGGTAGCGGTCGCGGCGCCCCAGCAATGTGTAAAGCGTACCGGCTTCCGGCCGAGGAAACAGCTTCAGGTTCCCGAACAGCTCCGGCGCTGGGCGGAGAGCAAAAAGGAGTTGGAAGATCCATGTATCGTCATTTCCACCAACCATCCCGTTGTTCCAGCAGCGTTTGCCGTCGAAAATGACGGATGGTTTTCCGTCACTTTTCAACAGGCTCATTCCGCCTTTGCGCAGGTATTCCAGTTGCGGTTTGCCGGAGAGGATGATCCGGGCCGAGCTGATCGGCTTCGCATCCGCGCTGCGGGTGGAGGAGTAAAGCTTCGCCAGCAGCTCGTTCCGGGTCGGAGGAGCTGCATCGGCGCCGCCTGCGAAAAATAGCGGCGCCATCGCCGAAAACAGGATGAACCGCCATTTTTTCATTTCTGCATAACCCGTTACAGTATCGTGAAGTCGGCTCCGATATTCCGGAAATCACGGATGAAATCCGGATAAGTGACGGATGCCGCTTCCGCCCCGTTGATGACCGTCTCTCCTTCGGCTGCGAGTCCGGCAACGGCCAGCGCCATCGCGATGCGGTGGTCCGCGAAGCTCGAAACTTCCGCTCCGTGGAGCGAACCGCCCCGGATCACCATGCCGTCCGGCAGCTCTTCGATGTCGGCCCCCATTTTCGTGAGTTCGGAGGCCATGACCGCGATCCGGTCGGTCTCCTTGACGCGCGCCTGCGGAACGTTCAGCAGCCGGGTCTCCCCCTCCGCCAGCGCCGCGGCGACCGCCATGGCCGGCAGTGCGTCCGGCGTTTCGTTCATGTCGATCACACACCCCTTCAGCCTGCCGCCGGCCGGTTCGACCGTCAGCTCGGCGCCATGCTCGATCCGGGCACCCATCCGCTCCAGGTAGCCGAATACTTTCTTGTCGCCCTGCGCGTCGGTGAAATCGAGGTTCCGGATCACGACGCCGTCTCCGGCCAGGGCCGCCGCGCAGAGCGGGAACGCCGCCGTCGAAAAATCCGCCGGAATGACCCTGTGGAACGCCGGAATCGCCTGTCCACCCGGAATGCGCCAGTGCAGCATGTCTTCGCTTTTCTCATAGCGGATGCCGAACGAGTCGAGCCATGCGAGCGTGATGCCGATATACGGTTTCTCATGCAGGAAATCGAGATCGACCGTCGAATCCTCCGCCAGCGTCGGCAGCATGAAAAGCAGCGAAGTCAGGAACTGCGACGTTGTACCGTCCACCCGGGTCGCGCCGCCCGAGAGCGGCCCCTCGACCGTGAACGGGCATTTGCCGTTGGCGGACTCGATTTTACAGCCGAGCGGCGCAAGCGCGTCGAACAGCCCGGCCATGAGGCGGGTCCGCAAGCTCTCATCGCCGTCGAAACGGATCGGGAAATCCTGTTTCGCGCAGAAGCCGGTCAGCATCCGCATGCCGGTTCCGGAGTTGCCGAGGTCGAGTGTGCGGCCCGGATCGGAGAATACGCCGCCGGTTCCGGTGATTTCCCAGAAACCGTCGCCCTCCGTCACCTTTGCGCCGAGTGTTTTCGCGGCTTCGAGGGTCGAACGGGTGTCGGCGGACTCCAGCGGCGCGATCAGCGTACTCGTGCCGTTTGCGGCGAGTGCTGCCGTGATTCCGCGGATCGTATGTGATTTCGAGCCGGTCACCGCGATTTCGCCGCGGATCCGGGAGGGCCTGACCAGAAGCTTCATGAGCCGTCACTCCATGATGATGGTCGTATAGTCGCCGCCGGGAGGAATCATCGGCAGGACGTGTTCGTCGTAGCCGGTGTAAATGTCGAGCAGGAAAGGCCCGTCGCAGGCGAGCATCTCCTCGATGGCCGGCGCAAGCTCCTCGCGGGTGAACACCCGGCGGCCCGGAATCCCGTAACCCGACGCGATCGTGACGAAGTCGGGATACGGCTGCCCGGTGCAGATCGTGCCGTCGCAGCCGTCGCAATGTTTGTTTTCGCTCCTGCCGTTCGCGCCCTTGCAGCGGCCGAGGACCGTGTTGCCGCGGTTGTAGTCGTAGAAGCGGTCCTCCCACTGCGCGACCATGCCGAGGTGCTGGTTGTTCAGGATGATCATTTTGACGCCGATCTCCTCGACGAACAGCGTTCCGAGTTCCTGAATGTTCATCTGGAAGCTGCCGTCGCCGTCGATGTTGATGACGGTCTTTTCCGGGCAGGCGACCTTGGCGCCCATCGCGGCCGGGAGGCCGAATCCCATCGCGCCGAGTCCGCCGGAGGTCAGAAGCTGGCGCGGGAAGCTGTAGTCGTAATACTGCGCCGCCCACATCTGGTGCTGGCCGACGCCCGGGACGATGACCGCTTTGCCGTCCGTGAGGCGCGAGAGCTCCTGCATGACGAACTGGGGCTGCACGTGATCCGGCTTGGCCTTGTAACTGTTGTACGGATATTTCGCCTTCCAGTCCGCGATTCGGGCGAACCAGTCGGCGTACTCCCGGTGCAGCGGCTTCTCATTCAGCGCGAGAAGCACGTCTTTGATGTTTGCGACGATGCCGAGGTCGGCGGGCTTGTTCTTGTTGATTTCGGAGTCGTCGACGTCGACGTGGACGATCTTCGCGCGGGTCGCGAACCTCTGCGGGTTGCCGGTCACTCGGTCGTCGAAGCGCGCGCCGAACGCGAGCAGCAGGTCGCATTCGTTCGCGGCGTAGTTGCCGAAGACCGAGCCGTGCATGCCGAGCCAGCGCAGCGAAAGCGGGTGCTTCTCCGGAATCGCGCCGATGCCCATCAGCGTGGTCACGACCGGGATGTTGTAACTCTCCGCGAACTTCAGGAGCTCGGCGGAGGCTCCCGCCGTGATGATGCCGCCGCCCGCATAGATGCAGGGGCGCTTTGACGCGGCGATCATCGCTTTGATCTTTTCCGCGTCGGCCGGGTTGAAAACCGGCTCCGGGTGATAGTAGTTCAGCTCGACCGGCACATCGAAATTGAATTCGACGCGCTGCTGCTGGATGTTCTTCGGGATGTCGACCACAACCGGGCCGGGGCGGCCCGATGCGGCGATGTAGAACGCCTCCTTCATGACCTGCGGGATATCCTTTGCGTCGAGCACGAGAAAGCTGTGCTTCACGATCGGGCGGGTCACGCCGATGATGTCGGTCTCCTGGAAGACGTTTTTGCCGATCATCGAGCTCGGAACCTGGCCGGTGATGAAGACGGTCGGAATCGAGTCCATATAGGCGTCCGCGATGCCGGAGACGAGGTTCGTCGCACCGGGGCCGCTCGTGGCCATGCAGACGCCGACTTTGCCCGAAATGCGGGCGTAGCCGCCGGCGGCGAAAGCGCCGCCCTGCTCATGGCGCGGCAGGACCACGCGCATCTTCGACTTCGAGAGCGCCTGATGCAGCTCGATCGCCTGCCCGCCCGGATACGCGAAAACGACGTCAACCCCGAGAAGCTCCAAGCATTTGATCGTGATTTCACTGCCTTTCAAGAGGTTGCCCGTCTGTGTTTCCATTCGTTTTATTTCCTTAAACTGTAATGATTTCTCCGGACGAAGCGCGGCAAGGTCCGGGAATTCTGCATTTCCCCTCCGGCTCCGGTTCAGTCAGTCGGTAAATATACCGCTCTTTCCGGCAAAAATCAAATTATCTCATTGAAAAACAGGGATGTTGGACTATATTATTCCTGTTTCGCTGTGGCGTTCATGAAACCGGAGGGACGGAATCGGGTATGGCAAAGATCGATTATGAATTCGATCAGGGGGATAACGGGAAGAGCAGGGCGGGGATCTACCTGCGTCTTGTCGCGATCTTTCTTGTCGTCGCCGGGCTGACCTGCGGAGTGATCTACCTTCTGGTTCCGAAGTCCGAAGCGGATTCCGCCGCCGGGAGCGCGGGGAATGCCCCGACGGAGGGCGTCATCCGGCCCCCTGTCGAAGGAGAAGCCGGGGAAGGCGGATCAGCCGTTGTTTCGCCCGGGGCGGTGGCTGAATTGCCGGAAACTCCCGGCCCGCAGCCGGCCGATCCCCGCGCGACTGTGCCGGAGGAGGAGACGGAGAATGAAGAACCGAAGGCCCCCGAGCCGATTTCGCCGCCGGAGAACGCGACGCTTGTTCCCGAGAAAGGCAAGCCCTGGGTCGGCGACCCGATCATCGACCGTCCGGACGTTCCGCAAACCGATATCCCGGCCGATGTGAAGCCGTCGCTCGACGCGGAGTTCAATCAGGCGGAAAAAAGCCTGGCTGAAAAGAATTACCTCTATGCCGCCGGAGTCGCCCGGAGTATCCTCTCCAACAGTTCGGTCATCCCGTTCTCCTCCGAATGGCGGCAGGCGGCTGCGTTGCTCACCGAAGCGGATCTGGCCTCGTTCGACGCCGGGGAACGGGTTGAAAAATACACGCTGGTTCATCCGGTGAAGCCGGGGGAGAGCTACAGCGCCCTCGCCGCGAAGTACGGGACGACCATCGAAGCGATCAAGCACCTGAACGGGATTCCCGCCGACAATAATGTTCTGCGGCTCGGCCGGCGGCTGCTGATCTACCCGGGGCCGTGGAGAATCGTGGTTCGCAAAGGGCCGCGGCTGCTCGAGCTTTACAATTGCAGCCGGCAGGCCGGACAGACCTCCGACCGGCTCTATGCGGTCTTCGACGTCGGCCTCGGGCGGCTCGGCAAGACGCCCGCCGCGAGCTTCGTCATTTCGAGCAAGCTCAGGAACCCCGACTGGTATTCGCCGGAGGGCGGAGTCGTCAAGTACGGCGACCCGGACAATCCGCTCGGCAACTATTTCCTCAAGCTTGCCCCGACCGGCTCGCCGGACCGGCCGCTGATCGGTTACGGGATCCACGGTACGCAGGACGAATCGGATATCACCCGTTCGCTCAGCAACGGCTGCATCCGCATGCGCGATGCGGACGTCTCCAGACTGTACGTCATCGTTCCGGCCAGGACGCCGGTTGAGATTGTCGAATAAATACTTACCACGCAAGGGAGTTCATCAATTATGCCGGAAATCCATCTGGAATTCGAGAAGCCGCTCGTCGAACTGCGCAAGAAGCTCCAGGAGCTTCAGGAGCTTTCCGAGACCAACAAGGTCGATCTTTCCGCGGAGATCAGTTCTCTGACCGGGCGCATGAACGAAACGATGAAGGAAATCTACAGCAAGCTTACGCCGTGGCAGCGGGTTCAGCTTGCGCGTCATCCGGAGCGACCCTATACGCTCGATTATATCGAGCACATTTTCACGAATTTCATCGAGCTCTCCGGCGACCGCCGGTTCCGCGACGACAAGGCGGTCGTCGGCGGCTTCGCGAAGTTCCAGGGCAAGCCGGTCATGGTGATCGGCACCCAGAAGGGGCGCGACATGAAGTCCAACGTCTACCGCAACTTCGGCTGGCCCAGCCCGGAGGGATACCGCAAGGCGATGCGGCTCATGCAGCTCGCCGACAAGGCGGAGGTTCCGATCGTCACGCTTGTCGACACCCCGGGAGCGTTCCCCGGCATTTCGAGCGAAGAGCGCCATATTGCGGAGGCGATCGCGGTGAATCTGCGCGACATGTTTGCGCTACGCGTCCCGGTCATCTCCGTCATCATCGGTGAAGGCGGCTCCGGCGGTGCGATCGGCATCGGCGTCGGCAACCGGATCCTCATCATGGAGAACGCCTATTACTCGGTCATCACGCCGGAGGGATGCGCCGCGATCCTCTGGAAGGACCGCAAGTTTGCGCCGCAGGCGGCCGATGCGCTGCAGTTGACGGCGGAGAAGCTGCTTGAGCTCGGCATCGCGGACGGCATCATTCCGGAGCCGTTCGGCGGCGCCCAGCGCGACCACGTGCAGGCGGCGAAGCTGTTGGGCGAGGCGCTGGCGAAACAGCTCTCCGAGCTGCGTAAGCTTTCGGGCAGCAAACTGCGTGAGCAGCGCTACGAAAAATTCCGGGCGATGGGTAAATTCACCGAAATTCCGCCTCTTCCGGAAGCCTGCGAAGAGGCGCCGGAAAGCGGGGCAGCAGAAGAGGCCGCCGAGTGAAGAATCTTTTGACGGTCCGCGAAGCAGTCGAGACCGACGTCAAAAAAATCCATGAGCTTCTGACGATCTACTCCGAGAAGGCGATTGTGCTTGCGCGCAGCGAGGAGGATATCCGCTTCTATCTCGGCAATTTTCTGGTGGCCGAGGTGGGCGGTGTTGTCCGCGGCTGCGCTGCCGCGCGCGACTTCGGCAACGATCTGCTCGAGGTGCGTTCCATGGTGGTCGAGCCCGGATTCCAGGGGAAAGGGATCGGCCGTGCGATGGTGGAGGCCCTGATTGCGGGGCTTCGGGTCAGGCGGAAGAAATTCCGTCTGTTTTCGCTGACCTATCAGGTCGAGTTTTTCAAGGCGCTCGGCTTCAAGACCGTGGACCGCAATCTGTTTCCGGAGAAAATCTGGAGCGACTGCGCGAAGTGTCCGAAGAACGACTGCTGCGACGAAACCGCGATGCTGATCGAATATTCATCCGAAGACGGCGCATAGCATTTTTGCGCGCGGCGGCGCTATGAAAATCCAAGGAAAAAAACGTGCCTGGTTCTGGGTCCCCACGGCCTATTTCGCCGAGGGCGGGCCCTATATGGCCGTGTCGACCGTCTCGGCGATCCTCTTCAAATCGCTCGGGATGGAGGACCGCTATGTCGCGCTCTGGACCAGCCTCATGATGCTGCCGTGGTCGATCAAGCCGCTCTGGGCTCCTTTTGTGGATATGTTCCGGACCAAGCGGCAGTGGATTCTTGCGACGCAGCTTGTGATGGCGCTGCTGTTCACCGCCATGGCGGGGCTGATCGTGGAGGAGAGCCTTTCGCTTATCCTGATCGGCGTATTTTTCCTGCTGGCGTTCGTCTCGGCGACGCATGATGTCGCGGTGGACGGGTTTTATCTCATCGCGCTCGACAAGCACGGGCAGGCGTTTTTCGCGGGGATTCGCGGGACGTTTTACCGGATCGCATCCGTGTCGGTGCAGGGCGGGCTGGTCATGCTGGCCGGGCTCGTCGAACGCTGGAACGGCGATTTGCGGCTCGGCTGGGCGCTGTCGCTCGTCTGCGCCGCCGGCGTCATGTTCGTCATCTTCCTGTGGCACGGCTTCGCATTGCCGCGCCCGGCGGAGGACGGGCCGGTCGAAAACGGCGGCTTTCTCTCTGATTTCCTCGAATCGTTCCTGAGTTTTTTCCGGATGAAGGGGATCCTCTGGATTCTCCTGTTTCTCTTTTTCTTCCGGCTGGCGGAGGCGCAGCTCGGCAAGATCGCGGCGCTTTTCCTGCAGAGCGGGGCGGAGGATGGCGGGCTCGGGCTGAGCCTTGAGGCGATAGGGACCCTGTACGGCACGGTCGGGCCGGTTGCCCTGATCGCCGGTGGAATCCTCGGTGGGGTGGTCGTGGCGTCCTGCGGCTTTGCAAAATGCATCTGGCCGCTGGTCTGCGCGATCAACCTGCCGGATATCGTCTATGTGTTCCTTGCGGTCGAGCGCCCCGCGTCGCTCTGGGCCGTCGGCGGATGTATTGCGGTCGAGCAGTTCGGCTACGGTCTCGGATACACGGCGATTCTCCTTGTCATGGTGGCGCTGGCGGAGAACTCGGGACGGTACAAGACCAGCCATTTTGCGATCATGACCGGCGTGACCATTCTCGGCATGATGCTGGTCGGCGGGATTTCGGGCTATGCCGCGGAGCTGCTCGGCTATGCCGGTTTTTTCTGGTACGTCATGGCCTGCACGATTCCGAGCTTTCTCGTGACGGTCCCCGTCGTGCGGCTGATTCCCGCGGATTTCGGCGGAAAGTCGGCCTGAACAGGGCCGGGTGCGGCCCGGCCTTTCCGCTCATCAGACGGCGTTTATGTATTTCACGAAGCGGTCGCCGCGTTCTTTGTAGTCGCTGAACATGTCCATGCTCGCGCAGGCGGGGGAGAGCAGTACCGTGTCGCCCCGGCGGGCGTGTTTGCATGCGGTTTCGACCGCCCGCTCGAAATCCATGCCGCAATCCGCCGTCGGAATCGACCCGGGCAGCGCGGCGGCGATCTTTTCCCGGCATTCGCCGTAGAGCACCGCGAACCGGATCTGCTCCGCAAACGGCGCGATCGGCGAGAAATCCATCCCCTTGTCGAGCCCTCCGAGCAGCAGAACGACCTTTCCGGGCGTCGCCCGCAGCGCGGCGGCCGTCGAGGCCGGATTCGTCGCTTTCGAATCGTTCACATAGCGGATCCCCCCCGCTTCCCGGACCGGCTCCATCCGGTGATGTCCCGGGTGGAAGGTGTGGATCGCCAGACGGAACTCCGGAGAGAGCACCGCTTCGAGCGGGAGCACCCGGAGGCAGAGCTCCACCGCCGCCGCGAGGTTCTCGCGGTTGTGCGGAGCCGAGAGCGCCGTGTTGCCGAGGTCGATCAGCACCTCGCCGCCGTCGATCAGCATCGCTTCGCCGTAGAGCGTGACCCGGCGCGGCGCCGGGGACTCCATCGAGAGCCCGTACACCCGGTTTTCCGGCGCGACCCGGTCGAAGATCCGCTTTTTCACCTCGACGTATTCCCTGAAGCCGCCCGCATAACGGTCCACGTGGTCCGATTCGAGGTTCAGGAGCGCCGCCGCGTATGGTGCGAAGGTCGTGCTGCGCTCAAGCTGAAACGAGCTGACCTCGACTACCGGCAGCACATCCGCCGCAAGCTTGCCTTCACGCAGGTCCGCGGCGAGGTCCGAGAGCGGGTAACCGATGTTTCCGGCCGGGCGCGCATCGACGCCCGCCGCGGAGAGCAGCGCAACCGTGAGCTCCGTCGTTGTGGTTTTTCCGTTGGTTCCCGTGATCGCCAGCAGCCGCCCCGGCCAGTTGCGGAAGCCGAATTCGAGTTCGCTCAGGAATTCGCACTCCCCGTCCGCGGCGCGGCGCATCGCGGCCTGCCAGAGCGGGGAGGAAAGCGGCTTCACGCCGGGGCTCGTTACGATGAGTCCCGCGCCCGCGACGGCGCTTTCGGCGTCCGGCCCGGGGGAGTCGGAGAGAATTGCGGTCGAAAACCCGAGCGAAGCGGCCAGCCGTTCGGCCGCTTTTCCGGAGAGTCCGCCGCCGAGAATCAGACAGTGCTGCATGGTGCTTCCTTCGGCGTTGCAAAGATGTTTTTTTTGGGATAACCATCTTAATATAACTTGATATTTCTGCGGCCGCAAGTTATATTCTTTAATTCATTATGAGAGCGAAAGATAAAATTCTTGAGGACGCGGCGGCGGGACGTCTCGGCTTCGTGGAAGCCGTTGCGAAACTGGCCGCATCCTCCGGCGCCGTCGGCGAATTGGCGGAGGCGAAAATCGACCATGCGCGGCAGGAACGCTGCGGCTTTCCGGAATTCATCTATGGTGCCGGGAAGAGCCTTGAGCAGCTGCTTGCGATCGTCCCTGAGATCCTCGGCCGCACCGGTTCGGTGCTGGCGACCCGGGTTCCGGCGGAGTTCGGCGAAGCGCTGCAGGAGGCGTTTCCGGCCGGAGAGTACGACCGGGCGGCAAGGACGTTCCGGATCCGCGACCCGAAACGGGAGCTGACAGGGAAGGTGCTGGTCGTCACGGCGGGCAGCAGCGACTCCGGCGTGGCGAAAGAGGCGCTTCATACACTCGAAGCGTGCGGCGTCGGCGGGGAGTATCTGCCGGACGTCGGCGTGGCCGGGATCGAACGGCTGTTCGCCTCGCTTGACAGGCTGCGTGCCGCGGATGTCTGCATCGTGGTCGCCGGCATGGAGGGGGCGCTCCCGAGCGTGGTGGGCGGGCTTGTCCGCTGCCCGGTGGTCGCGGTTCCGACCAGCGTCGGGTACGGGGCCGCGTTCGGCGGCGTCGCCGCGCTGCTCGGCATGCTGAACAGCTGCGCTTCCGGCGTGACCGTGGTCAATATCGACAACGGGTTCGGGGCCGCCTGCGCGGCGGCGAGAATGATCAGAACAGTCAGGTAAGTTTCAACATACGGTACAGGCAATCATGGAAAGTTATCCAAAATACCGCTATCCGGCGCCGGTGAAAATCGAAAACCGCCAGTGGCCGGACCGGGTCATCACCAAATCGCCGACCTGGGCGTCCGTCGACCTGCGCGACGGCAATCAGGCGCTGCCGGAGCCGATGAGCCCCGAGCATAAGCTCGAATATTTCAACATGCTGGTCAAGATCGGTTTCAAGGAGATCGAGGTGGCGTTCCCGTCCGCTTCGGCCGATGACTACAACTTCGTCCGGATGCTGATCGAGCAGAACCTGATTCCGGAGGATGTGACCATTTCCGTGCTCACGCAGGCGCGGAAGCACCTGGTCGACAAGACCGCCGAGTCGCTGCGCGGCGCCCGGCGCGCGATCATTCACTGTTATGTTCCGACCAGCGACCTGCACGGCCGTTTTGTTTTCAATCACAGCCGCGAACAGGTCAGGGAGATGGCAATTGAAGGGACCCGCCTTGTGCGCGAGGCCATCGAGCGCGAAGGGCTCAAAGAGGTGTGCGGTTACGAGTTCTCTCCCGAGGAGTTCACCGACAGCGACCTCGATTTCGTCCTCGATCTCTGCTGCGCGGTCAAGCGGGAGTGGGGGCCGTCCACGCCGGAGACCTTCATCCTGAACCTTCCGGCCACGGTCGAGCGGCGCCCGCCGAACCAGTATGCCGATATGATCGAACTTTTCTGCCGGAAATATCCGTATCTCGCGGAGACCGCGATCAGTATTCATGCCCATAACGACCAGGGGTGCGCGGTGGCGGCGAGCGAGCTTGCGATCCTTGCCGGGGCGACCCGCGTCGAAGGCACGATCTTCGGCCACGGTGAGCGGACCGGCAACCTCGACCTCTCGGTCCTCGCCTTGAACCTCGAGTCGCGCGGTGTTTCGACCGGGTTGTCGTTCGGCAACATGCCGGAGATCGTCCGCATCGTCGAACGCAATTCCGGGATCGAGGTGCATCCGCGCCATCCGTATGCGGGCGACCTTGCCTTTACGGCTTTTTCCGGATCGCACCAGGATGCGATCCGCAAGGGATTCGAGCGCCGGACGGAGATTTCCGAGTTCTTCAGCCAGGGGTGGAAGATCCCGTATCTGCATGTCGACCCGGCCGACCTCGGCCGCCAGTACGAGAAGCTGATCCGGATCAACAGCCAGTCCGGCAAGGGCGGTGTGGTTTACGTGCTGGAAAAGGAGTTCGGCATCTATCCGCCGAAGAGCATGCATCCCGAGATCGGAACCGTGATCCAGAAATACATCGACGAAACCGGCGGGGAGATCGACTCGAAGGTGTTGCGCAGGATTTTCAACGACGCTTTCGTGAACATCCAGGGGAAATACCGCATGGAGAATTATCAGCGCGCTTCGGTCGGCGACCGTTCCGGCGCGACCTTCACATGGCATATCGACGGGAAACAGTATGAATTGACCGGGCAGGGGAACGGCCCGTTGTCGGCGGTGGTCCATTCGCTGAAGAGCTCCGGGCTGATGCCGTTTTTCAAACTGGAGGATTTTTCGGAGCGGTCGCTCGGCAAGGATGCGGATGCGCACGCCATCGCGTTCGTCGGGCTGCGCTGCGGCGTTGACGGCGAGCACCTGATTTACGGCGCGGGCGAGCATTCGAATATCGACCGTGCGGCGATCGCCGCTCTGGTCAGCGCGATGAACCGCGCTGCGGCGGCGGGAGCGTTCCGGAAAAATGACGGGGAGTGTGAAAATGAATGAAGTGAACCGGGCCCGCTGGAAATTGCTCGGCGGTGTTTTTATCGTTATCATCCTGATCCATGCGATTGCGATCAGCTGCATTGTTGCGGGGCATCGCACCAAAGCGGGTGAAGCGGCCATCACGGATCCGGTTCCGGTCGAACAGCCTGCGCAGGGTGCGGCTTCGGCGGAGAAGCCGGGAGAAAAACCGGTGGAGAAGCCGGCGGAGAAGAAAAAGTCCGGCGGCTTCTGGTCGTGGCTGTTCGGCGGTGGAGAGAAAGAGGAAAAGAAGGGCGGGGACGCGCCGGCGGAAGAGGTCAGGCCCCCCCGGACCTACCGGTATAAGAAGCCGTCCGACAACCCGCTTTTCGGCAAGCCGTTCAACTTTGAATACGCGAAGCACGGCGATTTTTCCGAGAAGGAGGTTCCCGGCAGCCGCGGTGCGACGAGCGGAATCATGATCGACCTTTCGACCCACAATGTGCTCTGGGAGAAGAATTCCGCGAAGCAGGTCCCGATCGCGTCTATGGTGAAGATGATGACGCTCTATACGGCTCTTGAGGAGCTTGAGGAGAAACCGGCATTGTCGCTGGATTCGCCCGTGCAGATCTCGCCGGAGGTTCTGAAGGTGCAGCGCACAGGGATCATCTGGCTCGACCCGCGCGAGACTTTCCCGCTTTCGGATCTGATGAAGGCAGCCGCGATCAAGAGTGCAAATGATGCCGCCGTCCAGATCGCTCTGTTTCTCGGCAATGGCGATCAGGAGGCATTCATCACGAAAATGAACGCGAAAGCGCTTGAACTCGGCATGACCGGCAGCAATTTTGTGAGCCCGTGCGGGCTGCCGGACCGGAAGAAGGGCAATTCGGTCAGTACGGCGCAGGATATGGCGATTCTCGCTGAGCACCTGCTCCAGTATCCGAAGTACCTCGAATGGAGCACGACCAAGCTCGACTACATCCGGGAAGGCGACAAACGCACGATGCTGAATGCGACCAACAAGCTTGTGAATCCGCGCTGGCCCGGCGTTGACGGTCTCAAGACCGGATACACGGATGACGCGGGCTACTGCCTGACATTCAGCGTCCTGCGCGACGGCCGCCGCATCGTCGGCTGTGTGACCGGTTTCCAATCCGCCTCCAAAGGGCGCGATCCATTCTGCCGGAAGCTGATCGATTGGGGATACAAGCGGGCGGCGGAGCTCGGACAGAAAAAGTAACGGCACATGCGGGCGGGGATGAATTTCCCGCCCGAACTTTTTCACACAAGCGAAGGGATGTAAATATGAAACTCTGTGCGATCCAACCGGAATACCCGTATACGCTCGACCGGGCGGATGCGGCCGTCGAATACCTCATCGACGCGCTTGACGGGTGTGATGAAAGCTGCGACCTGATTCTGCTGCCGGAGTACTCGAATGCGCCGACGGTGTTTCCGAAAGGCGAGTGCATTCCGTACGCGAAGAACCACACGGAGCGGCTGATCCGCGCTGCAGTCGACGCCGCGCGCCGCTGCCATGCGATTGTCGCGGTCAATTACGTCGCGGAGATAGACGGGAAGTTCCGCAACACGACGCGTGTTTTCGATTCGCAGGGCAATGCGGCGGGGGACTATTACAAGCAGCATCTGCCGCTCTCGGAAACCGCCGTGAAGATGATGGACGGCGTTTACACCTTCAATTATCTTCCGCCGGAGATCGTTGAAGCCGGGGGGATCCGCCTCGGCTTCCTGACCTGCTACGACTGCTATTTCAATGAGTATATCGCGCATATCGCGGCACGGAAGCCGGACATCGTCCTCGTCTCCTCCCATCAGCGCTCGGAACGGGCGGACATTCTCGAAATGCAGGTGAAGAACCTTGCGTTCATGGCGAATGCATTTGTGCTGCGCGCCTCGGTTTCCATGGGAGAGGGGAAGGACGGCGGCTGTTCGATGGTCGCGGACCCATCCGGCCGCATTCTCGCGAACTTCGGGCAGAAGGTCGGGGTGCTTTCATGCGAAATCGGCGATCCGCATGTGAAATACATGCGGTCGAACTGCTTCGGCGGGGTCCAGATCCCGAATGACCGTTTCGTCGAGCAGGGGCGCACACCGTGGAGCTATCGCGCCTGCGGCAGTGCCGTCATCCCCGGAGACGACAAACTGCCGTACCCGCGCGTCTGCGCGCACCGCGGTTTCAACACGGTTGCGCCGGAGAACTCGATGCCGGCATTCGGAGCGGCGATTGCGCTCGGAGCGGCGGAGATCGAGCTCGATGTCTGGGAGACGAAGGACGGTGTTCCCGTTGTTTCGCACGATCCCTCCGTCGAACGCACATCGGACGGAATCGGCACGATCACCGAAATGACGTTCGCGGAGCTCCGCAGGCTCGATTTCGGCGCGCACCATGCGAAAGCGTTCGCGGGGTTGCGGATTCCGGCGCTGGATGAGGTTCTCGGGCAATTTCCGCGCCAGACGGTCGTGAATCTGCATGTGAAGTCCTCCGGTACAGAGCATTTCAGCCGCGGGGTGATCCGGAAGATCGACGCCGCCATCCGCAGATACGACTGCCTTGAGCATGTTTATATCACGGGGCGGGCGGATGTGATGGAGGCTCTGCTTGAGGCCGCTCCGGAGCTCATGCGCTGCATGGGAGCCGGAAACGACCATATGGGCGTCGTGAAAAATGCGATCAGGTATAAGTGCCGGAAGCTTCAGTTCATGAAGCCGTATTATACAAAGGAGATGATCGATGAGGCGCATGCACACGGGATTCGGTGCAACATGTTCTGGTCCGATGACCCCGCCGAAGCCGTGGAGATGGTCAGAATGGGGATCGATACGATCCTGACCAACGATTATCTCGCCGTCGCCCGCGCCGTGCTGGGATAGGGCGCGGTACCATAAAAACGTCCCGCGGTTCCGTCAGGCGCCGCGGGACGTTTTTTGCATTTACGTGCTTACTGCTCTTTGCCGCAGCACTTTTTGTACTTCTTGCCGCTGCCGCACGGGCAGTCGTCATTACGGCCGATCTTCGGCGCGCTGCGTTGAACCGGGGAGAGTGTTGCGCTCTCCTCTTCTTCCGGCATCTGCTCCGGCAGCATCCCCGGCAGCGGCGGAATGTTCATCATCCCCTGCCCGAACTCCGGCGCGGAAACCGTGATCGAACCACCGTCGAACTGTCCGAAGGTCTGGTGAATCAGCTCCTGCGGCAGCGTCGCGAGGATTTCCTCGAGTGTCGCGAGGCGCGTGACCGTCACGCGGAACAGGTTGTTCGCCACATCATGGTAGATCTGGTCCATCAGCGTCTTGAAGATCTTGTACGCCTCCTGCTTGTACTCCACCAGCGGGTCCTTCTGCGCATAAACGCGCAGCGACATGCTCGAGCGCAGCCCGTCCATCGCGTACAGGTGTTCCTGCCAGAGGCGGTCGATCGCTTCGAGAACCGTGTGGCGTTCGAGGTATTTCACCTGCTCTTCGGGCAGGTCGGCATTGCGTTCCTTGTGCGCCTCTTCGATCCGGTCGACGATCTGCAGCGTCAGCTCATCGGCGGAGTGGAGCCGGCCGTCTGCGCCGATTCCGCCCGTCAGCTCTTCCGGCTTGAATGAGAGCGGGAAGGTCGTGTTCAGGTAGGCCAGCAGCGCCGCCTTGTCGAACGCGCCGCTCTTGTCTTCGCTCTCGGAGGCCGGCTTCGATGCGATCAGCAGGATCTGCGCTTCGATGACCTGCTCGATGATGCCGAACAGCACATCGTGCGGATCGTCGGAGAGCAGCGCCTGCTTGCGCAGCCCGTAGATGATCTCACGCTGCTTGTTCATCACATCGTCGAAGTCGAGTGTGCGCTTGCGGATCGCGAAATGCTGCTGCTCGACCCGGCGCTGCGCCGTTTCGATCGACTTCGTCAGCCACGGATGCTGCAGCTCGTCGCCCTCTTCGAGGCCGAAACGGTCGAAAATCTTCACAATGCGGTCCGAGCCGAACAGCCGCATGAGGTTGTCTTCGAGAGACACGTAGAATTTCGAGGAACCCGGGTCGCCCTGGCGCGAACAGCGTCCGCGCAGCTGGCGGTCGATGCGCCGCGAGTCATGGCGCGAACTGCCGACCACGTGGAGCCCGCCGAGTTCGGCCACGCCGGGGCCGAGTTTGATGTCGGTGCCGCGGCCGGCCATGTTGGTGGCCACCGTGACTGCCCCGACCTGTCCGGCGCGCGCCACGATTTCGGCTTCGCGCTGGTGGTTCTTCGCGTTCAGAACGTTGTGCGGAATGTTCCGCATCTTGAGCATGCGCGAGAGGATTTCGGAGTCTTCGACCGAGATCGTGCCGAGCAGCACCGGCTGTCCTTTTTCATGGCGCTCGATCACGTCCTTCAGGATTGCGTTGTATTTTTCGCGCTTGGTCTTGAAGATCGAATCGTTATCGTCCTTGCGGATGCAGGGGCGGTTGGTCGGAACCACGATCACATCGAGCTTGTAGATCTGGTGGAACTCGTTCGCTTCGGTTTCCGCCGTACCGGTCATGCCCGCGAGCTTCTTATACATGCGGAAGTAGTTCTGGATCGTGATCGTCGCCATGGTCTGGGTTTCCTGTTCGATCGGAACCCGTTCCTTCGCTTCGAGCGCCTGGTGCAGGCCGTCCGAGAAACGGCGGCCCGGCATGATGCGCCCGGTGTGTTCGTCGACGATCAGGACCTTGTTGTCCTGAACCACATAGTTCACGTCCTTTTCGAACAGGCAGTACGCCTTCAGCAGTTGGGACAGGTCGTGCAGCCGCTCGCTTTTCCCCGCGAATTCGGTCTGGAACGTCTCGCGCTTCGCGGTTTTCTCCGTTTCGGAGAGCGTTTCATCCTGATCGATCGAGGCGAGCTCGCTCAACAGATCCGGCACGATGAACGCATCCGGATCGTTCGGGGAGATCGCTTCGCGCCCCTTGTCGGTCAGGTCCGCCTCGTGAGTCTTTTCGTCCATCGCGAAGTAAAGCTCGCTCTGGACCTCCTGCAGCATACCGCGGTTCGAATCGCTGCGTACGCGGGTCTCAAGCTTCTCGAGCGCTTTCAGGGTCGCGCCGTCTTCGAGCACATGCAGCAGCTGCTTGTGCGTCGGCATGCCGAATTTCACCTGCAGCAGCTTCAGGAGCGCGACTTCACGGTCGTCCTCGGAGATGCCCTCTTTCGAGAGCGTCGCGCGCGCCTCACGGACCAACCGCGAACAGAGCATATTCTGCTTGTTGTAAAGATCCGAAACCAGCGGCTGGAGCACATCGAACTGATGGGTCGACATCGGAACCGGGCCGGAGATGATCAGCGGCGTACGCGCTTCGTCGATCAGGATGCTGTCGATTTCGTCGACGATCGCATAATAGTGGTCGCGCTGTACAAGTTGGGCGGCCTCGTTGGCCATGCCCATGTCGCGCAGGTAGTCGAAGCCGAATTCACTGTTCGTGCCGTAGGTGATGTCGCAGGCGTACTGCTCGCGGCGCTCGTGCGGCGGCTGCTGGTTCTGCAGGCAGCCGCAGGTGAGCCCGAGGAAGTTGTAGATGTTGCCCATCCAGTTCGAGTCGCGCAGAGCGAGGTAGTCGTTCACGGTGACGAGCTGACAGTTCCTGCCGGTCAGCGCATTCAGGTAGAGCGGCATGGTCGCGACGAGGGTTTTGCCTTCGCCGGTGGCCATTTCCGCGATATTGCCGCGGTGCAGCGCGATCCCGCCGAGGATCTGGACATCGAACGGGACCATGTCCCAGACCATCTTCTGGCCGCAGACCTCGATCTCCCGGCCGACCATGCGGCGGCAGGCGTTCTTCACCGCCGCGAACGCCTCGCACATGACGTCGTCGAGGGTTTCGCCGTTGGCGACGCGGGCCTTGAATTCGTCCGTCTTGGCGCGGAGCTCCTCGTCGGAGAGCTTCTGGTATTCCGTCTCAATCGCGTTGATCCTGCGGACGAGCGGCGCCATCTTTTTGAGGTCGCGCTTTGATTTGGTGCCGAAAACGGCTTTCAGAATGGAAGTCAGCATCTTATTTTGACCCCGGCCGATCGATCGGCGTGTTGGTTTTGCACAGCGGGCACTCGGCCGGATCAAAGGTCGGCAGCGAGAGCTTCAGCGCACTTTTGAACGGAACGTCGAATTGCGCGTCGCCGCCCGAACGGTCGACGATGACCGCGATGCCGACCACATCACCGCCGAGACTGCGGACGAGGTCGACGGTCTGCTGAACCCGGCCGCCTTTCGTGACGACGTCTTCCGCCACGAGCACCTTTTCTCCCGGCTTGATCGCGAAGCCGCGCTTCAGGACGAGCTGGCCGTCCTCCTTGTCCGCGAAGATCGCACGGACGCCGAGCGCGCGGGCAACCTCCTGACCGACGATGAGGCCGCCGACCGCGGGAGAGATGACGGTTTCGATTTTCTGGCTGCGGAACTGGTCCGCGAGGTATTTACAGACTGTTTCGGCCTTGTCCGGATACTGCAGAAGCAGCGCGGCCTGGAAGAAGCGGTTGCTGTGCAGTCCGCTGCGAAGCTGGAAATGGCCGGTCAGAAGTGCGCCGGAATCCTCCAGAATCTTGATGATTTCCTGTTCTGTCATATTGGAATTTCCCCCTGTTATCGTTAAATCCCGACAATCCTGTGATGTTCAAAAGCCGCACTTTCCGTGTGCGGCGCCATTGCAAAAAACAAACGCCGGCTCTTTATCCGCCGGAATCGGAATCCCGGCCGGACCTGCCGGCGCCCGGCGGTGTGACCCGCCCGCTTTTTCCTTGAATGCTTTTCTTCAGCGGAACGTATCCGGAGAAGCCGGTTCGACCCAGAGATGGAAGTCCACCTTGCGGTCTCCGACCTCAAGCGTAATCAAAGTGTTGAGACGCGTCAGCAGAAGCGCGTACGGAATCTTTACCTCGCCGCCCGCGACATTGACCGAGACATTGCTGTCGCCGAGGATGTCTTCCGCTTTGCGGATCGCGATAATGAGCTCGAGCATGCGGCCGAGCTTGTCTTTCAGGTTCGCATCGAGCGCATAGGGGCGGTGGCACTTCGGACAGACCGCCTGGAAATCGCGCCCGGCGATGTCCGCGAGGTTGAATTTGACGACGCCGTCGCATTCCGGGGCGAAACAGTGAAAATCGATCTGCGCCTTCGCGCCGAGCTGATTGGCCGGTTTGGTCATTTCCCGAAATTCCTCCCGAATCAAACTTACTTTGCGTCGTCGCGGTGAATGAGGTCGAGGATCTGCGCCGGATTTCCGGCCGCGTCGACGAGCTCCTGAATCAGTGATGTGTTGCGCAGTTTCCGGGAGATGCTGCCGAGCAGCTGCAGGTACGCTTCCTGATTTTCGTCCGGGGCGACCGTGAACACCACAACCCGGACGGGTTGGTCGTCCTGGCTCTGGTAATCTTCGATCGGATTTTCGCAGACGCCGACAATGACGTACGGATGGTTGATGTCGTTGACCCGGATGTGCGGCAGCGCGAGCATGCCGCCGACGCCCGTGGTCATCATCTGCTCCCGTTTCCAGGTCAGGCGGAAGATCACGTCCCGGTTCAGCTTGGTCAGATCCGCGGCGCGGGTAATCAGCTGATCCATCACCTCGAGCTTGTTTCGGCCGTCGAGGGACATCACTGAATCCTTGGTCACGTACTGAGTGAAATCATACTTCATTTTTTATCTCCGTAAACACACTTGCGGCCGACCTTGTTCCAATAGAGAACAGACATCCGTATTCACGCGGCCGACGTTCCTTACCCGAATCATACATAAATTTTTCTTTAAGATATCTCCCGGTTTCGGATTTTGCAACAGAACATTTGAATTTTTTCTTTTAAATGCGCCATTTTTTGTGAATCCCCGGAAGATTGCGAAATCACGTGTCACCGTTCCCGGGATTTCCGGCAGGAGACGGGCGGATCCGGATCTCCTCCGCATAGAATCTGCCGAGCAGAATTCCGGTCCGCGCGGAAAAGGCCAGAAGCTTTTCTTCGCGCTCCGGCGCCATGTCCCGCACGGTCAGCACGACCTTGTCGACCGCGTATTTGTCCGCCAGCGATTCGAGGTCGTTGCCGCGCCCGAGGACCGGCAGCCCGAAGACCTTCATCCCGGTGATTGCCGGGTCGTCGTCAACGATTCCGACCAGTGTGGCGGCCTCCGAAGAGTGGCTGCCGTAGAGGTGCCCGAGATAGAGCGCCGTGTTACGGCCGCCCCCGTAGATCAGGATCCGGATCTTCCGCAGCCCGAGCGAGCGGTTCTGCCGGGCGTGCCACATCATGCGCATTCCGACATAGATGAGGAAGATCCGCACGAGCCCAAGCCCCAGCGCCGCAAACAGTGAGTACAGAACCAGGAACGCCGGGAGCAGTTCGCGGTTGAACCGGTCGCAGAACACGGCGAAGAAGCTGCAGCCCGCGATCAGCCCGATCAGCGTGACCTCGATGAGCAGCCGCAGCTCCTCGTACCCGGTTCTCAGCCAGAGGACGCGGTAGTTGCCGCTGAAGAGATAGAGCACCGGAACAGGGGCCGCGAGGCAGATGAAGCCGAACCAGAACTCATGATAGCCGAGCTCGAGCAGCTCGAGTGCCAGCAGATTCGCGCCGAGGAGGATCGCCAGGTCGGCGAACGGAACCGAAAGAAGCACGACCGGCAGCTTGCGCGGCCGCGACAGTCCGTTCCTGAGCAGCCGCGCCGAGTCATACAGCTCGACGCCCGCCACCCGGCGAACCACCACCAGTACGAGAAACAGCACGACGAAATATCCGAGCGCGGGGAGCGTCCGCTCAAAGAGCAGCGTGAGGAACCCGAGCCCCGCCAGCAGGCAGCCGAGCAGGTAGATCCGGATCGCGGCCTTGCGCTGGCTGCTGACCTCTTTCAGGATCCGGTGGTGCAGATGATGCAGGTCCGCCGTCATGATTCCTTTTGCTTTCTTCGGTTCAAGCAGCCGGCGTACGAGCCTTCTCCAGAATGCGAGCGTCACATCGAACAGCGGCACCCCGATCGCGAGCAGCGGAACCAGCAGCGAGGTCAGCGCGGCGGACCGCCCGAACGACAGGAGCCCGGCGTAGGCGAAGAAGAGCCCGAGGAACATCGAGCCGGTATCTCCCATGAAGATCGAGGCCGGAGAGAAGTTGTAGCGCAGGAATCCGGCGCAGCTTCCCGCCAGGATGAACGCGACCGCGACCATTCCCGGCGAGCTGTTCTGCAGTCCGCCCCAGAGTCCGAGGCAGATTGCGGAGAGGAATCCGAGCCCGGCGGCGACGCCGTCCATGCCGTCGATCAGGTTGAATGCGTTCACGATCGTCACGACCCAGAGTATGGTCAGCGGCAGCGCGAGATAATCCGGCAGCTCGACACCGAGCACATGCTTCATGCGGGCTCCGACCGCCCAGACCAGTATGCCGGCCAGGATCTGGATCAGAAGTTTGGCCCGGCTCCCCAGCGAAAAACGGTCATCCAGCAGTCCGCCGAACAGGATCACCGCCGCGGGCAGCGCGAAGCCCCCCACGAAATTGCCCATATGAAGATCCGGGTGGCGCACTACATAGAGTGCGGCGGTCAGGAAGAACGCGGCGATGATCGCGACACCGCCGCCGCGCGGCGTCGGTGTCGTGTGCACGCGCCGTTCGTCCGGCATATCCACAAAGCCGAGGCGCGGCAGCACGCTGACGCAGGCCCGTGTCAGGACGAGTGCGACCAGGCAGGCGATGGCGGGATAAACGACAAGGGCATAGACCGACGCTTTCAGCAGGTCAATCACACGTCTTTCACCTCCCCGGCCGCTGCGTTGAACCGCAGGATCAGCATTGTGATGTCATCCGTCTGCTCCGCTCCGCCGGCGAATTGGTCGACGGCCCGCAGGATCTCTTCGCCCAGTTTCGCCACGGAGGCGCCCGGGCAATAGGCCAGAACCCGCAGCAGCGCGCCGGAACCGAACGACTCGTGCGCCGGGTTTTCTGCCTCGGTCACGCCGTCTGTATAGAGAACCATTGTATCCCCGGCTCCCAGCGCAATCGTGCCGGTGCTGTAGCTCGCACCGGGAACGACGCCCAGCGCGGGGCCGTGCCGCGTGGTCAGGAGCTCGATCGCCCCGTTCCCGCGGCGGACGCACGGCGGATTGTGCCCGGCGTTCGTATAGTGAACTTCTCCGGTGCGGATGTCGAGGATGCCGAGGAAGTAGGTCACGAACATCAGCGTCTCATTGTTGCGGCTCAGAAGCTCGTTGATCCGTGTGACCAGCATGCCGGGGTCATGGAGTTTTTCCGCTTCGCTGCGCTGCAGCGTCTGGGTCACGGCCATGAAAAGTGCGGCAGGAATCCCCTTGTCCGACACATCGCCTATGATGAAGCAGTAGTGCGACTCGTCGAGATAGAAGAAGTCATACAGGTCACCGCCGACCTGCCGCGCGGGCCGCAGCGTCGCATAGAGGGAGAACTCCTTTGCATCCGGCAGCGGCGGGAGCATTTTCGGCAGGATCCCGAGCTGGATCTGCCGGGCGACTTCGAGTTCGCTCTCGATGCGCTGCCGCGTGGCGGTTGTGGTCTTGAGCTCTTCGACGTAGGATTTCAGCGCTGTCTGCATCGATTGGAACGCCCGGGCGAGCCGCCCGACCTGATCCATCCCTTTCGGCGCGGGCAGTTGTGTGTCGAAGTTGCCTTCCCCGATAGCCTGCGCCGCGTCGGTGAGCTTTTCGAGCGGCCGCGACATGCGGCGGATGAGCGCCCCGACCAGCAGCAGGCAGAGGAGAATCCCCACGGCCGCGATTGGAATCGCCCGGCCGGTCAGCCCCTGCAGCGGGGCGAGGAGTTTCACCTCCGGATAGGCGACGCCGAGGCTCCAGCCCGGCGCCGCGACGGGCGCGTAGAAGATGCGTTCCATACCCGTGCGGCGGTTGAAGATCCGTCCCCGCGTATAACCGGTTTTCCCGGCCAGCATGGCGCGTCCGATCATCCGCAGCTTTTCGGAGGCGTCTTCGGGGTTGAATACCTTCCGGCGCAGCAGGTCGGCGTAACTGAAGACCGTGGAGTCGATGATGAGAGGGGCCTCCTGTCGGAGCTCTTCGGTTTCGTACGGATAGGCTTCGTCCTCCGGGAACGCGACGAAGCGCCCGAACCGCGAAAGCAGGAACTCCTGGCCGTAGCCGTAGGCGTCCGCCTCGGCGACCAGCGTGCTGAGGCCGTCCAGCGAAAGGTCGAACCCGGTCATGCCGATGAATTTCCCGGTCGCATTCCGGATCGGTTGGGAGCGCGTGCACATTTCGACGCCCGAATAGGGATCGAGATAGGGCTCGGTCCAGACCGGGCGGTCGAGCAGCTGCGGAATCGTGAACCAGTCGAATTTGAAGTACTGGTACTCGTCGTCCCCGAGCCGCGCGACTTCGATCTTGCCGGTTTTGCCCACGTGCGCGTAAAGCATGAAATAACGCGAGGCGGGGTCTTCGCCGTAGGGTACATAGGCGATGCTGATTCCGCAGAGCGACGGTACGGTTTTCCGCATCTGCGTGAGCGTTTCGCGGATCATCCGCTTCTGCGTCTCTTCGCCGGGGCGGTTTGCTTCGAGCGCGAGCGCCAGCTCCTGGGCGGCGGCTTCGACCGGCGGAAAGACGCGGTTGATCCGAGCCGCGGTGAGTTCGACGACCGCGAGCGCGGTCTGGTCGATCTCCTCGTTCAGGATGGCGCGGGTGCGGAAGTAGAGAAAGCCGCCGACGCCGCATCCCACCGCCAGCAGGAACAGCAGCAGGACCGTGTTGATCTTCGTGGCGAAGTTCCAGTCCCGGAAACGCTTCATCTGGAGCCTCCTTTCCCGGGATTCGGGCAGAAATCGCGGTAATCGACGCTGTTTTCGATAAACTTGTGCCGCTTGAAGGTGCGGACCGCGAATTCATAGGCGGAAGGCGGGAGCGTCCCGGCCTGCGGCGTATCCAGCGCGAGCGATTTTCCGTATACATTGAGCATCCAGCGCTGGTGGGCCGGGTCGTAGCGGCTGTTGTCCCGGTCGCAGTACAGACGGACATACTGCAGGGCCTGCGCGGGGTTGCGGAGCGCCTCGCGCCACCCCTCCATGACGGCTTTGCGCATGGCGATGCAGACCTCCGGATTCGCCGCCGCGATCGACTCGAGCGTGTAGAGGCCGTCTTCGGGGATATTCAGGCGGTTGTCGCGCATCCGGAAGCAGACGAGCTCCTCCGGCTCATATCCGGCGGCAAGGAGCTGATAGTATTCGTTGTACTCCATTGCGCAGATCACGTCCGCCGCGCCCCACAGAAAAAGCGCGATGTCGGTATTCAGCGGAACGATCTCCTCCGTGACCCCCTGCTGCTGGAGGAAAGCGAGCGGAACGGCCCCGAAGTCAACCTCCCAGATGCCGAACCGGCGCGGTTTTCCCGCCGGTGTCGGGGTTTTCAGATCTTTCGGCTGCGTGATTCCGCTCTTCCGCGCGGCGATGAGCATGACCGTGGCGTCCTGGCCGATCTGGCAGATGTTCACGAGGGGAACTCCCTTGGAGCGCTCCACGAGCGCGGTCCCGAGCGAAGCGACGATGAATTCCGAGCGCTTCCGCGTCAGGTAATCGACGATCGACAGTTCGGCGGTCTTATGGCGTATTTCGACGTTCAGGCCGTATCTGGCGAAGATCCCGGCCTCCTTCGCATAGTAGATTCCCGCGAACTGCGCCTGCGGCTGCCAGGTCATGGTGATGATCCAGCGGCGGTCGTCCGCGGAGGCGGCTGCGGTGAGAAGAATCAGTAATAGCGCGGATAAGCCGCGCACGCCGTCGAAGAGTTTCATCAGACCTCCCGTCTTATTGAACCAATACCCGTTTGAACTCGATTCCGTCGCCCGGGGCGGAGGGGAAGAATTGCGCGGACATCGTTTTCAACGCCTCCTCCCAGGCTGACCCCGGGGCGGTGAAGACCGGCATGACGCTTTCCCCCGGCTTGTTCTCCAGTTCGGCCCAGGTCAGGGACGCGGGCAGTTTTCCGGCTTTCGCCAGTTCCGGCAGCTTCTCCGGATAACAGACCAGGAGCCTGTCGCCGGAAACGGAAACCTTCAGGAGCATGTGCCCCGGAATCAGGGTCAGTCTTCCCGGTATGCCGAATCGGGGCGGCTTCCCGGGATCCTCGATCAGGCAGTCCGCATACAGAAGACCGTTTACCCGGAAAAACTGAACGGAAAACGTGGTTTTGAATTCCGTTTCCTTCTCCTCTTTCGAAGAGTGGAATTCATCGAGTTGCGCCTTGCCGTCCGGCGTGATCCGGAGCTGAAGCACCTGCGGCTCGGCCCGCTCATCCGGAAACTCTGCACGCCAGAGGCCGCGAAGCTCCATCGGAACGGAGACTTTGTTTTCCTGCGTATAATAAGGCTTGAGTGAAATGGCGCAGCAGCCGCAGCAGATGAACAGCAGCGCCGGCATCGGCAACCCGAAACAGAATTTCATTCCCGCACCTCCCCAGTCGGCGTCTTTCCCGGATTATAGTATATCACGCGTGCGGGATTCCTGCAAGTGTGCGGCGCACAAAAACCGGAAACCTCTTCCGGGATCCCGGAAACCGTCTTGACAAACCACCCGAGCCGGTCTACATTAAAAAACTGTTGTGTTTTCTCGGGAATGCACTTTTAGGAAAGGGAAGGCAAAAAGGGAATGAAGTATCTGGAACTAACCATCGGCGCGATTTTGGTCTACAATTTCGTGCTTGCCCGGTTCCTCGGAATCTGCCCGTTTCTCGGGGTTTCCAAGCGTCTGGGCACGGCATTGGGGATGTCGGGGGCAGTCATATTCGTGATGACGCTCGCATCTTTCATCACATCGCTGGTCTACCGGCATCTGCTGCACTTCACCGTCGGCGGAACGGAGGTCAATCTTTCGTTCCTGCAGGTTCTGCTGTTCATCCTGATCATCGCGGGCCTGGTCCAGCTGATCGAGATCATGCTCCAGAAACTCAGCCCGAAGCTCTATCAGGCGCTCGGCATCTATCTGCCGCTGATTACCACGAACTGCGCGGTGCTCGGCGCGGCGACCATCAATGCCGACAGCAATTTCACGGTGCTTGAAGCGACGGTCTTCGGACTCTGTTCCGGCATCGGGTTCGCGCTCGCGCTGGTGCTCTTTTCGAGTCTGCGCGAACGGCTTGACCTCGCAGAAGTCCCGAAACCGTTCCAGGGAACCCCGATCGCCCTCATCACCGCCGGAATCCTGGCGATGGCGTTCGTCGGCTTCTCCGGGCTCTGCTGACGGAGGAATCGAATGGAAATGATCGTTCTTGCAATTGTCCTGATGGCGGGGACGGGCCTTGTGCTCGGCGTTGTCATCGGTATCTTCGCGAAGCTCTTCCGCGTCGAAAGCGACCCGCGGGTCGACCTCGTCGTTGAGCTGCTGCCCGGCGCTAACTGCGGCGGATGCGGCATGGCGGGCTGTGCCGACTTCGCCAAAGCCGTGGTGGCCGGGGAAGCCGCCCCGTCGAAATGTCCGGTCTCCTCAAGCGAGCAGGTCAGCGCCATCGCGCAGGCGCTCGGGATCGAGGCCGGCGAAGCGTTCAAACAGAAAGCGGTGGTCCTCTGCGGCGGCGACCGCGAACAGACCATGCGCCTTGCGAGCTACAACGGCGTGGCGGACTGCGTTTCGGCTTCTCTCGTCGCCGGCGGGCCGAAAGGATGCACCTACGGTTGTCTCGGAATGGGCTCCTGCGCCCGCAAATGTCCGTTCGGCGCGATTGAAATGATCAACGGGCTTGCAATCATCCACAAGGAGCTTTGCGTCGGATGCGGCAGCTGCGTGGCGGTCTGCCCGCGCAACGTGATCAAGCTCGTTCCGGCTGAAGCTGAAGTGCATGTCTACTGCAACTCCCCGCTGAAGGCTCCGGCCAAGCGGCAGGTCTGCAAGGTTGCCTGCATCGGCTGCCGCAAGTGCCTGAAGGCCGCCCCGGAGAAGTTCGTGATCGACGGCTTCAAGGCGGTCGTCAATTATGCGAATTCCCCGCTGCCGACCCAGGAGGATGTCGTGGCGGCAGGGTGCCCGACCGGAGCGCTGCTGACCGCCGAGGAGCATCTCCGCATTGAAAAGCACGATCCGGAATGGAGCGCTGAGAAATGAACAAGAGTTCCCGCAATATCATGAGCTTCGACGGGGGGATCCATCCCGCCGGCGACGGCAAGAGCCTGAGTTCGGGCAGCGCGGTGCAGCCCGCGCCGCTGCTCGACCGTTATACCGTGGTCCTCTCCGAGAGCGTCGGCAAGCCGCCGAAGCCGGTCGTGAAGGCCGGAGACGAGGTGAAGAAGCACCAGTTGATCGCAGCTGCGGACGGGTTTGTTTCGGCGAATCTCCACTCCCCCACCAGCGGAAAGATCGTCGGCATCGTCGACGTGCAGGGGGCGATGGGCATGCCGGTTCCGGCGATCCAGATCGAAGCGGACGGCAAAGACGAGGCCGCTGAACCGATGCCCGCGCTCGAGTGGCGCGTTACGCCGGTTTCCGATCTGCTCAAGCGGATCACCGACTGCGGCGTGGTCGGCATGGGCGGCGCGGCGTTCCCGACTCATGTGAAGCTTTCGCCGCCGCCGGAGAAAGAGGTCGACACGCTGATCCTGAACGGCGCCGAGTGCGAGCCGTACCTGACCGCCGACCACCGGCTGATGCTGGAGAATCCGGATGCGGTGCTCGAAGGAGCGGCGATTTCCGCGAAAGTCCTCGGTGTCAAAAACATCTATATCGGCGTTGAAATCAACAAGATCGATGCGATGGAGGCGCTGAACCGGCGCGCCGCTGAATTCGGGATCCGGGTGGTCGGGCTGAAGGTCCAGTACCCGCAGGGTTCCGAAAAACAGCTCATCAAGGCGATCACGGGGCGTGAGGTCCCGACCGGCGGACTGCCGATGGATGCGCATTGCGTGGTTCAGAACGTCGGAACCGCCGCCGCGGTCGCGGATGCGGTCATCCGGGGGATCCCGCTTGTCGAACGCATCACGACCGTTACCGGCGAAGTTGTAAAGAATCCCGGCAACTGGCTTTTGAAGCTCGGGACTCCGATCATCAAGGCGATCGAATTCGCCGGCGGCGTGACCGAGGAGCCAGGCAAGCTCATCATGGGCGGCCCGATGATGGGGTTCGCGCAGAAGAATTTCGATGTGACGATCTGCAAGAACAGCTCCGGCGTGCTGCTGCTGCCGGTCTCTGAAAGCATCGCGTACGGCTCGGTCGGCTGCATTCGCTGCGGCCGCTGCGTGCAGGGGTGCCCGATGAGCCTGCTGCCGTGCCTGCTCGGCAATGCGATCGAGGCCGAACGGTTTGACCTCGCGGCCGAGAACCATGTCATGGACTGCCTCGAATGCGGCTCCTGCGCATACGTCTGCCCGGCCCACCGGCCGCTCGTGCAGCACATGCGCCGCGCGAAAGCCGAAATCCGCAAACGTAAAAAGTAACACCTCCGGGATCAATCATCATCATGTCAGAAGAAATCAATAACGAAATCAAGCTTCCGGCCGGCGACAAGCTGGTCCTGAGTTCTTCGCCCCACATCAAGGATTCCGACAGTGTGCGGCGGATCATGTACAAGGTCATTCTGGCCCTGCTGCCGGCGTGTGCGGCGGGCGTCTACTTCTTCGGCTGGCGCGCGGCGCTGGTCATGCTGGTCACGATGGCGTTCTGCGTCGGGGCCGAAGCGCTCTGGTGTTACCTCGCGAAGAAGCCGGTTACGGGGACCATCTCCGACGGCAGCGCGGCCCTGACGGGCCTTCTGCTCGCGCTGAATCTGCCGCCGCAGGTGCCGTTCTGGGTCTGCCTGATCGGCGCGTTCCTTGCGATCTGGCTCGGCAAGCAGGTGTTCGGCGGAATCGGCAACAACCCGTTCAACCCGGCGCTCGTGGCGCGGGTCGGGCTGCTGATTGCGCTCCCGGCGATCATGACGACCTGGCAGCCGGCCCGCGGCATGAATGCCGACGCTGAAAACGCGGAGGTCTGGTACTCCCCGGCGACGATTCAGGAGCTGAAGGCGGGCAAGCCGCTCGATGCGGTCAGCTGCGCAACCCCGCTCGGCGTGGTCGGGACCACGAAGAAGATCACGGATAAGTCGCTCGATGCCGAGACGAACTTCGAAGCGGTTGCGGGCAACGAGCAGATGTTCCAGTATTTCCTCGGCCGCAAGGGCGGCTGCATCGGTGAAACGAGCGTGCTTGCGCTGCTGATCGGCGGTGTGATTCTCGTGCTGTTCAACCTCATCAACTGGCGCGTTCCGGTGGTCTACATCGGGACGGTGGCGGTGTTTGCCGGGCTCGTCAACTACTTTTTCCCGGGCGTTACGCCTCCGCCGCTGTTTCATATCGTGACCGGGGGACTTGTCATCGGCGCGGTGTTCATGGCGACGGACATGGTCACGAGCCCGATTACCGGGACGGGCTGCATCGTTTTTGCGATCGGCTGCGGCGTCATCACGACGGTGATCCGGATCTGGGGGAATTACCCGGAGGGGGTCAGCTTCTCGATTCTGTTCATGAACGCGCTGGTGCCGCTCATCGACCGCTACTGTACGGTGCGGCCGTTCGGCTACGTGGCGAAACGGGGGTAAGCGGAAATGAGTCTCAAGAATACGGAAAATTTCTTCGTCCTCGGCCTTTTTCTCGCGGTGCTCGGTTTGATTTCGGCGGTGCTGCTCGCGGTCTTCTCCGACATCGTCCGGGAGCCGATTGCGGCGGCGGAGCTGCGCAACACGAACGACGCGCTCAAGCAGATTCTGCCGGCGTTCGACAATCAGCCGTCGGAAGACAAGATCACGCTCAAGCAGGGCGATATGGAGATCACGTTCATGGGCGCTGTGAAGGACGGCAGGCTCATCGCCGTTGCGGCGAGCGGCGAGCGCAAGGGATATGCGGCGCCGGTGCAGGGGCTGATCGGCTTCGACCTTGACGGTAAAATCCGGGCGGTGCTGATCACGAAGCAGAACGAAACGCCGGGACTCGGCGCGAATGTCTGTCAGCGTCAGTTCAAAAAGACCATCTTCAATCTGTTTGAAAAGCACCCGGAGGGCCTCGCTCCGAATGCGTTCCTCGACCAGTTCGACGGCAGGGCTGCCGTGAAGGGCGAGACGTGGAAGGTCAGGAAGGACGGCGGCGATATCGACTATGTGACCGGAGCGACAGTCACGAGCCGGACGATCACGGATCTGGCCGGCTCGATCGCGCAGTGCTTTCTCGCGAACCGTGCGGAAATCATCGCAAAACTGTCTCCGGCGGGAGGGAACAAATAATGAGTATGCTGACTGATTTCACCAAGGGCATCTGGAAGGAGAACCCGGTTCTCGTGCTGCTGCTCGGCACCTGCCCGACGCTGGCGGTAACGAGCAGTGCGACGAACGGCCTCGGCATGGGGCTGGCGACGACGGGCGTGCTGTTCGGCAGCAACCTCGTGATTTCGCTGATTGCGGGGATCGTTCCGAAAAAGGTGCGTATTCCGGTCTACATCGTGGTTATTGCGACATTCGTGACGATCGTGGATCTGTTGATGAAGGCGTATGCGCCGCCGGCGCTTTACACCGCGCTCGGGATTTTCATCCCGCTGATCGTAGTGAACTGCATTGTGCTCGGCCGCGCGGAGGCGTTCGCGTCGAAGAACGGTCCGGTCCGTTCGATGCTTGACGGCCTCGGCATGGGGCTCGGCTTCACGCTGACGCTGACGATGCTCGGCGCGCTGCGCGAGTTCCTGAGCTCCGGATCGGTTTTCGAGACGAAGATCATCACGGCGTGGACGACCGATTTTCTGCTGCCGTCGGCGGCTCCCGGCGCGTTTATCCTCGTCGGCGTGATTCTGGCGCTGAAGAACTATTCGAGCTACCGGAAAGCGGTCAGGGAGGGGAAGCTCTATATCCCGCCGAGGGGGCTCGACTGCCGGCACTGCAATATCTGTTCGGCGCATCTCGAGGAAGACGAAAAGTAAGCGCATGCACCCGTGGCAATATCGCCCGGAATTTGGTCCGCAACGATGTTGCCCGGAATTTGGTCCGCAACGATGTTGCCCGG
>JABLYX010000036.1 GCA_018265615.1 Lentisphaeria bacterium
TCAGCGCGGGCAGCAGCATTGAGGCGAGGACGGCGATGATCGCAATGACGACCAGGAGCTCGATCAATGTGAAGTTCCTTTTCATGATATCCTTTCATCCGGTTGAAGGTGGCCGAGTTTCTGTCATTAATTATACCGGACCGGGAATGCAAAAGCAAGCGTTTTCCGGACGATCTGATGTTCCGGAATGTTCCAACGGTTGACAATCGCGCCGCATTGAGCTACTTTACCTGCAAGGATACCGGAACAGAGGGAGGCTCCGATGAAGGAAGTGACGATCCGCGACGTGGCAAAGCTGGCGAATTGTTCGCATACCACCGTGTCGCGGGTGCTGAACGACGATCCCCGGGTTGAACGCGAAACCCGCGAACGGGTCATCGCCGCCCTGCGCGGCTCCGGCTACCGGGCCGGCGGGAGCAGAGAGCCGCTGATTGCGCTTCTGATCTCCGCCACATGGATTCACGGTTATGTGAACTGCATGATCGCGTCGCTGCTGTGGGAGCTCAAGCAGCGCGGGAACCGGGTCGAGCTCATCTATGCGGATGATATCGAGCTGTTGAATTCCCGCTCCGTCTCCGGTGCGGTCGCGGTGGCGCTGGATTCCGGCCTGAACGAGCGGTGGCGCGAATTGCCGGCGCTTCCGCTCGTGCGGCTGAATGCGCCGGGCGACCACTTCTCCGGAATCTGCAGCGTGAATTCCGACGTCGCGTCCGGAATGCAGATGGCAGTCAGGCATCTGGCAGAGCATGGGCACCGGAAGATCCTTTTTCTCGGCGAAGTGCCTTATGCGCGCGAAATGCAGATGGCGTCGCGCCGGTATGAGGGGTTCTGCCGTGCCATGAACAACATCGGCGAGTACGATCTCGGAGAACTGAGTTTTTTCCCGGAGGATCCGACGGATTATCCCGACATGCACACGCTGCTCGACCGCGGGATCACCGCCGCGATCTGCCCCGGCGAGCATCGCGGGCCGCGCGTCATGCAGCAGCTTTACCGCCAGAAAATACGGGTTCCGGAGGATCTGTCGATCATCGCGATGGAGGCTCCCCTGATTTCCGGCGAACAGATTCCGCCTCTGACGGTCATTGCCCAGAATTTCAATCTGCTGGCCGCGCGCGCGGTCGAACTGCTTGACGGGCTGATTGCGCACCGGGCCGCTGTCGATATCACCGTGCCCTGTTCCCTTATCGTCCGTGAGAGTGTCCGGGATATGAAATTGCAATAGCGGCGGCACTCCGCACGGAGTGCCGCCGCCGGGATTGGTTCATCACCGATCCCTGTACGGCCGCTCCACGATGATTGTGCGCTCAATTACGACCGCGCGTTCAGGCCGCCGGTGCGCGAATCGCGGGTGGTGCGGACGGCATGGCTCCGGAGGCGGCGGCGGACACCAGACGCGCGGCGGAGGCGGCGGGCATGGGCGCGGGCTCAGAATCTGGGTGACTCCGCGTACGATGGCCCGCGTGATTTCGACCCCGTCGCCCGGCCCGCGGTCGCGTGCCTGAACGCACGTCGCCCCGGCGGCCAGAACGGCGGCCAGCAATACTGCTTTGAAAATTCTGCTCATGTTGCATTCTCCTGTTGGAAGGATCTTTCTGTGATTCCGGACCGGTCCTGTCGATAATAACGTATGTTCGGAAATCCTTATTGTGTTGAATTTTGAAATATTTTATTTTTCCATTCCGGTTGCATCTGCCGCATTCGCACACTATCTTAAAACGGAAAGGCAGGCAGGTGATGAAATTTGCAGGAGTTGCGGCAATCATGATTTCTCTGATGAATCTGTATGCGGCCGATGCGGATCTCGGGAGGATCCGGGAGCAGGCGGCGGAATATTTTGCCCAGAACGGAACGGGAACGCTGAACCGGAAAATTCTCGAGTCGCAGCAGCCGGACGGCTCCTGGCGCGACGTCGATTACGGCAACCGGCAGCGCGGCCACTGGCCGCCGCGCAATCATCTGACCCGGGTTCAGCAGATCGCCTCGGGCTATCGCAGGCCGGGCAGCGTGTTTTGCGGACTGCCGGAGGCGCGCGACACGGTGATCCGCGGCCTCGAATACTGGGCGCTCCGCGACCCGACCAGCCCGAACTGGTGGCACCAGAGCATCGGGACCCCGCAGTTGCTGTGCACGACTCTGCTGCTGCTGGGCGATGAGCTTCCGCCGGGGCTGCTCGATAAACTGACGCCGATCCTCGACCGCTCCAAACCCGGCATGACGGCGCAGAACCGCGTATGGCTGGCCGGAATCCATCTGCAGAAGGGAGTGCTTTACGGCAAGCCGGAGTGGGTGGAGGAGGGGGCCGGAGCGATCATGGAGGAGCTTCACCTCGCCCCGGAAAAAGCGGAGGGGATCCAGCCGGACTGGAGCTTTCACCAGCATGGCCCGCAGCTTCAGTTCGGCAACTACGGCCTCGCGTTCTTCAATGAGATGACGGAGTGGGCGACCGTGCTGCGCGGAACCCGGTTCGCGTTTCCGGAGGAGAAGATGCGGATTCTCGCGGACTATTTCGACAACGGGATCCGTTGGGTGCTTTTCAACCGCCAGATGGATTTCAGTGCCTGCGGGCGGCAGATCAATCCGGGGCAGCCGCAGGCGAAGTACCGTGCGGCGGTCGCAAATGCGAACCGGCTTGCCGCGGCGTACGGAAACGGCCGGAAGAAACTGGGCGAACGCGATTTCCGTTTTTCCGGCAGCCGTTTCTTTCCGGACAGCGATTTCTATGTGCAGCGCGGGCCGGAGTATTACTGGTCGGTGAAAATGGCTTCCCCGCGCACGGTGCCGAGCGAGACCGTGAATTCCGAAAACCTGCTCGGGCGGCTGGCCGGGCACGGCGCGACGCTCTTCATGAGCGGCAATGACGAGATGCGCGACATCGGCGGAATCTGGGACTGGAGAAAGATCCCGGGTGTGACGTCGGTGCAGAATGACTCTTCCCTCCTCTGCCGGAAACCGGGCCACTGGAATTTGCGCGACTGGGTCGGCGGCGTCTCCGACGGGGAGATCGGCTTCTGTGCGATGGATTTCGACAACGGCGAAGTCGCAGCGAAGAAGAGCTTCTTCTTTTTCGGGCCGGTGATGGCCGCCGTCGGCAGCCGTATCCAAAGCGGACTCGACGCTCCCGTTCTGACCACGGTGGCCCAATTCCGCAGCGCGGGGGAAACTGTGGCGGATGAAAAAATGAACGAGTTCAGAAACGGTAATTTCGCCTACCGGCTGCTGAATGCCGACCGGGGCGCCCGGGCGGAGACGAAGGAGCACACAGGGAACTGGAAGCGCGTGACTGACGCGATGTCGGCCGCTCCGGTGAAAGGGGAGCTCTTCACGCTTGCGATCGATCACGGCGTTCGCCCGCAGGACGGCTCTTACGCCTATCTGGCCGCTTTCCGCGCGATCCCGGAGGCGGAAATCCGTCTGTTGGAGGCGAGCTCCGACGCGATTCATGCCGTCGCAGGCGGCGGCGCGGTCATGGCGGCTTTTTACGAACCCGGAACGGTTGTGCTGCCGGACGGGACGATGCTTGAGGCGAAGCAGCCCGCGCTCGTCATGATCCGGAACGGGGAGCTGCGTGCCGCCGATCCCGGCCGGAAGCGGAAGGTGTTCGACTTCGTGTACGGCGGAAAGAAGTACCGGGTTCGCACACCGCAGGGGCGCGAGGCGGGACGGAGCGTCTCCGTCCCGCTCGGGAAGTGATTACTGCCGGCGGCGCGGCTGTTCAAGGATCAGGGTCATGACCGGACGGGCCTCGCCTTTGTCGATGACCTTGAGCGCGCCTTTTTCATAGAGAAAGCTGTAGTAAAAGTTCCACTTCTTCCAGAGCTCGGTCTCCATGTCCGGCGTCAGGACGCCTTCGGGCGAGAGGGAGTAACCGCCCGCCCAGTCCCAGAACGCATACGGATCCGGATTCTCCTGCGGCGTCGTGATATGCAGGAAGATCAGGTCGTTGTTGACCAGCATGAAATCTTCCCGCCCGGTGGATGAATAACGCCCGTCCGGCAGGCGCGGAGACGAACAGCCCGCAGCGGCGATGAGAACGAACAATGCAAAACACGCAGTCAGAAAACGATTGAATTTCATCCTGTAATCCCTTATCTGTTGGCTCATAATGACGGAAAATCCGTCCCCGCTAAAGTATCACTTTTTCGCCGAAAGTCAAGACGGCGCCGCAGATTTTTCGGGACTGGGATAAGATGTTACAGGACACAGGCCGCCCCGGTTTTCTGGCAGCAGTCAGGGGTGTACTCGTGGAGTTCGATGCGGACGCCGTCGGGGTCGGTCAGCCAGGCCTGCCAGGCGTGATCGGCGCCCATCTTCTTCTCGCCGGGCGCGTATCCCGCGCCGGAGATCCGGGCGTTGACGCTTTCGATCGAGTCGACCTCGAGACAGAGGTGGTCGATCGGGTTCACGCCGTTTTCCGCCGGTTCGCGGCGGAAAAATTCGAGATAGTTGCCGTTCCCGGCCTTCAGGTAGAAACCGACGACCTCGCCGTTGCGCACGAAGTCAAACGCTTTTTCCAACCCGAGCCCGCCGCAGTAGAAGCGGGCGGTTTCGGCAAGGTCGGTCACGCGGATGCAGATATGGGCGATTCCTTTGATCATGGGGCGAATCCTTTTTTGTTGAAAATGGCTCTGATTGAAGAATACCACGCCGGCGGAAGAAATGCAAATCGGTTTCAGGCCGTATGCCTGCCGCGGCCGAATTTTTTGCGGTACTGCAGCGGCGGCATGCCGAATTCGCGCCGGAACATCGCGGTGAAATAGCTCTGGTCCGCGAAGCCGCTCGCCTCGGCCACGCGTCCGATCGGCCACTCCGCGGCGAGCAGGAACCGCCGCGCCCGGCGCAGCCGGAGCTTCAGCAGGTATTCGCCGAAGCCGATGCCGCACTCGGATTTGAAGAGGTGCAGCAGCCGGGAAGCGCTCATGAACACGTGCTCCGCGACCTGTGCGGCGGTCGGATTCTCGTGGGAGTGCCGCCGCAGGAACTCAAGCGCGTCGCAGATCCGCCTGTCGCGCGGGCGGAGCGGCGGCAGCCCGCCCGCTTCCGAATAGGCGCGGTGAACCGTGTCGCCGAAGACGGCGGGGATGAATCCAAAGCACTCCTCCGCCACGCTGTCCCGCAGGACGGGCAGTTGGCGGAAGAGCGGCTCCAGCTCGGAGTAGCGGCATTTTCCCTCTTCGGGCCGGAACGGGCCGAGCATGACGGCGCCGGCGTATTCCGGCGCGCCCGGCGGCAGGGGGACGACCACCTCGACCGCCCCCGCGTGGCAGGTGCTCACGAATGGAGCGGTGTGCCGTGCGAGCCGTCCGGTGATCTCGCGGGTGTCATGGTAGATGCAGCGCGCTTCGCCGCAGCCGCCGTCGCACTCCTTCACGGCCGTGCAGAATGTACCGATATGCTGGCCGCAGCGGCGCGGCAGGTCCGGCTCCGGCACGAGATAGCCGGAGACCTTCCAGATACACCCGGTTCCGGCCAGGCCGGAAAAACCGTCAAGCTTCCGCCGCAGTTCCTGGAGGATTTCTTCGAATTCTGTCATTAAAAACCTGTTATTCGGGTTCCGGCAGCTTTTTTCTCATAAAATATAGCACGAAAGCGATATAAAAACCAGTTTGCCACGCTATATTGAATGAAAGAAAAACAACTTTCAACTGGATTGAATCGGGAGACTCGGAAAATGATTCAGACGTTGGCGCTTCCCCTTCTGGCGGATTCGGAGATCGTGGTGGCCGGCGGCGGCCCTTCCGGTTTTGCGGCGGCGCTCGCCGCGGCGCGGAACGGCGGCAAGGTATTGCTGCTTGAGCAGACGACCATGCTCGGGGGGCTCGGCACCGCGGGGCTCGTCCCGATGTTCGCACCGACTTCGGACGGGGAGCGCATGATTTACGGCGGCATCTTCGAGGAGATCAACCTTGAGATGTGCCGCCGTATGGGAGTCGAGCCGTGGCGGGACCACTGGCAGGCGATCAACCCGGAGATCCTGAAGCGGCTGCTCGACGAGATGGCCGAAGCGGCCGGGATCCGTTTTGTTTTCGGCGCGAAGGTGTGCGAGGCCGAGGTGGAGGATGGACGGATCAGGGCTGTGCTCGTCGCGACCTCGATGGGGCTCAAGCGCGTCACGGGGCGCGTGTTCATCGACGGAACCGGCGATGCGCTGCTTGCGGCGCTGGCCGGGACCGGGTTTGAATTCGGCGACGGGAACGGCCGCACGATGAGCCCGACGCTTTGTACGCAGTTTTCGAACATCGACTTCCCGGCGGTGCATGCCGCCGGACGGGCGGGCGCGACGGACCGCGAAATCTGGAAGAAGATGACGGAGGCCGGGACGGCGCCGTTCAAGGAGTACCATTTCGTCTGCATGAAGCAGGTTGCGAAGGCGTCGGCTTCCGGCAACCTCGGCCACATTTACGGCATCGATACGCTCGATGAGTTCGAGCTGACCCGGGGCTATGTCGAAGGGCGGAAGATCGCGAAGATGCTCGAGGAGTTCTACCGAGGCCATGTGCCGGGGTTCCAGGGCGCGGAACTCCTCGCGACCGCGTCGCTGCTCGGTGTGCGCGAAACGCGCCGGATCCTCGGCGAATACCGCATGACGGTCGCGGATTACGAGAACCGCGCCGTTTTCGACGACGAAATCGGCCGCTGCTGCTACCCGGTGGACATCCACTCCGGCAGCACCGATGCGGAGGAACAGAAAAAGGTCGAGCAGGTTCTGCACCGGACCCGGTTCAAGCACGGGGAGAGCTACGGCATTCCATACCGCGCGATGATTCCGCAGGGGCTGGCGAATCTGCTGGTTCCGGGGCGGGCGCTTTCCGCCGACCGGGCGATCCAGTCGAGCTTGCGGGTCATGCCGCCGTGCTTCGTCACGGGGCAGGCGGCGGGTGTCGCGGCGGTGCTGGCGAAGGCGGACTTCCGCGACGTCAATGTGACGGAAATGCGCTCCCGGCTCCGGGAGATGGGCGCTTACTTCAAATAAATCAAGGGGAACGGAAATGGAAACGGTCAGGTATGAGCAGAAGAGAGACGTTCCGGTCATTGCGGACGTGGATGTCCTCGTCGTCGGAATGGGGCCGGGCGGACTCTGCGCCGCGGTCACGGCTGCACGGCAGGGGATGACGGTCGCGGCGGCCGAGCATTACGGCAGCCCCGGCGGCATGGCGAATGTCGGAGAGATCTCGCCGTTTATGCCGAATCACTGCGGCAGCGAACCGCTGGACCGGCCGCTCTACATCGAGTGGGTGAACCGGATGCGCGGTTATCTCGCCTCGCCGCCGCCGGCGACCGGGGTGAAACGCGGCGACGACCGGAACATTCCGCGTTACTACGCGATGCTCGCGACGGAGGATATGCTGCTCGACGCGGGAGTGAAGCTCTTCTTTCATCATACATTTTTCGATGTGATAAAGGAAAGCGGCCGGATTTCCGCCGTGATTTTCACCGGCAAGTCGGGGCTTTCGGCGATCCGGGCGAAAATGGTGATCGATTCAACCGGGGACGGCGACGTCGCGGCTGTGGCCGGGTGCGACTATGAGTTCGGCAACGCCGACGGCTATTGCCAGCCGATGACGCTGTGCTTCAAGCTGTCGCACGTCGACAAATCCCGCACGCCGGACCGCGGCGCCATTTCCGCGCTTTACTGCAGGGCGAAGGAGGAGGGGAAGATCGACTGCCCGCGGGAGGATGTACTGTTTTTCGGGGACTTCGACGGGGACGTGGTTCACTTCAACACGACCCGGGTCATCAAGCACAATGCGACGGATGCGGGGGAACTCTCGGAGGCGGAGATCATTGCGCGGAAGCAGATGCGCGAATACCTCGCGTTCCTGCGCGCTTCGGTCCCAGGTTACGAGCAGGCGGAGGTTCATTCGGTCGCCTCGCAGATCGGTGTACGCGAATCGCGCCGGATCCTCGGGCTCGAATATCTCACGATCGAGGCGTTCGAGCGCCGCGCGAGGTTCCGGGATGCGATTGCGCGGGTCAACTATCCGGTCGACATCCACAACCCGAGCGGGACCGGAACCGACCTGCGCCATCTCGGGCCGGAGGAGTTCTATGAGATTCCGTACGGCTGTATCGTTCCCCCGTCGATCGGCAATCTGCTGATCGGCTGCCGGGCGATTTCGGTGGATCACGCGCTGCACAGCAGCATGCGGGTCATGCCGCCGGTCTGCTCGATCGGACAGGCGGCGGGCATGGCCGCCGCGATGGCGGTCAGGTCCGGCTGCACCCCGGCGGAGCTTGAGGGGACGAAGGTCCGTGAGGCGCTGAAGGAGTTCGGCGCGAACCTCTGAGCTTCCTGCCTGAATGCATATACGGAAAAAGCCCCTGCTTCGGCTGAAGCAGGGGCTTGGGTTTCGCACGGGATCCGCTTATTTCGGCAGCTGCCAACCCCAGCTTTCGTTGTAGGGCTTCCAGATATTCTTGCTGTTGAGTTCCGATTGCGTACGTGAAAGTGTGGCCACATGTCCGTCGAACATGACGTAGTTCGCGTTGCCGGCGTGGCGGAGCGCAACCGGATACCAGGTGTCCTGCTTGCCCTGTCCCCAGAACGCTCCCGGCTGAATCTTGCCGGTCATGCTCTGCAGCTTTTTGGTCTGGTACATATCGGCTTCACAGTCGCCGTAATGGATGTATTGAGAGAATTTTGCACCCTTATTGAGGAGAAACGTGAGCTTACGACCGGACCATTTTCCTTCTCCTGTCGCCTTGTAGTTGACTCCGTAGGAGAAAATCATGGTATCTTTTGTTCCGGGAGGCGGATTTTCTCCATATGCCTTGTAACCGGCGGCTTCCGTCGCCGAAGGGCAGAGGCTCACTTTGTCCTGTATATTGTACAGCGAGTAGAAAAGAGCGATCCAGGAGTCACCGTCCCAACGCGGGGAAGCGGACGGAACATAATCGTTGAAATCGTTGCTGTATCCGGCGGAGACCATGCCGATGCTCTTCAAATTGGCAATGCAGTTGGCTGACTTCCCACGTTCCCGCGCCTGATTCAAGGCGGGGAGCAGCATTGATGCGAGGATTGCGATGATCGCAATTACAACCAGGAGCTCGATGAGTGTGAATGCCTTTTTCATATTACCGTTCCTCCGCATTTTAAATCGTACAGAATCATCAGTTGATTATATCCGATTCACTGTTTTCTCGTTACAATTATATTATACCAAAGAAATGTGCAAATGTCAATAGCGGGAGGACAAAATTTACTGTTTTTATGCAATTATTGCATGGATAAGGTAAGTTTTACGCTCCTGAGCTTAAAAACAGATGCTGCAGGCGACCGAAAGCTGATGACAGCGGTTGGAGAGGGCGCGCGGAAGCGGCGTCGCCTGCAGTCCGCATTTGCGGTGTTTCCGCATGTCTGCGGGGAGACGGAAGAAAATAAAAACCGCAATCCGGCTTCCCGGACTGCGGTCGATGTTCAGCGTGGAAAGGACGACCCTTACCAGTCTTTCCAGAATTCTCTGCCGCTGTTATAGTTAAATTCAATGGGAATGTCATTTCGCGTTCTGCCGTCGGCATGGCCGTCAACATAGCTGACATTGACTCCCTGGCCGTTCCTGTGGCGATAGAACGCATTCGTACCTTCATACGCCCAACTGAGTTTGGCTGCAGACAGTTCCGCCCAGTCGCTCTTCACTTTGTCGATGTCCATGTACAGCATCCGGCCGCTGGGATATTTTACTTTCGTCGCTTTATTGACCGGGTTGTTCTTCGTGTCGTAATTCCCATGCCAGTCGTTCATGCCGTAATGCCGGGCTCCGACTTGCTGCTTGTTGCCTGTGGTCACCTGTGCCGGGCAGTTGAAAATGCCTTTGGGACGCCCTTTGGCATCATCCCAGTGCTTCCAGTCAGTCAGGTTGCCGCCGTTTTGCAGGACATAGAGACCGTCCTGCCATTTGCCATGCCCCTGATAGCAGGTGCGTTCAGGTTCCAGAAGCCCGGAATATTTCGGGAACATGCTGTTGTTGGAATCGATATACATCTGCGACAGGGAGCCGATCTGCTTCATATTTGAGAGGCAGGAGGTGTCCCGTGCCCTGGCCCGCGCCTGATTCAGGGCAGGCAGCAGCATTGACGCGAGGATTGCGATGATCGCAATCACGACCAGAAGCTCGATGAGGGTGAACGCTTTTTTCATGGTGGTCAATTCCTTTGCATTTGAAATCGAACGGGTACATTCGATATTGTTACTTCTTATCCAATACTATATTATACTATAACCGAGTGCAAAAGTCAATAGATGATTGGAAGATTTTGAATTTTTTATGCAATTTTTGCATTGCTATGACGTTTTTTCTTCCGGGAAGTCCGAAGCCTGACAGAGAGGGTGCATGAGAGGTGGCGGATGGTCCGGGGCACTTCAGGCCGCAGCCTGCATAAATGGGCGAAAACCCGGCGGAACCATTTGCACAACCGCCCCGGACGTATTATATTAAAGTATGGAGACGCCGGCTTAGCTCAGTTGGCTAGAGCGGTTGACTTGTAATCAGCAGGTCGTCGGTTCGATTCCGACAGCCGGCTCCATCTTCTTCCTGTGCTTTTTCCATTCTGTTTTGTTGAGTAAATGACGAAAAGCAGTATTGCACTGTGAGGTATGGACCCGTCAGGATCCGGGGCAATCCGGAGGCGGAGGTGAAATCGTTTCAGAAATTGTCCGCCTGCTTTCGCAACATCGCAAAAATAAGCCTCCGGGGGCCGTTCTGCTTGCGGACGGCCCCTTTATGTGAAAAAGTATCGGAAGAATGGTTAATGCGGCTGGGAAGCTGCTCCGTGCCGTTTCGGGGGATATGACGCAGATAGTCTGTCGGACGCGCGGAATTCAACTGCCGAGGAGAAGGCGCTGAAAAAGCCGCAGTCCTGATCCCCGGACTGCGGCTGGTATGTAATCTCCTTCGGAGAGGAGGTGCCCACTTATTTCCAATCTTTCCAGAACTGATCCCCGCCGGGATTGCTGCTGGTTTCCGGAATCTGGTTCCGACTCATGGATTTGGCATGGCCGTCGATGAAAGTGACATTGGCGGCCTGACCATTCCTGTGTCTCCAGAGCGCTCCATCCGCGATGGCAAACGCGCGGGTGCTCCTGTCCACATTCAGATCTTGCCAGCTTCCAATGCGATCCATATCCATGATCAGCATTCGGCTGCTGGGATATTTGATTTTTGTGACTTTGGTTACCGCTTTCATCCACTGATCCGCGTAATTGCTGTGATACGCATTAATTCCATAATGGCGAGACCCTGCAGTATCCTTGGGACCGGTTATCATCTGGGACGGACAGCCGAAGACCCCTTTGGGACGCCCCGTGCTGTCGTCAAAGTGCTTGAAATCAGTCAGGTTGCCGCCGTTTTGGAGAACGTAGAGGCCATCCTGCCATTTCCCATGGCCTTGCCAACAGGAGGTTCCCGGATCCATCAGCCCGTTGTACTTCATGATCATGCCGTTGTTGCCGTCGAAGTACATCTGCGACAGGGAGCCGAGCTGCTTCATGTTCGAGAGGCAGGAGGTGTCCCGCGCTCTGGCCCGCGCCTGGTTCAGGGCGGGGAGCAGCATCGCGGCGAGGATTGCGATGATTGCAATCACGACCAGGAGCTCGATGAGGGTGAACGCTTTTCTCATGTTCATTCTTCTTCTGCCTTTACTTCATTGAGTTGACAAGTTTGCCGTTCCTGCGGTATGTGTACATATTCTCGCCGGCTTCACGCGCCGCCTTGATCAGCTCCGGGTACGGAGTGTCCGCGACGTCCACAAAACCGATCTGATACCCTTCACCGTCCCAACGGCCGGTCAGCGGCTGGTCCCGGAACTGGAACCAGTGCGCACCCACCATGTTCGGATGAACCATCGCCCCCTGCACGTAGCGCAGGAAGGAGGTCGCGCGCTCCTGCTGCCCCCAGGTCGGGCAGAGGCTCGCGGAGAACATACCGCGGTCGTAGGTGCCGAAGTGGAACTCGCCGATCAGGATCGGCTTCTCTCCGAACGATTTCGGATCGACGTTCGCGACGCTGTTGTGGTAGGTGTTGATGCTGACCACGTCGCAGTATTTCGCGGCGCCCTCCTGCGCGGCCTTCGACTGGCGGAACCCGACGAAGCGGCAGCCGAGATAGAGCCGGTGCGGAGCGGTCTTCTTGATGCCCTCGCGGCAGATCTTGAAGTAGCGATCAATGAATTTCGTGTTGAAGGCGTCGGAGTCCTTGCGGAACGCGTCGCTCTTCGGAATATCCCTGCTTTCGGCCAGCTTATTCCAATCCGCATAATTCGTTCCCCACGCGGAATTCAGCTTGTCGATCGTATCGTATTTCGCTTTCAAGTCCTTGATGAACTCCAGCTTCGCGGGCTGATCGGGTTCCGCTTTCATGACCGCGCCGATGATGTCGTTGAAACGGAGCTCGTTGTCGATGAAGTAGCCGATGCACATCGGGTCGTCGATCGATTTACGGGTCATTTCGTCCACGGCGGCGCGGTCGCGCAGGATGTTCCCCATCTTCACCTCGAATTCCGGGTCGAAGACATCGTAGAACTTCATATTGCTGTTGCGGAAGCGCGGGAAGCCTTTCGCGAAATCGCTGAGCTGCATCGTGTAGGGCTTTTCACCCTTGATCATGACATCGGTCTTGGACCAGTTGCCGATCGTATTGATGCCCCACGCATTCAGGCGCTTGACCATGACGTCGTAGAAATCCTTCTCGTAATTCTTTTTTCCGTACTTCTTCTGGAGGTTCCAGTGCGTGAAGGGCAGCACGCCGTCGGCCGGTACCTTGTGGGTGAACCAGGACTCGTGGCCCTTGCCGTTCGTCGCGTCAGTGTGGGCCTGCAGCACGTCGATGCCGAGCGACCAGAAGAGGTTGCCTTCCGGGTCGACGAGATACCACTTGCCGTCATGCCTGACAGTGTAGAAGCTGCCGGTGGCCTTGTATCTGGGGCCGTCGGCCCAGCCGCCGAATCTGTCCCAGGTCGCGGGGGCCGGGGTCTTGGCGAGCTCGGCGAGTTCGCGCTTGTGGATTTCCTTCAAATCTTTGTCGGAGTGGATCTTCTCGGGCCACTCGATATGCCTGTACTGGCCGTATTCGTCGATGAACGGAAAGTATTTGTCGTCCATGCCGGTGATCTTCCGCGCGGTGTCCGGTTCCCCCTCGAGCCGCAGGTTCGACAGGCGGCAGTTGACGAGGTCCTTGAGCTGGTGCGGTTCAAACGGCCACTGCATTTTGAACTCGATCGAATTGATTTTCGACGTGTCGAGCGGCTGCCGGATGTTCTTGCCGCCCTTCGGAGCGGTGAAGAGGGCCGCATGCGGCAGGTAGATGCGCATCGTGCGCTTTTCGCCGGGGTTCAGGCCGATGCCCGTATTCACCTCGCGCAGCGGCAGATCGACGTGGCTCGAACTCCTGCTGTTGTGCTTGCCGCTCGAAATGTGCATCGTGAGGCGCATCTGCTGATCCTTCGAGAGGTTCTCCACATCGACGGCCAGGTATTTGGCGCCGGAGAAATCGAACAGCTGCCCTTCGGGCGGGTTGATCCGGAGCCCCGCATCCCATTCCGCGGTTTCAGTATAGAGCTTGATTCCATTGGAATCCAGTTCGGCCGCCGCCTTGTTCCGCGGTTCGAGCTGCCCCTTCGAGAGCTTCAGCTCTTCCGCCGGGCAGAGCAGGCAGGAGAATGCGAACAGCAGTGCGGGGATTGTTTTTCCATTCAACTTCATACGGCACCTTTCTTATCTTATTCCGGGCACACTGCCCGTGTTATTGCTTCTGTGTGCTCACGGAGTTCCGCTCGATGAGCCTGGACGGCAACTCGATTTTCCGGAGGATGTTCGTATCGCCCTGCATGACCAGATCGACCGCGATCTCCGCCATTTCATGCAGCGGGATGGCGATGGTCGTCAGCGACGGCCGTTGGAATTCGGAGATGCCGGGATTCTCGGAGCCGAGCAGCGAGATATCCTCCGGAACCCGTTTGCCGACAAGCTCCTGAATGAGCCAGTTCACTTCGAGCACCCGCATGTCCTCGCCCGGGACCCAGACCGCAGTGCAGCCGGCATCGATGAATTGCTTGACGGCAACATGCAGCGGCAGACTGCTGGAGAGGTCGACGAACAGCTCGTCCGGATTGAGCCCCGCCTCGCGCATCGCAATGCGCACACCTTCCGCGCGCCCGCAGCCGGTGTAGTCGGTTTCGTGGATCACGGCGATCCTGCGGTGCCCCCTGCCGATCAGGTACTCCCCGGCGAGCTTGCCGGTTGTGTAGCAGTTCGAGAACACGGTGTGGCACCATGAGGCCTGGTTGTCACTGAACCAGACCATCGGAATGTTGTTGAGCTTCTTCAGGATATCAATCGTCCGGTCTTCCCACGCGATGCCGATCACGCCGTCGAACCAGCAGTCGGCGAGGTTGCCGATCCGGTCCTCGGTGATCATCGTGATCCCCGCATCCAGCCGGGACAGCGCGTAGCAGATGTGCTGAGTGAGCGTGTTCACATATCCGCCCATGACCGTCTTGTGAGGCGGCTCGGTGACGATCGCAATCTGTTTGCTGCGCACGCCCACGCGGGGACGGAAGCCGAGTTCCCGCGCCGCAGAGAGGACGCGGCTCCTGGTTTCCGACGGAATCAGGGAGCTGTTATTGAATACACGGCTGACCGTTCCGGTCGAAACCCGTGCTTTGGACGCAACCTGCGCCAGAACTCCGTTCGATGACACGTTGCCTTTTTCTTTTGTGACTGCCATTATGACTGATCCATAAGATTAGGGTTGTTCTTGTTTTACGTTAATATTATACCCGATTCATATGCAAATGTCAATAGCAGGAGAACAATTTTTTCTGTTTTTATGCAAAAATTGCATGATCCGTGGTTTGTTTTACGGGTTGCATGCCGAGAGAAGGCAGGAAAAACGGGGTCGGAAATGCGGTCTGTCCGGATTCTTTCGAATGTGAAAGCCTGCCAAGACGGCGGAATGCCGGTACTTCAGCGTTGATAAGCTCTTAATCCGGGGACAGGCTCTAAAGGACGATCCGGGAGGCGATCGCTTCGGGCGTGAGGCCGAACTCCCGGCGCAGGTCGGAGACCTTGCCGTGCGGAATCGCACGGCCGGCCGGCCAGCCGAAATGGAGCACCCTGCCGTGCGGGGCGTCCGCGAGCGCTTCGTCGAGCGCGGAGCCGAGTCCGCCGATGAGCACGTGGTCCTCGATCGAAACCGTCACACGGCCGTCGGCGAGTTTCTGTGCGAGCTCCGTGTCGAACGGGGCGAGAAAACGCGCGTTGACGACGCAACAGTCCCGGTTCAGCAGCTCCGCGACCGCAAGCGCGGTGTCGGTCTCCGGGCCCATTGCCCAGATCACCGGGCCGGAGCCTTCGCGGACAATCTCCGCCCGGCCCTGCCCGAGCTTCGGAACCGGCGCATCGGCCGGGACCGCAGTGCCGCCGCGCGGATAGCGGATCGCGACGGGGCGCGCAAGCGTGTACGCATATTCGAACATCGCCTTGAGCTCCGCTTCGCTGCGCGGCGCCATGACGGTCAGTCCCGGCAGCGCGCGCAGGAATCCGAGATCATAGATGCCGTGGTGGGTCGGTCCGTCTTCAACCGCCCCCGCCCGGTCCAGAGCGAAAATCACCGGCAGCTGCGGCAGGACCACATCATGATAGATGCAGTCGAGCGCACGCTGCATGAAAGTCGCATAGATTGCGCATACGGGGCGTTCCCCGGCCGCCGCGAGCCCGGCGGCGAAGGTGACCGCATGCTCCTCCGCGATTCCGACGTCATGAAAGCGGTCCCAGTGCGCCCTGGAGAAGGAAGCCAGCCCGGTTCCGTCGGTCATTGCGGCCGTGATCGCATGCACTTCGGGGTGACGCTTCGCCAGATTGCAGACCGCCTCTCCGAACGCGCCGGAAAACGTCGGTTTGCCGGAGGAGGCGATCGCGCCCGTGGCCTTGCAGAATCCCGGGACGCCGTGATACCGGGCGGGATTCTTCTGCGCGTGCTCATAGCCGCGCCCCTTTTCGGTGATCACGTGCAGCAGGACAGGGCCGTTCTGCTGGTTCCTGAGGTGGTTCAGGTGATAGAGCAGATCCGGCAGCGAATGGCCGTCGATCGGCCCGATATAGCGGATTCCCAGCTCCTCGAAAAGGCCGCCCGGCAGGATCAGGTATTTGATGAGGTCCTCGAACCGCCGGATCAGCTTATGCAGCGTCTTGTGGCGCGGCAGCCGGAACATCAGCCGCTTTGCGCCGGTCTTGAAGCGGTTGTAGAAGCCGCCCGAAATGATCCGGTTCAGGGAACGTGCGACGCCGCCGACATTCCGGGAGATCGACATCTTGTTGTCGTTCAGGATGATGATCAGGTTTTTCCCGCCGTCGCGCGCATTATTCAGCCCTTCGAGCGAAATGCCGCAGTTCAGCGACCCGTCGCCGACGACCGCGATCGCCTTGTGGGGCTTCCCGGAACGCACATGTGCGGCCGAAATGCCGAGCGCGGTCGAAATCGCGGTCCCGGCGTGGCCGGCCACACATGCATCGAACTTTGATTCGCGCGGATGCGGGAACCCGGCGCAGCCGCCGTGCTGCCGCAGCGTACGGAAAAAATCGCGCCGCCCGGTCACGATCTTGTGGGTATATGCCTGGTGGCCGACATCGAACACCAGGGAGTCGGCGGGGATATCAAACACATAGTGCAGCGCCAGCGTCAATTCGACGGTCCCGAGGTTCGCGCCGAGATGACCGCCGTTTTCACTGACGGTATCGATAATCAGCTCGCGGACCTCCTCCGCCAGCGGTCCGAGCGCCTCCGGCGGAAGCGCGCGCAGATCGGCGGGCGAATCGATCTTCTCGAGATGCATTCCGGACCTCTGCTCCATAAACTAAGGGTTATTTCGTCAATCATACACGTTCGTTCCGGCCGAAGACTTCGGACCGGCGTCACATCTTCCCCCGTTTTCGTCCTCAACGGGCATAATGTGTCATAAAATACCATCACAATACGCTTTTTGCAATCGCTTCTTCTTGAAATTCAGCTTTCCGGAAGGTATTTTATATACGGTAACGTCGGCATTTGAATGGAAGGAAAGGAACGGGCCCATGAACCGCATTGTCACTCTGCTTGCAGCCATCCCGGTCATTCTGTTTTCCGGATGCGTGTTCGAATCCTATCGGCCCGTTGCGGAATTCGATCTTCCCGCCGGACATGCGGAACCGCCGGCCCGGGCGATGCGCATCCTCGAATTCCGCAACAATTCAACGGCGGGGAGCCGCCTCCAGTCGCGCGACGCTTCCGGCCGGGTCGTCCGCGATCCGTACAACAAATGGATCCTGCCGCCGGAGCAGCTCGTCGCACGCGCGCTGAACCTCGCTTTGCAGCAGGCGGACGTGAAGTCCGCGGTACCGGTTCCGGTCGCGGGCGAGCTTGATGTCTTCGAGGTCGATGCTTCTGAGCATGTGTTCCGCCTCTCCGGAAGCTGGTCGCTGCCGCGCGACGAACGTGAATTCCGGTTCAGTTTCGCGACCCCGGTCGAGGGGGACTCGGCCGATGCGGTCGCGCAGGCCGCCGGCGATGCGGTGCGGCTGCTGGCCGAGCAACTGTCGCTCTGGAGCCGCACTGAGCTCAAAGGCGGGAATTGATGGAACGAACCAGGCGCATACGGTCACTCAAAGCGCTCTGTCTGCAGGTCGCGGACTCCTCGATTGCAATGTGGAGCGAATTTTTCAGGTTCCTCGAATTCCTGCAGGAGCTTTCCCGCTCCACCTGGCAGTCGCTGCGCCACCCGTTCCGGATGAAATGGCGCAGCACATTCTATTACATGGACAGCTGCGGTGCGGACGCGATGCCGATCATCGGCCTGCTCGGGCTGCTGATCGGCGTGATTCTCGCTTTTCAGGCGATCGTGCAGCTCTCGCGTTTCGGTGTGGACAACTTCGTCGTGAACCTGGTCGGAACCGTCATCGTGACCGAGCTCGCGCCGCTCGTCACGGCCGTCGTGCTTGCGGGGCGGACCGGCTCTTCGTTCGCCTCCGAGCTCGGGCTCATGAAATCGCGCGAAGAGATCGACGCAATGACCACGCTGGGGCTCGATATCGGCCGCTTCGAACTCGTGCCGAAGGTTGTGGCGCTGATCTTCGTGATGCCGGGGCTCACGATCATTTCGGATGTCTGCGGCATCGTCGGCGGCATGCTGATCGTCTGTTCGATGCTGAACACTTCGATCGCGGAGTATTTCAGCAAAACCTTTGAGGTGATCCAGCCGGTCGACCTTGCGCAGGGGCTGGTCAAAAGCATGCTGTTCGCCGTTATCGTCGCCTCGGTCGGCTGTTGGAAAGGGCTCAGCGCCGAACGCGACGCGCAGGGAGTCGGCAAAGCGACCACCAGTTCGGTCGTGACTTCGATTTTCCTCATCGTCGTCACCGATGCCGCCATGACCGCAATCTTCAGTTTCATCAGTTAATCAGGATATACGAAAATCATGAATGAAGCAAATCGGCTGAAACTCGGGGGATTCCTGCTGATCTCGATCGCACTCCTCATCATCGGCTTCGTCTCGGTCGGGGTCATGAAGCTCTTCGAACCGCGTTACCGGGCGATGACCGTGCTCAACACCTCGGTCGAAGGGCTCGCCATCGGTTCGCCGGTCAAGTACCTCGGGCTGCCGGTCGGCAAGATCACCGCCATGACCATGCGGCAGAAGGACGGCTATATCGCGGTCTATTTCGACATCTTTCCTTCGGCGGTCGAGCAGGATGACGATATGGCTCCCGACGCTTCCGGCGGCACGAACTTCGCGACCGTCATGCGCCGGAAGAACCTGAGCTGCTTCATCAACGCGGCCGGAATCATGGGTGGGGCATACCTCGAGCTCTCGGTCAGCGACTCGCTGCCGCCGGCGGTTCCGCACCTCGATGTGCACCCGGAAGACGGGGTCACCTATATTCCGTCGCGCCCCTCGCACATCGGCAACGCGATCCAGAACATCAGCCGGATGCTCGACGAGCTCGAGAAGGTCAATTTCATCCAGCTGGCCGACAAGCTGAACGAGACGCTCGACAATATGAGTGAGCTCCTGAACAAAGGGGAGCTGCGCTCCACGCTCAGCAACATCAACCAGATCTGTTCGAACCTCGAAACCTCGAGCCGGCGGCTCCAGTCCGCGCTTTCGGAGGATAACGTCCAGAAGGTCAACCGCGCGATCGACAACCTCGATGCGGGAATCCTTTCGCTGCGCAAGTTCGGCGACAGCCCGGAGCTCGGCGACATCGTCAGGAACCTCAGCACGTTCCTTGCGGACGCATCCGCCGCGATCAGGAAGGCCGAAGCCGGCGGCGCAACGCTCGGTGAGGAGGCGGCCACCCTGAAGCTCCGGCTCGAAATGACCCTGACCCGGATCGACAACTCGCTCAGGCAGCTTCAGGAGTTCTCGCAGAACCTTTCGAACGACCCGAACCAGTTTGTCAGGGGGCGGCAGGAAAAGCCGGTTCAGCCGCCGGGGAAATAGCGGGGGGCGTCCTCCGGGACGGAAAAAACGGGCCGGAAATGATGAAATCATTTCCGGCCCGCCGTTTTTTCCGGATCTGCTATTTGCGCAGCTTGCGCAGGTACTTCTGGTATGCATCCTCGTTCATCATGTCGTCCAGCTCGGAGCTGTCGAAGTTCACGAGGCGGCAGAGCCAACCCTTCTCCTCGGGGGAGTCATTGATGAGACCCGGCTCGTCGGCCAGCGCTTCGTTGACCTGCGAAACCGTTCCGCTGATCGGGGAGTAGATGTCGGAAGAGGCTTTCACCGATTCGACTTCGCCGAGGCGGTCCCCGATGATGAAGTCGTCTTCTTCCTCCGGAAGCTCGACATAGGTGATTTCGCCCAGTTCATCCGCCGCATACTCGGAGATGCCGACCGTCGCTTCTTCGCCGGTTATCTCTACCCACTCATGATCCTCGGTGTAATACTTCATCAGGCACGTTTCCTCTTATCATTTTTTTCTGCTCTTGCTCTGCAATTCAGCATCTGTCGCATACGGCAGTAATGAATCATCAAAACGGTAAATTTCAAGTCAGGACAAAAGGAAAATAACGTATTTTTCGAAAAAAAACACGATTCATGCGGATTCGATGATCCGCCCCGTCAGTCCGCGCACCCTGACGCCGGGACCGAAGCTGCGGGCGATTCGCACGAGTTCCGCGTCGGAGAAGGTCTCCCGGGCCGACAGCCCGTCGTCGATCACTTCGACCGGATGGTACTGCTGAAGCGTCCACTGTTCCACTCCGGCGGCACTGAGTTCCTCGTGCATCGCGCCGAGCGCACCGGCGTCGAGCAGCGCTTTGTGGACGGTCGTGCGCACGTCAAGCTCCGCGCCGGACTCCCGCGCAAGCGCGATGCTGCGGTAGACCTTTCCGGCGACCTCCGGATCCGTGCTGCCGGTCAGTTCGCAATAGCGGGCCGCCGGGGCCTTGCAGTCGATGCCGAACGCATCCGCTCCGGCGGTTTTCAGCAGCTCTTCGAGCCGCTCCGGCAGCGTTCCGTTCGTATCGATCTTGGCAAGATAACCCATCGCCCGGACCTTGCCGACGACTTCCGGGGCATCCGGCTGCAGCAACGGTTCGCCGCCGGAGAAGACCACGCCTTCGAGCAGCCCCCTGCGGCGCTCGAGAAAATGGAAGAACTCCCTCTCCGTCACGCGCGGCTGGCTGGCCGGGTCGAACACCAGACAGGGATTGTGGCAGAACGGGCAGCGCAGATTGCAGCCGCCGGAGAAGATGATGCAGCCGATTCTGCCGGGATAATCGACCAGCGTAAATTTGACGAGTCCACGAAAATCCATAACACACTCCAGAACAGGGGAGGCGGCGCCCCCCCGCAAAAAACATACGGGGGCTCTTTCGCCCCCGCATCACCCGCGTTACTTCGAAGCGACTTCGAACGTCTTGCGGTCCTTGAATTCTTCCTTCTTGCCCTTGTTCCAGTTGCTCACCGGACGGAAGTATCCGCAGACACGACTGTACACTTCGGTTTTTTCTCCACACTTGGCCATGATTTTTTCCTCCTGTTTGTGATTGGGGTTCAACTTGTTCAAGCTTCCAGCGGACACTCCGAATGCTCGCCCGGCACATAACCGTGCACAGGGCAGATGCTGAACGACGGGGTCAGCGTAAAATACGGAATCCGGTAATTCGTCGCGATCCGCTTCACCAGCGACGCGACCAGCTCCGGGTCGTCGATCTTTTCGCCGATGAAAGCATGGAAGACCGTCCCGCCCGTGTAAAGCTGCTGCAGCGGGGCCTGGAGGTCGAGCGCCTCGAAGAGGTCCGCCGTATAACCGACCGGCAGCTGCGTCGAATTTGTATAATACGGGTTGTCGGTCCCCGCGCAGATGATCTCCGGATAGCGCTTGCGGTCGAGCCGCGCGAGCCGGAAGCTCGTGCCTTCGGCCGGAGTCGCCTCGAGGTTGTAGATGTGCCCCGTCTCCTCCTGGAAGTCCTTGATCTTCTCCGCCATATGCATGAGAACCTCGCGCGAGAATTCCGCCCCCTCCGGGTCGCAGATCGAACAGCCGAGGAAGTTCAGGCAGCACTCGTTCATGCCGACCAGCCCGATCGTGCTGAAATGGTGCTCGAGGTTCGGCAGATAGGTCTTCGTGTACGGCAGCAGATCACCGTTGAGGTGCTTCTGTACGACCTTGCGCTTGATTTCAAGCGAATCCATCGCCATGCGCATCAGGCGGTCGAGTTGACGGTAAAACCCTTCCTTGTCCTTCGCGAGATAGCCGAGGCGCGGCATGTTGATCGTCACGACGCCGATCGAGCCGGTCTGCTCGCCCGCGCCGAAAAGGCCGCCGGTCTTGTTGCGCAGTTCGCGCATATCCATCTGCAGCCGGCAGCACATGCTGCGCACGTCGCCGGGATTCAGGTCGCTGTTGATGAAGTTCTGGAAGTACGGCAGCCCGTATTTGCCCGTCACTTCGAACAGCAGCCGCGCATTGTCGCTCGTCCAGTTGAAGTCCTTCGTCACGTTGTAGGTCGGGATCGGGAACGTGAAGATCCGGCCGTCGCGGTCGCCCTGCGACATGACTTCGAGGAACGCGCGGTTGATCATGTCCATCTCATGCTGGAACTCGCCGTAGGTCTCCTCCTGCGGCTGGCCGCCGATGATGACCGGCGTGTCGCGCAGGTCCTCCGGCACGACCCAGTCGAAGGTCAGGTTCGTGAACGGCGTCTGGCCCCAGCGGCTCGCGATGTTCAGCCCGAAAACAAACTGCTGGATGTTCTGCTTCAGCTGCGGGTAGCTCAGTTTGTCGCGCCGGACGAACGGAGCAAGCAGCGTGTCGAATGAACTGAACGCCTGCGCGCCCGCCCACTCGGTCTGCAGCGTCGAAAGGAAGTTCACGATCTGCCCGGTCGCAGTGTCGAAATGCTTGGCCGGGGCCGCCGACGCGCGGCCGCCTCTGCCCTGGAACCCGCGCTCGAGCAGGTCGCGCAGGCTCCAGCCCGCGCAGTAGCCGACGATCCCGCACGACAGGTCGTGCAGATGGAAGTCGCCGGAGGTGTGCGCCTCGGCGATCTCGGGCGGATACATGTTCGCAAGCGCGTAGTTCGCGATGACCGAACCGGAGACATGGTTCAGCAGGCTCGCATAGGAGTAACCGGAGTTCGAGTTCTCATTGACCCGCCAGTCCTCCTGGCCGAGATAGCTCGAGACGAGCTCCTGCACATCCATCATGAGCTTCTTCGCTTCGCGGATCTTCGTATGGCTCGCGCGATAGAGAATGTAGAGCTTCGCGGCCTGCGAAAGCCCGCGCTTTACGAACGCGTGTTCAACCAGGTCCTGGATCACCTCGACGTCGGGAATCATCGCTTCTTCGTCATATCCCTTGTCGATGAGCTCGCGCACGACGTCGTCTGCGATGTGGCGCGCAACCTTGTCGCTGCCCATCCCCGCGGCTTTCAGCGCCTTCCCGGCGGCGATCGCGATCCGCTGCGGATCGAATTCCACGATCCGGCCGTCGCGCTTTTTCATTTTCTGGATGGACACGGTGCTGTTCATGAGACGACTTCCCCCTTTTCCCCGGTTAAAATTCCCTGTGCGTGACGAAACAAAACAACCCGACAGCCGTCGGAGTCGCCGACCGCAAAAGTCAAAGACTCCCCAAGCCGCAATTTTCTCTCTTCATATATATGATACCACACTATATTGTTATTTCAAGCATATTTCTCACAATATATTGTATTTTTATCATTGCGTATCATAATCAACGAGTTACAGAAAATCATAAGCGACTTAGGGGATGGAACCTCAGAAAAAGGCAAAAAAATCCCGCCGGTTTTACGGCGGGAAACAGGAGGATCCGCGATGGGGGGCTGCGGCCCGTTCCGCTTAACGGCTCAGCCGGGAGACGGCTTCGCCGATCCGGTCGCGCAGGCCGGTCAGCCTATCCGGATCCGGCAGCAGCAGCTCGGATTTGCGGCCGCCCGCGTTCGGGATCGGGGCGAGGGCTTTCGCCTCTTCCTGCAGCTTTGCGCCCTCCCTGTCGCCGGTTTCGCGGACGAGTTTGTCGAGCAGCGCGTAATAACTGTAGTCCTCAATGCCGTCGCGCAGCGATTCGAGCCGGACGGAGCTGACGGGCCCGTTGATCCCGACAAGGTTGCCGGGATAGAAAATATAACCGTCGCCGTTGGGATAACGCACCCGGAGCGGCTGGCCGGGGACCTCGCTTTGGGTATGCACCGTATGGATGCCCCATTCGAAGGGATTGCGGGTCAGCCAGTCCGCGCCCCAGAACTCATATCCGGCGGTGCCGTATTTCCAGGCATAGAGCGGCAGCATCCGTTCGAGCGCGCAATACGGGGTATCAAGGCACATCTGGCCGTCGGTCGTGATCAGCAGTTCCGCGCCGGAGTTGCGGAGCAGCTCCAGGTTCTCCTCCGAAATCTGCCCCTGCACCCCGATGCCCCAGACATCGAGCCTGCCCACCCATTCCGGGACCATCCCCCAGGTGCTCGCATAGATTTTTATCCCCGGTTCAACCTCGTGAAACATATCGCACAGCGCGATCATCTGCTCCTTGATTCCCGGCACGGAAGAGTGAGGCTCGTCGGCGATGTACAGGAGGAAGCGCTCCTGCCATCCCTTTTCGCGCAGATGGTCCATCGTCAGCTTCAGCGCCGCCTGGCAGACCCGGCGGTATTCGGGCGTGAATTTACCGCGGTCAACTCCCGGAAAGGGCCATTTCCCCTCGTAGGGCGGTACGCCGAGAAAGGATTTCGGCGGATGCCCCCAGCCGAAATGTTCGCGGAAAACCGGCAGGTAAGCGCGCGGGATGTTCCATTCGCCGAACCAGCGCTCCGCCGCCCGGTCGAATTCGGTGAAATCGGCCTTGACCTCCCCGTTCTCAAGCCGGAATTCCGGTTTGGCCGGAATCTCGTCGAGACTGATCCGCCGCGTGGCCAGGAATCCGGCGGCCTCCATGGGCGTATACTCCTTGAATTTCCGCCCGGTGCCGTGGCGGTCGTCAAAAATCGCCGTCAGTTCGGGATGCGCCGGCAGCGCGAAATTCCAGACTTTCACCTCGTAGGGCAGCCGCTTCACCGTCTTTCCGTCCGCCCGGAAACGAATTTCGCCCCGGTACACGCCCGGCGCGGCATCGGCCGGGGCGCTGACGCGCAGATAGAGTCCCTGCGTCGATTCCGGTTCAAGCCGGAGCTCCGATTTCGGCAGCAGCGGGTCGGGATAGAATTCGCCGAACGCGCCGGCCGGCACGCACCGCCGGTATGCCGGTGTGCCGGTGAACTGAAAATAACGGCTTTCGGCGTCGATCTTCACATAGCCGATCACATTGATTTCGGGAGCCGGCAGCACCGCCCCCTCCGCGCTCCGCGGCGCGGAGGCCGTCACGGCGAGTTCAGGGTACGCCCGGCCGGAGCGGACGGCCAGCTGGAGCCCTTCCGCCTCATTCCGGGCCAGCGAGACGGCAGGCGGTTTCCCTTCCGCCGGAACGGTGTCCGGAAAAATCTTGACAACCGGGCTGACCTGCCCGACCCGGAGGGCTTGTTCCGGAATGCGCCCGGCACTGCTTTCAAACTTCGCCGCCGAAACCGGGAGGATTTCCGCCACGAGGATGCCGTCATAGGCGCGTTTCCCGCTGTTCGAGGTCAGGTGAACTTCGAGAATGCTCTGCGGATGGCGCGCCGTGACGTACATGGCGAACGGGCGCCAGCCGCTGCCGGGGACGGCGGCCGCTTCGTTGTTGTATGCTTTGGGATCGCCTTCGGCATATTCATGGGCCCACACGGTGGCCGGCCCGTCGCTTTCAAGCCAGCCGGCAACCAGATAGGTCCGCCCGAACTGCGCCGGAACCGCCTGCCGGAAGCCGTACCAGTCGCGGGGTGCAGTTTCCGGGATATCGAGCAGCGCCTTGCGTTTCCCGAAAATCCCGCCGGGGACAATGCTTGTCACCCGTGTTCTGTTACCCGCCCGTTCACCGCTGCCCCGCCAGCCCGCATCGCTTTCGAAACTCGGGTTGACGGCGAGATTGGCCTTGGAATTCAACAGCCGTTCATAGCTTTGGCGATCCACGTCGGCGCCGCTCGATTCGAGGTCGCTGAGGATCGAGCTCGCCTGCGCCAACCGGACTTCGGCCGCGCGGTTCCGGCGTTCTTTCGCCAGATAGAGGGTGCATTGCAGCGCGGAGCGCGGCGGAACCGGCGGCAATTCGAAAAACAGGGCTCCGCCGATCATCAGGAATGGGACCGGTCTGCCGCCGGCCATCAGCCGGAAGGCGGAAGCCGGGTAGCCGGCGCGGGTGAGCCGGTTGACCGGGAACGAGCAGAGCTGCCGTGTCTTCATCTCCCCCGTCAGGTTGTATACGGGGAAAGAATATCGCTCCGGCCATTCGGCTGCCGGGAGCTCCCAGGCCGCCGGAGGCTCCGGAGTCCGCAATTCGAGCCGCTCCTCCGCACCGACCCGGCAGGAGAGTTCTTCCGGCGCTTCCAGTTTGATTTCGATGTCATCGAACCAGGCGCGCCCGGCTTCGGCGTGAAGGACGGTTCCGAAGGTCATCGAATCCGCGTCCTCCGGGACGGTTCCCCTGAATTCAATCTGCTTCCAGTCGAATGTTCCGTAATTGCCCCATTTGTTCTGCGGGGCGCGCGTTTCGTTGTCGCGCGGACCGATATGCAGGAAGTAACCTGCCCCGAGGCCGCCCTTTATGTTTTCGCCTTTCACCCAGCCGCGCACCGTGTAACGGGAGCCGGGGCGCACCGGGAGTGTGCGGAAGAATTTGACCCAGTTCGGTTTCGCGCCGGGTTCGAGCCGGGTTTCCAGCGATTTTCCGCCGCCGCGGGCGACGCTGCCGGAGCGGAAGTTGCGGTGGAGCGCATCGGTGGAATTTTCACTCCAGCCGGGCGGCAGGCAGCCGGAGCCCTCCTCGAACGAATCGGTGAAATCCGTTTCGGGAACGGTCAGCTCATCCGGCACCGGCCAGGCGGCGGAGTTGCCGGCGTAGACCCAGAGCGAAGTGGTTTTTCCGGCTCCGGCCTTGACCGGGACAAGGAGTTCGGCGTCTTCCGCTACGGTTTCCGCGGCGGGGCGGAGGGCGTACAGCAGCTCAAACCCCGCGGAGTCGACGACCCGGATCTCCCGGGACGGCGTTCCGGCAAGGCCGAGCTCGCGGACCGGGATTCGCAGGATTTCGCCTTCTGCGCTGTTTTTCGAGGTGTTCGTGACTTCAACCCGCCGCCGTGTCAGGTGCGGCGTTCCGCCGTCGAGATAAAGCGGATAGTGCCACTCGGCGGCACTCAGTGCAGAACACGCGAAGACAATAAGAAAACTCCAAATCTGTTTCATGGCAAATTCTCTGCTCATCTGTAAATTTATGATTTGATTCTTCAACGGGCCGGCGGGAGGAGGCCTCTCCCGGCGCTCAATCAGTCAACCGCCTGCTTGTTGCACGCGGGGCCGAAGGATCTCCGGATCGCCGTTCCGGTTTTCCGGGCCTCATGCTTGTCGAGCCCTCCGGCATGGCCGTCGACGAACAGGGCGTTTCCGCGCCCGCTGTGGCGGAACATGAAGCCGGAGTCGATATCGCTCATGAACTGTGAGGGCGACCAGTAGTAGGCGGACATATTGTCGCGCAGATTGTAGGAGTCCCCGTAAAGGACCGTGTCGGACGGATGCCGGAAAGAGTAATAGCGGTAACTGACGCTCCAGGAGTGGTAGGCGAGGATGTTTCCGATGTACTCTTTTTTCCTGACGCCGTTGCCGATATCTTTGTTGTTGTAGTAATCGTCGTCGTTACGGAAGTTGACCATCCCGTTGAAGCCGCTGACCGGGGAGGTTCCGGGGGCGATTCCCGTAAGGGCGGCCCAGGCATTCGGGTCGGAGGGACAGACCGCGGTTTTCCGGTCCACATATCCTTTTGTCCTTGACGTCCTTGTGCCTTCGTATATCAGGATATACTGCGCCCAGCTCCCCCAGCCCCCTTCCGTCGAGTCCATCATCAGGAGGCCCTTGTTGTCTTCAGCATAGTACTGAAAAGCCATCCCCATCTGCCTGGTGTTGCTCATGCACTGCGTGGCGCGGGACCTCTCCCGAGCCGAGTTCAAGGCCGGGAGCAGCATGGCCGCAAGAATCGCGATGATCGCGATTACGACAAGAAGTTCAATCAGTGTGAATCTGTGCCGCATGATGTGCGGCAGGTGACGGCGGCGGTTTCGATTTGTCATGATAAATACCTTTCGGTTGAAATTGAGTTCCGGTTTCCGGCGGAGGCCGTGAATCATTCGGAGGGGGGCAGCACCAGCTCCGGCTTCAGCATCACATCCTGATAACAGGCGTCCGGGTGTTCGAGCCGCCAGAACAGCCCCTCGACCGCGCGCTCCGCAATTTCGGAGATATGCAGATCCACCACGGGCAGCGGCGGATGCAGTTCCCGGATCAGGAACGTGTTGTCGCAGGAGACCACCTCGAGCTCTTTCGGCTTCCGTTCGAGTCCGAGAAAATTCAGCGTGTGGCAGACCTTGTAGGCGACCTGGTCGTTGAAGGCGAAAATTCCGGCCCGGTTCCCGAACGTTGCCAGTCTCCCCTTCAATTCGTTGAAATAGAGCTGCGGGTCGTCGTCGCGCCCGTAAGCGAGCTCGGAGACGGTGGCCCCCGCTTCACGCATCCGCCGGCGGAACCCCTCGAGGCGGGGATGGGTCTCGGCACGGTATGCCATCTTATGCTCCCAGGTGAGGAGCGCATTGCCGAAGCCCCGGTCGATCAGGTAGTTCGCGGCCAGCTTGCCCGCGAGCAATTCGTTCGGTTTAAAGCTGTCCCACGGGCCGAGGTCGATCTCCTCGTGCATGATCGCAACCTGCGGGATCCCCTCGAGGATCGAGCTGAACCATGGCCGGAAGCAGTAATGGTAGATCACCCCGGCCGAACCGGCCGCCAGCGCGGGGTTCTCATAGAGCTCTTCGCAGGAACAGACCTCAAAGGTCGCCTTCAGGTCCGAAAGGCGCTTCATCACGCTGTTCATGATCTGCTGTGCGACCGGGTCGTCCGAATTGGCGGCTTCGTAAAGCACCACGATCTTGCCGTCGGAGGGCCGCTCCTTTTCGGCGGCGCTCCGGCGGCGGTAATTGCGCGCCTTGAAGCCGGTTTCATTCGCGATTTTCTGCACCTGGTCACGCAATTCCTGCGAGATCAGCGGCGAGTTCCGCAGCGCCAGCGACACCGAAACCGCCGTGACGCCGAGCATCTCGGCGATATCCGCCATGCTCTGCGGCTTTTCTTTGACTGTACTCATGATTCGGATCCTTCCGGTTTCATCTGTTCGCTTTTAATTATACTCAACTTTCCCCTCCATGTCAACAGCAAAACAAAATATTTTTAAAATAATTTGGTTTCTATTTTAAAAATTAATTTTAAAATAAAGCAAAATAACGGCGATTTTCCGGCGCCGGGGACTTGCAAACTCGTGCGCGCGCATATATAGTTTCAGGATTTGAAACAATTCAGAACCATTCGGAATCGGAACTATGGCGGAAACAGTATTGTGGGCGGCGGAAGAGCTCCGGCTGACCATCGGACGGCAGACAATTTACGACGGCGCCGAATTTTATATCAACGCCGGGGAGCGCGTCGCGCTCGTCGGCCGCAACGGCAGCGGCAAGTCGACGCTGCTGCGGCTCATCACCGGCAGGGAGATCCCGAGCTCGGGGAACATCACGCGCGCACGGAACCTGCGGGTCGCCGAGCTGCCGCAGGATTTCGAGCTCGACAACGAACGCACGATCCGCGAGAACGTCGCGGACGGGCTCGGCTATTTCCTCGGCCTCCAGAAAAAGTTCGAAACCGTCTCGGTCAACTCCCCGGAACATGCGCAGATCGAGCATGAGCTCATGATCCACGACGGCTGGAACCTCGAAACGAAGCTCGGGACAGTGCTCGAAAAGCTGAGCTTGTCGGCGATTGCGGACCATGCCTGCCGCAAGCTCTCGGGCGGCGAAATGCGCCGGGTCGCTCTGGCGCGCGCGATCATTTCGGAGCCGGATCTGCTGCTGCTCGACGAACCGACCAACCATCTCGACGTGACCACGGTGGAGTGGATCGAGAATTTCCTCGCGGACTACCGGGGCAGCTGCCTCTTTGTGACCCACGACCGTTATTTTCTCGACCGGATCGCGAACCGGATCGTCGAACTGAACCACGGCAAATTCTACAGCTATCCCGGCAGTTATGCCGAATTCATCACGATGAAGGCCGAACGCGAGACGAACGAGGACATTCTCGAACAGAAGCGCCGCAGCTTTCTGCGCTCTGAAATCGAGTGGGTGCGGCGTTCTCCGAAGGCGCGTCTCAAGCGCAACATGGGCCGCATGAAGAAATTCGACGAAATCGCGGCCGTCTCCGGCCCGGTTCGCGACAGCGAAATGGAGCTGCTGATTCCGGCGGCCTCCCGGCTCGGCAACAAGACGGTCGATCTGACGGAAATCTGCCTTTCGTTCGGGGAGCGCCTGATCATCCGCGACTTCACCTTCGAATTCGAACCGGGGGCGCGCATCGGCATGGTCGGCCCGAACGGGATCGGCAAAAGCAGCCTGCTGCGGATCATCACGGGGCAGCTCGCCCCGGATCGCGGGGAAGTCAAAATCGCGCCGACGGTCGAATTCAACTACATCGACCAGTCCCGCATCGCGCTCGACCCGGAGAAGACGGTGGCGGATGAGATCAGCGAAGGCGTCGATACGATTTCGCTCGGAACCGAGAAAATCTCGATCTGGGGATACCTGAAGCGGTTCCTTTTTGAGGATGACCGGATCAACACCCTGGTCCGCTACCTCTCCGGCGGCGAAAAAGCGCGGCTCATGCTTGCGAAGATCCTGAAGCAGGGCGGCAACTTCCTGATCCTCGACGAGCCGACCAATGACCTCGACCTTTCGAGCCTGCGGCTGCTGGAAGAGGCGCTGGCCTCCTATGGCGGCTGCGTGCTCGTGGTCAGCCACGACCGCTATTTTCTGAACCGGGTCTGCACCGGAATCCTCGGATTCGAGGGGGACGGCGAAATCGTCTACACGCCGGGGGATTACGACTACTACCTTGAGAAGCGGCGCGGGCGCGAAGCGAAGAAAGCGTCCGCTGCCCCCCCGAGGCCTTCCCATGCACCGGAGGCGCCGAAGCCGAAGCAGCCGCAGAAGAAGCTCTCCTACAGGGAGGCGCGCGAGCTTGAGGGAATGGAAGCGGCGATCCTCGCGGGCGAAGAGAAAATTTCCGAACTCGAATCCCTGTTCGGCGATCCTGATTTCTTCGCGAAGCATGGCGCCCGCAGCGCGGAGCTTCAGGCGGAGCTCGATGCGGCCCGCGCCGAATCCGCGCGGCTCTATGCGCGCTGGGAGGAACTCGAGGCGAAACGGATGGAACTGGAGGAAAAATGAAGAAACTCATCTGGCCGGGCAGCACCCAGCTCGCCCCGGTTCCGGCGGTCCTTGTCGGCTGCGGGAAGCCGGGAGCCTGCAACCTCATCACCGTCGCCTGGGCGGGAACGGTCTGCAGCAAGCCGCCGATGCTGTCGATTTCAATCCGCCCGGAGCGGTACAGCTACAATCTCATCCTGGAGTCCGGCGAATTCACCGTGAACCTCCCGACTGCCGGGCAGATCCGGGCGACCGACTACTGCGGCGTGGTCTCGGGGCGCGACCACGACAAGTTCAGGGAGACGGGGCTGACCCCGCTGGCCGGCTCGCAGGTAGAGGCGCCGCTGGTTGCGGAGTGCCCGCTCGGGCTCGAGTGCAGGGTGACGAAGACGATCGGGCTCGGCAGCCATACGTTGTTTCTCGCGGAAATCGTCGCGGTCCAGGTGTCGGCGGAGTTCATCAACGCCGACGGGCGGCTCGAGCTCGAAAGGGCCGGGCTCGCCGCCTACGTCCACGGCCACTACTTTGAACTCGGCGGCGCGATCGGCCACTTCGGTTATTCGGTCCGCAAAAAACCGGGCCCGGTCATCCGGAAATAGCGTTCCTGCCGCGGCCCGGCCGTCAGCGGAGCAGGTGATAACCGGCGAGGCCGCCGGGGAACGCCCCGTTGTCGGCTTTGAAGCGGAGAATCCCGTCATGCCACCGGGCCGGAATCTCTCCGACTGCGTCGCCCTGCATATTGATCGCTTTCACGCGGCGCGGGCCGTCCGTGCGGAGCGAGATATCGACGGCGGCGCGGCGCAGCAGCAGCGGTGCGTGCCCGGTCTTCTCGAGGAGTTTGCGGTCCTGGTCGGCAAAACGGGTTCCGGTCGCCATGACGTCGGTCAGGTGCAGGATCACGACGGAGTTGCCGGCGGCGAGCGGGGTGTTGTCGAGTGAGATTGCGGCGAGCGTCTGGAAAGTGTCGGCGTTGGAGACGGTCAGTGTTCCGGAAGAGAGCGTCCCCTCCGCCAGGGTTACGCTTGCCGAGCGTTCCGTATCCGCCGTGAAACTCCCCGCTCTGGTATCGAGCTTCAGTTCGCCGGTCGAGCTGACGGCTTTGCCGGTTTCGCGGAACTGCTTCAGGAGCCTGGCGATATGCGGGTCGGTCACGCGGTCGAACGGCTTCACATCCGGCACGGGGCGGTCGTCGAAGGTCGCGCCGATCCGGGTGATGAGCCGCAGCGGGCGGATGGCCGGATAACCGGAGTCGCGCCGTTCGGAGTAGAAGCTGCGCGGGATCGTGAAGCCGTATTTCTCCGGTGCGGTCCGGACGTCGCCGCGCAGGAAGAACGCCGCCGCGATGCGGTCGGAGAGCTGCATGACGGGATCGTTCGCCGACTCGAAGACGACGATTCCCGGCTCGAGCCGGTTGATCCGGTCACGCGAGCTTGAAAAGTTGAACCGGTAGAGTCCGCTCAGGTCCTGCAGCGCGGAGTATGCGCCGACCAGCGGGCCGTCCTCGGCCCGGAACCGGTTCGGGGCGCAGAGGTTGAATTCGGTGATGAAGAACGGCTTGCCGTAAATGCGCCCGGGCACGAGATGTCCCGGCAGCGGCGCTTCGGCCGGAATCGTCGAGAGCTGGCTGTAGCTGTGCGGCAGCGCCCATGGGCGCTTCGGAAAAGCCGGGTGGTCATGATAGCCGTGGTCGTCGACGACATCGAACCGATCGCGCAGCAGCGTCGTCGCGCAATTGCCGTTGTAGTTGCAGCTGGTCAGCAGGAATTTCGCGCCGAGCTCCTCGCGGACGAAGCGGGTCATCTCCCCGAGATAAGCCGACTGGGTTTCGTGCAGGAAGCGGGCGAAATGGAGATTCCCGAAACCGGTGCGCATGTCGGTTATGCCGCGTTCGCGGCAATACTCCCCGAAGAGTTCGGTCAGGACGGATTTCAGGGGCTCGGAGTTCCAGACGTAGGAGAGCGTGTCTTCGTTCACGAGATTCACGAAAAGGATGGCGGGGTCCTCAGCCCAGCTCAGGCCGGTGTAGGGGTTCACGTGGCTCATCCACCGTTTCGTGAAGGTCTTCCAGTTCTCGATTCCCTCTTTCGACAGGATCAGCGCCTGTTTGTGCGGGAGCGTCGGATATTTTTCGAGAATCGGCAGCTTGTCGCCGGGCTTGAGCCTGCGGCTCGTGTAGAGGTCGAAGGTGATGTAAATTCCGTTCTCCTTGAGCTTGGCAAAAAGGTAGTCGAGCTTGTCGAGCGCTTGCGGATTCAGCGTGACCGAGTCCGGCGCGGCGGGGTCGACGAGCCCGTCGTCATGATGGTGGAAGCGCACGGTGTTGATTCCATGCGAACGCAGGAACCGCACGAGGCGCTCGGCTTCGGGCTTTTCGAGAAAGTTCGCCTGCTCGCAGATATTCGTGCCGTAGACGCGGAAGTGCTTCTTCGGCGCCTGCTCGAAGCCGATCGAACCGTCGGCGGCGGCGATGGCCCGTCCGTATTTCCCGGCCGGGGCCCCGTCCGCGCCGATAAAGGAGAAGTCGAGCGGACTGCCCGGCGTGATATTACGCCGGTAATCGAGCCTGATCCATTGATCGTTTTCCGCCGCGACGAGCGGCTTCGGCACATGCGTCGGCAGGTGGACCGGCTGTCCGGTCAGCGTGACGCCGGCGACCATCCAGGCCGAGGCGGGATTGGCGCTGCGGAAACGGATGCGGCGCGGTTCACTGCCTCCGAGCGGGAACGTCGAGACATACAGTCCCACCGGGACGCTCGGATTGTCCGACCGCCACGCGATTTTCGCATTCGGCAGGTCGGCCGGGTTCCACCAGTTGCCGCAGTCGTTCTCCCCCGTGACCGGAATCGTCTCCACCCCGGTGTCGGCGTAGGTGATTTCGAGCTCCCCGATCTTGCCCGGCATGGTCCATGCCGAAGCGTGCAGCAGCGCGACGCCGCGCGCTTTTACCGGCGGGAGCGGCAGTTCCACTTCGGCAGGGGCGAAGCCGCGGTCGGCCCCGGCGATGACGATCGCGCCCGGCGTACTCTCCTTCGCCTCATCGACGATGTCGAATTCAAGGTTGTTGAAACGGAATCGGCCCGGTTTCAACATCCGCAGGTCGTTGGAAGCGCCCTGATCGGTCCAGCCGCCCTGCCGGTCGTCCGCGATGTCGTCGCGGAACGAGCGGTTCGCCGCGCCCGCGAGGGGAACCGGAACCGAATACTGCGGCAGCCGTTCCGCTTCGAGTTCGAGCGGTTTTCCGCCGAACCAGAAGCGCAGGGCGAACGAATCCTTATTGAATTTACGGTCATCCTGCACGTAGATTGTGCCGTTTCCGCGGAAAATCAACTGCTCCCCGTCGGAAAGGCGCAGTACGGTTTCCGTGACGCCCGGCTTCAGGAGCAGCTCCATCTTCTCATATTTCGCGGGAAACACAAGCGTCTCCGCTCCGTCCTTCCCGGCGGTTCGGTATGTGAGCGAAGCCGCGGAGGCGGCCGGGATGGAGAGTTCGAGATACTGCAGGCCGACCTTTACCGTCGGCGGCGGGATGAGCTCGGTCCTGAGCCGGAAGCGGTTTTCCGCGAGCGGTGTCAGCACGCTCCGGCATTCGCCGTTTTCGGTCGCGTAATCGACCGGTGAGGCCATCGATACGGAGCCGTCGGCGGAACGGGCCGTTCCGGCAGCGGGGGCGATGCGACCGGCGCGCCAGTCGCCGTAGATCGAATTGACCCGGAAAGAGATTCCGTTCCACCGGAACGCTCCGGCATTTTCGAGTATCAGTTCCTCCGGCAGCCCGGCTGCGCCGGCAAGGAGAGTGGCTGCGGCGGAGACCGCGAGTAAGAGCTTTTTCATTCCGCGTCCTTTCCCCACCAGAACGGGGTTTTGCGTTCTCCCGGGATATCGCTGCGCATGGTCAGGGCGGCGTGTCCGTCAAGGTAGAGAATCTGCGCGGAGTTCCCCGTGCCGTGGACGGTGAAGATATCGATGCTCGTTTCATTGACATGGTTGTTGTACCAGCTGTTCCAGCCGACGTCGCTGTAGGTTCCGTCTGAAGCGAGACAGAGCTTTGAGGGATACTTGAACTGATTGCTTTTGGCGAACTGGGTCTGATACCACGCGACCCGGTCGTTCATGCCGTAGTTCATGGTTCTGCCCTTCTTTGGGTGGAGCGCGGCATTTGCCTTGCAGTAGAAGCCGGTTTCGGCCAGTTTCACGGCCCGGGCGTCGCCGTCGGTTTCGCTGATGCCGTAATTGACCGCGAGGCGGTCGCGCCAGGTGATGACGCCGCCGTCGGTGGCGACCGCCGGGAGAAAACCGTCGGAGCTGTCCATATAGTTGTGGAATGCAAGCCCGAGCATCTTCAAACTGGAGAGGCAGTCGGTCCTCCTGGCCCGGCTGCGCGCCTGGTTCAGAGCAGGCAGCAGCATTGCGGCAAGGATTGCGATGATCGCAATCACTACAAGCAATTCAATCAGTGTGAAGCGGCTTGACGGCTTGTGGCGCATGGGTTGTTTCCGGATGGGTTTGAGCATGGTATAACTCCTTTTTGATGAGTGAATTTTTCCGGTTTTCGGCGTTTGAGTTGCTTTCCCGGCGTCGCGTCTGCCGATGGGGGGATGCGTTCCCCCGCCCCTCATTCATGTCCCTGCGGAGACGCGGATCATCTGCCGTCCGATGCGGCCGCCACTGATTCGCGATGGACGAGCTTTCCCGGGATGCGGATCGAGCAGTCGAGATAATCGTCCGGGTTTTCAATCTTTCCGGCCATCACGCGCGCGGCGGCGGCCCCCATCTCCGCGCCCGGAACCGCCAGTGCGTCGAGCGGCGGAATCGTGAAGTTCTGAGACGGGACATCGTTGAATGTGATGACGCTGAGCTGTTTCGGTATATTGATCCCGTGCCGCCAGGCATGGAACAGAACCTGCCGGGCAATCTCGTCATTGTAGCAGACGATCGCGGTGACGTGCTGCTTCATCAGCTCGTCGAACTGCATTTCGAGCGGAGAGTATTTCCAGGGCTCGCTCTGAAACTGTTCGAGGCCGTATTCTTCGCAGAAGTCGGCATAGCCGCGTTTGCGGTCGTTGAAGCTGTGGTGGTGGTTGCCGGGCTGGAATCCGTCGAGATATCCGATGCGCCGATGCCCGAATGAGTGCAGATGCTCCATGATCAGGTGCATATTGGCGGTTTCGTCGCTCATGACCGCGCTGCCGGACTTGCCGCGGACGCCGTTGACCACGACGTACGGGATCCCGGCCTCCTCGATATTCCTGAGCTGGCGCGGATAGATCACGTCGGGGATGATCAAACCGGCGACCCTCCACTCCGGGAGCGGATAATAGAGGTTCCGGATCGATTCGCAGGGGACGAAGTTGAACGCATAGTTCAGCTTCGGCAGTTCGCGCGAGATGACGTCGACCGCATCGGAGACCGGGTTGGTGTGCCGCAGCAGGTTGCGGTCGTAAAAGAGGAAGGAGATCAGGTTGCTCTCCTTGCTGCGCAGCGAACTGAAAATCCGGTTCGGCGTATAGCCGTGCTTTTCGACGCGTTCGAGGATGCGCGCCCGCACTTCCGGCTTGACCGTGAAATTCTTGCTGCAGCCGTTCAGGACCCGGCTCACGGTGGAGGGGGAGACCTTCAGCTCTTCGGCAATCTCTTTTAATGTCATGATTTTCTCCGAAATCTAGAAATCTGTTTGCTAGATTAATTATGACACACTCCATGCACAATGTCAAGTATAAAAACGAGAAAAGAATCCTTTTTCTGAATATTCTCCGTAAAATCAAGAAAACAGATTTCTAAATATGCGCCCGGCGTCTGACGGTTCGTGCTCATTCCTCTTTCCGGGAAGTCAGTCGCGATTGCGCTTGTCGAGCATCTTGAAGATGTCGGCGAAGGCCTGGCGGACGGAATCCTCACTGGCGGGGCGGAGCAGATCTTCGGGGGCGGGGAATTCCGCGACGTCGTCGGTCAGCAGCTCGAGGAACGGCGAGGGGAGGGCCGGCTGCAGCATGCCGCGCTGCATACGGCGGGCGGCGCGGGTGATATAGAGCTGCTTGCGGGCGCGCGTGATGGCGACATAGAAGAGCCGGAGCTCCTCTTCTACCGATCCCTCTTCGATCGCGCGTTCGTGCGGGAAGATGTTCCGTTCGAGCGCGACGCAGAAGACGACGGGGAATTCGAGCCCCTTCGAGGCATGCACGGTCAGCAGCGTGACGGCGTCGCCGTTGGTTTCATCCTCCTCGGTGCGGTCGTTCTCTTCGAGCAGCGCGAAGCTTTCAAGGTACGATTCAAGGGTCGGCGGCTCCGGCTGGCGCTGTTCGAACTGGGCGATGGCGTTGATGAATTCATCGACGTTTTCGCGCCGTTTCATCGAGTCATTCAGGTCCTTGTAGATGCGCTGGAGGCCGTCGAGGTAGCCGACGTCGCGCAGGAAGCTGATGATTTTCGCGGCGAGCCGGCCCGGCTCCCTGAATTGTTCGCGGTAGCTTTTGTATACTTCGTTGAGTTCCTTTGCGGCCTGTGCGGCTTTGGGAGGAAGCGCTTTCTGGAATTCCGGCAGGCCGAGCTGATCGATCATCGGGGTGTGCGCGGTTGCCCGGCCGATTTTGAGCTGGTCGACGGCTTTGGCGGCGAGCCCGCGCGGCGGGGTGCCGAGGATGCGCAGCAAGCTCTGGTCGTCGTGCGGGTTCACGATCAGCTTCAGGTACGAAACCGCGTCTTTGATTTCACGCCGTTTGTAGAACTCCTGGCCGCCGACGAGCCGGTACGGAATCTGGCTGCGGCGCATCGCCTGTTCGAGTTCGCGCGACAGGTGGTTGGAGCGGTAGAGGATCGCGAAGTCCCTGTAGGCAAAGCCATCGGAACCGTGCAGCTGCTTGATCATCCCGGCGATGAAATCCGCCTCGGCCTCGCCGCCCGCGGTTTTGACGACCTGCACCTTTTCGCCTTCGCCGAGATTCGACCAGAGCTTCTTGTCGTGGCGGTTCGCGTTCGAGCCGATGACGGCGTTCGCGGCGTTCAGGATGCTCGAGGTCGAGCGGTAGTTCTGTTCGAGCTTGACGACTTTCGCGCCGGGAAAATGGTCCGGGAAGTTCAGGATGTTGCTGATGTCCGCGCCGCGCCACGAGTAGATGCTCTGATCGTCGTCGCCGACGACGCAGAGGTTGCAGCGGTCGCCGATCAACAGCTTCACGATCGTGAACTGCGCGGCGTTCGTGTCCTGGTATTCGTCGATCAGCAGATACCGGTAGCGCTCCTGATACTTCGCGAGCACGTCCGGGTGTTCGGTGAACAGCTTGTGCACGAGCAGGAGCATGTCGTCGAAATCGAGCGAATTCTGAAGCTCGAGCAGCTCCTGATAGTGTTCGTAGATGATCGCGCAGGTTTCTTCGTAGCCGTTGTCGGCGAAGCGTTTCGCATCCTTCGGGAAGAGCAGTTTGTTCTTCCATCTGCCGATCTGGGCCTGTACCTCCGCGAGCGGAAAGCCTTCCCGCGTGTTGCAGCCGGCCGCTCCGGCGGCCTGCTTCAGGAGCCCCTGCTGGTCGGAGTCGTCCGCGATGGTGAAGCCGGGCAGGTAGCCGAGCTTCGCGGCTTCGCGCCGCAGGATGCGGATGCAGAAGCTGTGGAAGGTTCCGAGCGTGACCCGGGATGAGACTTTCGGATCGACGAGCTGTGCGAGGCGCTCGCGCATTTCACGCGCGGCCTTGTTCGTGAAGGTCATGCCGAGGATCTGTTCCGGCAGGATGCCGATCGAAAGCATATGCGCGATGCGGAAGGTGATCACGCGGGTTTTGCCGGTTCCGGCTCCGGCGAGCACGAGCACCGGGCCGTTCACGGTTCCGGCGGCGTCGGCCTGTTCCGGGTTCAACTGGGAAAGGAATTCGCTCATCCTGGGGTCTCCTCGAAGATATGAAAATGTTATCCCGGTACTATACCACAGAAAAGCGTTTTTTACCAGTTTGCGCGCCGTCAAAAACAGAACGGGAGCCCTTCGAGGCGGAAGTTCGCGCGTTCTTCTTCGGTGTAGAACACCTTCATCAGGAACAGCCCCTGCGGCGGTGCGGTTTCCGGGGCGGTCGAACGGTCGCACGCCTCGAGGATGCGCCTGACCGCTTCGGGGTTCAACTTGCCGGAGCCGGCCGCCTCAAGCGTTCCCATGAGGCAGCGGATCATCTTGTACAGAAAGCCGTTGCCGACAAATGTGCAGCAGCAGAACTGCCCGATTTCCTCAACGTCGATGCGGTAGATGGTCCGCACCGCTTCGTCGATCATGCTGCGCTCGACCACGAAGCTCGAATAGTCGTGGGTTCCGGTAAGCACTTCGGCGGCGGCGCGGATCTTTTCAACGTCCATGCGGTGGTACGGCACCCAGCTGCAGCGGTCGATGAAGGGCGACGGCGCGCCGAGGTTCAGCACGTAAGTGTACGCCTTGCCGAGCGCGTCATAGCGCGCGTGGAACTCGAGCGGGACCTCGCGGACCGTGCGGATCTTGATGTCGGACGGGAGCTGACGGTTCACCGCCCTCATGATCTTGTCGGGCGGGATGTCGGGGCGCACGGGCGTGAGGTAGCTGGCGGCGAACCGCTGGGCGTGAACCCCCGCATCGGTGCGGCTGCTGCCGATCAGGTGGATCGGGCGCCCCGCGTACATCTTCGTCAGGATCGTCTGGAGCACCTCCTGCACGGCGAGACAGTGCGGCTGGATCTGCCAGCCGCTGTAACCGCCGCCGTCGTAGGCGATTTCCAGCAGATACCGTTTGTACGGTTCGTAAGAGGTCTGTTCGAGTGAGCTCATAAAATCGTTTCCGCCACTGTGTTCCAGAAAAGCAATCCCGAGTCGCTTAATGTAATGCGTTCCGGCGAAATGTCAAACCACTCCGGCAAAGTTTCCGCCGCGGCGCGTTCCGCGGCGGCGAGCCGCCGCTCCCACGGATCGGCGTTCGGGACCTGCGCCCAGAGCTGCGGCGTCCAGCCGCGCACGGTCCTCAGGTTCACAGCGAAGATTTCACCGAGCCGCTTCTCCGGCGGGATTTCGTCGAGCTCGGGGGCCTCCCCGCGCAGCCACGCTTCGAGCGGGGCGGGCCGGATGATCCGCCGTACTCCGTCGAAACCGGCGGCGGCCGGGCCGAATCCGCACAGCAGCCCGCCGCGCCAGACGTTCAGGTTATGGCGGCACTCTCCGCCCGGCTTCGCATAGTTGCTGATCTCATAGCGCGGCAGGCCGCAGCCGCCCGCGAGATCCCACATCCGCGCGGCGTCGTCCTCGTCCGGAATCAGGCTGTCCGCGAGGCGCGCCCCCTCTTCCTGTGTGAGATTGTAGCAGGAGAGGTGGTCGATCCCGAGCGGGACGGCGCGCCCGAGATCCTGCCGGAAAGCGTCGGCGCTCTGCCCCGGAACCGCATAGATGAGGTCGCAGTTCCAGTGCGGGAAACGCGCTTCCGCCACAAGGTCGAGCGCATGTTCGAGCGCCCGCTGCGGGCAGTCGCGCCCGAGCGTTTCGCGGAGGCGCGGGTCGAACGACTGCACGCCGAGGCTCAACCGGTTGGCGAATGAGCGGATCAGCCCGGTTTTCGCTTCCGTCAGCGTCTCCGGGTTCGCCTCGATCGAAATTTCGGCTCCGGGCGCCGGGGTGAGCGCGTGCGCGATCATCGTGAACAGCCGTTCAAGCCGCCGTTCGTCGAACAGCGTCGGCGTGCCGCCGCCGATATAGACGGTTTCGCATGCGCCCTCCGGGGAAAAGGCGGCGAGCTCGCGTTCAAGACGGTCGAGATACGCATCCTGAACCTCTTCGGGGGGAGACGGTTCCGAGTAGAACGCGCAGTAGCCGCATTTCGAACGGCAGAACGGCACGTGAAAATAGTAGTTCATGCTTCTCAGCCCTGCAGCCGCACACTTTCGCGTTTGATGAGGCAGTACGGCAGAACCGTCGAAGGCTCGGCCCGGCGCCCGTCGATCCGGGCTTCGATCACATCCGCGACGGCCGTCGCGACGGCTTTGTAGTCCTGTGTGACCGTGGTTTGCGGCGGGACCGCGTATTCCGAGAAAAAGGTCTGCTCGGTTGCGATGAGCGAAATGTCGTCGGGGATGCGCCGGTTGAAGAGCGAGAAGGCGTAAAGCGATACGATCCCGGCATTTCCGCCCGGGCAGAAAAGCGCGTCCACATTCTGGCGCAGCAGCTTGCCGATGAGATCCACATAACGCTCCGTGCCGGGGCCGGAGAAGTGGATCAGATAGTCGTTGGCGGGCAGCCCGCGCGATTTCAGCGCCTGCACGATCGCCTCGCGGCGCACATCCGCATTGCCGGTTCCGGGGTCGCCGTGGATGATGCAGCCGATTTTGCGGCAGCCGCGTTCGTAGAGGTGGCCGATCGCGAGCTCCATCCCCTGCGCTTCGTCGGAGCGGACCTGGTAGACGTCGGGGGGCATGCGGTCGCCTTTGCGGTCGACGATCACCAGCGGCGGCGTGAAGCGCTCGGGCCAGTCGCGGAAATCGTCCGGCTCCGCCCCGATCGCGACCGCGCCGCAGAACTGGATCCCCGAGAGCCGTTCGAGGTTGTCGTGCGGCAGGATTTCGATGCGGAACCCGCGTGCCGGGAGCTCCTGCGTCAGCGCCATCAGCAGCATGTCCACGCAGCTGTGAACCGGATAGTCCGAGTTGTACGGCGTGATGATGACGACGTTCTTCTGCTTGTTCGAGATGCGCGGATGGTAGCCGTATTTCCGCGCGATCGTGAACACATGGTTCCTGACATCCTCGCGGATGTTCGGATGGTGGCTGAATACCCGCGACACGGTGGAAGTGGATACGCCGGCGAGTTTTGCGATCTCTGAAATCGTCATTTTGGCAGAATTTCCGGATTTTTGATTTATTTGCAATATATCACGGTTTGTTTTGAGAATCAAGGCGGCGGTTGCATGATTCTTTTCAGAAAGAGTGAGGGACGGCGGTTGCGCCGGGGGGCCGGGGGGGATATTGTTATCTCTGAAGAAAAACGGCGATAGGGTTTCCAACCTGTAATTCCCACAAGGAAAGGGCATTGAAATGGATTTTTCCGGAAAAACCGCAATTGCGACCGGCGCCGCTTCGGGCATGGCGCTCCTGTTTCTGCAGAAGATGGCCGAGGCGGGGGCGAACGTCGTCCTGACCGATGCGAATGAGGAGGCCGTGCTGGCCGCCGCCGAAGAAATCCGCGGCCGGGGCGGCAAAGCCGTCGGCGTGGCGGTCGACATCCGCAGGTACGACCAGATCGAAAAGGCGGTCAATCTCGCGGTCGAAACATTCGGAGGGGTCGATTACCTGATGAACTCCGCGGGAGGCGCCGCCAGCCGCATCTGGAAGCAGCCGGATTTCGGGACGGCCTCGATCGAGAGCATCGAGTGGTGCATCGACGTGAATTTGAAGGGAGCGGTCCTTTTCTCCCGCGCTGTCCTGAAGCAGATGTGCGGGCGGAAGAGCGGCGTAATCATCAACATGGGGTCGATCGACGGCGTGATCGGCGGCTCCGTCGACTACGGTGCGGCCAAGAGCGGCATGATCGGCCTTTCGAAAGGGCTCGCGATCTACGGGGCGCCCCACGGCGTCCGCTCCGTCTGCGTTTCGCCGGGGCCCGTGCTGACCCGTCCCGGCATGGCGAATATGAAGACTCTGATCGGGCACGCGGCGGAGCCGATCGAGGTCGTGGAGCTCATCATGTTCCTCTGCTCAGACAAGGCGGCCTCCATCACCGGGTGCAACTATCAGATCGACGGCGGGCGGAGCTGCGCGACGGGGAGCTGAGCGCGGCCGGCGGCGGCGGGGAGGCGCGCCGGAAAACGCCTCCCGGAGTGAGTTGAAATCAGGGAGAAGTATGATGAAAATTTTCTATATCTGTGCCGAGTCCCCGGGGAATGCGGTCCTGAAACAGGAGGAGTTCGACCCCGCTTCGCTCAAGCCGGACGAGGTTCTGCTCGAGAGTGATTACAGCGCGGTCAGCGCCGGAACCGAGCGCGCCTGGCTGCTCGGAATGCCGAACACGGGGCAGCGGTTCCCGTACCACCCCGGCTACAGCGCCGCCGGGCGCGTCATCGCCGCCGGCGCGGAGGTCGAGAACCTGAAGATCGGCGACCGGACGGTCATCACGTGGGGCGGGCACCGCTCGCACACGGTCAGGAAGGCGGAGACGGTGCTGAAGATCGAGGACGACTCCATCGACCTGCTGGACGCGTCGTTCGCGCATATCGCGTCGTTCGCGTTCCTCGGGGTCCGCAAGCTGAGGCTTGAGCTCGGGGAGTCCGCGATGATCGCGGGGCAGGGCATTCTCGGCGTTTTCGCCTTGCAGGTCGCCCGCCTTTCGGGCGCGGTTCCGCTGTTCGCTGCTGACCTCGACCCGAAGCGGCGCGGGCTCGCCCTGAAGCTCGGCGCGGACCGGGCGTTTTCGCCCGCCGACCCCGATTTCGTTCCGCAGATCCTCGACGCCACGGGCGGCCGGGGCGTGAACGCGGTAATCGAGGTGACCGGCGTCGCCGCCGCGCTGCAGCAGGCGCTGGAGTATGCCGCGTGGATGGGGCGGATTTCGCTGCTCGGCTGTACACGTGTTTCCGATGTGCCGATCGACTTCTACCGGTATGTGCACCGGCGCGGCGTCTCTCTCATCGGCGCGCATACGATGACGCGGCCGGAGTGCGAATCGCGGCCGGGCGCATGGACGGAGCACGACGATTACCGCACCTTCCTGCGGCTCGTCGCGGCGGGCCGCATGCAGGTGCGGCCGCTGGTTTCCGAAGTCGTCTCGCCCGAAGACGCGCACGAGGTCTACCGCTGCCTTGCGGAGACGGAGAATCCGCCGCTCGGAATTGTTTTCGACTGGCGGAAGCTGCGGTAAGGAACGGCCGGAGCCGCGGCGGGGTTATTTCCGCCCGGCGGCGAGCCGGATTTCGGGGAATACGGCGTCCGGCTCCTCCGCGTCGCAGCGGATGAGGAAACGGAACGCATCGGCGAACTGCCGCAGGAACGCCTGCCGCTTCCCGGGAGGCGTGGCGGCCAGCAGCTGCACCGCATTGCAGCTGAGCTTGAAGAGCTCCGGCGAATAGAGGTAGTATCTTGCGGTCGGCTTGCCGAGCTCGCGCAGGAACAGCGCGTCGAGCGGATCGTCCGGATTCAGGCTGAGCTTCGCGGAAGAGCGGCGGACCGGGATCCCCGCGCGGGTCCGCCCGATCTGGTTCTGGGTCGGGGCCGAAAGCAGGAATTCGACGATCTGGCGGATCCGGCGCTCGTCCGTGCATTCGCGGCGCACGGCGAAGAGCTCCACGCCCGGCACGTTGAATTCCCTGCCGTTTTCCGGGAGCGGCAGCTCGACCGCGCCGATTTCGTTCAGCATCTCGCCGGGGTAGACCAGGCTGATCTCCTGCCGGGTCAGGATCAGCAGCGCCTCCGGCGGCGGAATTCTCTTTCCCGGCAGCGGAACCGGTTTCCCGAGCAGGTCGAGCAGCCGGAAGTACTCTCCGACCGCCCGCACCGTCTCCGGCGAGTCGACCCGGACCGGATCCGGTTCGGACGGGTCGATCAGCTCCCCCCCGAACCGGCTGATCAGTGTGCAGAAATGAAAGATCGTGTTCGGGTACGGCATCACGAGCTCCGACGGCAGTGATTTGCGCAGCTGCCTGACGCAGCCGATGAACTCCTCCCAACTCCAGTTCGGGCGGGGTTCCGGGACGCCGCATTCGGCGAAGACCCGGCGGTTGTAGACGATCACGCGCGGCGAAAAACGGAACGGCACCCCGCACAGCCTGCCGCCGATCCGGTAAGAGGCGAGCGGCTCCTCCAGCATCAGCGAGAGGTCGGGGACGCAGCTCCGGAACGCCGGTTCGAGGTCCCGGTATTCGCGGTGGTTGTGAAACAGGTCGTAGGAGACGCGGAATTCAAAATACGCCCGGTCGAACTCCTCCACGATCCGCAGGTCCGGAAAACGGTTGCGGAACAGCGCGATGAACTGCCTGCCCGGCTCGCTTTTGCGGCTCTGCGGCGAGAGGAAGAATTTGACCGTATCGGGCAGCAGCCGGCTCTTCCAGTACTCTCCCACATACGTTCCGCTGCGCGAGACGCTGACCAGCACGCCGTGCTGCACGAGGCTCTCAAGCACCGACTGCATATAAGTGAAGCTGCATCCCGCTTCCTGTGCGAGCTGCCGCGCGCCGGGCAGCTTGTCCCCGGCCCTCCACTCGCCGCTTTCGAGGCGGTCCAACAGGAAATTGCGGATGTCCACATTCTTTTCCGGGGTGCGGGTCACGCGTATCCTCCTTGCATTGATACTCTTTGAAGAAGAATATAATATGCCTTCTGACAAAGTCAAATTCCGTGCCCCGGAAAAAAGTCGGAAAATATTTTTCTGAGCTATTGACTTTCATTCCAGTTTTCAGTATAATTAATAACAAATAAAACTGGCTGTGTCAGATGATGTAAATATTTAAATAATAAAGGAGTCGATGATGCTGACCAAAAAGGCATTCACCCCGGTCGAGTTTCTCGTGGTAAAAACTTGTTATGCATACAATCATACCCTGTTGTCCGCTCTGCGTGAAAGAGGGGGGATCGGGGGAGAGAAAGCGGTGACCCGCGCCGCGTCTCTCCCCGTACCGGCCACGCGGATAACTTCCCGTCAGGCTATCATCGCCGCGCCTCGCTGCATCCGCCCGGCAAACGGCGAAGCGGAACAGCCCCCCGCATCTCCCGGCTCCCGCAGCCTCGCTTTTGCCCATTTTACGCTCATAGAGCTGCTCGTGGTGATTGCGATCATCACGATTCTCGCGGCCATGCTGCTGCCGACGCTGAACCGGGCGCGCGAGAGCGGGCGCTCGGCCTCCTGCCAGAGCAATCTGAAGCAGTGCGTCATGGCGGAAAACCTTTACGCCGGAGATTTCCGGGACCGGTTCGTCATGGAGGCTCCGCACAGCGGGCTTTCGAGCAACGGCCTGCGCTGGTCGGAGATCCTCTCCGGCGGCGGAGAGAACAGTGTGACTTACCTCCCTCCGCTGGAGATCCAGGGGCGCAGGACCGGCAAAGTCGTCTCCTGCCCGGGCGCGACTCCGCGCATGGCGCCCGGCGACGGGGGCAGCCAGGTGCCGCAGCGCACCTACGGCGGGGTTCAGTGGGTGGCCCGGAATCATTTTGTCGTCGGGCAGGCCCGCAATACCGATTCCGACCTTGCCGGGCAGTTTGTCGAGGAGTTCAAGCCCGCGGGCAAGCGCCTCGGCTGGTTCCTCGCGCTGAACCGGATCAAGGTGCCGGTCAAGACGATGGTTTTTGCGGACAGCGGCATTCCGCAGCAGCACTCCGCTCTGACCCAGGCCGGTTTTCAGTATGCGGACATGTCTCCGACCTTCAAGTGGACGAGCGGCAACAACAATCTGCACGGCATCATGCTGCGCCACAACTCCCGCGCGAACGCGGCCTATGTCGACGGGCATGTCTCCGGTGCGACCCCGCTGCAATACTACACGACGGGGCTGTTCCGCTGGAACAAATTTGTAGACGGCGCGCAGAATTCGGTCTGGTTCGGCAGCGGCAGCACCTCAGACTACATGCAGCCGTAGGAGGGAGCCGGAATGAAACAGCTTTTGTGGTTGGTCCTCCTCCTTGCCGCGCCGATGCTGCGGGGTGAAATCGTGAACGCGGATTTCTCCCGCGAGCTGGAAAGCTGGATTGCCGCTCCGCCCGGAACGGTCGAAGCGGTCCCGATTCCCGGCGGCGTCCGGCTGAAGGTCGTCGAAGCGCGCAAAAGCGGCGACGGGGCGATCTCGCAGCGGATCCGCAACACCGCGGAAAGCGGGCGGCTGGCCGTCTCCGTCCACGCCTCCGGCGAGGCCGGCTATCTGCAGGTCAAAACCTACCGCAACGGGCGCGAGCTGGAGCGCTTCTCCTCCGACGGAGCCTCGCCCGTGCTGCCGCGCACGCTGCGCTGTGAATTCCCGCTGAACGGAGTTGACAGCTATGAGATCTGCCTGCGCATGAAGCTGAACGCGCGTTACGTCGGTGCGGAGACGGAGTTCCGCGCACTGCGGATCGAACCGGTCAGGCGCGCGCCGGTCGAAGTCGTTCCGCTCTACTGCAGCGCGTCGTATTACTGCGACTTTGAGGAAAAGAGCGAACCGGCCGGCGTGAAAGCCGGTTTCCGGCGCGCAGGAGAAACGGCGTTCCGTCCCGCCTGGCCGCCGCAGTGGGACGCGGCGGACCGGCAGCTGCGCGGCAGCATCGTGGACCTTGAGGAGGATACGGAGTATGAGCTGAAGTTCGAGGCGGAGGGGCGTGAGCCGCACGTCGTCCGTTTCCGGACCTGGAAGAGCGAGGTTCCCGTCGCGAAGACGGTCGATCTTTCACAGGTTTTCAACGGCAGGACATTCGTCATCGATGCGAAAGGGACGCCGCAGGGATATATCCGTTACACCATGCCGCCCGGGAGCGTCCTTGCCGCCGATGAATCCGGGCCGGTGCTGGAGCTCCGCAACGCCGCGTACATCCTCCTTGACGGCCTCACGCTGCGCGGCGGCGGGCATGACGGGGTTGAAGTGAAGTCGTCGCACCATATCCGCATCCGGAACTGCGATATCTCCGGCTGGGGCGTTGTCGGGGAGCAGCGGTTCGACCGCGACGGGAAATTCTACGGTTCCGGCGGCGAACCAGTGAATTACACCGCCGGAATCCGGATTCTCTCCTCCTCGGGTGTGACGGTCGAGCGCTGTCGGATCCACGAGCCGCGCAACCGGGCGAATCCGTGGTTCTTCTCGCATCCGGCCGGGCCTCAGGCGCTCTATGTCGGGAACGTCCGCGAATGCGTCGTGCGCTGGAACGACTTCATCGGCTGCGCCCGCCACCGTTGGAACGATGTGATCGAGGGGTGGGGCAACTTCAACAGGGACGGCGGGTTCGAACGCGACTGCGACATCTACGGGAATCTGCTGGCGTTCGGCAACGATGACGGGGTCGAGCTCGACGGCGGGCAGATGAACGTGCGGTTCTTCGACAACTGGATCGAGGGGACCTACTGCGGCGTCAGCACCTGCGGCTGCATGCGCGGCCCTTCCTATGCGTTCCGGAATCTCGTCTCGCGGCTCGGGGACGAGATGCTCGGCGGCTCTTCCTCATTCAAATCGGGCCGCAGCGTCGGCATGCTGAACATCTTCAACAACACGCTGCTCGGCGGCGCCGGCGTCTCCTGCACGAATCCTGAGCTGCGCGCCGTGACCCGCAACAACGTCATTCAGGTGAGCGGGCATGCGATCAGGGAGGGCAGGCCGATGCCGGGAAACAGCTTCGACTACGACCTCTGTTATTCCTCCGCGCGATCGGACGGCAGGCCCGCGCCGCCGGAGAACGTGCTGATCGGTCCGGGCATCGGCGCACACATCGACTACCGCAAAGCTGAATTCGTCGATGCGGAGCGCGGGAACTACCGCCTCCGTCCCGGCACGCCCGGTGCCGGAGCGGCGGTATGGCTGCCGAACTTCTCGGCGGCGGGGGGCGATATGGGGTGCGTCCCCGACGGTGCGAACTGGCCGCCGCGCCCCGGCCTCGCCTTCACGGTGGATGCAATCCGGCTCGACTTCGGGGCGGACGACGCGCCGGAGCAGGGCGTCACGCTCACGGCAAAACGCGATTTTTCGTTCCGCATCACGAAGAACGGCTGCTTCGGCTGGTTCCGGGTCGAGCCGGAGCGGGGGACGCTGCGGGCCGGAGAGAGCCTGACGCTCAGCGTCCGTCCGGTTCCGGAGGCGTTCACCCTGCCGGGGACGCACGGCGGCGGTTTCTCGATCCGGCAATCCGACGGTTTTTCGCGCCCGGTGCTGGTTTATGCGAAGAGCGACCGCGACGAGCCGGTTCCGGCCGCCGTGAAACCCGGCCTGCTGATCCGGAACAACCGGAACGAACCGTTCACCTCAGGGAGCTGGGATTTCGACCTTGCGGAGGGCGGCGCCTATTACCTCGTGCTGCGGTTCGGCGCGCTTCCGGGGCGCGGCGGAGCCGTCGCAGTGAAGCTCGACGGGAAGGAGCGCACCGTCCGCCTCCGCACGGAAGAGCTGTACAACTATCCGCTTGTGGACAAAGGCGGAGTTGCTTTCCTCGCGAAGCCTGTCCCGCTGCGGCTGGAAGCCGGCCGGCACACGCTTGAACTCTCCGCCGGCGGTTCGGTCCGGTTCGAGCTGGCGGTGCTGACCCGCAATCCGTGGCCGTTCTTCACGCGATTCCAGCAGCAGGAGTAAAGGGCCGGTTTTCCTGCCGTGCCCCGGAGTTGGCCGTGTCGGGCTGCTCCGGGGCGCTCTTTTTTTACCGGGGCACATCTTCATGGAAATCTGTTTCCGGAGCTGGGGACGGATTCTTTTTCATTTTTTTCTGCTTCCGGTATTGACATTCTGCGGAGAGTTTGGTATAATATATTCAGGAAACATGTTTCCGGCAAAAGGATCTGACCGATGATTTCCAGGAAAAGCACAATCAGAGATGTTTCGCAGCTGGCAGGCGTTTCGATCAGCACAGTGTCGCGTGTCCTGAACAACCGGGAGAAAGCGAAGACGATTCCGGAGGAGGTCCGCCGCCGCGTCCTCGCCAGCGCCGAGCAGTTGAGCTATGTGCCGAACGCGAATGTGCGCCGGCTGTTCACGCACCGCTCCGGGATCATCGGACTGGTGGTTCCGTCGTATCTCAAGATGGGGATGCATATCTTCGAGGACGGCCATCTGCGGCGGCTCATCAGCGGGATCGAGGCGGGGATCGGGGAAGGCGATTGCCGCCTCCTGCTGATCTTCAATGATGACCGTTTCAGGGAACGCCGGGAGTACATGTCGCTGATCCGGGCCCAGAGTGTCGACGGACTCATCGTCTGGGGAGCGCAGCCGGGCGAGGAGTGCTGGCGCGAGCCGGTCGAAGCGGGATTGCCGCTTCTGTTCACGGTCACGGTTCCCGTCGAATCCGACCGCTGCAGCTATATCGTCAACGCGACCCGTGCGGGTACGCTGCAGGCGCTGGATATCCTGATGTCGCACGGACACCGCAGGATCCTGCAACTGTGCGAAACCCGGAACGCATTTCTGGAGCGGAGCATGGAGGAGGCCGTCAACGAGTTTTCCCGCCGCCGCCCCGAGTTGAAGATCGAGGTTCAGGATATTCACTATACCGGCGCGGAAATCGAGCTGTCGCGGTTCCGGGGGCCGGAGAGACCCACGGCCGTCCTTGCCTACAACTACTCGATGGGGGCGGAGGCTTATGAGGTTCTGACCGCGAACGGCATCCGGGTGCCGGAGGAGGTGGAAATCCTCTCCTGCTACTGCTATCAGAGCAAGAAGAACCGGATCTCCTCGCTCGTCGTCAACGATTTTGAGATCGGCCGCTCAGCGGTGCGGAATTTGCTGCGGCTGATCGACCGGCCGGATCACTGCTTCCGGGAAGAGATTCCGCCCGCGTTTTTTGCCGGAGAAACCACCCGGAACAGCGGTTGACGCGGCTTCTGCCGGAGCGTTGTTCGCATAATGCATAGTATGTGACG
>JABLYX010000101.1 GCA_018265615.1 Lentisphaeria bacterium
CATCACATACCGGTTATTATACGCCCGAAGTTCACATTGATCGAGCTTCTGGTCGTGATTGCGATCATCGCAATTCTCGCGTCGATGCTGCTTCCGGCGCTGAATCAGGCGCGTTCCAGGGCGCATTCGACCCAGTGCATGGGGAATCTGAAGCAATTCGGAATGGCGGAGGCGATTTATACCGCGTCAAACGATGATTTCGTCGTTCCGCTTCTGATGAACAACAGTTGGGACAATGAAATGCGCTGGTGCAACAATGCCGGGTTCCTCCAGGCGTTCGGGGCAAGCCTCAAAAGCACGTACAGTGATGGAAACATCAATCTGAACGCCGGTCTTCTCTGCCCGGCCAAGCCGGCCGACCGCGGCTCCAACACCTACACGGGCCACTGGTATGCGAAGAACATGCATTATCCCGGCGTAGCGGCGAACGACAGCTTTCCGGCCGGGACCGCGGCTTCGCAGCAGAGCTTCCGGATCACGTCGCTTGCCCGTGCGTCTTCGCGCATGAATATTGTGGACGGAGTGGGAACCTTCGTCCGTTATAACGATCCCAAGTATATGGTTCCGGAGAAAGGGGACAGCAGCGGTTACTGGATGGCGTTTCGCCATCCGAACCTCACGTTGAACGCCCTGCTCTGGGACGGACATGTCGAGGCGCTCTCGCGTCAGCGGATTCATGACGGCAAATGGACGCAGCAGCCCGGATATCCGATTTTCGATCGCTGGATCCTTTCACGCCAATAAGGGAAATCGAACTTATGACAAAGCTTTTCATCGCCATGCTGTCCGCGGCTCTCCTGGCCGGCATTCCGGCCGGAGCCATGTATGAGAACGAATTCCCGTTCATCATCCGGGAACCGGCGGCTGATTCCGTGGTCAATGTGTCGTTCCTGAACCATAAACCGGCGGGAAAGCACGGGGTTCTCCGGGCGGCAGGCGGCAACTTCGAGTTTGAGGACGGCACCCCGGTCCGATGGTTCGGGCTCAATGTGGTCGATAACCGGGTGTTCAACATGTTTTCCCCCGGGAGCGTTGAAACCGTCGCCCGGAAGATGGCTGCGCTCGGAATCAACATTGTCCGGATCCACCACATGACAGCGCCGTGGCAGAATGCCGTTCCGTTCTTCAGTGATCGCGAGAAAAGCACGCTTGTGTTCAACGACAGGGCCCTGGAACAGCTGGACCGGTTCACCGCCTGCCTGAAGGCGGAGGGAATCTATGTGACCTGCGAACTGCCGGATTCGGCGCTGGCTCCGGCGCTTTCCGAGATCCCGAACGGGACGCGCGACGGCTTCGACCTCAAGCTGCTGATGCTTTTCGACCCGGAGACGCAGGCGTATGTGAAAAAATGGGTCAGAGCCTTTTTCACCCGGCCCAATCGGTATACCGGCAAAAGCTTTTTCGAGGATCCGCAGTTCACGATGCTCGGCATTGTGAATGAAGTTGCGTACAACTACCATCCGTACGGCCTTTCCCGGCTGAATCCGTACTACACGGACAAGCTCAGGCCGCAGTTCAGGGAGTTCCTGAAACGCAACCGGCTGCCGGAGCAGGAGCTGGACCTGACGCTGAACAGCGACGCCTCCGCCAGGTTCTGGAACGAGAAGATGGCGGAGGCCTACCGGATGTGGAGCCGGTACGTCCGCTCCCTCGGTTACAGGGGCGTAATCAGCGGTTCCAATGTCGGTGAGAACTTCTACCATACGCAGCCGTCCCTCGCGGGGGATTTCATGGATGCGCATCTCTATTGGGGGTATGCGTCATGGTCGGAGGGAAATGCCCGCATCCTTCCGGGAGAACGCTGGAGCCCGCTTCTCAAGAAGCCCGTGAACGAATCGCTCGGGAAGGAGAAATACACGAAAGATTTGTTTGCGCGCTTCTCTCTGGCTTCCGCCGCCGGCAGGCCGGTGATTTCAAGCGAACACCGGACCTCGAAGGGAGGGGCGGCCTGCTGGTTCGGCAGCGACCCGATGCAGTACAACGAGTACCGTTCGGCCGGACTGCCTTTTTTCTCCGCGGTGCATGCTTTTCAGGATTGGGACGGGTTCTATGTATTCGCTTCGCAGGGGACCGAGCAGCTGAATCAATACGAACGCATGGGGCACATTCTGGATGTCCGGCACGATACGACTTATCTGGCGACATTTCCGCTTTCCGCATGGCTGCTGCGCGGCCGGGCCGTCGCTCCGGCCCGCGAGCGCGTATTGCTGAGGGTCTCCGAAAAGGATATCCTGTCGACCCGGAAATCCCCGTCGTTTTTCAGCGACGTTCTGTTCCATATGCCGGAGCGGCACAGGCTGGAGCTGGCGTATCCCGGCTGCGGATATAATCCGGGAGATTACGCGCAGGTGTTCGATTACTCCGCCTCCCGGGATCTCGGGCTGGAAAAAACCGGCCCGGTCATACAGGCCGACACCGGTGAATTCCATCGGAATTGGGAGCAGGGATACTGGGTGTTGAATACTCCGTCCGTTCAGGGCGCGGAAGGCTTTTTCGACCGGACGGATTTTTTCGATCTGAATGATATGACGCTGAAGATGAAAAGCCCGTTCGGAGTCTGTTTTCTGACCGCGTTCGACCGGGCGGGGATCTCCGGCGCCGGCCGGATGATGTTCCTGGCGGCGGGCGAGTGCGGCAATACGCTTGCGCCGGGAACTGATCCCCGGGCGAACGGCTGGTGGCTGAAGGGAGGGGCTCCCGTCGTACTCAAACCGGTGGCCGGGACGGTGCGGATGAAGGACGGAATATTCGATGTCTGGAGCCTGGGGGAGCACGGCGAGCGGAGAAGCAGGATCGCCGGGAAGGTATCGGAATTCGAGTTCGATACGGGGCTCCATAAGACTGTCTGGTATGAGCTGGTCCGGTGCGGAAAATGAAAATCGGCGCTCTTTTTCCCGTGCTCCTATTGACTTTTTCCTTTTGGCCGGATATACTTTAGAGAAAATGAAACCAAACGATTGGTTGCGGAGGTGGGCTGATGCATAAACGGGCGAATGTCACATTGAAGACGGTGGCGGCGACGGCGGGGTGTTCGATCGCGGTCGTCTCCACCGTGCTGAACGGGTCGCGCGGCAACACGAAGGTCAGCGATTCGATGCGGCAGAAGATTCTGGAGCTCGCCGCCGAGCTGGGGTACCACCCGAATTTCGCGAGCCAGAGCCTGAAGACGCGCCGCTCGATGACGCTTGGGATCTATGTTCAGCCGAAGAGCTGGCGCAGCCTCAGCAATGATTACGAGATGGGGATCTTCCGCGGCGTCGAGCAGGCGGCGCGCGACCGCAACTACAATCTGCTGGTGCTGAACATCAGCAGCCGGAATCTGCCGGATATCTGTGCCGAAAAGATCGCGGAGTCGCGCATCGACGGCGTGATCCTGATCCATTCCGACTCGAACGCGGAGTGGGTCAACCGGCTGCTCCGCATCAGTTCGAACATCGTGGCGATCGACCAGCCGGCCGCTCAGCCGGGGCTGAGCCGGGTGGTCTTCGACAACCGTGCGGCGATCGAGCTGGCTGTGAATACGCTGGTCCGGGAGGGGCATCGCCGGATCGGGTTCATCGGGGACTGCACGACGGACGGCAGTGATTCTGCCCTGCGCGAGGAGGCGTTCCGCGCCTGCCAGCAGGGCGGCATGGCCGATCCGGACCCGGCATTGGTTTTCGACCGGGGGAAATGTGTGCCGCGCCCGGCCATCGACGAGCGCTACTGCGAGCTTGAAGGGGAGCGGGCGTTCCGGTACTTCATGGCGTTGCCGGAGCCGCCGACGGCGGTTGTCGCCTATAATTCCCTGGTCGGAGTTTCGGTCCTGCGGGAGGCGCGCCGGGCCGGCGTCGAGGTTCCGCGCGAGTTGAGCGTGATCGGGATCGACTACTGCGAATTCATCAACTTCATCGATCCGGCGCTGAGCGTGGTGGACCATGTCCTGGCGGAGATGGGCCGGGCCGGAACGGAGATGCTGATCGACCTGATCGAGCAGAAGCTCACCGCCCCCGCGCTGCGCAGCTTTGCGCCGGTCTACCGTGCGGGAAAAACCGTGGCCCCGCCGGGACGGCGCACCACATAGGCAATCGGCCCTCCCGGCTGGCGGCCTGGCGCGGCGTTCTCTCCCGGAATTATCGTGCCGGTGCATGTTTTTTTCGATTTTTTTCCCTGCTTTGACTTGACATTCCGATCTTTTTGCCCCATAATAATAGTATCGCAACAGTGGTACAAAATAGGGGTGAAGGAATGCCTCCGCTGAAATATCTGAAAATCAAATCATATCTGGAAGAGGTGGCTGTCAAGCCGGAATCGAAGACTCGCATGCCGACGGTCCGGGAGCTGATGAGCCAGTTCAACGTCTCGCTGGCCACGGTGAACCGGGCACTCTCGGAGCTTGAGAACGACGGGGTGATCGTGCGCCGGCAGGGGTCCGGGATCGTGGCGGCCGGGACGCACCGGACCGTCAGGAGCCTGCAGGACGATGCGGAGACGGTCGGTGCAAAACACATCCTCTTCGCGTACAACGACTATCCGGATGAAAGCACGTGGCGGATGGCTCATACGATCTCCCAGTATACCCGGCTGAATAAATGCAATATGCTCGACTGCAAGATCTACCCGGATACCTCGACCGAGTCGTTGATCCGTTTCGCGAAGTCGCGTCCGGACTGCGCCGGGCTGATTCTCCTCATCGGCTCCGACCGGATGGATGCGGACCGGCTTGAGGCGCTCGGGCGGCTGCCGATGACGGTGGCCGTGGTCGACAGCATGTACTTCTACGCGAACTTCCTGCCGGACAACGTCTACGTGCTTTCGCCGGACGCGGTCGACTGCGCGGAGAAAATTGTGGAAGTCCTGATCCGCAAGGGGCACCGCAGGATCGGCTACATCCGCAACGAGCCGCGCAGCGAGTATACCGACCTTCACCAGAAAACGCTTGCCGCCGCCCTGAAACGGGAGAAGGCGGAGTTCGGCCCGGACCGTATTTTCAGCGCTCAGATCCGCTCCTGGGAGAATTCGCTCGATGCCGCGATCCAGCTGACGCAGAACAATATCGGGCAGATCAGGGAACTCGGGCTGACCGCGCTGGTCTACAAATCCACCGGCGGGGCCCTGGTTTCTCTGAGAACGCTGAAGGAGGCCGGGCTTCGGGTCCCGGAGGATATCAGCGTGATCGGAGAGGGCGAGCGCAGCCTGTTCCGTTATCTTTCACCGCAGCTCACGGTGGTTTCTCCCGACTACGGCAAAATCGGTTGCACGGCCGTCGATATCATTCTCGGCAAATTGAAGCCCGGGAATCACAACCTCTTTTTTCCGCATACTCTGATTGAACGCGAAAGCGTCAGGGATCTGAATCATGACAACCCGGAGGAATGAAGAATGAAAATCAGAAGATTCACACTCATCGAGCTGCTGGTCGTGATTGCGATCATCGCGATTCTCGCGTCCATGCTGCTGCCCGCCCTGAACAAGGCGCGCGACCGGGCGCAGGGAACCTCCTGCCTGAACAACCTGAAGCAGATTTCGAGCGCCATCAATATGTACATCTCCGATTTCGGCTTTACGCCCGCCGCGGTTCCGCCGTGGGAGGATTCCGGCCGGGAGCAGTGGCACGGCAAGCTCGACAAGCTCTATCTCGGCGGGGCCGCGTGGGCAAAGAATTCGTTCCAGTCGGAGACGGCGCGCCCGGTCAAGCTGTGGGATTGTCCGGGACGGCGCGTGCTGCTCGGCAGCAATACCGATCCGAGCAAGAACAAATATCAGATTTACGGCACGGGCGGCTATACGGCCAATGTCGGAATTATGCCGATGTTTTCCGAGGTAAATAAAAGTTGGCAAGTTTGGAGCCGTCCGGAAAAGGTTAAGGAGGCCTCTCGCTGCCCGACTGTCTTTGAATCGGTTCATTATGCAGGCGGCACTTACCGTTTCCGGGACAGCGCCTCGTTTTCGATGCTGCGCTTCGAGCATGGCGACGCGATGAACATGGCGTTTCTGGACGGTCATGCGGCAGTGGTCCGCAAGCGCCCCGCTCTTTGGAACGACACCTGGCTGAACGGCCAGTTCCCCGCGAAGCAGTACCCGTGGTGGCTGATTACCACCTGGACCGACGTAACGAACAGATGGTGACCGCTGTGATGAAATATTTTGCCCTTGCATGTTCTCTTTTCGGATGTGCCGCACTTTCCGCCGCCCCCGAGCTGGTTACGGTCGGAGACGCGGGAAATGCCGGCAGGAAGGTCTTTTTCCATGACGTTCCGAACCCGTATCCGCGCGGCGGCGTCGCCTATCCGTACCGGATCGGGAAATCCGAGGTGTCGAACGCGGAGTACGCGGAGTTTCTGAATGCGTGCGCGGCGAAGTCCGATCCGCATAAGCTGTTCGATCCCCGCATGAAGATTGTCCGCGGCGGAACAGCCGGCGCGTGGAGCTATGCTCCCGCCGCCGGCAGCGAAAGCGGCGGCGTGAACTTTGTGAGCCGGGTCAACGCCGCGCGTTTCTGCAACTGGCTCACGACCGGAGACCCGGAGAAGGGGGCCTACACGATTGCGGAGAAACCGCGCGAAAACGGCAGGACGTTCGAGGCGGTCGTCGGCTATCGCGACCTGACGTTCCCGGAGGCGGCGCGCGTCTATGTCCTGCCCGATATGCATGAGTTTTTCAAGGCCGGCTGGTACGGCGGCGACGGCAAATTCCGCGAGCTGACCGGTGCGACCCGGAACGAGCCGTCGCATTACGGGCTCGTGAAGCACGCTTCCGGGCTCCGCGAGCATATGGAGAACAAGTATCACGCGGGGGCCCCTTTCGTGCTCGGCGCGGATGACGGGACGGATGACGCCGCCGCGCTGAACACCGCCCGGCTCTGGCAGCAGCCGGAGTATGAGGGGAGCGCCGCGGCCGGGTTCCGCGTCGCGGCGACAGCTCCGCTTCAGGTCGGCGACCGGCTGAACCGGCGCAACAACTTCTTCTTCGGGGCGGATGAGGCGGCAACGTTGCGGATCCGCTCCGACGCGCCCGCGCACAAGTCGGCGTTCAAGCTTGAACTGCGCGATTTCGCCGACAAGCCGGTCTGGTCGAAGCGGATCGAGCCGGAGCTGAAGCCGGGCGTGACCCCCGTTCCGGTTGAACTGCCTGAGGCGGACGGCTACTATGAGCTCCGCGTCACGCCCGAAGACGCCTCGTTCAACGGGCAGAGCGTTGTGATTCCGCTTGCGGTGATGCGCGACGCCGTCGACAACGGCGCGGAGGGAAACTTCGGGTTCACCTGCCACATCACGAGGCGTGAACGGCGGTTCAGCTTCGAGGAGTTCGACTTCGACCTGCTGCGCCGCCTCGGCGTCAGCAATGTGCGGGTCGATGTCGGCTACAGCGACGTCGGCGGTTCGCAGAGTGTGCTGCGGCGCATCCGCGCCGCCGGGCTGAATCCGCTTGCGATCATCACGGGCTCCGGCGTGAACGGCTACCCGGCCATCGCGAAGAACCGTGCGGAGAATCCCGCGCTCGCCGCGAAATGGGCGAAGCACGGCGTTCCGGCCGATTACGCCTGGTACGCCGAACAGGTCTGCAACCTCATCTCCGCCCACAGGGATGTGGTGCGCGACTGGGAGTTCGGCAACGAGCCGACCTACTGGAAGGTGCTTCCCGAGGATTACGCCCAGATGCTGAAGGCGGGGTACAAGGCCGCGAAGCTCGCGGATCCGGAGTGCAACGTCATGGCGGGCGACCTGAATGCGATCCATGCGCCGGTTTTCCGGGCCGGAGGCGCGGCGTTCTGCGACTCGATCGCGAGCCATATCTACGGCTTCTACGTCCCGATGTTCTGGGGGATCGCCGGGAAGATGCGCGAGATGAACGGCTGGAAAAACGCGGCCGGGATCCCGGAGAAGCCGGTCTGGCTGACGGAGATCGGCGGCTGCACCTACAGCTCGATGCACATGATCCCGGTCCGCACCCTTGATGAGGTGCGCCGCTACCAGGCGGTCCACCAGCCGAAGGTCATGATCGGCGGACTCGCGTTCGGCGCGGCGAAGGTGCTGCCGTACAACTTCCGCGATGTGCCGGTCGATTCGCTCGAGGAGGAGTTCGGCATGCTTGACCGCTATGGGCGGCCGAAGCCGGGAGCCGCGAGCTACCGCGCCGTCGCGAAGCTGTTCGGCAAGGCGAAATTCGAGGGCTTCGTGAAGGGGCACTCCCTGAAAGCCGGGGAGATTGCCGGACTGTCGTTCCGGGATGATAAGGGGCGCGCCGTCGTCTCCTTCTGGCGCAACGATCCGTATGGTTACGACCAGTTCCGGATCCCGTTCTTCGATACGGTCAGGCCGCCGCAGAGCGTGAAGCTGAAAGCGTCCGGTGCATCGGTCGAACTCTTCAACCTGTCGGGCGGCGCATCGGCGCTGCCGGTGAAAGGCGGCTATGTGGAGATTCCGGTCAGTGAGTACCCGGTGTTCGTGCGCGGCAGCCTTGAGGCGGAGCTTGAGGCGTTCCCGACGGCCCATGCGATTCCGGAGCTGAATTTGCCGGCGGTGATGGTGAAGATCCTGCCGAACCGGGCGACGCGTTCCTGCGACCTGATGTCCGGCGTTGTTCTTGACCTGGCGGCCGGGACGGACGACACGGTGAAGCTTCATGTCTATAATTTGAAGAACGAACCGCTGTCGGGCACTCTGCGCCTCGTGCCGAAGAGCAACTGGCGCGAATGGGCGTGGAAGGTCTCCCCCGCCGCCGTGAAGCTCGACATTCCGGGCGACGGCATGGGCGAGGCGAGCTTCACGGTTCCCGTGCCGCGCAACGCGAAACCGGACCGGCTCTTCTACCTCGATGCGATTTTTGAAACCGCTCCGGGCGTGGAGTTCCGCGACACGGTCGCGTTCCGCGCCGTCGAGAAGAAGCTCTCGCTGAGCGAGTGGACGACCTATGCGAAGGGGTTCCGGCTGGCCGCGGCGGAGAACGGCACGCAGATCCGGATCTCCTGGCAGAAGGAGCGCGCCCCGTTTGTGAGCCTCTTCCTGCGCACACCGCAGCTCTTTGCCGAAAACGCGGCCGGGCTCGAAACCGATATCGCGCTTCCGGTTCGCGCGGACGGCGCGAAGGTCCATGCGGTCAATCTCCTCTTTATGGATAAGAACGGCGAAATCTTCCAGTTGAAGCAGAAGCTGGAACTGCCGGACGGAAAATGGACGGTTCTCCGGTTCGATGCCTCCGGCATCCTGAAGAAGGGGGTCATCGTCCACAAGGGCGGCGACGGCAAGGTCGACTTCCCGGTCCGGCTGCTCGGATTCAACTTCGAACTGAAACCGGATGCGGCGGAGAACGGCTTCATTCTCGTCAAGGGGTGGGAGCGCATCAGGCCGCTGACCCGCTGGGAGCCGGGGGCGTGGACCGTCTACGGCGAGGGGTACGCGCTTGCAAAGGGTGCGGACGACTCCGAGCTTGTCGTGAAGCGCACGCCGGGCGGGCGGGCCTATGCGTCGCTCTTTTCGGCGCGGCCGCCGGTCCTTGCAAAAGATGCGGCCTCCTGGCCGAAGTCGGTCGAGATCTCGTTCCGCCCGGAGAAAGCCGGCGTTCGCGCGGTCAGCTTCCTCGTTCAGGACGCGACGGGCGAAACGTTCCAGATCAAGGAGAGCATCAAGTCTGCGGCGGGTGAAACGCACTTCCTGCGCTTCGACCTGACCCGTATCCCGCAGGGCAGGAACCTGATCGTCTACGGCGGCAACAAAGACCGGAAGCCCGATTATCCGGTGAAGCTGCTCGGATTCAATTTCGACTTCGAGAAGAGCAATGACCCCGGTATGCTGATCGTGAATCCGCCGGAATTCGACAAGCCGGCGGGGGAAGCCGGCGGGGGCGGCGCCATCGCCATGGAGTGATGTCGCGACAGGCGGGGATCGTTTCGCATAATGCGAAGTATGTGAAGTTTACGGTTCCTGTCTGTCATGATGCAACTCCTTTCGGTTGAAT
>JABLYX010000102.1 GCA_018265615.1 Lentisphaeria bacterium
CGTCACATACTATGCATTATGCGTTATGAATTCACATTAATTGAATTGCTGGTCGTGATTGCGATCATTGCGATTCTCGCTTCGATGCTGCTGCCGGCGCTGAATCAGGCGCGGAACCGTGCCAGGACTTCCACCTGCCTCAATAATCTCAAGCAGATCGGCGGGGCGGGCTCCATGTATGCGTCGGACTACGGGGATTACGTCGTTCCGGCTTTCGCTCCGTGGGAGGCGGGAGATAAGATTCCGAAGGGCCGCCATATCAACTACTGGCCCGGCAAGCTGCGCAGCTATCTCGGCGTGAACGGCACGCCGGATTCCAGCGGATATTTCATCGAGCGCGACGACCAGTACAAAATCATGCTCTGCCCGTCCCAGATCGAAGCGTTCGGCTATGGCCACAACGCCTGGTATCTCAGCATCCAGTCGGGGGCGACCGTGACCGGAAGCTCCACGAACAAGTATGTGAAGCTCACGAAGTTCAGGAAATCTTCGTCTGTGATCTTCGTCGGGGACGCCTATTTCGGCAAGGACAACCCCAGGTACAACGCATTCGACAACTGGTCGTCGCTGCTTTCGCCCGGCAGTTGGGGGTGGAAGAGCAGTTGGCAGCCGCTGAACTTCCTCCATTCCGGCCGGGCCAACACCGCCTGGCTCGACGGGCACGCTTCATCGCTGGACACGAACAGCGGCGCAGTGGCCGGAACCAATTGCGATCAGAACTATTACGGCAAACAGTAACTCTGCCCCACGGAGGTATCCCATGAAACTGATTCCGCTTCTGGCGGGGGCGCTCTGCGCGCTCGCCGCCGCTCTCGCCGCCGCCGAAATTCCCCCGTATCTGCCGGCTCCGCACGATTTCAAACGGATCGAAACCGTCAAGCCGGCCGAAGTCGAATTCCGGCTCGGGAACGAAACGGTCAGGCCGTCCGATTTTGTCCGCAGCCGCTCTCTGAACGGTGAATGGCGTTTTTCCGGCGTGACCAATTCCGCGGCGCCGTTTCCGGCGGACACCGACCTGAGTTCCGGCTTCATGCAACCGGAGTTCGACGCATCCGGCTGGAGCACGATCAGGGTTCCGCTCGACTGGTTCATGAAATACCCGCAGGCGCGCAAAGAGTCCGAGCCGTACACGAAGGGACTCTACCGCACCGCATTCCAGCTCACGTCCGGTGAGCTCAGGGACCGCCGTGTCATCCTGAAATTCGACTGCGTCGGCTATGAGGCGAAGGTGTTCCTGAACGGGAAAGAGGTCGGGAACCATCACGGCGATTTCACGCCGTTTGAGATCGACGCGACCGACGCGGCGAAGGCGGGGGAGAATGTGCTCGCGCTGCGCGTGTTTTCCGATTTCGGACCCGCCTTCGGCAGGAAGGAAAAGGCGGTCCACGCCTACGGGGCCCAGTGGTGGATCGGCAACATCAAGGGCGGTATCTGGCAGGATGTGACGCTTTCGCTTGAACCGGCGCTGCGCATTTCGAAGATGTTTGTCGTGCCGGATCTCGCGAAAGGCGGCGTGGAGGTCGATTACACGATCGTGAACCACACCGGCAAACCGTTCGCCGGAACCCTCGACGGGGTTGTCACCGACGCCATGAAAGCCGCCGCCAACACCCCGGCCGGAGCCGCTTCGGCCCGGATCGCCCTGAAGCCCGGCGTCAACACGGGCCGCCTTGTGCTGAAGCTCGAAAATCCGCAGAAATGGTCGGTCGACCGCCCTTACCTCTATTTCCTGACGCTTGCCTTGAGGGAACCGGAGCGCGTGGTCTCCGCCGCGAGCTCCCGCTTCGGCTACCGCGAATTCCACACGAAGGACGGGAAATTCTACCTGAACGGCGAGGAGATTTACCTGTTCGGGGAGAACATTCCATCCTGCAGCTACGGCGGCTTCGGCCGCTCCGCCGCGGATGAGGAGAAGCGCTTGAGCGGCTTCATCCTCGGCTGCCGCAATCTCGGTTATGTCATTCTGCGCAATGCGCATATGCCGATCGTTCCGGCTGCTCTCGCGATCGCCGACGAGTGCGGCATGATGGTCTTCAACGAGTGGGCATGGTGCTTCACCGCGGGCTTTGACATCCCGGAATTCGAAAAGCGCAATCTGCCGGAGCTGCGTGAATTCGTGGAGGCGACTTACAACCATCCCTCCGTCGTGATGTGGTCGCTCGGGAACGAGGTCGTTCATTCGAACCGCCCGGAGATCGCCCGGCAGATGGATCTCCAGGTCGCGGCGGTCCGCGCCATGGACCGTCAGAAACGGCCGATCAGCACCTTTTCCGGGCAGGCCGGGTGGCAATCGTACGGACGGACGAAGCTTGACACCGACGTGTACGACCTGCATACCTATGTCGCGCTCTCCAGCCCCTGGACCCGGCGCAATCTGGAGGCCGACCGGGTTTACAGGGGGCTGCTGGAGATCTTCGGCGGCGCCGGGGGCAGGCTGGACAAGCCGCTGGTCGCATGGGAGAATGTCGGATTCTCCTGGGGGTTCCACGACGCTTCGAACAAGAATCCGGAGTTCAAACGCGGCGACATCGACGAATACCTGAAATATGCCGGCCGGAAGTTCAACTGGGGACAGCCGTGCGGAATCGGCTTCACCGGCTGCATGAGCCTGGCCGAAGCGGTCGATCCAGCCGTGCGGCAGGATGTTCCGATGTCGCGTTACGGGCGGCGCATCTTCGAGCTCTACCGCCTCGACCGCCGTTTCACCGGCTTCGCGCCGTGGTTCAGCGACCCGACGCTCAGAGCCGCGGCGCTCTGGAATCAGCCGGTTCTGCCGACGCTGCGCAACCGGGCCGGGCTACCGCCCCGCAGCCTTTTTGCGGGGGAGACGACCGGCTGGACCATGGAGCTGGTCAACAGTTCGAACCGCGCATACCGCGGCCTGACGCTTGCGCTTTCCCTTGCGGGGAGTGACGGCAAAACCGTTCCGGTCGCCTCTCTTCCGGCCGGGGAGCTGCCGCCTCAGTGCAATGTGGCGCGTGAAATCAAGTTCGCCATGCCCGTGGCCGCGACCGGCTTTTACCAGCTCCGGCTCACGCTGCTTGAGAACGGCCGTGAAATCGCCCGCAACTACTATGACCTCTATCTCGACACTCCGGCGCTGCGGAGCGGGAAGATCGAACCTGTGCGCCCCGTATTTGTCTATGACACCGGCTCTCCGGAAAACGTTGCCCGTCTCGGGGAGCAGCTCAAGGCGTTCGGCATCCCGTTCCGCATCATCCGCAGATTCGGCGAGTTGAAAGCGCCGGCGACGCTCATTGTTCCGGCGGAGGGCGCGGGGACTCCGCAGCGCCTCCGGCTCAAGACCGAACCGGAGCTGTCGCGCTTCATGAACGAGGGCGGTATTCTGCTGCTTCTCGAACAGCGGAACCCGGCGAGCGAGCTGCCCGGGGGACTGCTGCTGGTCGCCGATGAGAAGAGCTTCTGCGACCCGGCCGTTTCGGCGCATCCTGTGTTCGCGGGGCTCTCCGACCGGAATTTCGACACCTGGAACAATCCCGATTGCGGCTATGTCGTCAGCGCCTCCTGTATGCCGCTCAACGCCAATGCGCTCGCGGTCAAGGGGCCGGATCTCGGCCGCCGGGATATCGGCATGGCCCTGCTCGAGGGACGGGTCGGCAGGGGGCGGCTGATCGCGTCGCAGCTTGAGGCGTTCGCCTCCGCTCCGCAGGACAGCTCGGCCATGCGGTATCTGTACAACCTGATCCGCTATGCGGTCGGGACCGAAACGCTTCGAGGGGAGACGCGTCCGCTGATTCCGGCCGCCGCCGCCGAATACAAGGTCACGGCATCGCGGCTCGTTCCGGTCAATCTCGGCCCGTATGCGAACCGCAGCTTCACGGATGAGGCCGACAACGACGGGAAAGGCGGCTGGTTCGACCAGGGGGAGAACGACTTCCGCATGATGCCGCTCGGAACGGTCGAAGCGGCCGGAGTCACGTTCGAAATCATCGATCCCGCCCGGAACGGCGGCAGATCCTGCATCGTGCTGGCCGGGACCGACCGTCCGAAATTCCCGCTCGCGGTCACGGGGATCAGGGTGAACCGCAGATTTTCGCGGCTCTTCTTTCTGCACACCGCGGCATGGGGCGGCGAGACCGATGCGGGCCGTTACCGCATGAACTACGCCGACGGGAAATCGGTCGAGCTGCCGCTTGCCGGCAACCGCAACATCGGCGACTGGTGGAACGCCTCGCCGCTGCCGGAGGCGCTGGTCGGCATCCACCGCAGGAACGCCGCCGGATACAACGTCGGCACGTTTATCGCCGAGTGGGAGAATCCACGGCCGGAGGTGGAGATCGCCTCGATTGATTTCCTCTCGCCGCTCTGCCGCGACAGGGGCCGGATCGATTACCTTCCCGCCAAAACGGCGGTCCCCTGCCTCATCGCCGTAACCGGCGAGACGGTTCCCGGGAACCCGTTCGAAATCACAGGGAAGAATCTGCGCGGCTGCAATCCGGCCAGAGAGGTCGGCTCCACGGTTTCCGGAACGGTCCGGAAGAGCCGGGCGGAGGGGGCGGAGCTCTGGAATATCGCGTTCAAAGCCTCCCCCGAGGGGGAGATTCCGGCCGCTTTCTTCGTGTATTCGCCGGAGGGGATGTCCGGCAGATATGACTCTCTCGTGCTCAATATCAGGAGCCGCCGGGAGGGACGGGTCGAAGTCGTCCTGCCCGAAAAGAACTGGCGGGGCCGGTTCAGCGGCAGCATCGATCTCGCCGGCGACGGGAAGTTCCACACCTACCGCCTGCGTTTCGGCAGGGAACTGAAACAGTCCGGTTCATTCAGCCTTGCCGGCCTGCGCAACGAACTGTTCTTTTTCTATCGCGGCAGCCGCGCCCGGCCGGCGCTGGAATTCACCGTCCGGAGCGCGGTGCTCGAATAGCGCTGCCCCGGACATGAAAAATCCGCGCCTTCTCCCGATGGGAAAGCGCGGATTTTTTCTGTGGAGGAATCAGTTGTTGGTGCCGTAGTCGGCGCCGGTCTTGTCGAGCTCCTGAACGATTTCGAGGCTCGATTTGCTCATCGAGTCATCCTCCTGTCCGCCGAGCGTGACCGTTACGCCGGTCACCATGCTGCGGAGGCGGTCGCTGAAGTTGGCCAGCACAAAGAGCGCCGCCAACGCCACCACGACGATCAGAATGACATATTCCAGAACTGCCTGTCCACGCTGTCTGCGCCGCAGCCTGCCGCGTACGATACCCATAGTCCGCCTCCCTCTGGTTGTAGACGAATGATTGCCCATAAATCACGGAAAATCGGCGCTTACCAGCTCGATCATCCGGCTTCCCTGTTTCGAAAATGCTCCGACGAGCGCGAGGAGCGACAGCGAAAATACGGTCAGCAGCACGAGCATGATGACATACTCAAGTATTACCTGCCCCGCCTGCCGTCTCCGCAACCGTCTCATCGGCTCCTCCCGGAACGCTTATTTACGCACGCCTTTGCGCATGATGACGTTGTTCTTCTCGTTCAGCACAATCACGGGGGGATCGAGCTCCCGCGCCTCCTCCTCCGACATCAGGGAGAACGCCATGACTGTAATTACGTCGCCGACCTTCCCGAGGTGCGCCGCCGGGCCGTTCAGGCAGAACGTCCGCTCCCCCGGGACCCCCGGGATCGCGTATGTTTCGAGCCGCGACCCGTTCGTACGGTTCACCACCAGGATCTTCTCATACGGCAGGATGCCCGCGTCGGCGAGGTATTCGGGGTCGATTTCGAGGCTTCCCTCGTAATCGAGCTCACAGGCCGTCAGCCGGGCAAAGTGAATCTTGCCGCTCAACATTATTTTCTGCATAATCAATAACCGGATTGTTGTTTCGCGATAAATGCCATCCGGCTATTAATATACCACGTTTCCGGAAATAATCATCTCCCGAAAACGACTATTTCAGCTTTTTTACACGATTTATCGGTGAAACCGACTTTAAAAATCCCTGTTTGCAATGTAAATTAAGCACGTCATATTTCAATTGTCAAACAGAAAAATCAAGAAAACCATGAAAAAGCTCGAAGCCTGTCTGGAATGCGTCCGCTGCCATAAACAATATGATCTTTCGAAGGTCCGCTACAATTGCGATTGCGGCGGCATCCTCGATCTCGTCCGCGACCTTTCGCAGGCCGACGGCGGGGAGCTCAAAGCGCTCTGGGAGAGCCGCTGGGGGCAGAAACGCGGCGCGACCAGCTCCGGCGTGTGGCGCTACAAGGAGCTCATTTTCGACCTGCCGGACGACCGGATCGTGACCCGCCAGGAGGGCAATACGCGCCTCTACGACGCGGGCAGGGCGGGCGTTTACGCCGGACTCAAGCGTTTTCAGCTCAAGCATGAGGGCGAGAACCCGACCGGCAGTTTCAAGGACCGCGGCATGACCTGCGGAACCACGGCGGCGAAGTTCTACAACGCGAAGACCGTCGCGTGCGCCAGCACCGGCAACACGAGCGCGTCGATGGCGAGCTACGCGGCCGTCTCCGGCATGGAGTCGGTGATCTTCATTCCGGAGGGGAAAATCGCGTACGGCAAGCTCGCCCAGGCGCTGGCCTACGGCGGCAGAACGCTGCAGATCCGCGGCAACTTCGACGACGCGATGGCGCTCGTGCAGGAGGTCTGCCGCGAGCTCAATATCTATCTGCTGAACTCGATCAACCCGTTCCGCATCGAAGGGCAGAAGGCGATCGGCTTCGAGGTGCTCCAGCAGCTCGACTGGCAGGTTCCGGACTGGTTCGTGATTCCGGGCGGCAACCTCGGCAACAACACGGCGCTTTCGAAGGGCATGAAAGAGCTGTATGACCTCGGCATCATCGACAGGATTCCGCGCATCGCGGTCGTCCAGGCGGCCGGATCGGCTCCGCTCTACCAGATGTGGAAGAACCACACGCCGTATGAAGCTGTGAAGGATCCCGAGACGATCGCGACCGCGATCAAGATCGGCAACCCGGTTTCGTGGGAGAAGTCGCTGCGCGGGCTCGAGTGGTGCAACGGTGTGGTCGAATCGGTCACCGAGCAGGAGATCATGGATGCGAAGGCGATGGTCGACGCGGCGGGCATCGGCGCGGAGCCGGCCAGCTGCTGTTCCGTCGCCGGAGCGAAGAAGCTGCAGGAGGCCGGCGTCATCGATCCGGAAGCGCACGTGGTCGGCATCCTGACCGGCAATGTGCTGAAGGATCCGGACGCGGTGATCGGCTACCACAGGGATGAGCTCTTCGACCACTATGGCATCCGCGGTACCTACGCGAACCGGCCGCAGGTCATCGACGCGACGGTCGATGCGGTCAGAAAGGCGCTCGGGCGCTGAGCGCACGGCATCGCAACCCCCGGAGGCACGCGCGATGGAATGGACGAAGATTCTTGAGAATACCCTCTATCTCCTCGCGCTGCTGAATCCCGCGAGCAAGGTGCTGTTTCTGTCGACCTACGAGCCGTCGCTCACTTCGAAGCAGGTGTTCGAGCTGTCGTGGAAGTCGTCGCTCGCGGCGCTCGGCATCCTCGCGGCGTTTGCGGTGATCGGGCAGTTTGTGTTGAAGGACATCTTCCGGATCGACATGTATTCGCTGAAGATCACGGGGGGCTTTGTGCTCTTTTTCGTCGGCTGGACGGCGATCCAGCAGGGGCGCTTCTTCCAGAAACGGGACCACGATCTGCGCGAGGATTTCAACGAGCTTTCGATTGTGCCGCTGGCCGCGCCGCTGATCGCCGGTCCCGGCACGATCACGGTTGCGATTTCGTTCGCGACCGAGTACGGCCACACGGCCTGTCTGACCGCACTCACGCTTGCGCTGGCGGCGAACTTTATCCTGATGCTGTTTTCGCTGCCGCTCGGGCGGCTGCTGCGGTATCTGCATCTCGTCGGCCCGCTGATCCGGATCACGGGGCTTATCGTCTCGGCGGTGGCGGTTCAGATCATCCTTTCCGGCGCTTCGGAGTGGCTGAAATCGGCCGGATTCCTCTGATTCCTGCTCCCCAGCCGTTTATGCGGATGTGAGCCGGCGGTGCGCGTCGTCGTAGAGCTGCCGGAAGACCGGTGTCTCCGGCAGGTGTTTCATGATTTTCTCCAGATAGCCGCGGCGCAGGAATTCCGAACGGCTCCAGCCGAAATTCAGGTCGTTGACCCACAGGAACTTCGATGCGACGAAATCGCTGATGGTCCGCATGTCGCGGTGGCGGGGGCACTCGCCCTTCATGACCGATTCGAATACCTTCGGGGAGAGCTCCGGGTTTTCGGAGAGGCCGAAGACGATCGACTTGTTTTCGGGGGCTTCGAGATAGCCGAGCAGGATCGGGATGATGTCGAGCTTGTCCGCGTCCCGCACCGCTTCGGCAAGGAGCTGCGCGCGCTCCGGCAGCCCGGCCGGAATCGCGAGCTTGTTGTGTGCGCGGATCGCCGTGAGGATCTCCCCGCGCTCGTCCGGAGCAAGCTCTTCGAGCCGCCCCTGTTCGAGCGCCAGCTCGGCGGAGCGGTCGCCGTGGTCGAAGCTCTCCGCGTCGTTGAAGGTGCGGAAGCGGCTGAATTGCTCGAAGCGGCTCAGGTCGTGCAGCAGCGCGGTACGCAGCGCAAGGGCGGTCAGGGCAGGGGAAAAACGCTCCGCCGCCGCAAGATTGCGCATCTCATTGCAGACCCGGAAGCTGTGGGCAAGCTTCAGCCGCAGGTTCCGGTCAACCGTTTCCTCTCCTGTGAAAAAACTCTGCGCATACGCAGCGAACTCCTGCTCCTTCCGGGACAACATGCTCTTTCCTCGCTTTTTTGACTGATTCCGATTAATATAATCCGGGAAAGTGGGAGTGCCAGCTTGAATGCGGGGCAAACATGCATTAATTTATAGAATGTAACTGTATTTATGGAGATTGGATGCATTCTCGTTTTAAATTCAAAGGGGAGGACTTCGAACAGTACTTCCTCGAGCTGATGGACGGACGGCGGAAAGAGTGGTACGACCGGATTCTGATCGACATTCTTTTCATCGCCTCGCGTTTTTACCGCATGGCCATCCAGTTCCGGATCTGGATGTACGATAAGCGCGTGATCCGCAACCACGCGCTCGGCTGCCTCGTGGTCAGTATCGGCAACCTCTCCTGCGGCGGCACCGGCAAGACTCCGGTCGTGGAGGTGTTCGCCCGGACCCTGAGCGAAAAGGGGCGCAAGGTCGCGATCCTGTCGCGCGGCTACCGCAGCAAGAAGCGTTCGTTCCTTTCCCGGCTCATGCAGCGTTTCCGCTCGCAGAAGATCGAATTGCCGCCGAAGGTCGTTTCGGACGGGCACGATCTGCTGCTCGAATCGGACTATGCGGGCGATGAGCCGTTCATGCTCGCATCGAACCTCCGCAAGGTCGCGGTGCTGGTCGACAAGGACCGGGTCAAATCCGGGCTCTACGCCGTTGAGCAGTATCAGAGCGACGTGATCATCCTCGACGACGGCTTCCAGTACCTCATGCTGAAGCCGCACATCAATATCGTTCTTGTGGACTCGACTGACCCGTTCGGCAACGGCAACACGCTGCCGCGCGGCATCCTGCGCGAACCGATCAAGAACATCCGCCGCGCGGACTACATTTTTCTGACCAAATCCGACGGCAGCCACAAGCTGCGCCACCTGAAGAACTTCCTGCGGCGGCACACGCGCCGCGCGGAGATCATCGAGTGCTGCCACAAGCCGA
>JABLYX010000037.1 GCA_018265615.1 Lentisphaeria bacterium
GCAAATACTACTCATACGACGGCAAGCTCTACCGCGCGGCCGCCGACATGCCGGCTTGCGTCTGGCCGCCGGATACGCCGGGGATGTGGCAGTGGGAGGAGGTGACGGATGTACAGCCTGAATGAGATTGAAGAGAAGATCAGTCTTGCGAAGGCCGTGAAGCTCTCCGGCGCGGAGCTGCTGGAGGATCGCGAACGGGCGGTCCGCGTCTGCAACGGAATCGGCGCGGCATGGATGCCGGAGTACCTCCGCGATTGGATCTGCACCCTCAACCCGACGCTCGTTCTTGCTGCGGACATCCACGACATCCGCTATGAAATCGGCGGAACGGAGGCCGACCGCGAAGCCGCCGACGACGAGATGCTTGCGAACGGGATCAGGCTCGCGGACCACCGCTACGGCTGGTATGATCCGCGCCGTTATCTGGTCCGGATGCAGATGAGGAAGTTCCACGCGATCCTGCGCGAGTTCGGCGGATGGGCGTGGAAATACCGGGAGGCGGCGTAATGGAACATCTTGAGGCAATCGGGAAGCTGCTGGCGATCATCGTGCCGATCCTGTGTGGCCTCCTGTGGCTGCAAAAACGCATCGAGCGGGGACAGGACCGAATGCTGAAGAAGATCAACAAGATCGACAAACATAAAGTGTCGTACAAAGTGTGCGACCAGCGCCGGGCCGAATGCCCGTGCAAAATCAACAAGGGAGACAGTCAATGAAACGCACAATCGCAATCGTAATCGCCGCCGCGGCGGCCCTGCTCGTTACCGCCGGATGCACGACCACCAGTACGATCCACGAGTTCGACACGGCGGGGAACCTCATCAAAACGACCGTGACCGAGCGCGACCCGTTCGACAAGCTCGCGGAATCGACCCGGAACAAAACCGTCGTGGCCTGGTCGAACGGCTGGGCGGCGTACATCTCGGCCTCGGCGGCGACGCTGGAGGATCCGACGCCGACCGGCAAGATCTTCGCGGGGAAAGTCGCGCGCGGCTACCTCTCGGTGCTGCCCGGCCACGACCCCGCCGGAATCGCCGGAATCATCGCCGCGACCCGCGAGGAGTTCAGCTCTCCGGCGTTTGCGTCCGGGCAGAGTGCTCCCGGCGGAAACGGCCCGGCGGGGTCCCCTGCCGCGCAGTGAATACCCGGTTGAAATAGAAGACGTTGCGATATCCGAGCGCATTCGCGATCCACTCAAGCGGATGGTCCGTCTCGACCAGCAGCCGGCAGGCGCGCAGCATGCGTTCCCGGGTCTGCATCCCGAGGAACGTCATGCCGAATTCCGCCTTGAGGATGCTGCCGACCCGCGACGGCGACAAATGCAGCTCCTCGGCAAGGTCGCGGATCGTGACCGGCTCGTGGGCGCGCTGCGCGAAGAAGCGGCGGATCCTGTTGTGCCGCAATGAGCTGTATTCGCTGCGGCGCAGCAGATCCCCGCTGCTTTCGGAGTAGAACAGCAGCCCGGCGCCCCACAGCTCAAGCTCCGTCGCAAGCTCCGCCATAAGCCCGCGGTCCAGCAGCGGGAGCTCGTAGAATTCACGCTTACGGTTCTCCGGAATCCCGCCGCACGGCTCGTCCCCCTCCCGCCGGAACATTCCGGCGTAGAGGATCAGCAGCAGCTCCGAACGGCGGAAGATCGGGACGACAAGCTGCGTCGCACCGCGCCAGCAGCGGTGCAGCAGCGGCCGCTCCTCCATGCGGCACACCTCGAAGAGCTCGATATTGCAGCTCCTGCGGCACTTGCTCCGGTCCCCCGGGAACTGCCTGCGCCAGTTGCGGCAGAACGGATGGTTGTGCCGGTAGCGGATCCCGGGGAAGCCGCCGGTCGTCCGGCCGAACAGCACACCGTGCAGGTCGTGCACGGTAAAGCAGATCCCGTAACGCCTCTCGAGGTTCTCCGCGGCGCGGATCAGCCCGGCGGCGGGAGCCGCAAGATCGATTGCCGGAAAAAATTCCATATTTATCCTGTTTCAGTGATTTTATATAAAATATCAGTCATTTCCTGCATTGTCAAATTCCCTGCGAATGATATGTTTGAAAGCATGACGGAGGGAGCATGGAAAGCTGGAAGAAAAATCTGTTCTGGATCTGGATGTCGGTGTTTCTCGCACATGCGGGGTTCAATTTCTCATACCCGGTGATCTCATTCTACTTTCTCGACGTGTTCAGAATGAACCCGGCGGAGTGCAGTTTTTACACGGGCGCGTTTTCGCTGGCCGGAAACCTCGGTTTCTTCCTGAGTTCCCCGTTCTGGGGGCGGCTCTCTGACCTCTTCGGGCGCAGAATCATGATGGTCCGGGCCAACGCGGTCGGAACGCTGCTCCTGCCGCTGATCCCGTTCCTGTCCTCGCCGGACCTGATCATCGGGACCCGCTTCGCGATCGGCCTCTTCGCGGGCGTCACCATCGCGGCGGTCACGCTGCTCAGCAGCACGACGCCGGAGGAGCACCGCGGCAAGGCGATCGGCTCGATCTCATCGTCGGTTTTCGCGGGACAGCTTTTCGGCGTCGTGGGCGGCGGCTTCACGGCGGCGAACTTCGGTTTCACGGCGAATTTCATGCTCTCGACCGCTCTAATGCTCGTCTCGACACTGGTTCCGCTCTTCCTGGTCACGGAGCCGCGCGTCGCGCCTCCGGCAGGGGCGACGATCTTCCCGCGCAAGTTCAAGCTGCCGAAATTCGGAAACGTCTGGATGATCATGCTGCTCATGGTCGCAACCGGATGCGTGCAGCAGATGGACGGCGCCTACCTGCCGCTGCTGGTTCACTCGGTGCTCGGAGGCGGCGACATCGCCTCCGCCATGCGCTGGAACAGCGTGCTCGGCGGCTGCTGTACCGCGGTCGGCATCTTCGGCGGAATCATCATCGGCAGCCTGTGCGACCGCTTCCGGTGCAGCTCCGTCACCGCCGCGGTCGCAATCTGCGCGGCGGGCTGCACACTGCCGCAGGCGTTCGTGACATGGCTGCCCGCGCTCTTCATCGAACGCATGGCGATGACCTTTTTCGTCTCCGGCTTCAGCCCGGTCGTGCAGGTCTATCTCGCACAGGCCGCGCCGCCTGAAAAGCGCGGCAGCTATCTCGGCTGCGGAGCGAGCTTCCGGAGCCTCGGCTGGCTGATCGCGGGAGGAGCAGCGCTGTTCTGCTCGACGCAGTTCGGAGTCCGTTCGGTTTTCCTGGCGGTCACGGCCGCCATGCTGCTGATGGCGCTGACGGCGGCGCTTTCGGCCAATATCGTACCGCTGGTTCAACGAAAGAAGAAAGAGGGCAGAGCATGAAAATCACAATCCTCGGAAGCGCCGCCTGCGAAGGAATCCCCGCACTCTGGTGCGAATGTCCCGTCTGCCGCGAGGCCGCACGGCGCGGCGGCCGCGACATCCGCCGCCGGTGCAGCTACCGGATCGACGACCACACCCTCGTCGATTTCGGCCCGGACGGCTACCTGCAGAATCTTGAATTCGGAACCGACCTGACGAAAATCGACCGGCTGCTTTTCACGCACTTCCACTCCGACCATTTCTTCCCCGTCGATTTTCTGTGGCGAAAGCGCAACAGCTGCTTCAGCCACACGGAGAAGTACATAGACATCCACGCCCCCCGGCTGGTCTTTGACCTGCTGCTCGACCGGGCGCGGCAGAACGGGTTCGTCCGGTCGCTCGGCGAACTGCAGATACGCCCCCATGAAGTGCTTCCGGGAGAAGCTTTTGAATCCGGTCCGCTCCGGGTGCTCCCGCTGGCGGCCAACCATGCGCCGGATTCGGGAGCGGTGTTCTACGCCATCGAATGCGGCGGGAAGCGCGTCATCATCGCAAACGACACAGGCTACCCGGAGGAGGCTTCGCTGAAGCTGTTGGAAAACTACAGGGCGCAATGCGCGATCCTCGAATGTACGGTGGCACTGAACAAGCCGGAGCCGGATCCGGAGTGCTGCCATATGAATCTGGCGACCAGCGTGCTGCTCCGGGACGAGCTGCGGAGACGCGGCGCGCTTGAGCCGGATGCGCCGGTATGGCTGAACCATTTCTCCCACAACGGTTTCGTGCTGCATGACGAATTCACGCAAAAGTGCCGTCCGCACGATCTCCGGGTCGCATATGACGGGTTGGAGATCGAGCTGTAAGAGCGCACCGGGCGCCCGCGCTTTTCACCGCACCGTCAGCGCAGCATGGAGTTGCACGTTCTCCGTGTTTTCCAGCCCCGCCACCGGCTCCGTGCCGGGGTTGCCGTTCACGACGCCGTCGATCACCGAATCCGCGAGGGAACCCGCGATCAGCACCGCCTGCTTCGCGCCCGACCGGATGCTCCGGATCAGGAACTCCGCCGTGTCGCCGAGCGGCGTCCTGCCGCCCCACGCCGGGTTCACATCCCCGATCTTCACCGCCGCATAGTCGCGCAGCCCTTCCGGCGACGTGTCGGTCACGCCGTCCAGCAGAATGTTCCGCATCCGGATTCCGCCCGTATTCAGAAAGCGCACGATATGGTGCCCGCCGGCGGAATGTCCCGCCACATTGCGCAACACGATCCCGCTGACCTCCTCGCTCATCCCCTCCATCTTCGGCGAACACACTTCGCTGTGTCCCAGGATGCCGCAGGGGCGCGGCTCCCCGCCGATCGCCGTGAATGCGACGAGATCGTCGCCGGTCGCCCCCGTAACCGTATCGATCACGATGTTCCGGCAGCCGCGCCGCAGGTCGAGCCCGTCCTGGTTCAGGGTCGTCTGCCGCACGCCGCCGATCATGCGGTATCCGGCAGAGTCGAACGCAAGGTCGCGGATGTTCCCCTCCGTGCAGTATTCCAGCGAAACCGCCCACATATGGGAATTCCGGATCCGGAGATTGCGGATCGAAAAGCCGTGCACGTTCGCCAGCAGGATCCCGATGTTCCGCCAGTCGCCGGTCTGCGATTCGCCCGGCTCGCCCGCATCGGTTCCGAACGTTCTGCCGCCCAGTACTTTCGCGGAGTCTCCGGTCGATCGCGGCGTCTCCGCCCCTTCGAGCTCAGCGCCGCCGAGGCCGAGAATGTGGATGTTCCGGAGCGGCGGAACCGTCCCGATGCCGACTCCGCAATTCGCACTGCGGATGAAGTTGTCGCGGCAGCGGTCCGAGAGCCGGATCCTGCAGTTGTCCAGGATCAGCGTCGCATTTTCCGGCAGCAGGATCGCGGAGTCGATCAGCCAGAGGCCGCGTCGCGAAACCGCATCGGGCCGGCGCGGCGGGATCCGCAGCGGCTCGCCGGCGGCAAACGCCGCCTCCGCCGCCTGCCGGATCCGTTCACTGTCGGAGCCGGAGTAAGAGTTCGGATTCATCGGATCCCCGCCGCGGATGTCCTGCCGTTCCATGATGCACGCCCTTTCCAGAGATTGTTCCTTCCTGTGTCAATATAGCAGACGGGAATCCGGGATACAAATCAAAAAGCGATTAAAGCGATGATTTATCTGACGACCGCCTTGAACCAGTCGCAGAGCTGCCGGTTCAGGGCGCTGCTCTCCGCGACGGTGAACGGGGCGGCGGCGGCTTCGCGCGCGCCGGACTTCAGCAGCCGTGCGAAGCCGTCCGCCTCGTATCCGAAGCTGGTCCGGTCGGCCGGGACGCGGATCACCTCCGTGCCGGAGCCGCGTTCGATGCGGATCACTCCCTCCTCCGGCTCGGTGCGGTTGCAGACCCACGGATTCGGAACGACGATCCGCCCTTCCGAACCGTGAATCCGCAGTGCGGCATCGAGCGTCGCACCGCAGGAGCAGCAGAGCTGCGCGGCGATGCGCCCGCCCCAGACGGCGATTGCGCAGGAGGTCAGGTCGATGTTTCCGGGCGCCGTCACGCCGCCCGCGATCAGGCGGTCCGGCGTTCCCGGCTCCCGGCCGAGCACCGTCCCCGCCACCAGCATCGCCATCGAAAGCGGATACCCGCCGATGTCCCGGATCGCCCCGCCTCCGAGCGCCGGGTCGAAAAGCCGGTCGGCGGGATCGTATTTCGCGGCGAAGCCGAATGCGCTCTCGATCAGATTGACCTTGCCGACCGCCTCCGCCCGCAGCAGTTCGATGAGCTTCGCGGTCTGCGGATGCCAGCGGTACATATATCCCTCGAGGAACAGCTTGCCGCACTCCCGCGAAGTTGCCAGCACCGACTCCGTGCTCTCCGCGTCGAGCGCCATCGGTTTCTCGCAGAGCACGGGTTTTCCGGCCTTCAGCGCCGCGATCGAAAGCTCGGCGTGAGTGGTGTGCGGCGTCGCGACATAGACCGCGTCGATGCGCGGATCCAGCAGGAGGACCCGCAGATTCGCGGTCGACTCCGGCACCTTGTTTTCAGCGGCGAACCGCCGCGTCCGCTCCGGGTCGCGCCCGAGAACGATGAGCGGCCTCCCGCCCGTCCCGGCCTGAAGCGCCCGGATGAAGGTCCCGGCGATCCGCCCGGTTCCGATGATTCCCCAGTTCAGCATGAGTCACTTCCCTCTCTTCGCGGCGGCGGCCCGCTCCGCCTTCCCGGCATCCCGGTTCATCTCCCAGTACTCGTTCTCCGTGGCCGGCTCCCTGACCCGGTATCCCGGCGGGAGCTCAAACAGCTCGCCGGGCAGCTCCGGATTCAGCTCGACGTCGACGGAACGGTAGCCGTATTTCATCTTCCCGTCGAGACCGTACACGATGCGGGAGTGCATGAAGCCGTCCTCTTTGCCGATCCCGTAAACGATATACTCTTCCGGGGGCTTGCTGAATTTCTCCCACAGTTCTCCGTCGGAGACATGCGGCAGTTTTTGCGCCTTCTCCCGCTGCCGGTAAACGCGGAGGAGCGCCTCGAAGCACTCCCGGCTCCTGTTCCCGGTCTCCGTGATGAACAGACAGGGAATATCGCCGCATTTTCCCTCGACAGCCGTGTACAGAGAGAACTCCGAGAGGTCCGGAATTTCCGGATTCGCCGGGTAGAGCGGCCCGGGCCGCCGGATTGCGACCCTGGTCAGCGGATAGAAATCATACTCCTTTTCGAAGCTGCGCACCCGCACATGCGCCGGATCCCGTTCTTCCATCCGCGTGAACAGATTCCCGGCCGCATCCCGGCAACGCATGAAGCGGGTCGGCCCCATGGCATTGCTGCAGTAAACCCTGGTTTCGGCATAATTGCCCTGCACCGCGAACACCTGTGCGGCATGCACCAGTTTCCCGTACTTCACGGACTCCTCATCCGTCACCCGGCTGTTCATACATCCGGCCGTCCCCAACAGGGCGGCCGCGGCCAATGCCAATCCCGGAAATCTCATATTGTGTCCCTCCCTGGTTTCCGTTTCTAAGATACAGCTTCGCCGGAAGAATGCAACCCCCCGGGCGGACGAATACGGAAACCCGCCTTTTTCAATGGAAGAGGATTGACACCGCGGACGGCTCAGGCTATATTAGCAGAAATTGCTTTTCATCTCCAATTCACAGACAGGCACGTTATTATGAACATCTCCGCATCATGGATCTGGTCGGATGATTCCGACGGGCGCAGCTACAATCTCTGCTCGGTTTTCCGGCGCGACTTCCGGCTCGAGGCGGTTCCGGAATCGGCCCGGCTGCTGATCTCCGCCGACAGCTACTACCGTTTGAAGATCAACGGGCAATGGATCGGAGACGGCCCCGCGCGCGCCTGGCCCGAACACTACCAGTACGATGTCTACGATTTGAACGGCTTTCTCCGGAACGGCCTGAACCAGATCGAAGCGACCGTCCGCTACTACGGCTGCGGGACCTTTCATCAGGTTCCGCAGCGGGCCGGTTTCCTCGCCCAGCTGGAACTCGCCGGGCCGGATCAGCTCATCGTCAGCGACGGCAGCTGGTTCGCCGCGAAAGCGCCGCAGTGGGTCGGGCAGGCGGTCAAGGCGACCATCCAGCAGGCCCCGTTCGAAATCTTCGACGCATCGATTCCGGCCACGCCCGACTGGAAGCCGGCAACCGTGATCTGCGGAGCCGGAGAGGGGCCGTGGCGCGGGCTCCATCCGCGCGACTGCAAGCTGCTTTCGCGCCGCGAGTGCCTGTTCTGCCGCTTCATCGGCGGCCGCCGCGTCCAGCCGGAGCCGCTGACCGTCGCCATTCCGGCGCAGCAGCTTCTGTTCCCCGGAGACACCACGGTCAACAACGCAAATCTCCTGCCGCTGCTGGCCGCGTTCACCGTTGAGTCACCGCAATCGCAGATGGTCCACCTCGGGCTCGAAAACATGAAAGTCAGCGTGAACGGCCGCATCGCCCTCAACGGCGAGGTTTCGCTGAACGCGGGGAGCAACCTGCTCGTCGCCGCGGCATCCCGGCTGTTCGGCCACCAGCCGACCTGCGAAATTTCGTTCCCGGCCGACGCCGGTGTCACGCTCCGGAACTTCTATGACAACTCCGACCGGATCGCACTCGTGGAATTCCCGGAAATCGCCCGGCTGGCGGAGGATATGCCGTTCCCGTGGGCCGACGAAACCGGCAACGAACGCCGCGAAGAGTTCAACCGCATCAGCACCTCGGTGCTGGCGATCCGGACCGCGGACGAGTTCCGTGAGCGCTTCCCCTCCCCCCGGCTGCTCGACCGTTCGGAGCTGGTCTCCGACCCGTACCAGGCGTTCCAGCTGCGCGAACCGCAGCCGCTGGAACCCGGCGACGTCGAGGAGCCGAGCGCACTGATCTACAACGACGGCAGCTGCACCGTGATCAACCCGGTTCCGGGCCACGACATCGAGCTCTGCTACGATCTCGGCGAGCAGAACATCGGCTTCTGGAACTTCGCGCTGTTCGCCGGCGCCGGGACCATTCTCGACATCGCGGCAGTCGAATACATCGCACCGGACGGGCGGCTCCAGCACACCGGCGGCCACTACCGCAACGGGATGCGCTACATCTGCCGCGAGGGGTATAACCGCTACAGCAGCATGCGCCGGCGCAGCGGGCGGTATCTGTTCCTCACGATCCGCAACGCCTCGAAGCCGGTGCGCATCCAGCTTGCGCGACTGGTCGAGTCGACCTATCCCGTGCTCCCGGAGGGGGAGTTCCATTCAAGCGACCTGCGGCTCGACCGCATCTACGATATCTCCGCCTGGACGCTGAAGCTCTGCATGGAGGACACCTTCACCGACTGTCCGCTCTACGAGCAGACGCTGTGGGTCGGAGACGCCCGCAACGAGGGACTCTTCGCGATGTCGACCTTCGGGGCCTATGACCTGGTCCGCCGCTGCATCCGCCTCGCGGGGCAGTCGCTCGAACGGCTCCCGCTGGTCGGCTGCCAGGTTCCCTCCGGCTGGAACTGCCTGATCCCGGTCTGGAGTTTCATGTGGGGAATCTCCGTCCAGGATTACTGCTGCGAGACCGGCGACCTCGAATTCGGCCGCGAAGTATGGCCGATGGTCCGCCGGAACCTCGAAGGCGCGCAGTCGATGATCGACCCCGCGACCGGACTGCTGCGCGGCGACCACTGGAACCTCTTCGACTGGAGCAAGACCGACTGCAACCACCCGACGCTGCTGCACAACTCGATATTTCTCATCGGCGCGCTGAACGCCGCGATCGAACTCGGCGAATCGCTCGGCGAACCGGTGGAGCTCTACCGCGAACGCCGCGAGGAGCTGAAGAAAGCCGTCAATGCGATGTGGGATTCGCGCAAGCTCGCCTGGCCCGATTCGATCCACGCCGACGGAACCGTCTCCGAGGACGCTTCGGTGCACACGAGCATGCTTGCGCTGCTCTATGACGCCGCCGCCGCCGACCATGTCGCCGCCGCGCGGGCGAACACCGTCACGCCGCGCCCCGAACTCATCAAGGTCGGCTCGCCGTTCGCCGCGCTCTATCTTTACGAGGCGCTCGAAAAGATCGGCATGGCGGACGAGATCCTGAAGACGATCTACCGCGACTACCTGCCGATGCTCGAACTCGGTTCGACCACCGTCTGGGAAACGTTTCCGAAAGCGCTGGCAACCGGGGAGTTCCCGACCCGCAGCCACTGCCACGGCTGGTCCTCCGCGCCGGTCTACTTCCTGCCGCGGCTGGTGCTCGGGATCCTCCCGGCGGCCCCGGGAGCGAAGAAGTTCAGCATCTCCCCGCGGATCGCGGGGCTCGAATACGCCTCGGGAGCGCGCCCGACCGTCCACGGCCGCATCGAAGCCGCATGGAAGAAGAAGGGGAACGAGCTGCACATCACCGCGAGCGCCCCGGAGGGCGTGGAGCTCGAATACCTCTGGAACGACACACATACCGACTGCGAGGTGTTCTTCAACGGCGAACCGGTGTAGCATGCACATTCCGACGCACATCCTCTCGGGCTGGATCTGCGGAAATTTCGTCCCGTCGTTCGGCCCGCGGGAGCGGTTCCTCTGTATGGCCGCCGCTTCCGCGCCGGACCTCGACGGGCTCTCCCTCCTCGGCGGATGGGAGATGTATTACGATTATCACCATGTGCTGATGCACAATCTCGTGTTCGCCGTCGTGCTGTCGACGCTGATGGCCCTCTTCTCGCGGCCGCGCATCGTCGCGTGGTGCGTCTATTTCGCCTTGATCCATCTGCATTTCTTCCTCGACCTGCTCGGCTCGGGGAGCGACTGGGGCGTGGAGTATCTGCGTCCGTTCTCGCCGTGGCCGTGGAAAGCCGGCTTCGGCTGGGAGTTCTTCTCGTGGCAGAACTACGCGGCGGCGCTCTTTGCGATCCTCGCGTCGATCGGGATCATCTACTGGAAGAAGCGGACCATCCTCGAATACCCGATGCCGAAGCTGAACGCGGAACTCGTCGGTCTCTTCTGTCGACGGAAGGAGCCGAAGCCGTAAATCCATCCCGCCTCCGCCGGACCGCCCGCGCACCGTGCCGCGGGCTTTTTTTCTTTAAAAAAACATAAATCTCATAAAAACGGCTTGCTTTTTCAATGCGGATTGCGTATAATATAAGCAAATGTCCGATAAATGTCCATTAAATAGAAAGAGCTTATCGATGAGCGACGTACGCGGCAGGCCGGTGCAGGAGAGCCTGAAGATCCGGCACTATGTGATGAACCTGATCTACACGCATCCCGGAGAAGCGGTCATGCTGCCGAGCTCCGTCGAGCTGAGCAGGATGTTCGGCGTGGCGCGCAGTACGGTCACGCTCGTGCTGCAGGCGCTGACCCGTGAGGGGTATATCGAAGGCAGGCGCGGCGTCGGGACTTTCACGAAATGCAACGGGACCTTCTTTCCCGACCGCCGGAAAGCGCCGCTGGCCGGGCTCCTGTACGGAGACGGCAAATATTTCTTCTACGAGTATTCGGCATGGTCGCTGCTGAGCTGCACCGGGCGGTCGCTGACCCGGAGTCTCCGGATGGTCCGCCACCTGTCGCTTGTCTCCATGAGCGACGACGAGATGTTCGACGAGATCCGCAGCCAGTATCTCGACGTGCTGGTCTGGTTCAATGTGAGGGAGGCGCGGCTGCCGCTGATCCGGCGGCTCGAGGAGGCGGGGATCCGGGTCGTGACCTGCGGCGAGCTGTCGGAGGGGGCCGCCGTCGACAACTTCCGCTTTGCCCTGCGCGATTCCGGCTGCGAGATGGGAAAGCGGCTGCTCGCCGAGGGGCGCCGCCGGGTATTCTTTGCCGTCGAGAACGACGCCAGCCGGAGCCGCCTGCGCGGCTTTGAGGACGCATACCGCGAAGCGGGGGAAGAGCTCGAACTGCACGCATTCCGCGAGGAACCCTCTTCCACCGTCTTCGACCGGGTCGCGGAAAAGCTCGAATCCGGGGTGATCCCCGACGCCTTCTACACCCACGGAGAGTACCTCTCCGGCATCCTCGAGCTCCTGAAAAAGCACAACGTCGACACCGTCTCACAGTGCCGGATGCTCGCGGAGCTCCACACCATCCACACTCAGGAATTTTGCGGCATCGTATCGGAGGTTCCGTTCGAAGAGCTCGGCGACCGGATCGCCCGGCGCGTCTCCGAACGGTTGGAGAACGCTTCAGCCGCACCGGTACATATCGCATTGCCCGTGCCTTTGAAAGTCCTGTAAACAGCCAGATAAGGAGCGATTCATGAAAACAAAATATTTCACACTGATTGAACTTCTCGTCGTGATTGCGATCATTGCGATCCTCGCCGCGATGCTGCTGCCGGCTCTGAACCGGGCGCGGGCAACCGCAAAGCGCAGCAGCTGCCAGTCGAACCAGAAGCAGCTCATGCTGGCACATATCATGTACGACTCCGACTGCAACGCGTTCGCGAGCAATGGGTCGCAGACAAAAATCATCGACGGCGGCGACAACAGTTACGCGCATTTCGGGCTCCTGCAGCTGCGCGGCTACCTGAAAAACCTCGCAAAATCGTCGCAGGGGTGGACCCCGGACGGCGTCGCCCTCTGCCCGGCCTATGCCGGGGATCCGTCCAAAGGCGGCGGCTACGCGATCAACCAGGCCGCGATCCTGAACACCTCGCTCCTCGGAACGAACGGAAAATGGATCAACTTCCGGCAGTGCAAAGGCCCTTCGCGGAAGCTCTTCATGGTCGACGGCTACAAGGAGGTCGGCTCCGACAAATTCTCCTACTGGTTCGGCTACTGGAAGCGGCTGACCTGGGACAACGATACGGCGGTCGCCGACCGTCACCAGTCCGGCGTAAACGGCGCATTCGTAGACGGTCACGTGTCGTGGATCCAACGGACCGCCGACACAACCTGGCCGACGGAGATGACGGCGCGCGACTCCATGTTCCTCTACTGGGTTCCGTAAACATATGAGGCTGCCGATGAATAAGATAACACCGCTGCTGTTTCTCCTGCTCTGCGCCGCGTTCCCTGCGGCGGCGCAGGGGATCGCCCTCCCCATGACCGGAACCGGCGCACTCGGGGGCTGGAGCGTCCGTGGCTGCGAAGCCGCGCCCGGAAAAGAGGGGATCACGCTCACGCTGCCGCAGGAGAAGCTTTCGAAGGGGACGGCCGGGATCTTCCGCTCCCTGCCGGTCGAAAAGCTGCGCGGGCGGCTTGTGAACTGCTCGATCGAAGTCCGGGCGGAAAACCTCGTGCCGGGGCCGCAGGCGAAGCACTATCACGGCGGGAAATTCCTGCTTCAGGTAAAATCCCCCGGCGGAGAGCTTTATCCCGGCGGAAAAATCGCCCCCGGCAGCTACGGATGGCAGCGCGTCTCATTCCGGGCGAACATTCCGGCCGATGCGTCGGGAATCCTGCTCACGCTCGGCTTCCAGAACGCTTACGGGAAACTGGAATTCCGGAACTTCTCCGCGGAAGCGGATGACACGATGCTCGACCTCTCCGCGATCGCAAATATGGACTTCTCCGATGAAACCGCCGGGGACGGCAAAGGCGGCTGGTCCGATCAGGGACGCGACAGCGACGCCCGGAATTTCGACCGGAAACGGGAGGCGTACGGCGGCGTCCCCTTCGCCCTGGCCGATCCCGCCCGGAACGGCGGCAGGGGCGTGCTCTCCATGCATTCGACTCACTTTGCAAACGGCCCGAAAGAGGCGGAGCTGCGCTTTGAAACTCCGCTGCGCGGAAAATACCTCTATTTGCTGCACACACTCTGCTGGGGGAAAAACGGCAGAACCGGCGAGCTCGAAATCACCTCTTCAACCGGCAAAACCCGCACCGTCAACGTCATCGGCGGTCGCCACGTCGACGACTGGTGGCGGGTCCGCGAGCTGCCGGAAGCGTGGCCCGGCGCAAAATGGACGGCAGGGAACGGCAGCAGCGTCGGGCTCTTCGTCGCACGGTTCCCGCTCGACTCCGACGTTGCACGGCTGAAGTTCCGTTCGGCCGGCGGGGAAACGCTCTGGATCGTCGCCGGAGCGACGGTCTCGGACCGGAAGTACACCCCCGTCCGCGACACGGAGTATGTCGTCGAAGCAGGAAAGCTCTGGAAACCGCTGAAGCGCCCGGAGTCGCCGTACGTCCTCCCCGGATCCGCCCTCGATCTCTCCCCCGCCGCCATCCGTCCGGTCGAACGGATCATCGTCAATGCGGCGGGGCGGTTCGCGCGGCAGAGCGAACCGGAGAAGGCGGTGCGCTTCTACTCCGCCTCCGGCGGTAACGGCGGCACGATCCACTTCATGCACAAGGGGAAACGCGAGAGCCTCAGGATCCGGGAGAACGACCTTGACTCGCACGAAAAGATCGACCGCTTCGTCCGCGAAATCCGGCGCCAGGGCTACAACATGTACCGCATCCACATGCCGAACATGAAGCTCGGGAATCTGGAGCAGGGAGAAGTGAAGCTGAAACCGAAGGAGCTCGATCTCCTGGACTACCTCGTCGCCGCGCTCAGGAAAAACGGAATCTACCTCATGATCGACGCGCTCGGCGGGCCGACCGGCTACTCCGGTGCGAACCGCTGGCTCGTCGGCGGCACGATGGAGCACCGCTACACCATGTACTTCGATGAGGAGAGCCGGAAACAATGCGAGGAAGGGATGCGCCAGCTTTTCACGCACCGGAACCCCTACACGGGAACGCGCCTGATCGACGACCCTGTCCTCGCGCTGATCACGGGCTGCAACGAACAGGAGTTCGCGTTCATCCGCAGGCATAATTTCCATGAGCAGGGCGCCCCGGCGTGGCGGAGCTTCCTCCGGGAAAAATACGGCTCCGCCGAAAAGCTGAACGCGGCATGGGGAACCTCGTTCGGCGCCTTTGACGAAGTTCCGGCGTTCACCCCGGAACAGTACGCCGCCCGCGACGGGCGCGGCATGGACCTCGATGAATTCATTGCGCAGCAGGAGCGCGGCATGATCCGCTACTTCACGCAGAAGCTCCGGCAGTGGGGCTACAAGGGGCTCTTCACAAACTTCGACATGACCAAATCGATGCACTACGCCGCCGTGCGCGGCGACCTCGACGTCGTGACCATGCACTCCTATTTCGGCCACCTGTCGGCGGACGGCACCCAGCAGAGCCAGGGAAGCATGGTCGGCGGCGGCGCGCCGCTCTTCCGCGACTGCGCCTCGACCCGGCTTGCCGGAAAACCGTTCATGATCAATGAATACGGCCACCTCTTCTGGAACCGTTACCGCTACGAGGAGGCACTCGGCTTCACGGCCTTCGCCGCCATGAACGGCGTGGACGGCCTGATGGCCCACGAGGGGCCGGCCGCGATCTCGAACGCCCGGATGATCGACACCTGGGCGATTTACTGGGATCCGGTCAAATGCGCGCAGCAGCTTCAGGGGTACTTCCTCTTCCTGCGCGGCGACGTCTCCCCGTCCCGCGGCGAGGTGCGCATCCGATTCTCCGAGCGGGAGCTCCGGAGAGCGGGGGCGTATCCGGATGCGCTCGGCGGCGCGCAGTCGAGGCTCGCCCTCGTGACGAAGCTGACGCTCGAGCAGAGCGATTCCGGCAGGCCGCTCCTGCCGGCAGGAGAAGGGGTTGCGGCAATCCCGCTGTCGGGAGGATCGCGCGTGGAAAACAATACGGCCGGATTCTCGCAGACACACGAGGCCGCACCGGCTGATTTCAATCTCGCCGCCGAGCTCTCCGCCCTGAAAAAACAGGGGATATTGCCGGAGGCCAACCGCAGCGGCAGCTGGACGCTCTTCGAAAGCGAAACCGGGGAGCTCCTGCTCGACGCGAACCGGAAGCTCGTCCGCGCCGATACGCCGCGCTTTCAGGGAGTGGCCGCCCCGGCGGGAACGACGCTGAAGCTCAGCGACATCGAGATCACCCGCTTCGCGGCGGACGGCAACCTCTCCGTCATCGCGCTCGACGGCACGATCCGCACGGCGAAGCGGCTGCTGGTCGTCTACGCGACCAACGCGCTGAACTCCGGCATGACGTTCACCGACCGGACCATGACGGTCCGGAAGCACCCCGGGGAGAACCCGACCCTCGTCCGGACCGGAGCCTTCACGCTGAAAATCAGGAACGAAAACGCATCGCAGATGAAAGCGTACCCGTTGGAGCTGAACGGCGAACGCCGCGCCCCGGTCCCGCTCTCCGTTTCCGGCGGCGGGCTCGAACTGCCGGTCGACACCGCCGCCCTGCCGGACGGCCCCGTGCTCTATTTTGAAATCACCCGCTGAACCCGAACCGCCCCGGCAGGATGCCGGGGCGGAATATCGCTTTTACTCTTCCGCCAGTTCGAAGTAAAGCGCGGGACCTCCGGGCAGCCGGGCGGTATCGACGTCGAGCGTCAGCTCTCCGTCTCCGGCCGTCACCGGCAGTTCGACGCGGCGGGTTCCATCAATGCCCAGCGCAAAGCATTTCAGTTCATCCGCGCGGTCGTGGCGGAGCCGGAGCCGGAAGCGTCCGGTCTCCACCAGCGTCGGCCCCTGACCGATCCTGCGCAGCGTGACCCGCTCCTTTTCGTCGAATTCCATACCGGAGTTCAGCGCGTTGGTCGCATACACCGCCACCAGGCGCTTCGCCTGCCGGAGCGGACGGTCGCCGTCGACACTGACCACGGCGAGATTGCCGCGGGTGGTCAGCTCGTCGACGCCGAGCCCGGAGAGCTGCGCTCTGGTTCCCGCTTCGGCGCAGATTCCCTGCAGCCGGGGCGTATCGACGCTCATATAGTTGCGGCGGCAATCCATCAGGAGCTCGCCGGTGGAGCTTTCAAAAACCTCGCCATTGGGATTGCTGCGGTTGTTTTCCGCAAGCAGCTTCTGCTTCTTGAGCTCCGCCACAAAGTTGTTGAGGTCAAAGGGATTGCCCGGCTGATCGACGACCTGTGAAAAACCGGCCAGATTGTTGACGACCGCGGTTCCGCCAGAGGTTTTCAGCACAATTTCATGCGCATCGAGCGGCTGCGGCTGCGCACCGGGCTTCAGCACCTCCGTGGCGACGCCGGTCAGCAGCGTCAGCCGGGAATGGGCGGAATTCATGCCGTCGTTGAAGGTCCGCGCCCGGTAAAGCTCCTCCGGGTCAAGCGTGATCCGCACTTTGCCGTCAGCCGGGCGGACGTCGCCGCGCCGCAGCAGGAAAGCGGTCAGGAACTCCGATGCGCCGATCACCGGATCGAACATCAGCGCAAAGGGCCGGATCTGGTAAAGCTTGGCCGGAGTGATCGAGACCGGCGTCGCATGGCAGGTCAGGCCGGAAACGTTCTGAAACGCGGCATAGGCGCCCGTCACGAACGCCTGCTCGTAACGGTAGCTGTTCCAGAACACATGCCCGTGCTCGGTAATCAGCAGCGGCTTGCGGTGTTGGCGCATGCTGTTGAGCCCGCGGATGACTCCGCCCCCGTTGGCGATCGAGCTGGTCTGGGGCAGCGCCGAGCCCTCCGAGATGAAAGCGGACGGATGGGCGTGGTAAGAGTGCATGAAGACCGCCGGCATCTCCTGCCGGACCAGGTGGTAACGCTGCTCCTGCCCCATGTCGAAGTTCGCGAGGATTCCGGCGTAGCCGAGCTTTTTCAGTTCAGCGGCATACCAGCGGTAGAGCTCCTGTTCGAGCGAGGTCAGGAAGCGGGCGATGTCGACGCCCCGGTTGCCGGAATCGCGGATCTCCCCGGCTTTGAAGAGCGGCACATCCCGCCACTCCTTCACGGCTGCCGGCAGTTTTTCTCCCCACGCGGCGCGGAGCCGGTCGACGGAGCCGTATTCCTTCCGCAGGAACTCCCGCCACGCCGGTGCCATCTTCGGCCAGTTGCAATGGTTGCGGAAGAAGGCGAACTCCTGCTCGTTGAAACAGGTCAGCACCGCCAGCACCGGATCATCGACCAGGCGTTTCCCCGTGTACGGATTCACGTGCGTGAGAAACTTCTCCGCGCCTTCCGCCCAGTTGCGGCGGACGTTTTCGTCGAAGTAGATGTCGAATTTGTAACTGCGCCCCTGCGGATCGGTTCCCCACGCATCGCCCGGCGTGTAGCCGATCGAGCTGGACATCACATCCATATTGAGATAAATCCCCTCCTTCTTCAGGCAGTAGACGTAGTAGTCGAACCGGTCGAGCACTTCGGCATTGAACTGCAGCGGCTCCTTGGCGCCGCGCATGAGCATATCGTCGAAATAATGCAGCCGGGTCATGTTGTAGCCGTGCATCTTCAACTGGCGCACATATTCACGGGTCTTCTCCTTCGTGGTGCACTCGTTGAAAATGGTACCGTACCCCTCGGCGGCGGTCAGAAAGCGGACCGGTGTTTCCGGGGCGCTTTCGCGGGCAAACCGGCCGTCGCCATTGACGATGATCCGGTCGAGCGGAACGTTTTCCGGAGACAGGAAGGCGAGGTCGAGCGCCGAACCCGGCACGATTCCCGGCCTGGCCGGGCGCGCCAACTCCTGCCAGCGGCCGTCGGCGCGGGTCACAACGCGTTCGGTGGACGGGGGATCGTAGCGGTGCTCGGAGACCGTCGCCGCCGCGATGATCCAGATTGCTGGGCGGTTTGCGCTGAGGAAACGCAGGCTTTTAATGCCTTTCAACTCCGGATCAAGTTCGAAGTGCGACACGTACAGTCCCACACGGCCGCCGGAGTTGTTCGGCCAGAGCGCCCCCGGGAAAGCATTGGCCAGCGGCTTGGGGTTCCACCAGTCGCCGATGTCGCGGCCGGATTGGATCTCGAAAGTCTGGCGCTTGCCGGAGCTGCCGGTCACCTCCACACTCCCGACGGCGCCGGGGACGTTGTAGCAGAGGGTGTGCAGCAAATAGAGATGGTTGCCGATGGTTCCGGCGGGGGCGGGAATTTTCGCTTCTTCCAGTCCGGCGGGAAAATTCGCCGCGCGCATGGTGAGCACGGAGCGGCCGTTGTTTTTCGCGGGATCAACAATTGCAAACGGCACATTACCGAAGGTGGCGGGGGAACGCCATTTGAAATTCCGCGCATCGTTGTCCGGTCCCTGATCGGACCAGCCGCCCTTGCCGTCCCCGGCGACCGGGTCCTCGAAGCCCATATTGGCGGCGCGGCGCAGGTCGAGCAGGGTGGCGACCGCTTCGATTTTCAGGTTACGGAATTCGAGCTTCCCGTAGGAATCCTGAAAACCGAGCGTCAGTTGGGCGCCGGTCACGTCGGCGGGAACATCGGCGGGAAAAGCGAGCGTCTCCCAGTCGAAATTACCCAGCTTGATTTTGGCGCCGGGCCATGACTGATGGCCGGGCGCTTCGACGGCGAACTGGAATTTGCCGCCGTTCCACGGCTCGCGGGCGGGAGCGATGCCGGTGCCGCGTGCCTCGACGGAGAAGCGGAGCCGCCGGCCGGCGATTTCAGCCGGGTTCAGTCTTTTGGTCAGGCCGGCGTTCGAGACACGCTGCGGAACGGGGAGCACGACGCTGTTCCGGCGGATTTCCGGCTTCACCTGCCAGGCCGCGAACGCTTTCAGGTCGTCCGGCTTTTGGAAGTCGCACTGAAAGATGAGTTCCGCCGAAGCGGTGAATGCGATTCCGGCAGAGATTCCGGCGGCGTATCGAAGCAGACGGTTCATGGGCTGTGCCTTTCTTTTGCCTCTTACCAGAGGACCTTGTCGTACGGGAACCAGACAAGCGTGGTCCGGTTGGACGGGGAGTCGAGCTTCCAATTCAGCGTGTTGTGCCGCCGGGGGGAGGCGTGGCCATCGAAGAAAGCGACATTCGCATTCAGCTGGCCGCCGTGACGGTAAGCGACGCATTCCTCCGGCGGAGAGGAGAGCGCCATCTCGTTGCCCCTCGCCCAGAAGGGCTCAGGAGGGCTGTTGTACATGTAGATCTGCCCCGCAGCGGTGGCGTCGGCCATGCAAACCTTCTCGGAAGGGCGCTTGACTTTCGTCAGCTTGAACATGGTCGAGCCGGTGTTGGTGCTTCCCGGCTTGCAGGGATCGCCGCCGTTGTGGACCATGCCGTAGACATAGGAGAGGTCGATGAAGCCGTTCTGGATCCCGACCGTGGCCAGCGGACAGGCGAAGGCGCGCGGATAGAGCGCGTCGTCCCACTCGCGTTTGGCCAGCCCGGCATAGGAGCGGAAAGCCGGATTGCGGTGCCAGCGGAGGTTTTCGGTATTCTCCGCATTCCGCACCTCCCACGGCACAAACCAGTCGTTGTTGTCATTGGCGTAGAAGTTTCCGAAACTCCAGACCTGCTTGACGGAACTGAGGCACTTGGTCCCGTGCGCGGTATCGCGCGCCTTGCTCAACGCAGGCAGCAGCATCCCGGCCAGAATCGCGATGATCGCAAGAACAACCAGAAGTTCTATCAAGGTGAAATGACAACTCATAATACCGGGTATGTGATGCGGCAAAGCATCGCAGCCCGGCAAGAAAAAGCGCGGTAAGCGCCGCGGAGCGGATGTGAACGAACAACACGGTTCGGCGCAGCCGAAGCGGGTTGCAAGGAACGAAAGTGACGCAGGTGAACGCAGCGCAGCGAAGCCCCTCTGGCGCAGCCCGCGAAGCGGGCGGTGAAGAGTTGGCCGCCGCAGGCGGACAAGTAAGGGGGCAATGCCCCCGCCGCGAACGGGAAGGGAACTGTTACACGATAATGCGCTCGCCACATGAGCGTAAGAAATGGGGGTGCGGGGGAAATGTATTTCCCCCGCGAATCCCACGACAATTAAGTTCGACAATACATAGAAAAGGCAAACAAGTAATTTAACCGCCAGAGGCCGGACAACCTTATTTAACAAGAAGGAGTTATATTATGTCGGACCTGAACTGTAAGCATCACATACCCGGTATTATACGAATTCGCGGTTGTTTTGTGAAGTATTCGCCAGACATTCAACCAGTGTGAAGCGACGGAATACCGCCCGCGCCGTTTCATGGGAATGGCTCCTTTCCGGATATTCTGAATCACTCTTTAAAGGTTTTCCGCTTTCAAAATGCAACTTTCGCCCGCGACGAATTCCATCGGGATCGAGACGCTGCGGGGAACTTCGCCGCCGCTCAGGCGCTGCTCCTCCAACAGATGGAGCAACGCATGCGCCATCGCGTCGATGTTCTGCTGCATGCCGGTGATTTTCATCGGAGAAGCGGTGTCCATCCACGTGTAGCGGTCATAGGAGAAGAGGGAAACGTCGTCCGGAATCCGCCGGCCGCTCTCCTGTATGGCGCGGATCGCGCCCATGGTCGCGCGGTCGCCCGCCACCAGCACGGCGGAGAAGGCGGGCCGGCCCTGAAGCAGCCGCCATGCGGCCGCCCGCCCGGACTCCTCCTCCCAGGGGGTGATCAGCTGGAACCGCTCCGGCGTCACCGGCAGATCGAGGCGGCGGCAGACCTCCTGCACATCGGCGTAGGAGTTGTGTCCCGGCAGCAGCATGATGTCGCGATGGCCGTAATCGAGCAGCCGGCGGAGAGCGAACTCCCAGGCGCTGCGGCCGTCGGCGCGCACCTGCGGGATGTCCGCCGTGGAATCATCGAGCGGAATTACCGCATACGGAACCCGTTCCCGGCGAAGCAGCTCCTGTTCGGCTTCAAGATTGTTCCGCAGCTGCTCCGAAGAAAGGTTGAGGATCGTGCCGTTCCGCATCGCCGGAGTAACCCCGTACTCCCGCACATAACCGGTCAGCGTCTGGTGCGGCGGCAGCACGGTTACATTGACGCTGGCTCCCTGCCGGGCCGCCTGTGAGCAGAGATTGAGCAGCAGCGGCCCCACAAAGGGATCGCGGCTGAGGTCGCCGTGAAAGGAACTGCTGAAAAACTGGATGGCCGGGACTTCCGCTCTGGCTTTCTCGTGCGCCGAAACAAATGTGCCCTTACCCTGAATCGCCATTGTGAAACCGTCCCGCGTCAGATGGGTGATCGCCTGCCGGATGGTCAGAATGGACGTGCTGTAGTATTCGGCCAACTCCTGCGTGGAAGGCAGCTGCTCGCCGGGTTTCAGAGCTCCGCAGCGGATGCGGTGACTCAGCTCCTCATAGATCTGTCTGTACTTGACGGGTTTGGCAACGGTCGGCATGGCAACGTTCCTGACATGTTATTATGTTATTATGTTAACATGATATATTATGAATCAATCATCCGCGATTGTCAAGAGAGCCAGGAAAAAAAGAGTGAAAAAACAGTTCGGGCAGTCTGTCAGGGAATCTGGAGCACCGGAGAAGTCACAGCAGGATGCCTTTCTCGCGCGCTTCGCGCGGGGAGCAGCCCGCGACGCGGCGGAATTCGCGCGAAAAGTAGAACTGGTCGCAGTAACCGAGCCGGAACGCGATCTCCTTCACGGCGAGTTTCGTGTTCACGAGCAGATGCTTGGCGAGCTCCATCTTCTTTTCGATCCGGTACTGCATCGGCGGGATGCCGAGCTCCTGGTGAAAAATCCGGTTCAGCCGGGCGGGGGTCGTATTCAGCTGCACGGCAAGCTCCGCAAGCGACAGCTTCCGCTCAAACTCGCTTTCAAGCAGCATCTGCGCGTCGAGGAACAGGCTGTTCGACAGCCGCTTCACCGGCCGGGCGAGCGACAGCTCCGTCAGGAACGCATAAGAGAGCCCGACCAACTCCGGCGTGCGGGCCGGATCCTTCTCATGCAGCAGGTCCCCGATCCGGCGCGCCTGATCGGCGAACCCGCCGCACCGTTCCGTCGCAATCACGGCCGGCCGGTTCAGCGCCAGCGTCTCAAGGTCGGAGACGAGATTCTTCCCGATGAACTCCAACACGACTTTGTGCGCCTGAGGCTCTTCCGTGTTCTCGAACGAATACGGCATCCCTTTCGGAATTACGAGTATCTCCCCCGCCTCCAGCCTGATCTTCCGATGGCCGAAGCGGAACAGGATGCTGCCCTCGAGCAGAATGGTCACAAGACCGAACCGGGAAAAATTTTCCCGGTACCAGAATTTGCCGATCCGGATCTCCTCTTCCATCCAATACGGGTAAAGCGGCAACGCGCCGTGACAGGAGATCCGCCACGGTTCGATGCGGCGGAGCTTGAAGTTGTCCATCCTCGAGGCGTCATAGCGGTGGGAGTGCGGAGACAGGCGTTTTCCCTGTGAATTATTCTTCATATGTTTTCGTATTATTCCTCATGTCTTTTTGCGGAGTCATATTGCATTGCCTCTCTTTTTCATTCATAATAAATATAGATTTGACAGACAGGAATTCAAACTGAACCGGAGAGAGAAAATGAAAAATTCCACGCCGCGCCGCTTCACCCTCATCGAGCTCCTCGTCGTGATTGCGATCATCGCGATTCTGGCCTCCATACTGCTGCCCGCGCTGAACGGCGCGCGGATGCGGGCCCGGGCGGCAAGCTGCACGAACCAGCTCAAACAACTCGGGCTCGCTTTCAACCTCTACGGCGACGACAATCAGGATTACTTTCCGGCCGCCAACATGCCGAACGCTCTGTGGCCGGAGAAGATCAAGGCGGGCAAATACCTCGGCAGCGCGACATCGAACACCCGGAACAACAACCTGTTCCGCTGCCCGGTGCTCCCGGTAACGCCCGGCATGGCGAACGTCCACACAAGGACCTACGGGCTGAACACCCACCTGTACGGCGGGGCGAGCGATACGGCCGCGAAATCCACGCCGCCGAACCGCCGGAAAATTCCGTCGCTGAACCGCTCGCTGGCGAGTTGGATCTTCCTGCCCGCCAACAACCCGTCCGCGACGGTCATCCTGATCGACAGCGTCGACAAGAGCGGCCTCTCCGCGAATCCGTATCAATACTATTACGTGGCGGCGGATTCGATCGCGGTGCATCTGCGCCACTCGGAGCGCGCAAACGCGGTCATGCTGGACGGCTCCGTCGCAGCGCTCTCCCAGGGGGAGCTCATCAAGCGGTGCAATTACCCGTCGAGCCAGCGCGACATCGTTTCGAGCCGCAACGTGATCCTGCCGCGCTGACCGCAGAAAGGAGTTTACCGGCATGAAATATCCGATCTTTTTTCTTTCCCTGTTCTTTGCCGCCGTGCTCGCGGCCGGCGAGACGGTTTCCCTCTCCGCCGAGGGGAGGCTCCTGACCGGCGAGAGCCGCTGGGAGTTCCGCCACGCCCCCGCATGGCGCGGCGTCCTCCTCCGTAACGCGGCCGTCAAACACAGCGGCGGACGGTCCGAAGTCACCGGCACATGCGCCGTGTCGCCGGAGCTGAATGTGTCGCTCTCCGCCCGGCTCGACGGGAACCGGTACGTCGCGGAGCTCGCGGCGGACGGTCCGACCGACCGCCTCACGCTGGAGCTCAAAATCCCGGCCGGACCGCCGGCCGACCTGGAGATCGGCGGCAAACTGCTGGCGCTCTCCGGCGAACAGGGAAAAGCGTTCCTCCTCGACGCGCCGCAGCCGCGGAAGGGGAACAGCTTCTCGTTCGTCTCCGGCGACCGGAAATATACGCTCCGCGGCGAGTTCGGAGTGACCGTGTCTGACCTGCGCGGCGGCACGAAAGAGAATCTCTACTGCATCCATCTGCATCCTCCGAAAACGGATGGCGGCAGGCGCTGCCGCCTCGAATTCATCATCGAATCCGAACCGTTGAAAGACCGGGCTGTCGACCTGCGCGGCGCGGCGAATATGGGCTTTCGCGACGATGTCGCAAACGACGGCCGCGGCGGCTGGACCGATCAGGGGCCGGGGAACGACCTCTCCTGCCTGCCCGCCGGAAAGCTCGAATGCGCCGGAATCGGCTTTGAAATCCCGAAACTCTCCGGCAGTGATGAAAAAGGCGCGCTGGTCCTCTCAAAAGACCGGAATTTTCCGCCGGTCCGGCCGCTCCGGTTTGTCGAAACGGTTTCCGCCCGCTACGTGTATCTGCTGCACGCCGCCGCCTGGGTTCCCGCCGCAGGAGTTCCGTCCGGCTTTATCGAGGCCGGGTACGCGGACGGGTCGACCGCCCGGATTCCGGTCGTCGCGGGAGTCGACTGCGGCAACTGGTGGCGTCCGGCCCTTTCGTTCCGCAACGGCCGGATCGGCTGGACCGGCAGCAACCGTTCGGGGGAAGTCGGACTGTACGTTTCGGCGTTCCGCCTCGACGGAAAGCCGTTGCGCCAACTGCGGTTCCTGCCGGGCGACGGTGTCTGGATGATCGCCGGCGTGACCCTCGCAAACCTGAGGCTGTCCGGCGATGCGGTTCAGCCGACCGTGATCCGGGCCGGAAACGAATGGAAGGAGCTCAAGCTGCCTGTGCGCATCCGACCGGGCTCCCCGCTCGACTTCTCCGGACTGCGGCGAAACGCCGGGGAAGCGGTCGGGCGGATCACCGCCGCGCCGGACGGGCACTTCGCCCCCGAAGGCAATTCCGGAGAGAGAATCCGCTTTTTCGGCACAAACCTCTGCCAGGAGATCCTGGTTCCGCCCCATGAGGATGCGAAGCTGTTGGCGGAGAACCTCGCGACGGCCGGTTACAACTCCGTGCGGCTGCACCAGTTCGAGAAGTTCATCATGGACTGGAACGCGCCGGACACCCGGAGCTTCAACCCGGAGTCGCTCGACCGCTTCTTCCACCTCTATGCGAAGCTCCGCGAAAAGGGGATGTACATCACGACGGATATCTACGCGACCCGCCCGATCCGGTCCGGCGACGGCATCGCGGAGTGCCGAAGTTCGACCCGGGACGAGCTGCGCAAATTCCTGAACTTCTTCTCGGAAACCGCGCTCGACGACTGGAAGGAGTATGCGCGACGCCTGTTCACAACCCGCAATCCCTACACCGGGCTCTCCATGGCGGAGGACCCCGCCCTCTTCGCGGTGAACCTCGACAACGAATCCCCCCTCTACCATGTCTGGAAGAGCGCGCCGGAATTCATGCCGCTCGTCGAAGCCGCCTACGCGGAGTGGCTGAAGCAGCGAAATCTCCACACCCCGGAGCTCGTAAAGGAGCGCGGCAGGACGTTCCACCGTTTCCTCGCGGAACGGCAGTCCGCCGTCATGGCCGAACAGGCACGCTTCCTGCGCGGGGAGCTCGGCATGAAAGCACTCATTACGAACCTGAACAACAACGCATCTCCCTCCCTGCAGCCGTTCCGGAACACCCTCGACCTCGTCGATGTGCACATCTATCACGACCACCCCTCCTACCCGATGAACAACTGGAAACCGCCGGTGAAGCTGGAGCAGACATCCGATATCGCCGGCATGGCCGGCTCCATGCGCGGCTCGATGCCGGTGCGCATCCCGGGCAAGCCGCTGATCGCGACCGAAATCAACTACTGCTATCCGAACCGGTTCCGCAGCGAAGCCGGGGCGTTGGCCGGGGCCTATGCCGCACTGCAGGGATGGGACGGCCTCTACCGCTTCTGTTACGGTTTCCGCCGCAGTGAAATCTCCGGACAGACCGCGCCGGGCGCATTCAACACCATCCACGATCCGGTCGGAATCCTGACGGAACGGATCATCTTCTTCCTCTTCGGCCGCGGCGACGTCTCCGCCGCCGGGGAAACGCTCTGCTATCTGTGGGACGACGAGCAGTACGGTGAACGGTTCCCGCGCGAATTCGCACTGCTCGGGCTCTTCACCGGAATCGGTTCCGCTCCGAAAAACGCCATCCCCGCCGGCTGCACCGGCATCGATACCGGAGACGCCGGATGGCGCGGCCGTCTGCCGGAAGCGGCGCAAGCGGCACTCGATCAGATGGAGACACACGCCGTTGCGAAGAGTTCAACCGGGGAAATCACACTCGACGCCAAAGCAAAGCAGCTCCGGGTCGTCACGCCGAAGTCGGAGGTGCTGACGTTCGACGGAACCGCCGCGCGGGGCCGGTACCTCCGGGTGCACGGCGCAGACGGCTTCTGCACCGTCTCCGTGCATTCGCTCGACGGCCGCCCGCTGGCGGAATCCGGCGAAATGCTGCTGTTCCATCTGACCGACTCGCTGGCCGACAACACACGCTTCCTGTCACCCGACCGGACGCTGGTCGACAATTACGGAAGCTTCCCGCTGCTGCTCCGCCGCGGCAGGGTGGAGGTCGCTCTCGACGCAGCCGGCGACGGCTGGGAGGTTCACGCTCTGGATCTCGGCGGGAATGTGCTGGGAGCAATCCCCGCCGGGCAGAAGGATGGAGCCCTCCGCTTCACAGCCGACACGCACGGCCCGGCCGGAAGCACAATGGTCTACCACCTGAAACGGCGGTAAAAGAGAAATCAGCAGCCGTATTCGGCAATGATGCGGCCCATCTCTTTCCGGAACTGTTCGCGCGAAAAATGCGCGGCGTTTTCCTTCAGCTCCTCCGGGGAAAAACGGCGGCCCCGGAACTCCTCGACGGCCCCGAGCAGAGAAGCTTCGCTCTGCTCGTCAAAAAAGAGCCCCGTGTGGTTCTCCACGACGCTCTCAAGCGCGCCGCCCGCCCGGAACGCAATGACGGGACAACCCGCCGCCTGCGCCTCGACCGGAATGATCCCGAAATCCTCGACTCCGGGAAAAATCAACGCCCGCGCTCCGGCATAGAGGTCGCGCAGCTCCTCATCGTCCGGGGCGACCACGAACTCCACGTTCGGCGTGGCGATCGCCCGCAGCTTCGGCAGCTCCTCGCCCGCGCCCGCCACAATCAGGCGTTCGTTCAACCGGGCGAACGCCCGGACCACAAGCTGCGGCTGCTTATAGCCGGTCAGCTGTCCGGCCAGCAGAAAGTAGCTCCGTTCGCGCTCATGCGCGCTCCCGAAGAAATCGGTGTTCACCGGCGGGTAGACCACCGCCGACTCGCGGCCGTAAGCCCGCCGGATCCGTTCCGCGACAAAACGGGAATTCGCCACAAACTGATCCACACACTGCGCCGATTTCAGGTCATACCGCCGCATCGGGTCGCGGAACAGCCGCATCGCCGCCTTCCCCGCCAGCGACGCCTTGCGGAAATACTCATCGTGCATATCCCAGACATAGCGCATCGGCGTATGGCAGTAACAGATATGACGGCACCCCTCCGGTTTGCGGATCCCCTTGACCGGCCCCGACTCGCTACTGATGATCAGGGAGTATCCGGAGAGATCCCACCGCCGCTGTGCGGCCGGCATCAGCGGCAGATAGCGCTGGCAGGCCTGCCGCGCCCCCGGCAAACGCGACACAAAGGACTCATAGATCGGGTGGCCGGTGATCTCCGGAACGAGCCGGTCACGGTTGCAGGCGTGCGTATAGACATCGGCCTTCGGGAACAGGGTGCACAGCTCCGCGAACACCCGTTCGCCGCCGCGCATGGTCAGCAGCCAGTAGTGCAGCAGCGCCACCTTATGTCCGTCATTTTCCATCACGCCTTACCCGCCTTCTTTCTACAGAAAATACCATCCGCCGAATCCATACACTATACACGGATTCGACCGCTTTTACAAGCGCATCCGCCCTGAATCACAGGGCTTTTTCTCCGGAACGCCCGCCTGGGCGGCCTGCCCACAGAAAATAAAAATCGGAAAAAAAGCGGCCCGGCTATTGACACGAATACGGTTCTATCCCATAATATAACTGTGTAGGACAGTTTCGTATTCATTAAGGGTAACAGTTCATGATCAGGAATCTTTCAAAGGCCGACCGGCTGAAGAACCGGCTGCTTGATGACATCCGGCGCGGCGTGTACCGCCCGGGCGATGCCCTGCCGTCGCTGCGGAGCCTTGCGGTACGCTATGAAATGAGCAAGCACACCGTATCTCAGGCACTGTCGAACCTGAATGAGCTGAAGGTGGTTGAAATCGCGCACGGAAAAACCACACGCCTGCGCAGCAACCCATTCCGCAAGCATATCGAGATCGTCTATTTCGGACTCGGCTCGGTGGAAAGTCAGGATTTCTGGAGCGAATTCTACCGCGGCCTTTCCGAGGAGGCAGAGAGATACGGGGAGTTCAGGCTGAGTCAGACAAACTCCTCCTGCTCTCAGGACGGTCTTCGGATCGAACATTTCGACCCGTCCGGAACCTGCGGGATGATCGTACTCGGCACCTCGTTCCGTGAGGTGTTCAATGAGTTGAAAAAATTCGGGGTCCCACTGCTCTCGCTGTACAACTTCAACCGGGAAAGCGCCGTCCCGTTCGTAACGGCAAAGCTGGAGCCGGCGATCGACCGGGCCGTGGAGCGGTTCCGGAAACGCGGCTGCCGCCGCGTCGCTTTCCTGGACCTGCATCCGGAGCTGCACGGCAGAAGCAGAACTGACGGAATCGACCAATCCAAGTACGAATATGCGGCAAAGACGATGGCGTCCGCCGGCATTATGCCGGAAGATGCTTTCTCCTTCCGCCTCAGCCGCCCCGACGGCAGCTACGAACTTCTGCGCCGGCTGGCGGCGGAAGGCAGAATTCCGGACGGGCTCTTCCTCTCCTCCGATCAGCTGGCACTCGGCGTCTACCGTGCGGCTTATGAGCTCAAGCTCCGGATCCCGGAAGAGCTCCCGGTGCTGGGCTGCGACAATCTTCCGGGAAGCCGGCTCATGGTGCCGTCACTCTCGAGCATTGAACTGAACCGTGCGGAGCTCGGCCGGACCGCCTTTCGCCGGCTGGCGGAGTTCGAAATGCACGGCACACCGTTCTGCACAGTGGAATATCCTGCGGAACTCGTCCTGCGGGAATCATTTTAGACACAGGAAAGGGAGTCGTAAAGATGAAAAGACATTTCACACTGATTGAACTTCTGATCGTGATTTCGATCATCGCAATCCTCGCATCGATGCTGCTCCCGGCCCTGAATCAGGCGCGCGCCCGGGCGCAATCGGCCCGGTGCACCGGACGCCTGAAGCAGATCGGCACTGCACTGACGATGTACGCCGGGGATTACAACGACATGCTTCCTCCCGCTGATAAGAACACGAATGTCCCGGGTTATCCGCTGAATCCGTATGTCTGGCACGAGTTCCTGACCAACGGCAATTATCTGCAGGCCAATGATATCCTGCTCTGCCCATCTCTCGAGCCGGCGAGCTACTCCGGCGCGCGCTATCAGACCTACGGCTACAACACCGGCTACGGCGGCGAACACGCCTGCGCATTCCTGAACCTGAAACGGCTGAAGCTCGTGAATGTGCCGGAGAGCTGGGTCAGATTCTCCCCTGCAACCTTCCCGCTTGTCGCGGATTCATCGAGCCCGCGTTCCGGAACCGATCCGGCCCGGATCCAGTGTTCGACCTTCTTCTACCCGACTTACAAATACAACCAAAGCTCGGACTGGTCCCGGGTCCATCTGCGCCACGCTCATCGCGCGAACCTCGTCTTTGCCGACGGACACGTCGCTTCGTTCAGCAAAGCGGAACTGATCGGTGAACTGAAATTCAAAGAGAGCGGCATCTGGCTCTGAAAGGTTCCATCATGAAACAACTGACCGCCATTCTGCTGCTGTCGGCCGCACTGCCGGCCGCCGCGGGGGAGCTGACCGTGTTCCGCGCCGGTTTCCCCACCCTCTCAGGGTGGAAAATCAATACGATGAACAAATCCGCCGGAACACTTTCCGCATCCGGGGCGGACTCCGTCCGGCTCGACTACACGGTTCCCTCGCCGGGCGGACTCGTCGTCGCCGAAAAAGAGTGCACGATCGACGTCATGCCGGACTCGGCGACCGTTGCGCTGCGGGGGAGCGGAAACAACTCCTGCAACATCAGGCTGGTCGACGCCTCCGGCGAAACGCACCAGTATCCCGTATCGCAGCTCTCCATTCCCGGGGAGCTCCGTACGGTGCAAATTCCGCTGGACCGCAAACACAGCTTCTGGGGCGGAGACGGGAACGGCCGCATCGACCTGCCGGTCCGCCGGGTCGCGCTCGAAGTACGCAGCTTCGGCAAATACGGCAAGTGCGAGCCGTCGGGGAGCGCATACTTCAGGGAGTTCACCATCTCCTCCCGCGAGGGCGCACAGAGGGCGGTCGCATCCGCACCGGCGGCATCGAAACTCCTGACCGCGGTTCCCGTTTCTGAAATCGCGAAGGCGAAACCGATCCGCATCGACCGCGCCTCATGCCGAACGCTGGACGGCGCGGTCCGCGACGACCGGGACCTCAGTGCGACAGTGACCGCCGCTTATGACGACCGTTATCTGTACCTGAAGGCCGACGTCACGGACGACCGATTCAACACCCCCTTCTCCGGACACGATATCTGGCAGAATGACGGGCTCGAATTCTGGTTCGACTGCCGCCGCGATTCGGGGCTCCACCTCGACGGTCCGGACGACTATCAGGTCGTCGTCACACCGGAAACGCCCGCCGGAAAACCCGAGCTGCGCACCTATCGGAACAGCCGCGACGCCCACATCCGGGCGGACTCCGATCTCAAAGCGCACCGGACGGCGGACGGCTATGCCGTGGAAGTAAAGCTGCCGATCGACGGCTTTACGGGAATGCGCAACAACGCCAACGCCATCCGGTTCAACATCTCCCTCTGCGACAACGACGGCGACGCCTTCAGGCGGCTGGTCTGGAACGGCGACCTTCAACCGGTCAATTTCGGAATTCTCTCCTTCGGCGAACCGCCGGCAAAAACCGTTGCGGAACTCGCCGGGGAGCGTTCCCGCGCCCTCGCCCTGCTGCGCTCCTCCGGCAGCGATTCGAGGCAGAACAGTTATCGGGGGGAGCCGCGCTTCCTCGCAATCACGCCCGTAACGGCAGAAAAGGTGCCGACTTATGCGAAATTCGAGCTCGCCGTCAAGCTGGAAGCCGAGTACCGGAATCCGTTCGATCCCGATGAGGTATCGCTTTCCGGCATCTTCACATCCCCGGATGGAACCGAAAAGAGAGTGGACGGCTTCTTCTATCAGCCATACCGTCCCTACTTCTACAGCCGGACCGGCGAAACCTTCACGCCGTACGGGGAAACAGGCTGGCGGCTGCGCTTCACGCCGGACCGGCCGGGAAACTGGAGTTACAGGCTTGTACTGAAAGACCGCAAGGGCAGAAACGCCGTTTCCGCCTCCGGCGCCTTCGAAGCGGGAGCGGCGGAAACGCCGGGGTTCCTGCGGATCTCGCAGCATGACCCCTCTTATCTCGCATTCGACAACGGGGAGAGCTTCTTCGGCGTCGGTTTCGCATCCCATTTCTGGTCGGCCAACAATCTCGTGATCTACCTGCGGGACGCTCTCAACACCCTGAAAGCTTTCGGCGGCAACTATACGAGCGTGAACTTCGAGGTGTTCGGAGACGGCGGTTTTTCACTGGAACACAGGAAGCCGGGAGAATACGATCTCGCCAACGCCGCCCGGTTCGATTATGTCCTGGAAGCAGCTGAACAGCGCGGGATCTACATCCTGCCCTGCCTGATCCAGACGCCGTTCGGAACAGCAAATGACTGGAAGCGGAACCCCTGGAACGCCGAACGCGGCGGCCCCTGCAAATCCGCGAAGGAAGTATTCACCTCGCCGAAGGTCCGGCGGCTCCTGAAAAACCGTTTCCGCTACATCGTCGCACGCTGGGGCTACTCCCCGAATATCCTCGGCTGGGAGCTCTTCAACGAAGTCAACTATACGGAGGGAGCGCAGAAAGCGCCGGAAAGCGTGCTCGCCTTCCATCGCGACCTCGCGGCGTTCCTGAAATCCGCCGATCCGAACCGCCACATGGTCAGCACCAGCTTCGGCTCTGCCGAAACCTGCGAAATGCCGGATATCTGGCGCACACCGGAAATCGACTTCACAATTACGCACTCCTACAGCAACGACATCGCGGGGGAACTCCAGAAACGGCTGCGCTCCAAGCTCGCCTACGAAAAACCGTGCATCGGCGGCGAAAACGGCCACCCATGGCCGCAGGCCGACCGCAATTACTTCCTGGACCCGAAAGGGATCGCACTGCACAACAACCTGTGGGGCAGCATGATCAACAAGGCGGCAGGCAATGTCCTGCTCTGGTGGGGAGGCCGCTATCATGACGCGCTGGACCTGCCTCCGAAGGGATATCCGCCGTTCGTCGAATTCATTCGCGATGTGAAGTTCGACCGGGCGGGATTTCGGCCGCGCCTCCTGCCGGCCCGTTCCGGAGACGCCGGAGCAGGCGGCGGAAGAAGCTTTACATTTGAGACGAAATGGGAGCCGGAACTCGAATATCCATACAGGCTCCGTCCGGACGGCATCTGGAAGACCCTTCCGGAACACGCGGTCAAGGGCAAGGCGACATATATAGCCGATACGGACCGGGTCATCCGCTGTGAAGCGCTGCCGGGCGTGCTGGGCGGAGGAGCAGCACACGCCGCTCCCCTTATTCTGGAACTGGCTTCCGCCCAGGCGACATCCGTCCGGCTTCGCCTCTCCGCAGTCGGCAGCACCGGAGCCGACCTCACCGTCACCAGCGGCGACTGGAAGAAAACGTTCAGGATCGACGACCGCGACGGTGCAGACGACCCTTATGCGAACGAACTCAGCCGGGAACTGGAAATCCCGATCAAAAGCGGCGAAAACCGGATCACCGTCTCCTCGGCACGGGGCTGGACTGTCCTGAACTCCCTGCACATCCCGGGCTTTCCGGATCCGGGTTCGGCGGACAATATCCGGCTCTCCCTGCTGCAGGGCCCGGAGCTCGTCCTCGGCTGGCTCCAGAACCGGACGAGCACCTGGTATCACGACTCGCTCGGCGAGGCGCCGGAGACGATCCGCAACACCTTTTTCGAGCTTGACGGCCTCGCGGACGGAAGATGGCTGCTTGAATGGCACGATACCTGGAAAGGGGGCGTCATCCGTTCGGAACCCATCGACGTTGCCGGCGGCCGCGCTGAAATCCGGATTCCCGGTTTTTCACGCGATATCGCCTTTAAGCTGAAACGCCGGTGAGCCCCATATATACCGGCGTCAGAACTCGGTTGCGGCGATTTTCACCACAACCTTGATCACGCTCCGCGCGGGGGCGGGCGGGAACGGCTGTTCGACCGTCGCAGGGCACTCAAGACAATAGAGCTCCCCCGCACAGGTCACACCCGGCATATGGCCCTCTTCCGGAAAGAACACCGCGAATTTGCCCGGAATCAGCGTCACCGGAACCGACTCCTCCAGATTAAAGCGGTAAAACGCAATGTCCTTCTTCTCATCGTACGGAACCGTCACCTCCAGCCCGTCGACCGGCCGGAAGATGATCGACTCCCCGCCCGCCAGCAGCAGCTGGATATCGACATACCTCTTATGGATCTCAAGCTTCTCCGGATTCGCGGCGTGGGTTTCGTACCCCTGGATCATCGCATAAACCCGGTCGCCGTCCAACTCGTAGCGGCCCGCCGGCGTCTCCGCCGTACATCCCGCGAGAAACTTCGAAATCTTCTCCCACGCCGCCGGCGCGAGCTTCCCGTACTGCAGAAAATTGTCCAGTGAATCAAAAATCATTATCCTGTTCTCCTGTATTGACCGTCAACCGTTAAAACAGCAGGGGCTGTTCCGGCGGCGGAGTGATGATTTCACGCACCGGCCGGAAACTTTTCCGGTGAATCGGTGTGACTCCGAACTGCCGGAGGGCCTCCAGATGCTCCGCCGTACCATATCCTTTATGCGATGCGAATCCGTATTGCGGATAGAGCGCATCGAGCCCGACCATCAGATGATCGCGGTAGACCTTCGCCACAATACTGGCAGCCGCGATGCTGGCCGACTTCGAATCGCCTTTGACCATCGCGCGCGACGGCAGCGGCAGCCCTTTCACCGGGCGGCCGTCGACAAGGATGAAATCAGCCTCCCGGAGCAGCCCGACCGCGCGCCGCATGGCAAGATGCGTGGCATTCAGGATGTTCATGAGATCGATCGTCTCCACATCCGCCTCCCCGATTCCGACCTGGACGCCGGGAACGGCGAGGATCGCGTCGCGCAGCTCTTCACGGGCGGCTTCACTCAGCTGTTTCGAATCGTTCACGCGCGGCAGCGGCACGCCGCGCGGAAAAACAACCGCAGCCGCGACGACAGGGCCGGCCAACGGGCCGCGCCCGACCTCGTCGACCCCGGCGACAAAGCAAAAACCCTCCGCCCAGCACTCGCGTTCCGGGCGGAGGAGTTCATCTGATTCGGTCAGAAACCCGTCCAAAATAATTACTTTGTACGGAGTTCCTTGACACGGGCGGCCTTGCCGATTTTGTCGCGCAGGTAGAAGAGCTTCGCGCGACGGACATCGCCGCGGCGGATCACTTCGATCTTCGCGATGCGGGGGCTGTTGATCGGGAAAACACGCTCCACGCCCTCGCCGGCCTGGACGCGGCGAACCGTAAAGGTCTCTTCGATGCCCTGGCCGCGACGCGCGATCACGGTGCCCTGGAACTGCTGGATACGCTCGTTGCCGCCTTCGACGATCTTGACGGAGATCTTGATCGTGTCGCCGATGTTGAACTGGTGGCGCTCCGGCTTCACCTGTTCGTTACGAATCTTGTCGAGTATGTTCATTTGAACCTGCCTCCATTGTTTTCAAATAATTTTCCCATAAATCCGGCCTCCGTTCCCGGGTCAGCCGTTCCGATTGAGCCTGCCGCCAGGCCTCGACCCGCCCATGGTCGCCGGAGAGCAGAATCTCCGGCACCTTCCGCCCCCGGAACTCCGGAGGCCGCGTATACTGCGGATATTCGAGCAGACCCGACGAGTGCGACTCATCGACGCTCGATTCATCGCTGCCGAGCACCCCCGGCAGCAGCCTGACGACCGCGTCGGCCATCACCATGGCCGCAAGGTTCCCGCTGGTGAGCACAAAATCCCCCAGCGAATACTCCCGGTCGACGACAAGCTCAATCGCGCGTTCATCAACCCCCTCGTAGTGGCCGGCAACCATGATCAGATGCTCTTTCTCTGCCAGCTCACGGGCGGCGGCCTGTGTAAACCGTTCGCCCCTCGGGGAGGTCAGGATCACCACGCTGCCGGGTCTTTTCAGGTCTTCGACCGCCTTGACCAGCGGTTCGACCTTCATAAGCATTCCCGGCCCGCCGCCGTACGGCTTGTCATCCACCGTACCGCGCGCATCATCCGTGTATTTCCGCAGATCGACCGCGTCGATCCGCACCAGTTCCCTGGCTGCGGCCCGTCCGATGATGCTCTCACCGAGCGGCCCCGGAAAAATCTCCGGGAACAACGTTACGATATCGATCCGCATGATCCTTCCGAACCGATCAATCGAGGACTTCGACCGACACGCGCTTGCGCTGACGGCCGGCGGCGCCGGAGACCAGCGAACGGATCGCCATGATGGTCTTCCCGCGCTTGCCCACGATCTTGCCGATATCCTCTTTTTTGCAGGTGATCTGGATGGAGCAGCCCTCTTCCGTCTCTTCGGTCCGGACTTTCACTTCCTCGGGAGTGTCGACCAACGCGCAAACCACGTAGCTGACAAATCCCTCAAGATCACGCAAACTTCCGCCGGCGGAAGCTCCGCCGGCCTTCACGGGAGCGGAATCGGCGCTCTTCGCGCCGGACCCGTTCCCGGTCAGAAAGTTCAACAATGCCTTAAGCATTTCCAAATTTCCTTCCGTTTTGCGGCAGCGGACGGGGAATTCCGAATTCCGTCTTTACCCCGTCACCGTCTCACGGCAGTGCCGCCGCAGTCTTCGATCAGGCCTCCGCAGGAGCCTCTTCCGCGGCGGGCGCCTCGGCGGCGGCCTTAGCGGCGGCTTCCGCTTCCGCCTTCGCGGCGGCCTCGGCTTCGATCTTCGCTTTCGCCTTCTTGGAGAGAGACGGCTTCTTGACGATATCCTTCAGATTCCGGCCGTCCTTCGCACGATTCAGAATCGCATCGACGGTTTCGCTGAATTCAGCGCCGACGCCTTTCCAGTAATCCGCGCGCTCGACATTGATCTTCTCTTCCTTCTTGCGCGGATCATAGAAGCCCAGTTCCTCAATCGCCTTGCCATCCCGGCTGGAACGCTGATCCATGACAACCACCCGGAAACAGGAAGCGTTGCGGGTACCGGTGCGCTTCAATCTGACTCTGACCATAAAACTTTTACCTCTTTTTCGATTTCTCGCTTTTTCAATTCGATCGCCATGTACCGCTCAGACACAGGAGTCTGTCGCGCCCGCGGGAACAGCCACGTTATTATTTTCAACCGCGCCGGACACGCCTCCGGAACTCACAGGCCCGAGGATTGGCCATAAGCACCGATATGTCTGCGATACAAGAATCTTTAATATAACAGCTTGATTACGATTATGCAAGACGCGTTTTTCAAAAAAAGAGATTTTCCCGGCAGAAACCCGTTTTTCCCCGTTTCCGCCTCCCGTGCCGCTTTCCTGAAAAATCCGCAAACTATTTGCGGAAGCCGCCTTGCTTTTCATGAAGTTGCGGTTATCTTAAAAATGCAACCGATTGCATTCTGAATAAAAACATCTGGAGATTTCAATCATGCTGCAGCGAGAGTTCGACCTTTACCTGGACCGCGCCCGTCATTTTCATAAACGCCTCGCGGATGAGTTCTTCTTTGAAAGCCGGCCGCTTGCGGCGGAGTTCCGGCACAGCACGGAGCCGGTTCCGTACGCGGAGCGGCTCAACGGCGACTACCGCCCGATCAGCGAAGGCGAAACCTGGGGCGGCCCGTGGGACAGCGGCTGGTTCCACCTGACGGGGGAAATTCCGGCGGCGTGGGCCGGCAAGCCGGTCGCGCTCGCGGTCAACCTGAACGGCGAGGCGCTGCTGTTCGATGAAAAGGGCGTTCCGCATTTCGGCTTCTCCGGCGGCTCGGTCTTCGGGGAAAACTACCGCAAGGAGTTCTATCAGCTTCCGTGCGAAGTCACTGCCGGGCAGAAGCTCGAATTCTGGGTCGAAGCGGCGGCGAATTCGCTCTTCGGCATGGAGATGAGCGCCGAACCCTCGCTCAATACGATCTACCCCTACGGCAACTATAAAGGCATCGCCCGGAAGCTGCGCATCGGCCTCTTCAACCGCGAGCTCTGGCACCTGCGGCTCGATTTCGAAATCCTGCTCGACCTCATCAATGTGCTGCCTCCGCGCGGGCGCCGCACGGATGAGATCGTCATGGCGATGAACGACGCCGCAAACGCATTCGCCGAAAACCCGGTGAATGCGAAGGCCGCGCGCGAGGCGCTGAAAAAGGTCATGTCCCGCCCGGCGGCTTCGTCGGCAATGACCGCCGCGGCGGTCGGCCACGCGCACATCGACACAGGATGGCTCTGGCCGGTCCGCGAATCGGTCCGCAAATGCGCGCGCACCTTTGCGAGCCAGCTCCGGCTGCTCGAACAGTATCCCGATTATGTCTTCGGCGCTTCCGCCCCCCAGCATTACGCATTCGTCAAGCAGTACTATCCCGAGCTTTACGAAGAGATCAGGGCCGCGGTGAAGGGAGGGCGCTGGGAGCTCCAGGGCGGCATGTGGGTCGAGGCGGACTGCAACCTCATCTCCGGCGAATCGATGGTCCGGCAGTTCCTGTACGGCAAGAACTTCTTCATGGACGAATTCGGCGTGGACGTGAAAAACCTCTGGATCCCGGATGTATTCGGCTACTCCGCCGCGATGCCGCAGATCATCAGGCAGTCCGGCTGCGATTACTTCCTGACCCAGAAGATTTCGTGGAGCTGGTCGAATAAGTTCCCGTACCACACCTTCAACTGGCGCGGTATCGACGGCTCCGAGGTGCTGACCCACTTCCCGCCGGAGGACACATACAACGCATCGGTCGTTCCGGGCCAGCTCGCCGCGGCCGAAACCAAATTCAACGAAAACACGATCCTCGACGAATTCATGAGCCTCTACGGAATCGGCGACGGCGGCGGCGGCCCGAAGGAGGAGTACATCGAGCGCGCGCTGCGCCTCGCGGACATCGAAGGCTGCCCGAAGGTGAAATTCGACCGCGCCGACCGCTTCTTCGAGCGGATCGCCGCACACCGCGACCGGCTGCCCACCTGGTGCGGAGAGCTTTACCTCGAGCTGCACCGCGGCACGCTGACTGTTCAGGCGCGCACGAAGCGGAACAACCGCAAGCTTGAGGAGCTGCTCGCAACGGTTGAATTCGCGAACACGCTCCGTCCGCTCTCCGGGTATCCGGCCGCCGATCTCGACCGGATATGGAAAATTTTACTCATCAACCAGTTTCACGATATCATCCCCGGTTCTTCAATCCGGAAGGTCTACGAAACGACCGAACGCGAACACGCCGAAGCGCTCGCGGAATGCGCCGGGCTCATAGAGAGCGCCGTGCGGAAACTCGGAGCCGCCGATGAAAACGCGCTGACGCTCGTAAACTCGCTCCCGGTTCCGCAGAATGATCCCATCCTCCTGCCGGAAAGCTGGAACGGCCACGCGGTTCTCGACGCGGAGGGGCGCGAACTCGCGGTCCAGCAGGAAGGCGGCCGCAGCATCGTGGCCGCGACGGTTCCGGCGGACAGCATCGCCGCCCTGCGGCGCGGTGCGGCAAAGAGCGCCGCGGTCGAAGCGCTCGCAGCTCCGGTGCTCGAAAACAGCCTGATCCGCTATGAATTCGACGCGGACGGACGGCTCGTGCGTGCGTTCGATAAGGAGGCGAACCGCGACGTGCTCCCGGCCGGAGCCGCCGCAAACGACTTCTCGCTCTACGTCGACCGGGCGAACAACCACGAGGCGTGGGACATCGATATCTTCTACGAGCAGCAGAAATGCGGCGCGGCAAAGGGCATCGAACCGCCGCGCGCCTGGAAGGGAGCGGTCCGTTCCGGCGTCGAATTCCGGCTCGGGATCGGCGGCTCCACGCTGACCCAGCGCGTCACGCTCGCGGAAAACACGAAACGCCTCGACTTCGAAACCGAGGCGGAGTGGCACGAAGAGCGCAAGATGCTGCGCGTCGCGTTCCCCGTCGCCGTCTTTACGGATGAGGCGAGCTTCGACATCCAATACGGCACAGTCCGCCGCCCGACTCACCGCAATACAAGCTGGGACGCCGCGCGTTTCGAGGTATGCGGGCAGAAATTCGCGGATATCTCCGAAGAAAACTACGGCGCGGCGCTGCTGAACGACTGCAAATACGGCTACAAGGCGTTCGGAACCACGCTCGATCTCTGTCTGCTGCGCGCGCCGAAGTTCCCGGACTGGGATGCGGACCAGGGACACCATCTGTTCACCTACGCATTCCTGCCGCACACAGGGAATTTGAATCACTCGAATGTCCGCTTCGAGGCCGCGAAGCTGAACCGCCCGGCATTCGTTGTCCCGGGCGTCGCCGCGAACCTGGTTTCGCCGGTTTCCCTCGAAGCCGGCGACGTGGCGCTCACGGCCGTCAAGAAGGCGGAAAAGGAGGAGTGCCTCGTGATCCGTCTCGTCGAACTTGCCGGACGCACCTCGAAAGCCGTGCTCTCCCTCCCCGCCGGGAAGCGCCTCGTCGAAACGAATCTGCTCGAATGGACGGAAGCCCCCGCCCCCGAGCCTGTCGGCGGCAAGGTGGAGCTGACCTTGAAGCCGTTTGAAATCAAAACCTTCAAGGTCCGCTGAATGCCGGTCACGATACACGATCTCGCGCGGTTGTCGGGGCTGAACGCCTCGACGATCTCGCGTGCGCTGCGGAACGATCCGCGGGTCCGCAAGACGACCCGCGAGCTCGTGCGCAAGCTCGCCCGGAAGCACGGCTACACCCCGAACCTCCCGGCCCGCCAGCTCGCCGCCGGGAAAACCGGCAACATCTGGTTCTGTTTCGGTTCCCCGCAGGCGGCGATTGAGCTTGAAACCGCGATCGCGCTGGACACTCTCGTGACCCGCGAGCACCATGACCTGCAGCTTGTTCTGCACGGCAACTCGGCGGAGCGGCTGGAACACCTGCTCGGCAAGCTCTGCCAGCAGGTCGCCGACGGTGCGCTCATCATCCCGCCCGGAGACACCGGAGCGTGTCTCGAATTGAGCGGGCTGCTGAACAATCTGCCGATCCCGCACGTGCTGATCGACCGCTACTGGGAGGGGGTCGGCTGTCCGGTCGTCACGACCGACAACCGGGCGGGCGTCCGCAGGCTCATCGACCGCTGTGTGGAGTGGGGCGCACGGGAGTTCTATCTCGAATACGCCGGCGGCAATCCGGTTTCGAGAATCCGCGAAGAGGCCGCAAAGCAGGAGCTCGCGGAACGGGAGCTGCCGTTCCACCCGTATCCGGCTTCGAACCGCATCGAATCACGTGTTCCCGCCGCCGTCGTCGGCAATTCGAGCCGCGTGGTTCCGGAGTGCGAAACCGAGCTGTACGGCGGCTTCTTCGACGCCTGCGAAGGCGCCGCACTGCGCGTTTACCGCCACGTCATCGTCTGCCGCCAGGATTTCCCGGCCATCGCGGACCGCGCCGCATCGATCCTCTTCGACCTGCTGCGCGATCCCGCCGCCCCCGTCCCTCCGTTCACCGAGATCCCTCCGCTCGAATATCCCGAATACTGACACAAAGCAGGGGCCGGCCTCCGGCATGGAGAGCGGCCCCCGCGAAAGTGCGTCAGTCCACCAGAGTGGCGCTGCCCCAGCCGGTACGGTCCGAGCTGTTCGCCGCGGTGCCGCTCCAGATCAGCTGCTGCAGCCGCCGTGTGCCGTCGCTGTTGTCCACCCCGAGATCAAAGCGGAACTTCACTCCGGTCGCGGGTTCGACTCCCAGCAGCGTCCACGGGATTCCGATCTCCATCGTATATCCGTTCGCACCCGGTTTCGTGACGACGTCGAGCCCGGCCGGCTTCTGCTCCCCGACCAGCCAGGAGCCGCCGCCCGGCGCCGCCGAAATCAGCAGGTGGCGGTCCGAAAACAGCAGGGAACCGTTCTGTTCAAGCTTCTCCGCGCCGATGAAGAGTTCAATGCAATCCCCCTGCCAGAGGTCGCCGTTTTTCCACTTGTTCCGCATCGGCGTGGGATCGGCCACCTCGACATAGCAGTAGAGCTTCCGGTCATCGAAGCAGCACCAGAAATCCGCGCTCACGCCGCCCTGCGGATTCCCCTGCACGAGCGTCGAACCGTCGAGCCGCTCCGCCGGCCGCCCCGGCCACGGATCCTTGAAGCCGTCCACCCTGTGTCCCGGAAGCGCGCGCGGAATCGTGAGCGAACGGCCGCCGCGCCCGGTGCCGGAGGCGAGCGAGCTGCTGACAAACGGCTCCGCTTCCCCCAGCATGACTTCATAGATGCGCCCGTTGGTCTTCATCACCTCCGCCAGAAACTCTTTGAACGGGCGGTCCGCGACATTCACGAGACCGATGTTCTGGCTCTCACCGTTGTAGTGCTGGAAGTAACGCCCGGTCAGCGCCTGATCGAGACACGCGAACCACTGGTGGCCGATCACATACGGCAACGCCGCGGCGTTCTCCACATAATTGCGGTAGGCCTCTCCCCGCTCCTTCTGGCCGGCGGTGTCGATCACGCCGCCGGCCAGCCCCTGCTCGCCGGTGCCGAAACTCCACTCCGACAGCAGCAGCGGCCTGCCCGCCGCCTTGTGGATACGGTCGAGGAACGCCCGGTCGATCGAGCGCGTGTAGTAGTTGATGCTGAATACATCGCAATACCTGCCGCAGGCCGCCACGACCTTCTCGAGGTTCCCATGGGAGTTCAGGAACCGTGTGCCGATCAGCAGGTGATTCCGATCGTATTTCCGGAAGGTCGTGCCGAGCAGCTTGAAATACTCTTCGAAAAAGTGTTCCGCAAACGCTTCGGCATCCTCATACGCTTCGCGGGCGGTCAGCTGCAATTCGCGGTCGTTCAGCTCGTCAAACGAGGCGGCGTCACACTTCCACGCCCGGTTGAACGCTTCGACGGAGCCGTATTTCTTCCGGAGTGCCGCAACCAGTTCACGCTTGGCGGCGACATTTCCCTTCATCGCCGGAATGCGGCGCGAAACCTCGCCATAGGCCTGCTCATTGCTGAAGAAGTAGCCGATGATGGTCGGGTCGTCCCCGGACTCCCGGAGACGACGGAATTTCTCATCCATCGCCTTGCGGACCTCCGGGTCGAAGGGGTCGTAAATCTCGCCGATCAGCCCCTTCATCCCCGGGACAAACGGCGTGCGCGGAAATTTTTCCGCCGCATTCAGCGCCACAGTCGGGGAAGAAAACGCCCCTTCGCTGTTGAATCCCCACCTGCGCAGCCGGTCGATGAATTCCTTCTTCCACTGCGTCAACTCATACGGCCTGCCGGTCTTGCGGATGCGGTTCGCCAGATAGTAGGAAAAATCCGTCTCCCACCGGTTGCGGTAGGCCGAGGCGAACTCCCCCTGCCGGGGCGGCAGCCATTCATAGATGTTCTCGCGCCCTCTGGTACAGGTGTAGTCGTCGCCGGGGCTGACGGAGCAGACGCCGAGCTGAAAAAAGATGTCGCCGTCCGGCGTAACCAGCACATCGCGGCCGTTGACCTTGTCGAGCCGGAAAAACCCGGTTCCCCTGAGGCCGTATTTCTCCGCGCTGCCCGGCATGCCGCCCCAGGCGGTGCGGCCGGGAGGCGTCAGGGAAGCATAGTAATCGCGGTCGGCGACAAGATCTGCCTTCAACTCTTCCCCGCTGCGGATCTTCCCGGGGAAGTCAAGCTCCATGGGCTGCCCGAACCGGTCGACCCGCACCTTGACCTTTTCCGGCTGCGTCAGCAGGAAGCCGAAGTCAACCTTCTGGGCGGGATCATTGCCTTTCACCGCCACGGAACACTTCAGGAAGAAAATCTTCCAGTTCCATGCCCGGTTGTCCTGCAGTTCCCAGAAACAGCTTGTGCCGCCGGTGATTTTCAAGGCGGAGTCGCTCTGTTTGTCGAATAGCTCGAAGCTTTTCCCGTTCGCCTGAATCAGGTGCGGCCTGGCCGGCTGCTCCGCCGGCAGCAGCACAGCGCCGCCGGAGTCGATCCGGTACGTCGCATGGCCCGCCAGATTCATCGAAACGTACATCTTCCAGATCACGCGGCCGCCGTTCCCGGTTTTCATGACGCTGCGGAGGCGGTTTCCATCAAGCGTGACGGCGATCTCCGGCGCCCCCTGCAGCGGAAAGGTGACGACGGCACAGCCGTCCGCGAGCTTCACGACCGGCTTGGCGACGTCCCCGCCGGCGGAAACATAGGTGGGATATTCGAAAAGGAATTTCCCCATGGCCCCGTTATCGAGCACAATTCCCTTCTCCTGCAGCAGCGGCGCGGGGGCCGCGGCGGCGGAAAGCAGCGGAATCGCGGCGCAGAGCCGCAGCAATCGTTTCAAAAAAGTCATATGCGATCCTTCGCCGGATGGTTCCTACTCAGCCTTCGGTCCGAACAGACGCCTGAAGGCCTCCGCGCTTTTCGTGAAGAAAACCTTCTCGTTGCCGTTCAGCCCCTCAGAAAGCTGATGACTGCCATCCGGGGCCTGCACGTCGAAATACCCGTGCCACGCCACGTTATTAGCCGGATCCGCAATGATCTTATGCATCCGCTCGATGAACTTCGGATTGTCGAGCCCGCCGTGGTTATCCTGCCGCTTGCTGACGCCCCACTCGGGAAAGCAGATCGGCTTATTGTGCTTTTTGCCGAACTCGATCAGCCATTTGATGCCGAAGTGGCCGCCGTAGATCCAGTCGTTCCACGCGGTGTCGCGGCGGCGGTCGATCTCTTCCGCGTTCATATCGTCCTTGAGCGGATAGGAATTTTTCGCCCACGACTCGTCGTAGACGTCGAGGCCGATGTAATCCACATACTCATCCCCGGGGTAGCAGAGGTCCGCCGGAAACTGCTGCCAGCCGAGCGCCGGGTTCCAGCAGAACTCCAGCTTCTCCGCGCCGGGAACCGCGCGCATCGTCTCGACGATGTTTTTCCAATACTGCTTGAAAGCGTCGTACTCCTTTGCACAGCGCCAGGTGTACCAGCCGCCGTTCATCTCCCAGCCGAGCCGCAGGATGGAATCCCCGAGCCCGTATTTGACCAGATTCTGAGCGAGCTCCTGAAAATACCTGTTGTAATCGCCGTTCGCCCCGGCCTGATGGGAGACCGGCCCCGGCTCATCCGGCGATTTGCTGCCGGAGCGGTTCCAGCCGCCGGGCAGCAGCGGCACACTCAGGACCAGCCGCCGTTTTTCCGGATTCTTATTCTTCCACTTCTGCCATTCGGGAAGCTGCCAGTTGCCGCCGGCGATGTTGTTCCGCCAACGCTCCTTCGCCTCGAATTCCACGGCCCAGACATCCGGTTCGCCGATCCACTCCCCGAACTTCTCAACGGCTTTGGCTCCGCCGTTGCGGTTCGCCGCGCCCCAGCGGTAGACTGCCGGGACCGGCGCCTTCTGCTGCTGCGGCGCGTCACCGGCCTTCAGATCGCCGGCAAATGCGGCGGCAAGCATCAAACCGGCTGCGGCCGCACGGAAAAACGGTTTCAGTTCCATCGTCTTCAACTCCTTGGTTTCTGGGGGTTCTTTTTTATCGGGATATTGAGAATATCAGTTGCCGAGGTAGATCAGATTGCCTTCTGCGTCGGTGCACTTGTTGAACAGCGTGAGCTCCATCATGCTCTGCTGCTCGACGTGACCGTCCGCCATTCCGAGCGTGGCGCGGCCGGTGTGGCGCAATGAAACACGGGCAACGGCATCGGCGCCGCCGGTGCCGTTGCCCGCATAGACCACAAAGGCGAAGAATCCCATGCCTTTGTTCGTGCCGCTGCATGCATTGTCCGCAATAATCGGCAGAAGACTCAGGTTGCGCTTCACTTTCTTGATCGGGAAATTCTTCGTATTCGCATCGATCCCGCCGTCCAGCGCAAAGCTGATGCCGAACAGCTGGGCCGCCCTGCTGCTTTTATTGTAAGCGAAATAGTTGTCCATCTGGCGCGGCGAAATCATGCCATAGGTGCGATAGAGCTGCCGGTATCCTTCGGCGCTTTTCATGGGCAGCGTCAGATTTTCTTTCGGGCAGGAAAGCACTCCGCGCGAAAGGTAACGCCCGGCATAGGCGGAGCGGTCATCGACGGACATCAGCCCCTCGCTCAGAAAATCGGTCCACGGGAAGTCGCTCTTATTCGTGTTTGCATCCCCGATCTGCGACCAGTGGCAATACCAGCCGGAGTTGTCGGCTTCATATGCGTTCTGCGCCGTCATCACCTGCTTGACATTGCTGACGCATTTGATCGAATGCGCGCGCTCCCGCGCCTGGTTCAGCGCGGGCAGCAGCATTGCCGCAAGGATCGCAATGATGGCAATCACCACAAGCAGCTCAATCAGCGTGAAACGGAGAAACGCCCCGCCTGCATTGCCCCGCTGGTTGCACCTTCCGCACAGTCCGTTCAGGATGAAACTCTTTTGACGTCGCATGGCAGCCTCCATTCTCCAAATGCTTCCCGTTTTTGTGAACTGTATTTGTCTTCTAGGTGGTTCCGCGCTCGATCAGCTGCGGTTCTTTCATGAGTGCCAGGGTGCTCTCCGGGTCGTCGATCTTCCGGAGCAGGAACTGGACGGCGATGCGGCCGAACTCCTCCAGCGGCTGTTCGATCGTGGTCAGCGGCGGATTCATGTAGCCGACATTGTAATCGCCGTCGAACCCGATCACCGCAAGGTCGTCTGGAATGCGCAGCCGGCATTCGAATGCGACCTGCATCAGCCCGAGCGCGATATTGTCGTTGCCGCAGACGATACAGCGCGGCAGCAGGTTGTTCCTCAGGAGATAGCGCAGCGCCGCCTTGCCGTCGTCGTGATTGTAGGCGCCGAGCCGCGGGAGCTCCGGAACGCCGTTGCCGGAGCCGTTCAGGATACAGCGGTCGTCGAAGCGGCACCCGGTCCCTTCGAGAGTGCGCTTCAGGCAGCGGATCCGTTCCGCATGGTGGCGCTGCGGATTCGGCGTCAGCTCCCCGACAAAGCCGACACTCTCGAACCGCTTACGCAGAATCAGCGATGCGATACGGCTCATCGCGGCCTCGTTGTCGATCTCGATCGATGCGGTGGTGACTCCCGGCAGGCTGTTGTTGATGACCACATAGGGGTAATTGCGGCGGTTGAAGTGCTCGAACATCTCAAGCATCGCGCCCTCGAGCGGATTGTCCTGCAGCTGGAAGCCGGTCATGATGAGCGCGTCAATGCGCTTGACATCCATGTAATGGCGGTAATCCTCGCCCTGGATCAGCAGCACCTGGTATTTATTGCGGGACGCCTCCGCCCCGATGCCGTTCAGGATGCGCGACGTGTAATTCGAAAGATACACCGCATCATGCGTCTGCGGCAGCGACAGAGCGAAGCCGATGGTGCGGGTGCTTGTCCCGCGCAGCAGCCGGGCGCTGTAGCTCGGACGGTAATCGAGTTTCTCGACGGCGGAAAGCACCTTCGCGCGAGTCTTCTCCGACACTTTGATGTTCACGGTGGAGTCCGGATTCAGAATCCGTGAAACCGTGCCGATGGAGACCCCGGCAGTCTCTGCAACCATTCTGATTCCGATCTTCTTCATGACGCTCCATTCGTTGAAAAATAAAAACGTTTTATTTACTATAATTATACCAAAGAAAAGCAGGTTTGTCAATAGCGAGAAACTTTATTTTAAAAAAACGTTTTATTATTTGATTTTCGTCAATTGCCGCTTATAGTAAATTCCCAAAGTAATCGAGCCAGGCAACATCAGTCGCATCTTTTCCGAAAACTAAAGACAGGAGAATTCCATGGCGAAGATCATCGGTCCGGCATTGAGCACGATTCCATGGCAGGAGCGTCCGGCAGGGGCGCGGGGAACCGTCTGGCGGTATTCGGGCAACCCGATCATCACGCGGGACGCGATTCCGGACTCCAACAGCATCTTCAACAGTGCCGCCGTACCGTTCGGAGACGGATTCGCGGGCGTGTTCCGCAGCGACGACTGCACACGGCTGCAGAAGCTGCATGCCGGCTTCAGCCGCGACGGCTTTCGCTGGGAACTCAGCCCGGAGCCGATCCGCTTTACCGGCGCACCGCCGGAAATCGCGGAGTTCCAGTTCGGTTACGATCCGCGTGTCTGCCTGATCGACGGCGAATACATCGTCTCCTGGTGCAACGGCTATGCCGGATACCCGACGATCGGGTTGGCGAAAACCGGGGATTTCAGGACATTCACCCAGATGGAGAACGCCTTCCTGCCCTTCAACCGCAACGGCGTGCTGTTCCCGCGAAAGATCAACGGCAAGTATGTCATGCTGAGCCGTCCGAGCGACAACGCGCATACCGCGTTCGGCGACATTTTCCTCAGCAGGAGCCCCGATCTCGTACACTGGGGCGAACACCGGCTGGTGATGAAAACGACAGAGGGGTGGCAGTCCAAAAAAATCGGGGCCGGCCCGATTCCGATCGAGACCGACGAGGGATGGCTCATGATCTACCACGGCGTGCTCTGGAGCTGCAACGGCTTTGTTTACAGCTTCGGCGCGGCGCTGCTCGATCTCGACGATCCGTCGAAGGTGATCGCCCGCAGCCGCAGCTATCTGCTCTCCCCGCAGGAGCTCTACGAATGCGTCGGCGACGTCCCGAACGTGGTGTTCCCGTGCGCCGCCCTCTGCGACGCCGCCACCGGCAGGATCGCGATCTACTACGGCTGTGCCGACACGTCGACCGGGCTCTGCTTCGGATACCTCGACGACATCCTCGATCACCTGTACCTCTAAACCCGGAAAGGAGACGGCGAAAATGGCAGCGGTATATATTGCAATCATGGTTGTGCTGCTCGCCGCGATTCTCGCGGCAAGGAAGCTCGGCAACAAAAAGGCGGCCCGTGCACTTTCGGCTGCGGCGCTGCTCGGAATCTGCATCTGCGGTTATCTCTATTTCCGCGCAGCGGACGGCGGCAGCCGGGATTACCGGCAGACGGCCATGAGTTATTACACCTCCCAGGGAAATGCGGCAGGAGAGCTCCTCAAAGAGCATAAGGTGCGGCGGATCGCACTGCTCGCGGAAGAGGGCGGGGAAGAGGAGGAGCAGCTCCGGCAGCTCGCGGATGCGCTCCGGAATGCGTCCGGCGCGGAAGTGACGGTTCCAAAGCTGGCGGCAGCCGCGGGAGCACGGGATTTCACCGCGCGCCTTTCACCGAAAAACCTGGGGGAAACCGTGACCGAACAATATGACGCCGTGATCTTCACATTCAATTGCCCGGCGGAAACCTACTATGCAAGCGCGCTGGCGCGGCGCACGAAGGAGAAGACGCTCCGAAGCATTTTCCTGAACTATTTCGACCCGGGCGCGGCACGGAAACTGATCGATGAGGGAGCGCTGACCGCGGCAACCATACGCAAAGCCGCCGATCCCGACGCCCGCCCCGCGAACAATCCGCAGGCGCTGTTCGACACGGCATACGAGCTGCTGAAATAAGCGGCCGGCCAATGCCGGCTGCCTCGGAAACAGTTCCGGACCCTTGATCGACAACGTGACGCCCGCCGGTTACGGCCGGTTCCACAGGGGGGGGGAGAGATCCCATGATCTGTTTGTCCTTCGGGTGCTGCTGTCCGTTCCTTATCGCCGCTTTGCTCGGTAAGGATGGTGGCCCAATATAAACATACTCATAACAAGAATCTTGAACTTTCACAAAGTA
>JABLYX010000038.1 GCA_018265615.1 Lentisphaeria bacterium
TCTGGCCGTTCTCGATCATGGGCTGGCCGGAGAAGACGGAGGAGCTGAAGTACTTCTACCCGACCTGCGACCTGGTGACGGGGCCGGACATCATCTTTTTCTGGGTCGCGCGCATGATCATGGCGGGCTGCGAATTCATGAAGGAGATCCCGTTCAGGAACGTCTATTTCACGAGCATCATCCGCGACGAGCAGGGGCGCAAGCTCTCGAAATCGCTCGGCAATTCGCCGGACCCGCTCGATGTGATCGCCGAATACGGCGCGGACGCGCTGCGCTTCACGATCACCTACATCGCGCCGGTCGGCATGGACATCCGCTACAGCAACGAGAAGTGCGAGATCGGCAAGACCTTCGCGAACAAGCTCTGGAACGCCTGCCGCTTCCGGCAGATGCAGGGCGACACCTCGGCCCACTTCCGCGCGCTGCCGCCGGAGGTCGTTTCGAAGCTCTCCGGCGACGAGCGCTGGATGCTTGCGAAACTCGACGCGGCGATCGATTCGATCGACGGCGCGATTGCGGACTTCCGCTTCCACTCCGCCGCGCACGAGGTGTACGACCTGGTCTGGTCGAGCTTCTGCGACTGGTTCATCGAGGCCGAAAAGGTCCCGATGCGCGCCGGCGGCGGGGAGAAGGAGCGGGCGCTGGCCGTGCTCGACTACGCGCTTTACCGCATCCTGCGGCTGCTGCACCCGTTCATGCCGTTCATCACGGAGGAGCTGGCGCACCAGATGGGCTTCCTCGGCGAAAACGAGTCGATCATGTTCGAGCCGTTCCCGGAGGGCGATGCGTTCCGCAATGCGGACGGCGCCGAGCTTGCGCGGATCGACGGCAAGTTCGAGCTGGTCCGCGCGGGCCGCTTCCTGAAAGCCTCGTACAACCTGCCGGACGGGAAGAAGGTGAAGTTCTTCGTGAAGGCGGTCGATGCGGATGCGCTCGCATTCCTCGAAGCGGAGAAGGCGTCGATGCTGAGCCTGCTGAACGCCGGGGAGATCGAATTCACGCTGGCCGACTACGACCCGGCGGCCCACGGCGCGGCCCCGTCGCAGGTGTGCGGCCTCGGGACCGTCTACCTGCCGCTGGCCGACCTGATCGACGTCGCGGCGGAAAAAGCGAAGCTCGAAAAGCAGAAGAAGGAGCTGACCGGCTGGATCGCCGGAACGAAGGCGCGCCTCGGCAACGAAAAATTCCTCGCGAAAGCGCCGGAGAACGTGGTCGCTGAAGCGAAAGCGCAGCTCGCGGCGATGGAGGAAAAGCTCGCCCGCACGGACGAGCTGCTCGACTCGCTGAAGTAAAATGTGTTCATTCCGCCTGGCGCGGCGGCGGAATCTACCGCTTTCCGGCGCGCAGGCGGTTCCTGACGGCGCCGGCGGCCAGGATGACGAGGAGCAGTCCGCTCGACACGGAGAAGAAGATGTATTTCCTGAATTCCGCCCGGGTCCGCCGCCGGCTCTGGCGGGTGCGCTGCTGCAGTTCAAGGAGTTCGATTTCGGCGAGCAGCCTGCGGCGGTACGGCGTGTGGATCTTCCCCTTGTGGAAACGGCTGACGGCATAGGCGATTCCCGGCTGTTCGCTGTTGACCGTGAACACGTTCCCGCGGAAGGTCAGGAGCTGGAGGGCGTAATCGTGGTGCGCCCGCTTCTCGATGGCGATGATCTCGTCTTCACCGCTTTCCGCCGCGCCGGCCGCAAGTGCGCCGAAATAGAAGTAGGGGTTTCCCCTCTCCGAGGAGGGGGGGCGGTGGGGGCGCTCGGGGCAGAAGAGGAACTCCGCCGCCTTCTCACCGAGCATGTTCCATCCTTCGAGGCTGTTGCGGTCCGGCAGGCGCCCGCCGTTTTTCTCCGCATAGCTCGCGAGCAGGACGGAGAGGGAGTTCAGGTTGTTCCGGCACCAGTGCTGATTGGAGACGCGGCTCGGATGCGCGGCCCCGGAAAACACGAGGCAGAGAGCGAACAGCAGAAGCGGGAAGACCGCGAAAGGGAACGCTTTCTGTAAAAACGGCCGGGGCATGATTTTCTCCAACGGGAATTTTCCGGACACATTCAGGAACAGGCGCCGGGAATACAATATCACCCCGCGCCTGATCTGTCAAGGATTTCATTCCGCCGCCCGGAGGCGACACGAATGAATTTTTCTGTTTTTTCCTGTCGGCGGTTGATTTCACCCGGACCGGCCTGTACATTAAAACGGCATTTCCCATCAATGGAATAACGGAAAGGAACGATTCATGTCGAAAGGGTTGCAGCTTGTTCTGGCGGCCGGTCTCCTCTGCATGCTGACCGGGGCGGCCGCTGATGAAGCGGAGGCGGGAAAACCGAAATCCCTTTTTTCGAGGATCAAGAAGAACGACAGGGTGGAGAGCGCGGCGACGCGCACGGAAAACGCGAATTTTCTGATCGTCCGTTCGCCGGGCGGGAACGGTTCCGCCTTCCTGACCCGCCTCTGGGACCAGCCCGTCATCGTGACGAACGCGCATGTCTATCTGGAAATGCGCAACCCCGAAGTTGTCGACGTGAACGGAAAAGTTTACAAGATCACCGAGGTCCTCGGGTCGAAGACGCGGGATCTGGCGATCCTCGCGTACGAGGGCTCCGAGAATGAGAAAAACGAGCTTCTGAAAGTCGTCGGAGACGTGAACCGGGTTCCGAAGGACGCCCCGGTGGAGGTCTGCGGGAACAGCCTCGGCGGCGGCGTGTTCGTCACCCAGCAGGGCAGGCTCCTCGCCGTGGGACCGGACCGGGTGGAGTTCGACGCCCCCGCGGTCCAGGGCAACTCCGGGGGGCCGGTCATGCTCAGCGAGAGCGGCGAAGTGGTCGGCGTCGTCACCTCCCACCGCCTTGTTTCGCTGGCTGACCCTGCCTGGCGGGACACGCAGTTCCTCGAAGACAGGAGGGCGCGCGGGCTTCTCGGCGGGAAAAGCAACATCGCCGTCCGGCGGTTCGCCACGCGGATCGACAACCTCTCCACCGACGACCTTGAGCCGCTGGACCTCGCCGCCCTCGATGACGAGCGCGTGCTGGCGACGGGCATCAGGCAGTGGATCGAAAAAGTCGGCAGCTCCAGATGGACGCGCGCCGACCTGACGGCGGAGTGCATACTCAACAGCGCGTATCTGTTTGCCGGTGAAGGGCACGAGTGGCACAGCACCTATCTGCGCAACGAGTACGAGCGCTGCCGGAAGGATATGCTGATCCTTCTGGAGAAGACGGGGCTCGACAAGGAGCTGGGGCAGCTGCGGCTGACGGCCGGGCTGATGGCCTGCCTGCCGCAGATGGCGGTGACGAACCTGAAGGGAGCCCAGGTCCGCTGCTTCGCCTGCAGAGGGGGCGGTAAAATTTCTAGCAAGCGCGAGAATCCGAATTATTCGAAATATACGGCGACATCAAAATATCTGATTACCAATAAAATCTGCTCGATCTGCAGCGGAAAGGGGCAGCGTCGGCTGTGGGACGACACGCTGCAGTTTGAAATGCCGGAGGAGGTGCGGGAGGTGCTTGGCGGGAATGTGCGGCCGGCGACCCAGACGTTCGGCGGCTTCACCCTCGGCGGCGATGCGGAAACTGAGCTGGAGCGCTATCCGTTCTACCAGCGGGAGCCGCTTTACCGGGTTCCGAATGGATTCGGGGAGACGCTGGTGTTTGCCGGGAACCATGCTGATCCGGCGGCGGCGTCCACGACGCTGACGTTCATGTTCGGAAAACTGGTCAAGGTCGAGGTCGTCTCCTCCGAATGCGCTCCGGACAGGGAGGTCGCGCTGAGGCCGTTTCTGACCGAGCCGCTGTCGGATGCCGCGCCCTTCCTGGTTTCGGCGTTCGCGATTTCGAAATTCCGCGACATCCCGGTCGACCGGAGCGGCCGGCCCCTGATCAAGCAGAACCGGAACCTCTCCGCCGAAAGGCCCGTGTACGGCGGCAATGACGATGACGACGACGGCGCGGGAATGCTGTTCGAGGGAATGCTCGTCCGGGGAGAGCATAAAGTCTACAGGATGGTTTCACAGTGGGACCTGCATAAATTTGTTCCGTACTGCAAGCGCTGACTCCGGGAGTTTCTGCCATATGACGAAGAATTATCTGCTGGGCGCCGCCGCCCTGTTCGGGGCGGCGCTGCTCTGCGGCGCGGAGCCCGCGGGAGAGCCGGAGAAAAAAGCGCCGGAGACGGAGGCCGCCGGGCAGGAGGACTCCCTGATGTCGAAGATCCGCGAGAACCATAAGGCCGGATCCGCAACCGAGCGGGAGAGCGACAGCTTCCTGATCGTGAAGTCGGAGGACGGGCGCGGTTCCGCCTTCCTGACCCGCCTCTGGAACCAGCCGGTCATCGTGACCAACGCCCATGTCCTCCTCACGATGAAGGATCCTGAAATCCTGGACATCAACGGCAGGAAGTATGTTCCGCGCGAGGTGCTCGCCTCGAAAACGCGGGATCTGGTGATCGTCTCCTACGAAGGCGCCGACAGAGAGACGCGGGAGATCCTGAAGGTCGTCGGAGATGCCGGCGCGGTCCCGATCGAGGCGAAGGTCACAGCTTACGGCAACAGCCTCGGGGAGGACGTGATCGTCACGCAGAAGGGAAAGCTGCTCGGCATCGGCCCGGACAAGATCGAGGTCGACGCGGCGTTCGTCCCCGGCAACTCCGGCGGTCCGGTCGTCCTCGACGAAGGGGGCGAGGTGATCGGGGTCTCCACTTACCTGAGCGTCATCCGGCCGGATATGGCGACGACCGGCTCCAAATACGAGGCGTCGAAAATCAAGAACGTCGTGCGGCGCTTCGCCACCCGGATCGACAACCTCGATCCGGCCGACCTGGAGCCGATCCGGCTCGACAAGCTGGAGCGCGAGCGGGAGCTGGTGCGGAAAAGCGACGACTGGGTCGCGTATATCCGCGAGGCGTACAAGGAGAAGTTCACGCTTGAGAAATTCCAGGATTTCCGGAGCGAGGCGCTCAAGCGCGCCCGGATCCTGTTCGAGGGGGAGGCGCTGACCTGGCAGAGCTCCTATCTCCGGAAAAAGTTTTCGGAGAACCGCGAGGGGATCAGCGGAGTGCTCTCCATGTGGAAGTTGGATTTTCTGATCGGCCTTTCGCGGGTGGGCGCGGAGCTTGAGGAGAACGCCGGGAAGCTGGCCGTCGCCAGAAAAGCCGGCTTCCCCGTCCGCTGCTTCTTCTGCGTCGGCAGCGGAAAGCGCTCCGTGAAAAAAACGAATCCGCAATACCGGCCGAACTCCGCCTGTGCGCGCTGGATCATCGAGTACACGAAGTGCCCGGTCTGCAGCGGGAACGGCAAGCGGCCGCTGTGGCCGGAGCGGGTCTGCTTCACATACCCGAAGACGCTGGAGGACGAGGCCGGCAGGCACATTGCCGCATCGGAGCAGAAATTCTGCGGCTTCAGGCTCGGCGGCAGCGAAGAGGAGGAGCTGAACCGCTTCGTCTTCTACCGCAAGGCGCCGCTGTATGTCATCCCGGAAGCATTCGGGGAGACGCGGGTTTACGCCGGGAACCACTTCGACCGTTCCGCCTCCTGCACGATGCTGACCTTCATGTTCGGCCGCCTGCTCGGCGTGATGGTCCTGACCCCGCAGATCGAGGCGGGCGGGCTGGAGGAGGGGCTGACCCGCTATCTGGACGGCGAGATTGCCGACTCTTCGCCGTTTTTCGTCAGCGCCCTGCGGATCCGGGGGCAGAAAGCGGTTCCGGTCGACAGCCGCGGGAAGCCGCTCCTGAAGCCGGTCCGCGGGAAACGGCTCGAGGATGAGCCGCGGTATGAGGGCATGTGGATCGTCGGGATGCACTCCTGCTTCGGGGTGATCGCGGCGATGGATCTCGAAGACCTGGCGAAAAAGGCCGCGGCGCAGAAAGGCAGATGAGGCTGTTCCGGAGAAGGGACGGAGGTGCGGGCGCATGGTGGTGATTTCGCTTTTTTCCGCCGGATTCCTGACGGCTGCAATCACGGTTTTTCTGCCGGCCGCCGCATCCCGGCTGGAGCGTTATTTCACGATGGACCGGGAGCCGCTCCGTGAGGGGCTGTCCGGCGCATGAAAACGACGAAAGGCGCGTCGCGGACAGGGAACTGCGAAGCGCCTCGCGTCGTCTTGCGGCTACTTTTTCAGGACCGCGGCGTATTTTTTCATTTTACGCTCCTGGCGCAGGCGGGAGAGCTCGACGGCGGCGAGCCGGCGGGTCTCCTGGAGATCGACGGAGGGGGCGGGCAGCCTGATCTTCATCGATTCGAGCTCCTGGAGGATGATCTGCGAAACCGCGAGGTTCCGGAACCACTTGCAGTTTGCCGGAATGGCGAACCACGGCGCGATTTTCGTGGAGCACTTCATCATCGCCGTCTCGAACGCCTCGGTGTACTCGTCCCAGAACTGCCGCTCCGGATAATCGTTGGCGGAGATTTTCCAGTGCTTCTCCGGCCGCTTCAGCCGGCGCACGAAACGGTGCAGCTGCTCCTCCTTGTCGATGTGCAGGAAGAACTTCACGATGCGGGTCCCGTTGTGGCTCAGCAGCTCTTCGAATTCGTTGATCGCCCGGTAGCGGAACTCGAGCTGCTCCGGCGTCGCGAATTTGTGGACGCGCTCGATCAGCACGGCCTCGTAGTACGAACGGTTGAAGATCACGATCTCCCCGCGCCGCGGCACGACCGGATGAACGCGCCAGAGGAAATCGTGGGCCTGTTCGAGGCTGGTCGGCGTCTTGAACGACTGCACGCGGCACCCCTGCGGATTCATGGCCGAGAAGACGTTGTTGATCGTGCCGTCCTTGCCCCCCGCATCGGGAGCCTGCAGGACGATGAGCAGCGACTGCTTCCCCTCGGAATAGAGGTCGTTCTGCAGCCGCGCGATGCGGTGGTTGTTCCGGGCGAGCAGCTCGAGGGCCGCCTCCCTGTCCCTGAAGTCGAACGTCTCGGAGGGGGTGCGCTTCGAGAGGTTCACCTTCGACCCCGGCTTGATGATGAATTCTTCGTAGAATCGGTTCATGGAATGCTCCGCGCTCAGAATTTCTTCAGCAGTTCGAGATTGTGCTCGATCAGCCTGTTCAGTGTGGCGACCGACGCGGCGGAACGGCCCTTGTCCTCCGGCGTGTTGAGGCAGTAGTCCACGAGCCGTTCGACGGTGGAGACCGCCACGTGCATGCGGGTGTCGCTCGACGCATAATAGAGGTAGACCGTGCCGTCGTCGTCCGCGATCCAGCCGTTCGAGAAGAGCACGTTCGACACATCGCCGGTGCGCTCCTTGCGGACCGGGGCGAGCAGATAGCCGCCGGGGCTCGCGATTTTCTTCGAGGGGTCGTCGAGCGCGGTCATATACATATAGAGCACATAGCGCAGCCCGTCCGCGCAGCCGCGCACGCCGTGCGCGAGGTGGAGCCATCCCTGCGGCGTTTTGATCGGGGCCGGGCCTTCGCCGCTCTTGACCTCCTTGACCGTGTGGTAGGCGCGTTCGTCGATGATGGTTTCCGCCTTGATCCCGGCGTTCGTGATGTCGTCGACGAGCGCCCAGCCGATGCCGCCGCCGGAGCCCGCGTCGATGAAGCCGTCCTGCGGGCGGGTGTAGAATGCGTATTTGCCGTCGACGAACTCGGGGTGCAGCACGACGTTGCGCTGCTGGCTCTTCGACTTCAGGTCGGGGAGGCGCTCCCAGTCGGTCAGGTTCTTCGTCCGCGCGATGCCCGCGGCCGCGACGGCGCTGGAGAGGTCGCCCGGGGCGGCGGCCGGATCGCGGCGCTCGGTGCAGAAGATCCCGTAGATCCAGCCGTCCTCGTGGCGGGTCAGCCGCATGTCGTAGACGTTCGTATCCGGGTCGCCGGTCTCCGGCATGGTGATCGGGTAGTCGCGGAACCGGAAGTTGTCGATGCCGTTCGGGCTCTCCGCCACCGCGAAGAACGACTTGCGGTCGGAGCCTTCGACCCGGACCACAAGGCAGTACTTTCTGCCGTATTTGATCGCGCCGGAGTTCATCACCGCATTGCAGCCGATGCGCTCAAGCAGCAGCGGGTTCGTCTTTTTGTCGAGGTCGTAGCGCCAGAAGACCGGCACGTGCCGGGCGGTCAGGACCGGATACCTGCAGCGGTTCAGCACGCCGTTCCCGGGCAGGATCTCATTGGCGCGCGAGACCAGCTTTTCGTGCTTCCGGAACAGAAGATCGACATTCTTGTAAAAACTCATAATAACCCTCCCGGTTGTTGTCTGCGGCTGAACGGCGTCCGACACGTATGAATTCCGCCCTGTTCTATAATATTCTGCCGAAGTTCCGAAAATACAAGAAACCAAACCGAAAAATAACATTCCGGGTTGAAAAAAAAGAGCGGCGCGGCTATCTTTTAAGACAATCCATATTTGACGAACGACAGAGGAGGGCCCCGCCGATGGAGAGGGACGATTCCACAGGGACGGCCGCCAATTCCGGCGGATATAATTTCGGAACATTCGGCGGAGTCTACACCCCCGCGCTGCTGACGATTCTCGGGCTCGTGATGTTCATGCGCACGAACTTCGTGCTCGGCGGCGCCGGGCTCGTGAACACGCTGATCATCCTCGGCGCCGGGGCGAGCATCTCGCTGGCCACGACCCTGTCGATCGCGGCCATCGCGACGAACACCGAGGTGAAGGGGGGAGGGGCGTACTATCTCATCAGCCGCGTGCTCGGGCCGTCGTTCGGGACGTCGATCGGGCTGACGCTTTTCGTCTCCCAGTCGCTGGCGATCCCGTTCAACATCCTCGGCGCGTCGGAGGCGATGGTCACGCAGTGGCCGGAGCTGCGGCCGTACTTCCCGCTGCTGAACCTGGCGCTCGGCGCGGTTCTCGCGTTCTTCGTCTGGAAGGGGGCGGACTGGGCGATCAGGCTGCAGTACGTGATCATGGCGGTGCTCGGCGCGTCGGTGATCGTTTTCCTGCTCGGCCCGATCGGCGATTTTTCGCTGGAGAATCTGGCGGCCAACCTCGGCCCGGCGGAGGGCGCGGTCTCGATGATTCCGTTTTTCGCGATCTTCTTCCCGGCCGTGACCGGAATCATGGCCGGCGTGAACATGTCCGGCGACCTGAAGGAGCCGCACCGGTCGATCCCGCGCGGGACGCTGGCCGCGCTCGGCACGGCGGTGGCGCTCTACCTCATCCAGATCGTCGTTGCGGCCGGCTGTTTCCCGCGCGCGGAGATGATCCGCACCCCGTACCGGATCCTGACCGCGAACGCCCTCTGGGGGCTCTGGTTCATGGTTCTGGCGGGCGTGCAGGCCGCGACGCTCTCGACCGCGCTCGGGTGGCTGCTCGGAGCGCCGCGCGTGCTGCAGAGCCTCGGGGTCGATAATGTGCTGCCCGGGATCCGGGTGTTCCGCAAGGGCTCCGGGCCGCAGAACGAGCCGCGCCGCGCGATCGTGGTCGTGGTGATCATCATTGCGCCGATCCTGCTCTGGGCCGGTTTTCTCGGGCGGAGCGAGTCGGACGTCGAGCATTCGCCGATCAACCTCATGAGCGAGCTTGTGTCGCTCTTCTTCCTCTTCACCTACGCGATCATCAACATCGCGGCGTTCGTGGAGTCGCACGGGGCGAATCCGTCGTTCCGCCCCCGGTTCCGCTTCTTTCACTGGACGGTCGCGGTTTACGGGGCGGCCGCGTGCTCGATTGCGGCGTTCCTGATCGACCTCTGGCTCTCGGTCGCGGCGATCGTCATCATCGGCGGGCTCTACTTCTGGTCGCGCTACCGGAACCTCGAAATGGGGTACGGCGATGCGCGGCGCGGCTATCTCTATTCGCGGATCCGTTCGATGCTGCTGCAGCTGCCGCGGCTGCCGCGCCACCCGAAGAACTGGCGGCCGACCATCGCGATCCTCTCCGAAGAGCCCGAGAAGCGCGGCGACCTCGTCGAATATGCGATGCTTTTCAGCCAGCGGCGCGGCATCCTGAGCATGATCCAGATCATCGAGCTGGCGAAGTGCCGGGAGTTCGGGGAGCTGCGCAAGAGGCGGCTGCACGAGCTGCGCGACCTCTGCCGCGAACGCGGCTGGCAGGTGTTCCCGACCGTGGTGGTCGCGCCGGAATTCGACGTCGCGCTGCATACCGTGCTTCAGAGCCATTCGCTCGACCCGATCCGCCCGAACATCATCATGATGGGGTGGCCGCACCAGAAGGAGCGGGTCCGGCCGTTCTTCACGCACCTGCAGATGATCGTGAACGACTTCAACCGCAGCGCGCTGGTGCTGGCGAACGCTTCGAGCGCCTTCATTCCGCAGCGGTTCGACGGCGGCACGATCGACATCTGGTGGCAGAGCCAGAAGGGCGGGTCGCTGATTACGATCCTCGCCTATCTCGTGCAGCTCGACCGGGGCTGGCGCAAGAGCGTGCTGCGCATCTTCCTCATGGATTCGAGGGCGGAGGAGAAGCGGATCCGGCAGATGCTCGAAAAGGCGCGGATCTCCGCCGAAATCGTCCGCATCGCGCCGGGGACGAAGCTGCATGTCGTCCTGCCGCGCTTCTCGTTCAACGCGGAGCTCGTCTTCATCGAGTTTCCGGAGTACGACGCGCGCGACGGGCGCCGCCAGATGGTGAACCACTACCTGATCGAACGGGAGCTCAAGAAAATGCCGCCGTGCTTCCTCGTCGTCTCCAACGGAGAGGCGGATCTGCTCGCATGAGCACGGCTCCGGAACAGAGCGCGTGGGAGCGCGCCGCGCGCGCGCTCGCCGCCGGCGACTCCGGGGCGCTCGACGCGGCGTGCCGCTCTCTGCCGCCCGCCGCCGCGCGCGCACTCGGCAGGGCCGCCGCGCTTCCCGCCGCCGCGCTGCCGCCGGCGCCCGGGTTGCCCGGGGGCGTGGAGCTGCTGGGGGACAGCCGGTTCGCCGCGTTCTTCGCCCGCCGCCCGGCTGTGCTGCGCTGGGCGCGTCCGGGGCGCGAGCTCGTGACCGGGTGCTATATCGCCCCGGGCGGTTCCGCCGAATTCCGGCTCGGGCCCGGCGAGTGCCGCTTCATCATTCTGCGGGGGGAGGGCGGTGCGTAAGATCATCCACATCGACATGGACGCGTTCTTCGCGTCGATCGAGCAGCGCGACCGGCCGGAGCTGCGCGGAAAGCCGGTCATCGTCGGCGGATCGGCCGAACGGCGCGGCGTGGTTTCGACCTGCTCGTATGAGGCGCGCGCGTTCGGGGTCCACTCCGCGATGCCGATGAAGACCGCGCGGCGGCTCTGCCCTCAGGCGGCTTACCTTGACGTGGATATGAAGAAATACCGGCGCGAGTCCGCGAAGATCCGGGAGGTCTTCCACCGCTTCACCGAACTGGTCGAGCCGGTTTCGATCGACGAGGCGTATCTCGATGTGACCGGGAACAAAGCGGGGGAGCCGAGCGCGACGAAGCTCGCGCGTGCGATCCAGCGCGAAATCTACCTCGCGACCGGACTGACCGCCTCGGCCGGCGTCTCCTACAACAAGTTCCTCGCGAAGATCGCTTCGGACCTGCGCAAGCCCGCCGGGCTGACGGTCATCACGCCGGAGAAGGCGCTGGAGTTCCTCGACACGCTCCCGGTCGGCAAGTTCCACGGCATCGGCAGGGTCTCCGCCGCGAAACTGACCGGGATGAACATCAGGACCGGGCGCGACCTGCGGCAGCTCGACGCCGCCACGCTCTCGATCCTCTTCGGCAAGACCGGGCTCTTTTACTACAACATCGTGCGCGGCATCGACAACCGCCCCGTGGAGACCGAAGACGAGCCGAAATCGGTCGGGCACGAGATCACGCTGGCCGAGGACTGCACCGATATCCGGGCGCTGCGGATCATGCTGCGGCAGCTCGCGCACCGGGTTGCCCGCCGGCTCCAGGCGAAGAACCTCGCGGGCAAAACGGTCACGATCAAGGTGCGCTACGAGAATTTCGAGACGGTCACGCGCTCGCTTTCGCTGCATGTTCCGGTCTGCGCCGGAGCGGAGATCGGGGAGATTGCGATCGGGCTCGCGGCGAAGACGGAGCTTGCGGCGCGTCCGGTCAGGCTGCTCGGGGTCACGGTCGGGAACTTCTCCGGCCCGGAAGCCGATCCGGGGTTCGAGCAGCTGCTCCTTCCCCTCTGAGCGTCAGCGTTCGACCCGGATTTCGGCCAGCGAGCTCGCCCAGGGAGCGGCGGGGTCGTGCAGGACGAAGCTCAGCCGCACATACCGGGTGCCGGGCTTCAGCGCCTGCGGCGTCATCGCGTATTCGCGGAAGGCTCCGTTCCACACGGGGCGGAATGCCGCTGCGGCGGGGGTGAAGTTCACATTGTCGGCGGATTCCTCGAGCCGGAACCAGTCGTCGGGATTCCGGTTCTTCTCGTTCTTCCAGAGGAAGACGCGGAATTCGAGCCTGCGGAAGCCGCCGGGCCTGCCGGCGTCGACCGTCCCGACCGGGAGCGGCACGCCGAACTGCTCGTTGCCGGAGAAGCGGATCCGGTTGACCCGGTTGTTGTGGTGCTGCGGGTTGCTGCTGTCGAAGCGGATCGCCCCGAGCGATTCCGGCATGAATCCGGTTGTGTTCGCGGCGGCTTTCAGCAGCGGGCGCGGCGGGACGGGGGGCAGCTTCCCGGCGTGGATGTCGAACACCCGGCTGTTCGCCTCCGCCACGAACGGCAGCATTTCGCGGTACGGGCGGTCGACCGTGTCCACCAGGCCGAAGCTGTACGCCTCGGCGTCGTGTCCGCGGCTGGTGACCGGCTGGTCGTGGAGGATGAAGTAGCTCGTGCCCACGCAGAGGGGATTCGCGGCGAGGCGCTCGGTGCAGATCTGGAACGCGCGCCCCCGGTCCGCCTCGCTCCCGACCGTGATCGAATCCGAAAACGAGCCGTACCCGCGGTGCGCGTTCGTGAACGAGAATTCGAGGACCGCGAAGGGCTTGTCCCAACTCTTCAGGTGCTCCGCCAGCGTTCCGCCGATCCAGGGGGAGTTCAGGTTGTACTCGTGGAGCGGGATCACGTCGACGAACTCCACGCTCCCGCCGATCCACTCGACGCTCTGCGCCGCGCAGTGGGAGGCCCCGAGGAAGAGGTGGTCCGGGTCGTGCCGCCGGACCGCGCTGCGGAGGATTTCATGGTAGCGGCGCGACGAGTCGCGGATGAAGCCGAGCAGCAGCTCCCTCGGTACGGCGGCGCCGTCGAGCGGCTCCTTCATGAGCTCATCCAGTGTTGCGCCGGAACGCCCGAAGAGGCTGCCGGCGTCTCCCCCGGCGTGTTCCGCGAGGCGTTCCAGCAGCGTGCGTTTCGCGCCGAGCGTCCCGGAGCGGTCCTTCAGGAACAGGAGCGGCGTGCTGCGGCTCCAGCCGTTTTCATTCTCGAACTGGTAGCCGATCAGCAGCGGCTCGTCGCGGTAACGGCCGCAGAGGCCGCTCAACTGCGCTTCGACCCGCGTTTCGAAAGCGGGATCCCACGGGTCGATACACCGGCCGATGCGCCGGGCCTCGAGGCCGGTGTCCAGCAGGAACGGCAGCCGGTCGAAGACGAACGGGTTGTTCCACTTGCCGGAGGCGTTGAAGCCCCAGGCGCGCAGCCGCTTCTCCGTCAGCTCCATCCACCGCTCCCGGAACTCCGGCCCGTATTTGCGCCGGAGGTTCGCGGCGAGAAAATTCACCTGGCTGCCGCCGGAGCGCCACGCATCGGGATACCTCTGCGGGTCGGGCGCGCCTTCGGTGAAGACGCGGCGGATGGTCCTGCCGTCCTGTTCCTTCGCCTGCGTGAAGTAGCCGCGCTCGAGGTACGGAACCGCATCGACTCCCTTGAGGTAGAATCGGTTGCCCTCGGGCGTGACGAGCCACCAGCGGCCATTTTCCTTCTGCGTCCGGAAAAATCCGGTCGCCTCAAGCGGCGCGCCCTCCCGGACCCCGCCGTAACGGTCGAACCGTTCGGAGCCGGGCTTCACGCCGGAGAGCTCTCGCAGCTCCCGCTCGAGGTCGTTGCGCATGTCGGCGTCTTTCTTCACCTTGCCCGGCCACTCTTCGCCGGTGTACTGCCCGTAGCGGTCGACCTTCGGCGCGGCGGCCAGGGCTCCGGCCGCAAGGAGCGCGGCCGACAGGAGGATTCCATTCCGATTCATATCATTTCCTTCGTTGCGGATCAGTTGACCCGGTCGTAGCCTTTGCGCGGATCGTAGTTGTGCGTGCCGAGCGGGAACCAGTTCGCCTTGTATTTGCCGCTGCCGTCGCCCTCGCAGAGCATCGTGCCGACGTGGCCGTCCCCCATGACGGCGGTGGTCCGGGCCAGCGGGGAGATCGCGAGGCCGGCTGTGTTTTCGAGGATTGCGTTCGTGCCGTCGTGGCTGGTCATCCGGTCATAGAGGTAGACCTGCCGGGAGGGGTTGGCGAAGTCGGTGAAGGTGAGGCTGCCGCCGCGCACCCAGCCGTATTTCCAGAGGCAGTAGCGGAAAGCGTAGGAGACGTATTTGTACGCATCCGCGGAGTTGTCCGGGTTGGTGTTGTCGGCTGCCGAATCGTAGTCCGCCATCCCCTTCGTGTCGGTCGGGCAGTAGAAGATCTTCATGTTGTTCACATAGGGGAAGATCAGCCGCGGATAGCTCCGGCGCTGCGCGAAGTCGTTATGCCCGGCGGATTCGGGCAGGTACGTCCTGTTCCACGGGAACCGCTGGTTGCAGTCGTTCGCGTAGAGCGTATAGGCCGCCGAGAGCTGTCTGCTGTTCGATATGCAGCTGCTCCGTTTGGCCGCCATCCGCGCTTTGTTCAGCGCGGGCAGCAGCATCGACGCGAGGATGGCGATGATCGCAATGACGATGAGCAGCTCGATCAGGGTGAATCTCTCTTTTCTCATGATGGCTTTCCTTGTATTGAAAGAGTGATGAAACTCGTGCCGACACTGTGTTCAGGCCAGTCTGGCCTTCCGGCCGGGGAGGGTTCCGCCCGGCTCGAAGCCGGGATCGAGCAGCTTCTGGACATGCGTTCCGGGCTCCCACTCCCGCAGGAACCGGAACACCGCTTCGCCGATCTCCGCGACCGGCTGCGCCACGCTGGCGATGGGCGGATCGTGCTTCCGGACGGCGGGCAGCCCGTCGAAGCCGACAAGCGCGATCTCCCGCCCCGGCTCGAGCCCGGCCTCCCGGAGCACGTCGGCCGCGCTGATTGCGCCGGTGTCGGAGACCGCGAAGATGCCGTCCGGGCGGTTTCCGGCGCGGAGCTCCGAAAGCACCTTCCGGCGGGTCAGGAGCCCGCGGTCGTCGCTCGCACCGACTCCGCAGTCCCAGACGTCGACCCGGATTCCGGCGAGCTCCGCGCTCTCCGTGAACCCCTGCACGCGCTGGATGATCTGGCGCACCGGAGGCTCGCACAGCAGGAGCGCGGCGCTGCGGCAGCCGCCGTCGAGCAGCGCGCGCGCCGCGATCATGCCGCCCCGGCGGTTGTCGGTGGTGATGTTGTTCACGTTGATGTTGCCGAACTCGCAGTCGATCACGACCAGCGGGACGCGCTCGAACCGGGCGAGCCCGCCGAGCTGGCGCATGGTGAACGGCTCCGTCGGCGGCAGGTAGACCACCGGGTCGCACGATTCCGGCTCCCGCGCGAGCCGGGCCAGGAACTCGTCGTGGAGTGCAAGCTGTTCGTGCTCGACGCGGTAGCCCTCTCCGGCGGCGCGGCGCGTCAGCGCGTCGCAGAGCAGCGCCGCATAATCGTTGTCGGGGGTCCCGGTCAGCGGGGAACTGTACAGCCGCAGCCGGGTGCGCAGCGCGCGGTCCAGGAGCGCTTCGGCCCCCGGCTCCAGATAGGTGCCGGAGCCGCGGATCCGCCGCACGAACCCCTCCCGCTCAAGCTCCTTCATCACGAGCCGCAGCGTCGCGTAGCTCGCGAACACCTCGCCGGCCAGCTCCCGCTCGGTCGGCAGCTTCCGGCACCCCTCCCGCAGGAGGCCGTGCATCTTCCGGAGGATGTACCGCCGTGTTTCCCGGAACAGGGTTTCCGCCATGATCTGAATCCTATTGTTAAAAGTGCTAATTGATGCATATTGAATATAGCATTATTATAGCAAAGGAAAGGCGGAAAGTCAAGGGGGAAACGAAAAAAAAGCGGATTTTTCACCGCTTTCCGGGGGAGGAGGATGGGGTCAGAACGTTTCGAACTCACATGTTTCCAGGTGCGCTTCGAGCGTCCGGAGCGGGACCGCGCCGCCGGAGGCGGTCGGAGACTTCAGGTTGAAGCAGCTGCTCGCGGAGCCGAGTTTCAGCGCTTCTTCGAGCGGCATCCGTTTTGCGAGCGCATACAGCACGCCCGCCGCGAACGCGTCTCCGGCGCCGTTGTGGCCGGCAATTTCGGCCGGGTCGATGCGGCAGGAGGGGGAGAAGCGTACCTCCCCGCTTTGCGTCCGCGCCGCCGCCCCTTCCGGGAAGTGGACGACCGCGAGCTCGCCGATTCCCATCGCGAACAGCAGCCCGAGCGCTTCCGGGAGGCGCTCTCTGTGCAGGCGGCCGTCCGCGCCGCGCAGCTCCACGCCCGTGCAGCAGGAGGCCTCGACCTCGTTTGCGATCAGGATGTCGGTGTGCGGAAATGCCGCCTGCGCCGCCGGGCGGAAGCCGCCGGGCGGCGCGGAGACGAAATCGACGACCGTGCGGTATCCCCGGCCGCGCATCGAGGCGAGCAGCCGCGCCGCGCAGCTCCCGTATGCCGCATCCGGCGCGTCGAGCGACGGCAGCAGCAGCAGATAGCCGAGGTAGAAGAACTCCGCCGGGCATTCCGCCGCGTCGAGGTCCTCCGCCGAAAAGAGCCGGTCGGCCCCCGCCGCGTGGAAGAAGGTCCGGCTGCCGGGGGCGGAGATCACGTCGGTGTATGCGGTCGGCGCTCCCGGCGTCCGCAGCAGCAGCGAGGTGTCGACGCCGCGCTTCGCGGCTTCGGCGCGCAGGAAGCCGCCGTCCGCGTCGTCGCCGGTCCGGCCCGCCGCGTAGAGCGGGTAGGAGGGGTCCGTCGCCGCGAGGTCGAAGAGCACGTTCGCGGGGCCGCCGCCCGGCGCGCGCTCCTCCGAGAGGATGCTTGCGAGGTTGCTTTCGCCGGGCCAGCGGTCGACGTGCTTGATCCGGTCGACGATCCAGTTTCCGGCGCAGAGGATTCCGTCACGCATCGCCCCGCCCTCCGTAGAGCTTCCGGCACTCGGCGGCGAGCAGGAACTCCGGTTCCTCATCCTCTTCGAGCGGGTCGAAGCGCGCCGCGCCGTCGGGGAAACAGTTGTCGTTCGCGTCGTCGTTCACCATCGAGACCTCTCCGACCATGACCGTCCCGCTCCCCGGCTCGCCCCGGAAGGAGTGCGCGTGGATCGGTTCGAGGCAGACGCTTTCGCCCGGGGTCAGCACGAGCCGCTCGCCGCTCTGCATGCGCCGCCGGATCCCGTTGACCGAGATTTCGAACGGGCCGCCCGCCACGGCCGAGCGTTCCGGATCGGCGCGGAAGAGCTCGATGACGAGGTTCCCGCCGCCGCGCACGATGATGTCCTCGCGTTTGAACCAGTGGAAATGGCACAGCGTGACCTGGTTCTCGCGGACCATCATGATCTTCTCGGCGTAGGGCTTCGGATACTTCACGGAACCGGCTTTCCCGTTCCGCAGGGTGAAGAGCAGCAGCCCGAAGCGGCCGAAATCCTCCCGGCCGAAGCCCGTGATGTCCCAGCCGAGCTCAAGGTCGAAGATTTCGGAGGCATCCTCCCTGTGCGCCTCCCAGTCCGCGCGGCGGAAGAAGGCGAAGGGCGGCAGACGGAAATTCTGCTCCGCGAAGAACGCCATCGCCTCGCGGATCGTGCGGTTGACTGTCGAACGCTTCATCGGTTCACCCCCTCCGGCCGCTGCCGAAGAGCCGGATCTTGCGGCGCATGACCTCGCGCACGGCTTCGTCCGCCGGGCGGCAGACCGCGGAGTTGTGGACCGAGTAGTTCGGCGCCTTCGCCAGCTCCGCCACGACGGTCCGGTGCCATGCGTCCATGAGCTCCGAGCAGATGTTGATTTTCGCGATGCCGTGCGCGATCGCGGCGCGGATCTGCTCCTCCGGCGTGCCGGAGCCGCCGTGCAGCACGAGCGGGACCGGGGAGACGCGGTCGATCTCGTCGAGCAGCCCGATCTGCAGCTCCGGCGCGGTCGCGTAGACGCCGTGTGCGGTGCCGATCGAAACGGCGAGCGCGTCGCAGCCGCTGCGTTCGACGAACTCCGCGACCTTGTCCGGCTCGGTGTAGGCGGTTCCGGCTCCGGCGTTTGCGCCGAGCTCGGCCTCCCCGCCCGCCGAAGCCGAACCGACGTGGCCGAGTTCGGCTTCGACGCCGACGCCGCGGCGGCGCATCGCGTCGCACACCTGCCGGGTCACGGCGGCGTTCTCCTCGAACGGCAGCGCCGAGGCGTCGATCATGACCCCCGTGAAGCCCGCGTCCGCGCAGCGCACGCAGAGCTCGAGGTTCGCCCCGTGGTCGAGCATGAGGCAGACCGGGACCTTCGCGCCGAGCGCCGCGCGGAGCGCCAGCGCCGCCCAGCAGCCGAGCCGGTCGCCTTCGAAATCGAATTCGACCCCGGCGAGGATGACCGGGGAACCCTCTTCCTCCGCGACCTGCACGGCGGAACGGATCATCGCCATATTCTGGGTGTCGAACAGCGGAACGGCGTACTTGCCGCGGCGGGCGTCTTCGAGCATTTCACGCAAAGAGACGATGGACATGGTGACTTTACCTCCTGTTTCGGTGTCTTTCTACAGGAATATATGCCGGAACGCCCCGGTTTACTCTTGAAATTTTAACGGTTTATGATACTATTTTCATATGAAGTTCCATTATGAAACCGTTCTGCACGCTCCGGGGGAGTCGTTCAGCATCGAGGCGCAGTCCGGCCCGGTGCTCGACTGCGTCTACCATGTGCACCCCGAATTCGAGCTGACGCTGGTCGAGTCGGGGTTCGGGACGCGGTTCGTCGGGGATCTCATCGAGCCGTTCCGCGCGTGGGACCTGATCCTCGTCGGCGGCATGGTCCCGCATCACTACCTGACCCGCCGCGAGGACAGCACGGGGCCGGAGTGGTCGAGGACCCGCGTCGTGAAGTTCGACGCCGGGTTCCGCGGCGGCGCGTTCTCCGCGCTGCCGGAGTTCGAGCCGCTCGGCAGGATGCTCGAGGAAGCCGCCTCCGCCGGGCTGCATTTCCCGGAGGAGTCCGCGCGCCGCATCGCGCCGGAGCTGCGGAGCCTCCCCGGGCTCGCCGGGTGGAAGCGGTTCCTCGCGCTTGCGGCGCTGCTCTGCCGGCTCGCGGAGGAGCCGCGCCGCAAGCTCACGCAGTCGCTCTCCCCCGCCGCCGCGTCGCCCGACGAACGGCTGAACAGGGTGCTGCGGTTCATCCACCGCAGGCTCGAACAGAAGCGGTCCGTCACGCTCGAAGAGGCCGCCGCGCAGGCGTGCCTCACGCCGCCCGCGTTCAGCCACTACTTCCGCACCGCCACGCGCAAGCGCTTCGTCGAATACGTGACGCAGCTCAAGCTGAGCCGCGCCGCCCAGCTGCTCGCGAACACCGACCGGCCGGTCATGGAGATCGCGCTCGACTCGGGGTTTTCGAACCTCTCGAACTTCAACCGCCATTTCCTGCGCTACCGCAATTCCACGCCGCGCGACTACCGCCGCCTCTTCCGCTGACCGGCGGCGCGGGTCAGCTCCGCCATCCGGTCCGGACGAGCCATTCGTGAAAGGCCCGGCGGCGGCGTTCCAGGAACGCGCGGTCCGGCGTGAACTCCTGTTGGCGGCGGAACTGTTCGGTCGTCTCCGCGAGCGGAGGCAACCCGAGCTCGCGGCGGCGGCGGTCGACGGTCTCCGCCGGCTCGTGGAGCACCGGGGACATGCGCCCCTCGTCGTCCCAGTCGAACTGGGTCCCGAACCGCTGCGGAGTACCCTCGTACATGTGGATGCGGTCCTCGAGGTACGCGAGGTGCTTCGGGTCGGCTTCGCCGGCGGGGAGGCCGCGCAGGAGCGCGAGCATCCGGCGCATGAACTCCGGGCGGCTGATCGCGTGCTGGATGATGAGCCACGCCGCTTCCGCCGCCTCTTCCCCGGCCCGGGCGGCGGTCGGGTAGCCGGACTCGGCGATCAGGGCTTCGAGCTCCGCCGCGTTTTCGAGGTGGACCTTCTCCATTTCAGGACAATAGCCGTCGAGGAGTCGTCCCTCCTCAAGCAGCCTCCGGCGGACCTCGCAGTCGCGTTTGCGGAGCGCGGCGAGGCGGGCCGCGACGGCGCCGGGCCCCGTCACTCCGCCGCGGGGAACAGCTCCAGCGCCTTGCGCGCGACGCGCTCCCCGAAGATGCGGAACATCGGCTTGCTCGACTCGAAATTCTCCCTGAGGGCGACCGCGCCGAGGTGGATGTAGGGGGCGCCGCAGGCGCCGCCGCCGGAGTAGACCAGCATCCCCTTGACCATCATATGCCCGAGCAGCGTCTGGATCGCGATGTCGGCTCCGCCCTGCGCGAAGTCGGCGGTCGCGAAGACCGCGCCGAGCTTGCCGCCGAGCGGGCACGGCGCGGGTTCGTCGAACCACTTCTTCCACTGCCAGCAGGTGCCGGCCAGATAGGTCGGGGTCCCGAAGAGGACCGCTTTGCTCGCGGCGAGGAACTCCGTGTCGATCGCGTCGAGCGGGAAGAGGCGGACCTCGGCTCCGGGGACGGCGCGCGCCCCCTCCGCGACGGTCTCCGCCATTTCGCGGGTCCGGCCGGTCTTGCTGTAGTACAGGATGGAAATTTTCATGATGTTTCTCCTTGTGTGTTCCACATAGTGTATCACATTTTTGCGAAAAAGCAAAGGAGAATGTTGCATCCGGCTGTTTCGGCAGTTACATTAGGGAAGAAGCTGAACGAGAGGAGGATACCGTTATGGCTGCGGAAATCGTCAGGGTTTACAGAGAGAAGCTGCCCGCACTCCGTTTCATCGGCAGGCGCTACACAGACGGCGACCGTGTCGGCGGGACTTTCGCGTCCTGCTGGAGGGAGTGGTTCGAACGGCGGTGGTTCGCGCCGCTCGAAGCATTGGGGACGCTGCCGGAAAACGGCGACGCATACCTCGGTTTCATGCATTGCTCCAAGGCGGAGGGCGGCGGATTCGAGTACTGGATCGGCATGTTCTTTCCGGCCGGGACGGAGGTCCCGAAGGGATACGGCTGCGTCGACCGCCCCGCCGGGGAGATCGCTGTCTGCTGGATCCGCGGCGACGAGGCGGGTGGCGGGCTCTACGGGGAGAAAGCCGCCGCGATGTGCCTGGAGCGCATCCGGGAAGCGGGGTGGGAGGCCGCCCGCTCCCCGTGGATCTTCGAGCGCTACTGCTGCCCGCGCTTCACGATGCCGGACGGGGAGGGCAAAGTGATCCTCGACTTCTGCGTCTATCTGGAGGAGTGCCGTCCCGCCCACTGACGGCGGGACGGCGGGAAAGCTTATTTCAGGCCGACCGTCCGCCAGCGGGAGGTATCGTCCTGCTGGTATCCGAGGCCGGGCGCAACGTGCAGGAACCCCTTGCGCATATCGCCGTCGTTGTCGTTGACGATCAGGTTGAAGAGGAATCCGCGGCCCGCCGTTCCGGGGGTCATGCCGATGGCGCTGAACGGGATATCCGCTTCGTAGCTTGTCAGCTTCCGCTTTTCGTCGCGCCGGGCCGACAGGCGTATCTTCGCGGGATCGGCGCGGAATCCGGACGGGCAGTTCCAGACGAACACCTCCGGTTTGCCGTCCGCGAGGCAGGTCAGTCCGATCTTCCACGGCCGGTCCTGTCCGGGCAGCAGGAATCCGAGCTGGATATTGTCCCCCTGCCACACCTCTCTGCCCCTGTGGGGCTGCACGTGCCGGTCGTCCGTGACTTCCGCCCTGAGCTTCAGCGCGTTGCCGCGGCGGGCGAGGGTGATTGTCGCACTGAGATCCTCCGGCCCCTGCCGGTAGAGGTGTTCGTTGCCCGGCACGCTCGGGACAAGTGTGAAGTAGTGCTCATCCCGGTCGAGCCGGAATGTGACCTCCCTCTCGGCGGGCTGCCGGCAGATCTCCACGGGGAGGCTCTCCGTTCCGGAGCCGGACAGGGTGACGTTGAGCTGAAGCTTCGCCGGTTTTTCAACCGTTGCCCGGAAATCGGATGCGGCGCTCAGTCTGAACGGCAGCCGGATCTGCTCTCCGGGCCGGAGGGAGAAGCTGCGGGCCGGCTGTGCGGCGGAGATGGAGCCGGGAGTTTCGATGGCGACCGTTCCCGCCATCGGCACCCCGGTCGTATTGTGGAGCGGGAACTCGAGCATCGCTTCGTTGCCCGGCCCGACCAGCAGCAGTTCTGGCAGGGCGCGGGAGGGGATCTCCGTGTTCAGCAGGGGAGCTTCCTTCCGGGCAGAGCCCGGCAGCTTCAGCGTGAACGGTGTGCCTGTGAGCTTCAGCAGCGTGAGGCCGTCCCCGGCTGTGAGCGGTGCTTCATTGCCGTACAGGTCGATGCGCGTCGTGCCGGCCGGCAGGCCGGGAACCGCGATGAGCCGTTCGCGTGTTTCGCTCCACAGGGCCAGCAGCCCGTCTCCGGAGGGGCTTTCGAAGAGCAGGGCGTAGACGCCGTCGCCGGCGGGGAGCCGTTTCAGGAATTTGCCTCCTCTGAAGTTTGCGGCGAGCATGTTGTAGGTGAGGTATGCCGGCTTCGGCTCGAATTCCACCGTGACGAGGCCGAAGTGGCGTTCGTGGCTCCCGGGCGGATAGTAGCTTTTTTCCCGCAGGAGATACCAGTTGAAGCCGACGGCGCCGTTCGCCCAGGCGTACAGCAGTTTCTTGCAGAGGACCTCCGCCTGCTTTTTTTCTCCCGCATGGGCCGAGGAGATGGCGGTTTCGTTGGAGTACCATCCCCACGGTTTGCCCGGGGCGGTCAGTTTGTATTTTTCCGCCAGTTCCCCGAGCTCCCGGACGTAGAACGGGAACTCCCCGTGGCCGTGGAACGCAAAGAGGTCGAAATGTTTCCCGCCGTCGGCGAGAAGCTGCTCAAAGAGTCCGTTGTTGTGCGTGGGGTTTCCCGAGGCGTTCGATCCGGTGAACGCGATTCCACCGTTCATGACCTTTGCGGCGGGATTCGCTTTTTTCACCGCGTCGTAACCGGTCCGCAGCAGCTTCATATACTGTTCCGCCGGATAATTCGCAAATGAGACGAGATCCGGCTCGTTCCATATTTCAAAGTAGCGGGCGTGTTTCCGGTAGCGGTCGGCGGCCCTGGTGACGAACTCGGAGAAGGCGGGGAGCTGCGGCATCCAGTTGCCGCCCACGCGGCGCGCGCCCGGCAGCTTCGGGCGGTATTCCGGATCGACGGCCCACGGAGCGTCGACGCTGAAAAGGAACTGCATCTCGACGCCGTTCCCTGCGAAGTGATCGACCAGGTAGTCGTACAATTCGAAATCCCAGACGCCCGGCTTCGGCTGAACCATCCGCCAGGAGAGCTCCATGCGCAGGATCTTTGCGCCGCAGAGCCCCGCCGCGACCGCTTCCATGGCCGCTTCCTGCCGGGTGAAGCGTTCCGGGTGGCCGCAGAGCCCGAAGAGGAACTCCTCCGCGCCTCCGGGCGTCGGCCCGGCGGGATTCATGCTGGCAAAACGGTGCGTCCCGGTGAATTCCGCGCCGGAAGCGCCTTTCAGGCGGCACTGCACCAGCCGGAACTCCTGCCGGGAGAACTCTCCCGGAACTGTGAACGACACATCCTGCCCCGGTTCGATCCGGCAGGAAAGCTCCGTCGTCTCGGCGTTGCCGTCCGCATCGGAGACGGTCATGACTCCGGTAAACTCCGCGATTTTGTTTCCCGCATTCCCGATCACCAGCTTCGGATTGTTCCGATTGCCGGGCAGCAGCAGGTTCATCGGGTGCCCGGTGTCGAGGCGGAAAGTCGGGCGTTCGATCTCATCCGGGAACTCCAGCGAGTCGAACAGGATTTCTCCCGCCGCCGGGCTGTTTCCGGACACGTGGAACTCCACGCCGTCGAAACGCAGCGGCCAGTAGATGACCGGGTTGCCGTCCGGTCCGGCCGCTCCGGGAGTGTCGGAGACGGTGAAACTGATTGCGTTTCCGCCTTGCCGGGAATCCGCCGGCGCCTCGTTGCCGGGATACCGGAAGAGCCGTCCGGTCCGGTCCGTCATCCGCAGGACGACCCGGTCCGGCGGCAGGGGCGCCGGCAAACGGAGGTTCAACGTGAGCGGAACCCGGGCGAGCTGCCTGAAGTGCGGAACCGCCGTGGAGAAACGCACTCCGGCAGTTCCGGACCAGGGCTCCTTCCAGCGCAGCGCCGGAACTTTGCGGCCGGTTTCCGGCAGCGCGGCCTCTTCCAGGCGGATGGCGGATTTTTCGGAGGAAACGGGCAGCAGATCCGCCTCCAGGCCGTCGAATTGTATGCTGCCGGCATATGCCGGCACGCCTGCCAGCAGGCATACGCCCGCCTGAATCAATTTCCATGCTTTCATGATATCGTTCTCCGGTTTGATCGGTGGTTATTCCAGGTTCCTGACGGTCAGGCCGTCTGCTTCGATGCAGACTTTCGGCCGGTTGACGGTTCCGGCCAGCTCTTCCGCGCGGTATGCCGCGGCGCGTCCGTCCGGAAAGCCGAGCGTCGTCCGGCCCCCGTGTGCGAGATGGACCGCCTTCGGGGGATTCTTCACGGCGCAGTAGATCCCGAAGCTGCCGCCCATTCCCGGAACCTTGTTGGAACGGTCCGCGAAGGTGGCGTCCGCGACGATGAACAATGCGGAAGGGGTTTTGCACTTTTCCGGGAAGAACACCCCCACGGGCTGCTCCTCCGCGCTGATGAAGCAATCCCCCGCGCCATTTGCGATGAATTGCTTCACCTCCGTCTTCGCCTTGCTGAAATGGGGCATGCCGACAGGAGCGTCGTAGGCGTTTGCGAGGTTGTCGCTGTGTGGATTGGCCGTACAGAGAAGCTGCTGCGGCGCGAGATACCCGAGATTGTAGTTCCGGGGGCCGGAAACCAGAAGCTGGGAGAAGGTCAGGAAATGGCCCTTTCCGATGGGAACCATGTTCACCATGCAGCCGTAATCGTTGCGGTACAGCGTTTGCGCGGACAGAAACTGCTTCTTGCGGGCAAGGCATCTGGTTTCGAGGGATCCGGCCCGGATCCGCCGGAGTGCGGGCAGCAGCATTGACGCCAGGACGGCGATAACTGTGATTACGATGACCAGTTCAATTACAGTGAAATGACGGTTTTTCATGATTTTCCTCTGTTTTTCTGAAATGCGGACATGGTTGTTTTCCGCGGGATCTACAGTTCGGGCGGGAGCTCTCTGACGCTTTCGCGCTGAATCAGGTGCAGCGGAAACAGGAACAGGCGCTTCTCCGGCTGCTTCCGCCCCGCCGCGATATCGACGGCCAGCTCGTTCATCGCCTGGTAGTCGCACTCCACCACCGACAGGCGCGGCAGCACATAGCGGCAGAAGGTGCGGTCGCCTTCGGCGATCAGGCTGATTTCGTCGGGCACACGCACTCCGAGCTCCGTCAGCGTCTGCAGCACCGCCATGGCGCAGGAGCCGGAGGTCACGATGAGGGCGGTCAGCCCGAGCTGCCGGATCCCGTCGAAATTCCTCCGCACAAGCTCCTGCACGGCGTCCATGGAATTCTCCCACGGATTGATGTTCGTCGAAAAGGTCGTTTCGGGGCCGAAGGGGATGCCCGCGAGTTTCAGGCGCCGGGCCACGCTCCTGAGCGAGATGGTGTTCGCATCGTTGTTCGGCTCGCCGCGGATGAATCCGATGCGCCGGTGGCCGTTGCGCAGCAGCACCTCGGCCATCAATGTCCCGCGGTCGACCGGATCGGGGAGCAGCCGGTAGATGTTCTCCGGAGCGTTTTCATACAGCTTCGCACATTCGTAGAGGATGACCGGTATTCCGAGCCCCGACAGCTCGCCGAGCTCCTCGTCGGAGAGCTTGTCCGCGCCGAATTTGATGATCAGCCCCGCGCAATCGGGCTGTGCTTTGACGAATTTCACGATTTCCGCCGCCCGCGTCTCCCGGTTGATCTTGCAGTTGACGGCACGGATGCCGGTCTGGCGGCAGTATTGTTCGATGCCGTAGATCTTCCGCCAGATTCCCTCGTCGGGAAAATCGGTGTAGGCCACGACGACCGACGCCTCCCGCGGAAGATCGCAGATCCTTCCGATGGCGACCGGATTGCGGTTGACCGAAATCCCGATTCCCGGGCGCCGGATAATGATATTGTCGTTTTCGAGCTCCGCCAGCGCCCGGTTGACGGTCGCGAGGGAAACCCGGAATTTCTCCATCAGCTGCCGCACCGAGGGCATCCGCTCGACCGATTCCGGGCGGCGCGCCTCCTCCAGCAGGAATTCTTTCACTACTTCATATTTCAATTGTGCCATGGGAATGCCGTGTTTATTTTTCCATATTGCTGCTGCAATGCTTGTTTCATACTATGGCCTGCTCCTGCGGAAAATACAATATTCCGATTCCGTTTCCGGCCGATTTTACTCAGAGCAGGTGCCCGGCGGAACCGTTGAAGTCGGACAGGATCTTCTGCTTCGTCACCGACTCGGAGTGCCCGTCGGCCATCATGACGTTGGCATTATGGTTGCTTTTGTGCGCAAACCGCATTTTATACGTGTGGCCGACATCGACATAGGAGAAAACCATCGCCATGGTGTCTCCGAGGCTGTTGACCGCTTCGCTGAAGATGATCTGCTTTGACGGATTCCGGATTTTCGTCACATGCCAGATCGTGCGTGCCGATACAGGAGTGCCGGAGCTGGCCGTGTAGCCGTCGAATTCCGGCGTATACCCGTCCGGCCGGAAGATTCCGTAGGTGAGCCAGGTGGTTTCGAACTTATTGCCGTACTGCGGCGCGTCCGGGCAGGCGAGGATCCAGGTCGCACCCTTCGTCGGCTGAGGCAGGTAGTTGCCGTCGATCAGCGTTTGCGCCCACGGAGTGGCCCAGTCCTTCTGATAACCCGGCGTGATGAAGTTGTTCGAGTCTCCCATGTACATCCCCTGAAGCGTGCCGAGCTGTTTGAGGTTGTTGATGCAGGTCGTGCTGCGCGCCGCCGCCCGCGCCTGGTTCAGCGCCGGCAGAAGCATCGCGGCGAGGATTGCGATGATCGCAATCACAACCAACAGCTCGATCAATGTAAAGTATTGATGCTCAACAACCGGCATGTGATGCTTGCGGTTCTGGTTCGGCATGGTGCAACTCCTTTTGTTGAATAAGGTTTTCCGGCCTCTGGAGGCCGGATTGTTTGATCTGCTTTTTCAGCGTTATTCCTGTTAAAATGTCGTGGGATTCGCGGGGGAATACATTTTCCCCCGCACCCCGATTTCTCGCACTCATGTAACGGGCGCGGGTCCGCGGGCTGCTTCCTTCCCGGTCGCGGCGGCCGCTCCGCATTTTTTCCGGCCGGTGCGATTCGCCCTTTTATCCCATTTCGAAACAATGTATCAGAGAATATGAAGTGCATTGTTGCGATACGGTATATATTATGACGCATCCTGCCGGAAAAAGCAAGAGGGAGAGCGTTATTTTTTCATGAAAATTCGGAAAAAAACAGGAGATGGAGAGGAATTATTTCGGTTTCCGGATCAGGAGCAGCATCATGAGCGCGACGATCACAGCCGCCGCGAAACCCGCCTGCTCATTGTAGAAACAGGCGCAGGCTCCGCCGGCGATTGCCGCCGGGAGGAAGATCAGCATCAGCGTGAAGATGCACCCGGCGATCTTGATGCCGAGTGTGATGATGATGACCAGCGCCAACGCCGCCCCTGCGGCGATGAGCACGGTTGTCGCGTCGATTGTCTGTAAATCCATTCGCTCCGGTGCCGTCCTGATTGATGTCGAAGCCTTACTATATCCCCGCCGCGTCTTTTCCGCAAGCCGGATTCCGGAGGAATATCACTTCTCTTCCCGGTACGGGCGTTCGCCGCAGAACACGCAGCGCGCCCGACCCGCCCGGAGCGGAACTCCGCAGAAGGGGCAGCGCAGGGGGGCTCCGATCGCCCTCAGGCGCCTGCTGTTCAGCGCCGCCGCCGTGCTCAGAACCAGGAGCGCGAGCAGTGCGGGCGGAAGGAGCAGGAAAGGAATCCGGACATACGGGATCAGCAGGAGCGCAAGTGCCGTGAGGCCGGTGAGAAGCAGCGCGGCTGCTGACGCCGAACGCCGGTTTTCCCGCAGGACGCGGCGATAGGCCGGCTCCGGCGGAAGCTCCGGCGGCCGCGGGTTCCGGTGGAACACGCACAGCTGCCGCCCGCACTCGGAGCAGCGGGCGGTGTGCCGCAGGAGCATGAGGTCCAGCTCGCCGCCGCACTCCGGGCAGATCAGCGGAAAGGGGCGGATCCCGCGCAGGAACGTGAACGGCGCCAACAGCGCCCCGAGCGCGATCCCGCAGAGCAGCAGGAGGTTCCCGGCGTCCCCCTCCCGCACCTCCGTGCGGCTCGCGAGAAACAGGAGGACGAGCGCGGAAACCGCGAAGAAGAGGAGGGGCGGGAGCCGTTTTCCGCACCGGAGGTCCAGGCGCTCCGGCAGCTCCCCCGGTTCCCCGTCCGGCTCAAGCACGCTCTCCCCGCAGGAAGGGCAGCGATGGGTGGCGGTCACCTGCCTGAGCCGGGCCGGGAACGGCCTGCCGCATTCCGGGCAGCGGAACTGCTGAAGGCTGCGCCGCCTGAGGAAAAAGGAGAGGAGCAGAAACAGCACGGCCGGAGTCAACAGCAGCATCGCAAGCGTCTCCGCCCGCAGCCGCGCGGCGAAACCCGCAAGCAGGATCAGGTATGCCGCACAGCTCCAGCCCGCCGCGAGCAGGAAAATCCGTTCGCGCTTCCGGCGGCGGTTTGCGGCTTCCGTGAACTCTGAGAGCTTCATCGCCGCGCTCCTTCCCCGCCGGGTTTCAGGAGCCCGGCGGCGTTCCTGTGGAAAATCAGCTCCCGTTCCTCCGGCGTGAGCGGCAGCGAACGGATGAATCCGACCTGCTCCTTCTGGCCGTACCACGGTGAATCCGTGCCGAAGAGGATCCGCTCCGCGCCGTGGGCCCGGATGATCCTGGTCAGCTGCTCCGATCCGATATACTCCGGCGAGGCCATCGCGAGATCGAGGTAGACCGGCAGCCCCGCGACATATTTCTCCACATCGTCCCACATCGCCATGCCGCCGAGGTGCGCGAGGACCAGCCGGAGCCCCGGAAAACGGCGGTGGAACTCCGCGAGCTTCTCCGGGTCGCTGTGCCAGGGGGGCTCGTACATCGCATCCCACCCCGCGTGCGTGACGACGAAGAGCCCGAGCTCTTCACAGCGCTCCCACACCGGGAAGAGGCGCTCCTCGTCGAACCGGAAGCGCTGGTATTCCGGATGCACCTTGATCCCCGGCAGCCCCGCCGCCGCGACCGCGCCGAGCGTCGCGAGCGGCTCCGGCTCGTCCGGGTGGATTCCACCGGTCATGACGACGGGCGGCCGGTTCTCACGGGCCGCCCATGCGTTGATTCCCGCGCTGTTGCCGGGCGCGTTCACGACGGTCAGCGCCACGGCGAGGTCGATCCCGGCTTCGCGCATCGACGCTTCGAGGCCGGCGCGGGTCCCGTCCGAGTAAGAGCCGATCTTTCCGGCGCAGGCTTCGATCGCCTTCGGGGCGACCTTGTCCGGGTAGAAATGTGCGTGGAAGTCGATGATCATGGCTGATAAAAAAGGCGGTGCCGGAAACTCCGGCCCCGCCTCTGCTGTTCTGTTCTGACGGCGGCGCCGTTACTTTTCGACCGGCGCGCCCATCGGAGTGTTCGCGAGCTTCTGGAGCCACTCGACTTTCGGGAAGTAATCCTTGTAGTAGGAGCGGATCAGGACCTCAAGCCCCTTCGTGCCGTACTCCCAGTCGAGGATCCCGTCGCCGAGCGCCTTGCGCACGTTGCTCTGGTCGAAGACGATGTCCGACGAGAAATACGGGAAGAGGTCGCCGAGGAAGCGGCTCATGAGCTTGTTGTCGCGGTTCGGCAGCTCTTCGTTCGGGTCGATCGAAACGCCTTCGAGCCGCAGCACGCCGCAGACCGCCTCCTGGATCTGGTTCGTGGTCAGCGGGCTTTCGCCGGTCACGTGGTAGGCGGTGTTCGTCACGGGCTGCTGGAAGAGCGCGGTGATCGCCTCCTGCACATAGTCGATCGGGACGAAGTAGACGTGCTCGGACGGAATCGTCGCGAAGTTGATGCCGAGGTTGACCGGCTGCACGTGCGGGACCCCGAGCTTCGAGCAGCGGTGGCTCTTGAGCTTGCCGAGGAATTCGAGGATGCGGTAGAACGCGAGCGGCTTGCGGATCCGCCCGTCGGAGCGGCGGCCGGTGATGATCGACGGACGGTAGACCGTGAACGGGATCCCCGACTCGCGCACAAGCATTTCCGCCCTGTACTTGCTCTCTTCGTACGGATTGTTGAAGCCGCTGTCGAGCGGCCTGTCTTCGATCGCGGTCCCGATCAGCTTGCCGGCGATGTAGGCGGTTCCGACATAGTGGAATTCATCGACCTTCAGCAGTTTGGCCAGCTCGACGACGTTCTTCGTCCCCTGATAGTTGATCCGGTAGGTCCTGCCGGTCGGATCCTGGCCGAGGTTCACGTCGGCCGCGCAGTGGAAGACCGCGTTCACGCCCTTGAGCAGCGGGTTTTTCGCCATCTCAGCCGGGTCGAGGTCGACCACGTCGCCTTCGATGACCTGAACCCTGGAGAGAATCCGGTCGGCCAGCTCCGGGCAGCCGTCGAACCTGCATTCATCACGGATGATCTCCTCGGTTCTCTGCTGCGCGCTTTTCACCGGGCTTTTGCGTGCAAGACAGACGAATTCGCAGTCCTGGCGCTCACGGAGCAAAGCCACCACGAAGGCGCTGCCGACGAGACCGGTGATGCCGGTCAAAAAGATTTTCTTCATAGGTCCCTGATCTTTTTCCTTTAAAACCCAAAGTTCAACGATTGCAAAATACTTTAGACTATACACCGGAATGCGTGTGAATTCAAGTTGAACGGTGAAAAAAAGTCCGCAGAACCCGATCCCGGGCGCTTTTTTACTTGACTTTGGAGCAGGGAGGACATATCTTATTATAATAACAGCTCATACAGGGGATTTGCCATGCGATTCAGGGTTTTTCATATGGTTCCGGCGCTTCTGGCCGTTCTTTTCCTCGCGGGCTGCGGGGACGGGGAGAAGCATTCCGCGCCCGGCGGCCGCATGCTTGTCTACAGCGGGCTGCCGCCGGTCGCGTTTCTCGCGTCCGCGGTCGGCGGCGACCGGGTGGAGTCCCGTTCGATGCTGCCCGAGGGGCGCAGCCCGCACGACTACTCGCCCGGCCCGCGCGAGATCCGCGGCGCGGCCTCCGCGAAGCTTTTCTTTACGACCGGCATGAATTATGAGAACACGATCAGCCGCCCGCTCGACCCGGCGCGGACGCGCGTGGTCGACGTCAGCGCGGGCGTCGAGCGGATTCCGTTCGACGGGGCCGGCTGCGACGATCCCTCGCACCGTCACGAGGGCGCGGTCGTGCACGACCATGCGTGTGCGCACAGCCATGGGCCGGGTGAGGTCTGCACCCACGACCACGGCGGGCCGGAGGCCGCCTGCGACGCCTGTGCGAAGGATCACGCGCACGGCGCGTTCGATCCGCACGTCTGGCTCTCCGCCGGGAACGCGTCGGTCATCGCGGACAACATCGCAAAGGCGCTTTCCGGGGCGGATCCCGAAGGGGCCGCCGTCTACGCGGCGAATCTCGACGCGCTCAGGAAGAAGCTCGCCGAAAGCGGGGAGTATGCGAAAAAGGAGCTTGCACCCTATGCGGGCCGGGAGTTCTTCGTCTACCATCCGGCCTTCGGCTATTTCGCGAAGATGGTTGGGCTGAAGCAGTCCGCGATCGAGCTCGGCGGGCGCGAAGCGACGACCGGGCGGCTCTCGGAGATCATCAGGCGGGCCCGCGCCGGCGGCGTCAGGGTTGTCTTTGTGCAGCCGCAGTTCAATCCGACCAGCGCGCGCGCCCTGGGGAAGGCGATCGGCGGCAGGGTGGCCGGGCTCGACGCGCTCGCGTCGGACATCCCGGCGAACATCCGCGCGATGACCGATGCGCTGAAAGAGGGATTTTCCGCAGAGGGGGGGGAGTGACATCCGATGGACTCTTCTCCGCAAACCATTGTTGAACTTTCGAACGTCAGTTTCAGTTACGAGCCCGGGGTTCCGACGCTCGAGGATGTGAGCTTCAGGATCGAACGCGGCCGCTCCGGCTGCATCGTCGGCCCGAACGGCGGCGGCAAAAGCACGCTGATGCGGCTGCTGCTCGGCCTCCTGACCCCGCAGAAGGGGGAGCTCCGGGTCTTCGGCAAAAGTCCGGTCGCGGCGCGGCCGCAGGTCGGCTACATGCCGCAGTATCACCAGCTTGACGCGGCGTTTCCGGTCACGGTGCTCGAAGTCGTGCTGATGGGGCGGATGCGCAGGGGATTCTGGGGGCGTTACAACGCCGCCGATCGCGAAGCCGCCCGGAACGCGCTGCGGGAGATGGGGATTCCGGAGCTCGCAGCGCGCAGCTTCTCCGAGCTTTCCGGCGGGCAGAGGCAGCGTGTGCTGATCGCCCGGGCGCTTGCGAGCGAACCCGAGCTGCTGCTGCTGGACGAACCGACGGCGAACATCGATCCCGGCGCCGAAGAGCAGTTTTACGGCACGCTCGATGTCCTGCGCAAACGCATGACCGTGCTCACCGTGTCGCACGACCTCGGCTTCGTGAACCGTGAAATCGACCTGGTCATCTGCGTGAACCGGAAAGTGACGGTCCACGAGGCGGCGGCGTTCTCCGCCGAGACGGCGAACGAGGTCTATCACCATCAGGTGAATCTCATCAAGCACGACCACGCGTGCTTCTGCAACTGCGAGCACCGCCGGACCGATCCGGGAGAGGAGGGCGTGAAATGAGTGTCCTTCAGGATCTGATGCGCCCGGAAATGGCGTTCCTGCGCTACGCGCTCGCGGTCGGGGCGCTTTCGAGCGTGGCGCTCGGGATCGTCGGCACGATGGTCGTCACCCGCCGGATCAGTTCGCTGGCCGGGGCGGCGTCGCATGCGGCGCTCGGCGGCATCGGCGCGGCGCTGTTCCTGCAGCAGGTTGCGCTGCCGTGGGTCTCCCCGATGCTCGGCGCGATCGTCGGAGCGGTTTCGGCCGCGCTGGTGGTCGGCACCGTGAACCTCTACGCCCGCGAGCGGGAGGATACGATCATCAACGTGGTCTGGGCGCTCTGGATGTCGATCGGCCTCCTGTTTCTGAACTGGACGAGCGGCTACGTCGACTGGCAGGGGTATCTCTTCGGGAACATCCTGCTGCTGACGCAGGCCGAGGTCTATATGACGATCGGCCTGGACGTGCTGATCCTCGCCCCCACGCTGCTCTTTTACAACAACATCCTTTCGACGTCGTTCGACTGGACGTTCGCGGAGCTGCGCGGCGTGCGGGTCAAGCTCATCTACTTCGCGCTGCTGATCCTGACGGCGCTGGCGATCGTGCTGCTGATCAACGTGGTCGGCATCATCCTCGTGATCGCGCTGCTGACGCTGCCCGCCGCGACCGCCGGGTGCTTCACGCGCCACCTCTGGTCGATGATGGCGCTGGCGACGGTGCTGAGCTGCTTCTTCGTCATCACGGGGCTGCTCGGGAGCTACTGGTTCAACCTGCCGTCCGGCCCCGCGATCGTGGTGCTGGCGTCGACGGTTTATCTTTTCGGGCTCGGGTTCAATGCGTGGCGGAAACGCTGCTGATAATTTCAGGAGCTTATCAGTCGATAAGCTCTTATTCTACGGAAGGTGTGACAATGAAAATGAAAACCGGAATTCTCTGCGGCGCCGCCGGAGCCGCGCTGCTGTTCCTGGCCGCCGGCTGCGGGCCGGGTACGGTGGATGAGTGCCTGAACGCCGGGGCCGACCGCGGCGCGAACGGCGACTGGAAGGGCGCGCTCAAGATGGCGAAGCGGGCGGAGTCGCTCTCGGAGAACAACGTTCCGGCGCTGGTTTTGCGCGCGGTTGCGCACGAGCAGCTCGGGGAGCGCGACCTTGCGCTCGACGCGGCGCGGAAGGCCGCCGCGCAGAACCCGGAGAGCTTCGCGGCGCAATATACGCTCGGGCGGCTTTACGCGGCCGATCCGACCCGCTGCTCCGACGCGCTCCCGCCGCTGACCCGCGCCGCGAAGCTGCGGAGCTTCAGGGACAGGAACACGCTCATTCTGCTGTCGAACACCACGGCGGCTCTGCGTTCGCCGTCGGCGGGGAACTGGATGGGCTTCCTGGCGCGCACCTCGCCGGAGGTGGCGAACGACGCCGCGTTCCGGAACCTGCTCGGCATCGTCCGGACCCGGGCCGGAAAGCTCGACCTCGCGAAGCAGGAGTTCACCCGCGCGTACCAGCTCGACCGTTCGAATCCGATCGTGGTCTACAACATCGGGACCTTTTTCGACCGCTATGCGTCGAATCCGCGCGCGGCCGCGCAGTTCTACAATGCGTTCCTGCGCCTGGCCGGCGACAACGTGCAGCATGCGGGGCTGAAGAGCGGCGTCGCCGCGCGGCTTTCGCAGCTGCGCTGACCGGAGGCGGCTGCACATAATGGCTTTCGGTGTATCCAAGGATGTGATCGAGGAGATCCGTTCCCGGTGCGATATCGTGGAGCTGATCGGGAGCTTCGTCCCGCTCAAGCGCTCCGGCACGAACACCTACAAGGGGCTGTGCCCGTTCCACCAGGAGAAGACGCCGTCGTTTCACGTCGATGCGTCGCGGCAGATGTATCACTGCTTCGGCTGCGGCAAGGGCGGCGATGTGTTCCGGTTCTATATGGACAAAGAGAACGTCGGCTTCGGCGACGCGCTGCACATGCTCGCTTCCCGGGTCGGCGTCGTGATTCCGGAGAACAGCGGCGACGGCGACCCCGCCGAAGGGCGGCGGCGCGCGGATGCGCGGGAGCGGCTCTATCAGGTCAATGAGGATTTCTGCTGCTTTTTCGAGCGCACGCTGCTGTCGAACCCGAACTCCCCGCCGACGCAGTACCTGATCCGGCGCGGGATCCCGCGCGACATCGCGGAGCGCTTCCGCATCGGCGCCGCGCCGGACGAGTGGACCGCCTGCCTCGAATACGGCCGCTCGCTCGGCTACTCCGAGGAGGAGCTCGTCACCTCCGGCATCGTGCGCCGCAAGGAGGATACCGGGCGGCTTTTCGACCACTTCAAGGGACGGCTCACGTTTGCGATCACAAACGAGCAGGGCAGGGTGGTCGGCTTCTCGGCGCGCTCGCTCGAGGCGAAGCCGCCGGCGGGCAAGTACATCAACACGCCGGAGAGCCCGGTGTTCAAGAAGGGCAATCTCCTGTATGCGCTGCCGTTGGCGCGCAAGATGATGGTCGACCGGAACATGGCGATTCTCTGCGAGGGGCAGCTCGACTCGATCGCGTTCCACCGTGCCGGGTTCGAGTGCGCGGTCGCGCCGCAGGGAACCGGCTTCACGGAGGGGCAGGCGCGGATCCTCAAGCGGTACGCGAACCGGGTTTTTCTCGCGTTTGACGCGGATTCCGCCGGGCAGAAGGCGATTCTGCGCGCGGTCGAGATCCTGCTGCCGCTTTCGATGGAGATCAAGGTGATCCGGATTCCCGGCGGCAAGGATCCGGACGAACTGTTTAAAAACGGGGGGACTGCGGCGGTTGCCGCCGCGGTCGAAGAGGCCGTATCGTGGCTCGAGGTGCTGGTCGGCTCGCTGCCGGAGCGCTACGAGATGGACTCCCCCGCCGGGCGCGGCCGGGCCGCCGCTGAGGTCGCCGGATATCTGCTGAAAGTCGCGAACCAGGTCGAGCTCGAGCTCTATATCCGCAAGGCCGCGACGATGCTGCAGATCAGCGAGGAGGCGTTTTATTCCGAGCTGCGGCAGATCCAGGCCGGGGCCCGCCGCGCCGAGTCGTTCCGTTCCGTCGAAACGGAGGTGCGGCGCCGGGAGGAGCAGAGCCGGGTTCCGGAGAAGAAAGTGCTGCCGCCGGGGCTGTCGGCCGCGCTGCTGACGCTGCTTGAACTCGCGCTCTCGTCGGAGGATGCGGCGCGCCGGCTGTCGGAGACCTTCGACGCGGATGAGCTCGACGAATCGAATCCGGTCGAAAAAGCGCTGAATGCCGTGATCGGCGCGGCGCTGAACGGCGAACACGAACACGCGGCTTCGCTCCTGGCCGATATGCAGCTTGAGTCGCCGGATCCGGAGATCAGCCGGATCCTGGTCGAGCACAAGGAGTTCGCGGATCCGGACAAGGCGTTGGCCGACTCCGTCGCGCAGCTGCGCCGCGAGCGCAGCCGGGAGAGCCGTTCGGAGCTGATGATGCGGCTGCGCGGAACCGTCGATCCGGCGGAACGCATGGAGATTCTGAAGAAGATTTCGCAGTTGAGATAGCAGAAAGGGATGCTGAAGGATGAAGCGATGGATTCCGATGATTGCGGCGGCGTGCATGCTGGCCGGCTGTGTGCAGAAGGTGGAGGAAAAGGAGCAGAAATTCGTCGCCGGATCGCTCCCGCTCCCGGAATACGCCCCGGTCGGGCGTTACAGGCTTGAGCTGAACCTCGAAGGACGGCGCGACCTTGTGGCCGGTTCCCCCGGCCGGCTCCATTTTTCGTTGACCAACACCGACACGCAGCCGGTTCGGATCCCGGAATGGTACGCCGACGAGCCGATCAACATCCAGCTTTTCTGCCAGCCGTGGTTCGAGGGGATGGAGGATCCGCACGAGGACCTCTGGGTGCCGATCGAATATGACTGGCAGCAGGACCTGACCGACGAGGAGAAGAAGGCCGTGGCGCCCCGCTACGCGGATCCAGACGCGCCGGACTTCCGCTTCCCGCTGGAGCTCTCCCCCGGCAACAAGGTGTTCATCAACCGCAGTTTGCGGATCGTGAAGGCGATGAAGGTCGCCGACGACATGGAGCGCCGTTTCTTTGTGAAGGCGCGGCTGAACCTGAAATCAGTGGAGGTCGAGAGCCCGGTCTTCGTCGTGACCGTCCACTCCCCCGCCGCCGAAGAGGCGCTGCAGAAGTCGAAGAAACGGTAAGGAGATGGTATGTTAATACCATCGAAATATTAACAATGCCTTTCTCGAAGGTGTGAGTACGGCGGAGCCGCACGGAACACCGGAGAGCGGGGCCCCCGAAAAGTACCCGAAGCTTTTGGGCATTCGGCCCAAAAGACCCGAGGCCCGTGGCCGAAGGGGGGTAACTTTTTGGGGAACATAGGAGGCGGTGATGGAGCCGGAGAAACGGGAGAGCGTGTGCGGAATCACGGAGGAGGAGTTCGAGCGCTTCACACGCTACTGCTGTGAATCCGACAACAACGGGGACAATCTGCGGCGCGCGCAGCTGCTCGGCTTCGGGGACGGCGTGCGGATCGCTCCGGGCGCGATCGTCCGGATCGGCGGGAATCCGATCGGCGCCGGCAGCTTCATCGGCCTCTACTGCTATCTGAACGGCGACGTGCGGATCGGGAAGAACGTCCTCATCGGCCCGCACTGTTCGCTCCCGGCCGGGAACCACCGCTTCGATCCCGAAACGCAGAGCTTCGCCGTGAAACGCGACGCCGCAAGGCCGATCACGATCGGCGACGGCTGCTGGCTCGCTTCGGGCTGCACCGTCACGAACGGCGTGACGGTCGGGCGCGCGAACCTGATCTGCGCGAACTCCGTCGTGACGAAGGATACGCCGGACTACGCGGTCATGGCCGGGACCCCCGCCCGGCAGATCGGTGAAATCGACCCCGAAACCGGCGAATACCGCTGGTTCAAATAAGGAAGCATCCCTATGAAATTCGTCCAGAGGAGAGAGAGCAACACGGTCTTTCCCGCGCCGGAGCCGGAGGAGCGCGTCGCGCTGAACCCGCCTTCGCTGCAGTGGGTCCCGGAGCCGGGAGCGGAGCTCTACCGCGTGACCGTGAAGGACGCGGCGGGCAGAATCGTCGCCGCGCGTGAAACGGCGGTCAACTTCCTGCGCTTCTCCGAGCCGTTTGCGCCGGGGCGCTACACCTGGAACGTCCACACCGACGGCGCCGAACGCGGCGAATGGGCGTTCACCGTCCCGGAGGACGCGATCCCCTTCCTGCCGCCGGCCGCGCGCGAACTCCTGGACGCCCTGCCGGCCGGACGGCCGCGCCACATCTATTTCCCCGAGGATCTCGCGCCGCTGGCCGCCTCGCATCCGGTTCAGCTCGCCCTGCTTGAACGCAATAAACGCATTGCGCTTGCGGACGGGTTCATGCGTTATCCCGATTTCTGGACGCCGGAGGGGCGGACCGATTACCGCAGCGCGCTCGACGAGGTGCGCCGCTTCCTCGACCGCAACACGGTCGCGTGCGCGCTCCTGTGGCTCTTCCGGCGCGACCGGGAGGCCGGGGAGTATGCGCGGCGCGCGCTGCTGACGGTCTGCGAGTGGAACCCCGCCGGGCCGTGTTCGGTATCGGGCGAGTGGGGGGACGAGATCGGGCTCTCGATCGTGCGGACGCTCCCGGCGGTGTTCGACTGGGTGCATGAGCTGCTCTCTCCGAAGGAGCGCGCCTGGGTTGCCGCGACGCTGCGGCAGCACGCGCGGCAGGTGTACGAGCTTCTCGCGGACGGGAACTACGCGGGGAACGCGGGGCGTTCCCACTCCGGACGGCTCCCGGCCTATCTCGGGGAGCTCGCTCTCGTGCTGCACGGCATGATTCCGGAGGAGGAGTGCGAGCGCTACCTCACCTACGCGCTCGATCTGTACGGCTCGATTTTTCCGCACTACGGCGGCCGCGACGGCGGCTGGGCCGAGGGGCCGTTCTATGCGTCGAGCTACACGAAGTGGTATCTGCCGTTCTTCTTCGCGGTGGAGCGGCTCAGCGGTTTCTCGTTTTTCGCGAAGCCGTTTTACCGCCATGTCGCGGAGTTCTTCACACATTTCGCCGCGCCGGGCATGGAGTGCCATCCGTTCGGCGACGGCCACTGGCAGACCGGAAAGGAGTGGCCGGGGTTCCAGGCGCAGAATCCGTTCGGCGTCTACGCGGACCGCTTCGGGCCGGAGCTCGCGCGGGAGTTTTCGCGCCGCTGCGACGAGTCGATCGGCCACTATGAACTGCATCTGCTGGATGTGATCCGCCCGGCGCCGCGCGCGGAACTGCCGGAGCCTGCGCGGGCCGGCAGCCTCCGCAGCTATGTTTCGCATGATGCCGGGCTGGCGAGTCTGCACACGGAGCTCTCCCGCCCGGAGCGCGACATTGCGGTCTATGCCCGCGCGAGCCGCTACGGCACGCCGAGCCACCAGCACGCCGACCAGGGCGACTTCGCGATTCTCGCGGGCGGCGAGGGGCTGATTATCCCGACCGGCAGCTTCGGCTACCAGTTCGGCGAACCGCACCACCGCGTCTGGACGCAGCAGACCGTTGCGGCGAACTGCCTCCTTGCCGATGGCCGGGGGCAGGAGAAAAACAGCGCGGAGGCGACCGGCCGGATCGAAGCGGAACTGGAGGCCGGGGATGTTTCGCGGCTGCTGCTGCACCTCGAAAAGGCGTATCCGATGCTGACGCGGTATGTGCGCACGCTTGAATTCAACCATGTGACCGGAGAGCTGGCCGTGACCGACGAGCTCGAGGCGGACCATCCGGTCGTGATCGACTGGCGGCTGCACAGCTGCGTCGCGCCGCGTCGCGAGGGGAACGAATTCCGCATCGGGCGGGAGCGTGGCTTCGTGCTGTTCGGCGTCACGGGCCCGGAGGAGCCGGAGTATACGGTCGGGGACCGCTACTGCTACCCGAACGGAACCGGAGAGGAGACGGTTCCGGGGCGGGAACGCGCTCCGCAGTACCATATGAACTGGCGCTTTGCGCCGCACAAAGCGCTTACTGTAAGAGCGGTGTTCCGAACCTTCGTCAAATAGAGGAGAACGGGGTTATGCTGAAACTGATCATGCCGAACGGGCTGAGCCGGGATTACCGGACCATCCGGCGGTTCATCAAAATCGTGGAGACGATGGGTACCTGCGGGTTCCGCGACCTGGCCGAGAATATCTACCCGAACCACAGCTTTCACTGGATGAAGCGGAAGAAGGGGGGGGAGGAGAGGCGGCATTCGCGCCCGGAGAAGCTCCGCATGATGTTTGAGGAACTCGGCCCCACCTTTGTGAAGCTCGGCCAGATCCTGTCGACGCGCCCCGACCTGATTTCGGAGCCTTATGCCGATGAGCTGACCAAGCTGACCGAGCACGTCCCGCCGTTTCCGGTCGAGGAGGTCGAGGCGATCATCAAAGAGGAGTTCGGCAAGCCGCCGCAGGAGCTGTTCGCTGAGTTCTGCTGCGAACCGATGGCGGCGGCGAGCATCGGGCAGGTCCATGCCGCGCGCCTGAAGAGCGGCATGGAGGTCGTGGTCAAGGTGCGCCGCCCCGGCATCGTCGAGACGATCAACACCGACCTCGAAATCATGCGCTTCATCGCGTCGAAGATGGAGGAGTATTCCGAGGCGTTCGCGCGCATGGAGCCGACCCGGATCGTGTCGGAATTCGCCTATTCGCTGAGCCGCGAGCTGAATTACCGCGCCGAAGCCGCGAACCTCATGTTGTTTCACAGGAACATGTCCGGCACGCCGCATATGAAGGTTCCGGAGCTCGTCAACGAGCTTTCCGCCGAGAAGGTGCTCACGATGGAGCGCATCTGCGGCGACTCGGTCGCGACGGTCCTGGCCGACCCGGAGAAGCAGGCGCAATACGATCTGAAGTTTCTGGCGGAAGTCGGTGTGAATTCGATGCTGAGCCAGATTTTCGAGTACGGCTTCTTCCATGCGGATCCGCACCCCGGAAACATTTTTGTCCAGCAGGGGAACATTCTGGTGTTCATCGATTTCGGCATGATGGGGCGGGTCAGCCTGGCGGAGCGGCACGACTTCGTGAAGGTGGTCGATTACCTGCTGAACGACGAGATCTCGCTGATGATCGACTGCGCGCTCCGCATGACGATCACCGGGAAGTTCGCGGGCAGCCGCGACGAGCTCGAACGCGACGCCGCCGACCTGATCGACGAAAACATCAACCTGCCGCTTGAGAAGATCAGCGTCGCGCGCATTCTCGAACAGCTGCTGCTGCTCTTCGACAAATACCACATGGCGCTCAAGCCGAACCTCTATATGATGTTCAAGGCGCTGATCACGATCGAGCATATCGGGCGGAGCTTCGATCCGCAATTGAAGATCGTCGAGATGGTCGAGCCGTTCATCCGCAGGATGAAGCTGCGCGGCCTGGATCCGCGCGGCCACCTGCGCCGTTTCCTCGATAATTTCGGGGACAACCTCACGGCGCTCGAACGGCTGCCGACGTCGCTGCGCAACGTGATGGCGAAGTTCGAGGAGGGACAGCTTACATTGCGCGTCGAGCACCACCGGCTGAACGATATCGAAGAGACGCTCTACGTCACGGGCGAGCGGCTGTCGCGGTCGCTGCTGGTTTCGGCGCTGCTGGTCGGTTCGGCGCTGATCGTCGTCGCGAAGATCCCGCCGTACTGGGGGGAGAATACGTCGGTCATCGGCATGTTCGGCTTCCTCGTCTCCGGCGCCCTGAGCCTTGTCATACTGATTGCGGACCACCGCCAGCGGCACAATTTCCTGAAGGAGCGTTTGCGCCGCAAGCGCGAGGAAGAGGAAAAGCTGCATAAATAAGAGCCGGCCGGCCGGCGCCGTGCCTGGCCCCGGGGCTTCTCCGGTCAGAAGCGGATCCGGGCGATGAAGATGGAGTTGTCGCTGCCGCGGTCGAGGCAGCGCCGGAGGTTCTCCGGGCCGGGTTCGCCGGGGCTCTGCATCCACTCCGAAACGACGATCCATGATTCGCGGTCGCTGATCCGGGTGCAGCCGAAGTTGCCGAGGCGCGCGCCGCGTTCCGGCACGGCGATCCGTTCGGTGGAGCGGATGACGCGGAGCCGTTCCGGATCGACCTCCGCGATGAAGAGGGGCGCGCGGTGGCGGAACACGTGGCCGTTGTTCCCGGCGCGCCGGGTGTAGACGAGGCAGAGCCTGCCGCCGCCGGAGATCCAGTGCTGCTGGGTGTTGTAGTTGCCGAGCGGCTCGCCGTCGTCGAATTTCCACTCCACGGCTCCGCGGTAGTGCAGCCCGTCTTCGGAGGCCGCGACATATCCGGCCCCGTCGTTGCGCAGCGTCAGGAAACAGCGGCCGCCGTGCGCGATGAGCGACGGCTCGCAGAAGCCGCGCGGAACCGGATTCGTCAGCAGGTTCCCGTGCTCGATATAACGCAGCGTCTCCCCGTCGAAGCCGCACCGCATGACGGCGGCGGAGAAGCTGTTGCGCCAGGGATCGCGCGCGGCTTCGCGGTTCATGGTGTAAACCGGGATCAGCAGCTCGCCGTTGCCGAGTTCGATATACTGCGCGCACCCGGCGGCTCCGGCGAAGAAAGTTTCCTCCGGGTCGGCGGGCATGTCGAGGACCCGGTAGCTGCTCCACTTGCCTGTGGCGGGGTCCATGGAGCTCCAGACCGTGCGGCGCGGCCGCGGATCCGGGATGAATTCGTCATTGCAGTAGATCATGCCCGCCCCGACGAGCAGGAACTTCCCCGTCGCGCGGTGGCGGAGCGGCGTCGCGTCGGCCATCGCGAGCTCCCACTCCGGCCGTCCGGGATACGGGCGGCGCGACAGCTCCGGCACCTCGCTGATCGCGGACCAGCTCCGGCCCCCGTCGCGGCTCACAAGCTCGCGCATGCCGTAGAAGATGTCTCTGCCGGAGAGGCGCAGCGGCTGCGTCGTGATGACGGCGAAGCCGTCCGGCGCGGCTGCCGCGCGCGCATGGGTGTAGCAGAACTCCCCCGAAAAGCAGGTGTCGATCCTCTGGAGTTCGATCTCAAACATGGGCCGCCTCCATGGTGATGCTCCGCACGATCGCCGCCGAGTCGGAGAGGGAAAAGCTCCCGGGGAAAGCCGAGAGGCAGTTCGCGCTCGCGGCCGCCAGCGCCTGCCGGAACGCCTCAAAGGGATCGGTTCCGGAGAGCAGTTCGCTCGCCCATACCGCACTGGCGGTGTCGCCGCAGCCGATCGGGTTCACGATCTTTTCGAGCGCGGGCAGCGTGTAGGCGACGACCCGCTTCCCGTCCGAGGCATACGCCTTGCCGGGGCCGTCCGTGATCGCCGCGAGCTTCACGGCTGAGGACTCGAACACCCTGGCCAGCCCCGCCGGAACCGTCTGCTCCCCGGTCATCGCCTGGAGCTCCTCGGCGTTGATCTTGAGCCAGAGCTCCGCGCCGGATTCGAGCACCGGGCGCAGGTTCTGGTAGGAGTCGACCAGCAGCGGTTTGCCGAGTTCAGCCGCTATCGCGGCCGCCCGGGCGTAGAGCATCGGGTCGGTCCCGGTCGGCAGCGTCCCGCAGAACGCGCCCGCGTCGGAGTCGTCGAGCGCATCCTCGAAATAGTCGAGCAGCATCCTGACCTCGGAGGCGTCCGCCGCAAACGACGGCTCGATGATCTCGGTCATCGTCTGGGTTTCGAGGCAGAGGCAGGTCGTGCAGCAGCGGGTGGGGCCCTGGGTCTTCACCGAGAAGACCGGCATTCCTTCGTCGGCGAGTCCGGCGCGGATCTTCCCGCCGTTTTCGCCGCCCGTGAACTGGATCAGGCGCCCCGCCGCTTTCCCGTGGCAGGCAGCCGCGCGGCAGAAATTGATTCCCTTGCCGGCGGGAAATTCCTGCATCTCCTTCGCGCGGTTGATTTTTCCGTAATTGAACTGTTCGAAGAACAGCGTTTTCTGCCAGGCCGGATTCGGCCCGAGTGCCGCAATGCTTTTCATCCCGCAAGCTCCCTGAGTATCGCTTCAACGTCGGCGTCCGAAAGGTCGCGCGGATTGCTTTTCATGCTCCCCGAGCGGCAATTCCTGATGATAAAATCGAAATGCTCCGGCGCCAGCCCGTATTGCCGGAAATCAGAAGGCAGGCCGATCGCGCGCCGCAGCTCTTCGATCTCCGCGATCATCGCCTCCGGCGTATCGCGCACCAGTGTGCCGGCGAGCTGCTCCATCTTCGGCCGGCAGGCCGGCAGGTTCCAGCGCAGCAGCGCCGGCAGCAGCACCGCGCAGCAGACGCCGTGCGGAACGTGCAGGAGGCTCCCGAGCGGATGCCCGATGCCGTGCACCGCGCCGAGGCCCGACTGCGTGAACGCCATCGCGCCGAGCATGCTGCCCTCCGCCACCATGACCCGGGCCGGCTCCGAGGCGTCGCGCACGGCCGGGAGCAGCATTGTAAAGAGATCCGGCGCGGCTTTCAGCGCGAGCGCCTCGCTCGCCTTGTTCGCGTTTTTCGAGAGGAAGCTCTCGATCGCCTGCGTCAGCGCGTCGAAGCCGCTCGCGGCGGCGACGGAGGCAGGGCAGTCGTAGGTCAGCTCCGGGTCGACGATCGCCACATCCGCGAACATCGTGTCATGGCGGATCGATTGCTTGATTCCGGTTTCGGGGTCGGAGAGCACCGCGTTCGGCGTGATTTCGGCGCCCGTTCCCGAGGTCGTCGGCAGCGCCGCGAAGAAGCACCCCTTGCCGGTGATTTTCCGCCTGCCGTAGAAGTAGTCCGCGACGCTGCCCCCGAGGCGCATCAGCGCGGCCGCGGTCTTGGCCGTGTCGATGGCGGAGCCTCCGCCCCAGCCGATGACGCCCGCGGCGGAAATTTCGCGCCCGGCGGCGAGCACGCGCTCCACGCCGGAGAGCGGCGGCTCGGGCTGCACGTCCGCGACGATGCGGACCTCGCGTCCGGCCAGCGCGGGCAGCAGCTCCGTCTCCACGCGCCGCTTCGAGTGGCGCCCCGCGACGATGAGGATGCCGCCTTCGGGCAGCCTGCCGGCGAGCTTGTGCCGCTCGCCGCAGCCGAAGAGGATTTCATTCGGGAGTTTGAATTCGCAGTTCATTGTTTCGCCTCCTGTTCCGTCAGGTACAAATACAGCTGCTGGGCGGCCGCGCTCTCCGCCTGTTTGCGGCTCGCGGCGCGGCCGAATGCGATATAGCCGTGCAGCGCGACCTCCACCTCGTAGACCGGCAGGTGCTCGGGGCCGGTCGTGCGCAGCACCGAATAGACGGGCGGCTGCCCCCAGCGGCGCTGCGAGTACTCCTGCAGCAGCCCTTTCGGGTTGATCGAGCTCAGCAGAGAACGCGGCTCCGGGTATTCGGCGTTGAACATGTCGAGGATGAAGCGCCGGACCCGGTCGAAGCCGCCGTCCAGGTAGATTGCGCCGAGCACCGCTTCGAAGAGGTCGGCCAGCGTCGAATCGCGTCCCGCGCCGCCGGCCTCCTGCTCGCCGCGCCCGACGAGCAGGTATTCGCCGAGTTCGAGCTTGCGGGCGAGCGCCGCGAGCGCGGGCTCGCGGACCAGCGCCGAACGCATTTTGGTCATGGCCCCTTCGTCGCAGTCCGGATAAAGGTCGAACAGATACTCCGTCAGCGCGATTTCAAGCACCGCGTCCCCGAGGAATTCGAGCCTCTGGTTGTCGTAGGGGAGGGAGTTCTCCACCGCATACGAACGGTGGGTGAGCGCTTCGGTCAGGCGGCTGCTCCACGGGATGTCCGCGCCGAGCCGGTCTTTGAGTTCATTGATGCTGCGCGCCACGGTTCCACTCCCGGGTTTCGTATTTGGTGCGGGCGAGGGTTTCCGCCCGGTCGAGCCACGCCGCCGGGATCTCCCGCTCCCGGAAGCCGGCGTGGAAAAAGGTTTCGAGCGCATCGAGCAGCGCGGCGTTCAGCCTCTCCCAGTCGCCGCCCGCGGCGGAGAGCCGGATGCTGCCCTGGTGCAGGATGCCGTTCCGGGTCCGGCGCTGCGCGGCCCCCGCATATTTGCCGCCGGTTTCAGCCACGATGTCGAACCGGCTCGGGGAAACGAAGCATTTCATCGTCGCGCGGTCAACGTGCGGCGTCTCGTCGCTTTTGAGCTCCGCCGCCACGCCGAGCGCCGCAAGCATCGGGAGCATCGCCTCGTGGAACACGCGGTAGCTGTCCATGCGGTTCAGCCCGGCGAGTTCGTGCCCCGCCGGGATCACGGCGGTATAGGTGAGGTCCGCGTCGTGGAAGACGTTGCCGCCGCCGGTCGGGCGGCGCACGATCGCGTAACGCGCCTCCTCGCTCTCCGGATAGGTCTGGGAGCAGCCGATCGACAGCGACGGGCGGTCCCACCGGTAGGTGCGGATCAGCGGAGCGCCGAGGTTCGGCGCTTCTTCGAGCAGGATCTCATCCATGCTCATGTTGAAATAGGGGTCGTGCACCGTGTCGCGCCAGAGCAGCCAGCTTTCCATCATCCCCTGCCGTCCTTCCGGATGCGGCCGGTCAGGTAACCGACCCGGTTGTCGAGTGTGCTCCCCGCGAGGTTGTAGCCGGAGAGCTCCTTGTATTTGCGCGTGAAGTCGCTGATGACCGTATCATAGTCGAGCTTCACCTTCGGCGCATGCTCCTTCACGCAGCGCAGATAGGAGGAGATCACGCGCGCGAGCTCGCGCCTGCGGCGCGGCTCGGGCATCTCCTCCATATGGATTTTGCAGCCGTCGAGGTCGATGACCCCCCAGCCGGAGTAGATCCCGATCTGGCTCTTGCGGCAGAAGATGTTGCGCAGACTCAGGTCGCCGTGTTCGACGCCCGCCGCGTGCATCTTGACCAGCAGCGCGGTCACGCCGGAGACGAACTGGCGGTACGGATCGCCCTGGGCGAACTCCTCCGCGAGCTTGTCGAGCGGCTGCTGCAAAGTGGAGAGCTCCCGGGTCACGAGGAAATCCTCGTACGGCAGCCGGAACTTTGTCCGCCGCGCCGCCACGAGGATCTCCGGCGTCGGGATTTCGAACTCCCTGAGCCGGACCGCGCCGGCCAGGACCCGCTCCGGGCGCGGAATTTTGAACAGCCTCCGGAAGCTGTTCCACCAGCCCCGGAAGTTGTAGCGTTTGATGAAGGCGCCGTCGATGACGACGGCGAAGACCTTGCGTCCCTTCTTGCACTTGCGCGCGGCGGGGTCGTCGATCTTTTTCAGGATCTCCGCCGGGTCGTTCCCGGCATGCATCCACTCCCGCCGCACGAGTCCGGAGAAGCCGGAACCTTCAAACGGGATATAGCTCCCGTTCTCCGTCAGGGTTTCGAGAATTTCAGGCATGCCGGGCTGTTCCATGGCGTTCTCCCGCTTACAGGTTTTCGACCACGAGGTCGCCGACTTCGGCGGTCGAGTAGCCCATCCGGCCGGCGGCCATCGACTTGAGCTTATTGCCGGTCACGTACTCGATGCCCTTCTCGATCGCCCGGGCCGCTTCCTTTTCGCCGAGGAAGTCGAGCATCATCGCCGCGGCGCCGATCGCGGCCAGCGGGTTGATGACGTTCTTGCCGGTGTACTTCGGGGCGGAGCCGCCGATCGGCTCGAACATGCTCACGCCCTTCGGGTTCAGGTTGCCGCCCGAAGCGACGCCCATGCCGCCGGAGGTCATCGCCGCGAGGTCGGTGATGATGTCGCCCATGAGGTTCTCGGTCACGATCACGTCGAACCATTCCGGGTTCTTGACCATCCACATCGTGGCCGCGTCGACATGGCAGTAGTTCGGCTTGACGGTCGGATAATCCTTCGCCATCGCGTTGAACGCGCGCTCCCAGAGGCCGCAGACGTAGGTCAGCACGTTGGTCTTGCCGACCAGCGTGAGCTGCGAGGTGTAGCCGGCCTTTCTGTCCTCTTCGGAGAGGCCGCGCCACGGATTTTCCTTCGTGTGGCGCTTCTCGGCCAGCTCGAACGAAAACTTCAGGCAGCGGTCGACCTGGGCGCGGGTGTAGACCCAGTTCTGGCAGGCGACTTCATCCGGCGTGTCGATCTGGACGTTGCCGCCCATGCCGGTGTAGACGCCGCCGCTGTTTTCGCGGACGACGACGTAGTCGATGTCCTCCGGCTTCTTGTTGGCCAGCGGGGTTTCGACGCCGGCGTAGAGCTTCACGGGGCGCAGGTTGATGTACTGGTCGAGGTCGAAGCGGAGCTTCAGCAGGATCCCCTTCTCGAGGATGCCCGGCTTCACGTCCGGGTGGCCGATCGCGCCGAGCAGGACGGCGTCATGCTCCGCAAGCTGCTCCTTCGCATCGGCCGGGAGCGTCTCCCCGGTCTTGAGGTAGTGTTCGCCGCCCCAGTCGAAGTACTTCTTCTCCGTGGTGAAGCCGAACTTCCTGCCGGCGGCGTCGAGGACCTTGACCGCTTCGGCGGTCACTTCCGGGCCGGTGCCGTCGCCCGGCAGAACGGCGATCTTGAAATTCCTGGACATATGATCTTTCTCCATATTGGTTGCTGTCTCGGGTCAGTAGCGCTTCTGCTTGCTGTTGGCCAGCACGCGCAGCCGCAGGGCGTTCAGGCGGATGAAGCCCTCCGCATCCTTGTGGTTGTAGGCGCGGTTGTCCTCGAAGCTCGCGACGTGGTCGTCGTAGAGGCTGTATTCGGAACGGCGGCCGGTCACGTGGCACGCGCCCTTGTAGAGCTTCACGCGGACTTCGCCGGTGACGAACTTCTGGCTCTCGGTGATCGCGGCCTGCAGCATTTCGCGCTCCGGCGCGTACCAGAAGCCGTTGTAGACCATGTCGGCATAGCGCGGAATCAGGCTGTCGCGCAGGTGCATGACCTCGCGGTCCATCGTGATCTCCTCAAGGCCCCGGTGCGCGAGGTTCAGGATCGTGCCGCCCGGAGTTTCGTAGACGCCGCGCGACTTCATGCCGACGAACCGGTTTTCGACGATGTCGACCCGACCGACCGCGTGCTCCTTGCCGATCGCGTTCAGCCTGCGCATGATGTTCGCCGGGGAGAGCTCTTCGCCGTTGACCTTCTTCGGAACGCCCTTTTCGAAGTAGATGATGACGTCTTCGGGCTCGTCGGCGGCCTGCGACAGCGGCTTGGTCATGACCGCGATTTCATCCGGGAACTCGTTCCACGGATCCTCGAGGATGCCGCCTTCGAAGCTGATGTGCAGCAGGTTGCGGTCCATGCTGTACG
>JABLYX010000103.1 GCA_018265615.1 Lentisphaeria bacterium
CAACAGGCCATTAAAATATCACTGCAACTGAATTATGCAAGCCTGCTTGAACAGATTTCCATAAGAAATCAGAAACGCGAGCTGCGGCAGTCGCGCGGCGACATGCCGGTGTGACGGCGGAAGAAGCGCGAGAAGTAGAATTCATTGCCGAATTCAAGCTCGGCGGCGGTCTCCTTCACCGACAGGCCGTCCCGGCGCAGCAGCGTCTCCGCCCGGCGGCAGAGCTCGGCGGCGAGAAACTCCTTCAGTGTCCGGCCGAAATCGCGTTTGAATTCGCGGCTCAGCCGGTCGTAGGGGCGCTCCGCGGCGGCGGCCAGCTCCTCCATCGTACTTTTCGCGGTCGCCTTCTCACGGACAAATTCGAGGAGCACGCCGTAACGCTCCTTCAGCCGGTTCCTCCACGTCCAGTCCAGCGTAACCTGCGGCGTGAGCTCTGTAAGGAAGCCGCAGATGAAGCGTTCGAGCCGAAAGAACGCCTCCCATCCGGGTTCCGCCGCCGCGAGCCGGGACGCCTCCTCCAATATGCCGGGTTCGAGCCGGAACTCCGTGCAGCGGGTATTCCCCGCGAACAGATCGACGCCGGGCAGCGCCTCCAGCTGGAAGTGGAAGCTGAAGAAGCGCAATCCCTCCGGAAAGTCGAATTCGAGGTCCAGCCGGGGCGGCATGAAGCAGCCGAAACCGGCCCGGAGGCGCAGCAACTCGCCGCCGGTATGGTTGACCAGACTCCCCTCGCCCTCCCGGACCAGAAAAAGGCGGTTGAAGCTGTAGCTGTTCCGGCCATGCCAGACGAAGCCGGCCTCTCCAAACTCGGAGAAGTTCCAGTTCAGGTCCCGAAACAGCCGGGTCAGCTCATCGTGACGGACAAGTCCCATAATCAGATATGTTTTTCCCGAAATAATCTATTCCAATTTCAACGCCGACACCATAAGTTATATGCAATGCGGACAAAATTCAACAGGGAGGGAATCATGAAATACGACAAAAACCACACTTCGGCCATTTCGTTTCCGCTCGGCGGCATCGGAACCGGATGCATCGGGCTCGCCGGCTCCGGGCACCTTGTCGACTGGGAGATCGAAAACCATCCGAACAAGGAGAGCTCCAACCGCTTCAGCCACTTCGCAATCAAGGCGGAGGCAAACGGTGAAGTGCTCGACGCCCGGATCCTGAACGGCGACCTGCCGCCGCCCTATATGGGCCGCCCCTCCCCCGCCGAGGTGACGGCCGGATACGACCACTGCGGCTTCGGCTACGGAGCGAAGGCCGACCTGCTGCCGGGGCTGCCGCACTTCCGCGAGGTCGGATTCGACGGCGAATTCCCGGTCGCGACGCTGAATTTCCGGGAGCCGGAATTCCCCGGCGAAATCACGCTGCGCGCCTTCAACCCGTTCATCCCGCTCAACTCCTTCGACTCGTCGCTGCCCGGCGCGCTCTTTGAATTCACGGTACGCAACGACTCGGAGCGGGTCGTCACCTACACGCTGGCGGGATCACTCAGCGCGACGCCGGGGAGCTTCCGCTCGACCTTTGAGCCGCCGCTCCTCCTCCAGAAATCCGAAGAGGACGCCGGTTCCGTGCGTTACGGCGAACTCGCGCTGACGGCGGCGGGCGGCGACTCCGTCTCCGGGCAGGCAAGCTGGTTCCGCGGCACATGGCGCGACGACCTCAATATGTTCTGGAACGACTTCACACGCCCCGGCCCGCTCAAAAACCGGAGCTTCGACTCACCGGGCGAACGCGAAACCGGTACCGTCGCGCTCCGGTTCGAGGCCGCTCCCGGAGAGAGCCGCCGCGTCGTCTTCGCCCTCGCCTGGTTCTTCCCGAACCGCCGCAATGACTGGAATCCCGGCGACCGCGAGTACCCCGGCTGGCGCAACTGGTACGCGACGCAGTTCGGCGGAGCCGCGGAGGTTGCGAAATACCTCATGGACAACTACAGCCGTCTCCGCGGGGAAACGTTCCGTTTCCGTTCGGCGCTGTTCGATTCGACGCTGCCGCCGGAGGTCGTCGACGCGGTCTCCGCGAACCTCTCGACGTTGAAATCCCCGACCTGCCTGCGGCTTGAAAACGGCGCGTTCTACGCATTTGAGGGAAGCCAGAGCCTGAAGGGGAGCTGCGAGGGCTCCTGCACGCACGTATGGAACTACGCGTATGCGCTGCCGTACCTCTTCCCGGATCTCGAACGGTCGATGCGCGAACTTGACTTCACGTACAATTTCCGCGGGGACGGCGGGCTCGGATTCCGGCTTCAACTCCCGCCCGGGCGCGCTCCCTCCGCCTACCGGCCGTGTGTCGACGGGCAGATGGGCGGCGTCATCAAGACCTTCCGCGAATGGAAAATCAGCGGGGACGCCGCGTGGCTGCGCCGGTGGTATCCGGGCGTGAAACGTTCGCTCGAATACGCCTGGAGCCCGGCGAACCGGGACCGCTGGGACCCGGAGCAGTCCGGCGTCATCACCGGGCGGCAGCACCACACGCTCGACGTCGAGCTCTTCGGCGCGAACGCATGGCTCACGGGCTTCTATCTCGCGGCGCTGAAAGCCGGAGCAGAAATGGCCGGCGCACTCGGCGAAACGGCGGACGCCGAGCTCTTCCGCACCATCTTCGAACGCGGCAGAAAGCGTGTCGAAGCGGAGCTGTTCAACGGCGAATATTACATCCAGAAGCTCGACCTTGCCGACCGTTCCCAGCTCGAACCGTATGAGGGAGCCGACGCATTCTACTGGAACAGTGAATCAAAAGAGATCAAATACCAGATCGGCAACGGCTGCCTCATCGACCAGGTGCTGGCCCAGTGGCACGCGGACCTGCTCGGGCTCGGCGACATCTTCGAGCCGGAACGCGTGGCATCGGCGCTGCGCTCGATCCACCGCTGCAACTACAAGCCGTCGCTGCGGAACTATGCGAATTTCTGGCGGGTATTCGGGCTGAACGACGAAGCGGGAACCGTCATCTGCAGCTGGCCGCACGGCGACGCCCCGGCGATTCCGGTTCCGTACGCGACCGAAACCATGCACGGCTTCGAGTATCAGGCCGCGTGCCACCTGATCCTGCGCGGCTTCACGGCGGAAGGGCTTGAGATGGTGCGGGCCGTGCGCGACCGCTACGACGGACTCAGACGCAACCCGTGGAACGAGATCGAATGCGGCAGCAACTACGCGCGCTCGATGGCGAGCTACGCACTGCTCGCGGCGTTCAGCGGCTACCGCTGCGATCTCGCGGCCGGAACGGTCCGGTTCGCGCCGCTCCCCTTCGACGGCAACGAGTTCCGCTGCCTCTGGAGCGCGGGGAGCGGATGGGGCGTCTACCGCCGCAACCCCGGATATGACGAAATCGAGCTCCTCGCCGGAACATTGGCGCTGAAGCGGCTCGAGCTCGATTGCGCGGATCGCGCCGAGTCGGTCCGGCTCGGCGATGAAGCCGTGGAGTGGGAACGCGCGGAAGGCGCGCTCCGGTTCCCGGCGGGAATCGAAGCCGCGCCGGGAAAAACGCTCCGCGTCAGATGGCGAGCGTGACCCTGTTCGGGCGGTTGCGCTCGATCAATACCTCGCGCGTGACCGTCCCGGACTCGGTCCTCACGGTCACCTCGTAGGTTCCGTAAAAGCCGCGGAACCGGCAGGGCGCGCCCGCGCGGAACATCGCTGTGCCTTCCGAGCGCCACTCCTCCCGGATCAGGCGCCGGAGCCGTTCATAAACCGGCTTCGGCGTGAGCTTCGCATCGTTGTTCAGGAGTCCGCCGCGGTAGATGTTCTCATTCCACTGCGGATGCTTCGGATTCACGTAGGCCGTGTCGTCGACGAGGTTCCAGTAGATGATCCCGGTCGGGGACGGGTGGCTGAACCAGATGCGGTAGAGCCGCTCGGCGACATCGGCCTGGAAGTCGAGCCGTTCCGGGCCGAACGCTTCATGCGCAGTCACCGTAACCTCCGAAATGTTGGTCGGAATCCCGAGCTTCTGATAACAGTCGAGCGAGCCGTACAGCGTTCTCGCATTCATCTTCTCATTCTGCCAGGCCGCGACCATATCCTCCGGCCTGCATCCGAACAGATGGTACTGGAGCCCGAGGCAATCGACCTTCTTCCCCTGCAGGAGCAGATTCTTCACGAGCATGTAAATCGGCGTATAATTGCCGTGCAGATTGCCCCAGCAGGCGTAATCGTTGTAGTTCAGCGTATCGGCGGCGGGGAGGTGCTTCATCGCGATATCAAACGCGAATTCGACATGGCCGTCCGGCAACTGCGGGTTCGACGGGTCGAACAGAACCGCTTCGTTCACCACGTCCCAGTTCCGGATCCGTTCCCCGTAGCGTTCGGCGATCTCGCGGACCCGGCGCTCCCAGCGGCTCTTCAGTTCGCCCTCGTTTCCGCGCAGCCACTCCGGGATGAAGCTGTGCCACATCAGCGGATGGCCCTTCGGCGTGATTCCGTACCGGCCGCAGAAGTCGAGCGCCTCATCCGTGTTCGGACGGCGGCGGCACTTCGGGGAGTCGCGGTCGAAGCGCGGCCTGCCGTCCACCGGTTCCGTGTCGCTCCAGTAGAACGGGACGACCGCAAGATTGAAGAGCTCCGCAAAGCGCTCATTGTGCGCCTCGTTCTTCGCGGGATCGTCAAACTGATTGATCATGAATCCGTTGCATCCGAATTCAAAGCCGTGCTTCAACTGCCTGAACCGGAGTTCCGCCGCCGGAAGCTCCCTGCCCTCCGCATCGACGACCGTGACCTCCGCCGTCCCCTTGCGGTACAGCTCGGTACCGTGTCCGATGCGCGCTTCGACTTCGGGATCCGCCTCGAAAAGATTCCTTTTCAGCCCTTCGATGATCGTGTTCATGGTATCCATCCTGTGTTGGTTTATGGAACAATATATATAATAACTGAATTTAATGAAATATCAATGGAGTTCAATCAAAAATCATATTTTTTGTATTTAAGCTAGAAATACGCTTGAAACCGAGAGAATAAACCGTATCTTATATTCAGCATTACTGAATTTAACAATATAAAGGTTTTCCTATGGGATATCAGACGGTCAAATCGGTGAAAAAAGCGCTGGCGATTCTCGAACTCGTGAACGGGAACGCCCGGCAGAACAGGTACGTGACGCTGCAGGAGGTCGCGGAAGCAACCGGGATCCTGCCGGTGACGGCGCGGAACCTGCTGCGGACCCTTGAGGAGTGCGGATATGTGAAACGCAGCGGGCACGGGCGATACGAGGAGGGGCCGCGCTGCTTCGAGCTGCTGCGTTCCGGCGGCATGCAGCATAAGATCCCGGAGCTCGCGCGCCCGGTTCTCGAACGCGCCGCCGCCGAAACCGGCGAAGCGTTCATGCTCGCGACACTGAGCAACGGCAGGCGCGTCGAGCTGATCCGGGTCGGCGCGGATGCGGAGCTGCAGCATCAGGCCAACGCCGACCTCTACAGGATGAGAACCGCGCGGGTCGTGCTTGCGTGGTATCCGGCAGAGCAGCTCGATTATTTCCTCGAACATTACCGGCTGCCGACGGCGGAAGAGTGGCCGGAAACCGGAGGGAGCCACGAAGGGCTCGTGCGCGAGCTCGAATCAATCCGGCGCAACGGCGGCTGCAACGGCGTTTCCGGCGACATGGCCGCGCTCGCGGTCCCGCTCCTGACGCCGTCAGGCGAGATCATCGGCTCGCTCGGCTGCTATGCGCCGCTCAGCCGCATGGACCTCGTCCGGCGCACCGGAATCTTCAAGCTCCTGCACGACTATGCAGACGGAATCCGGAAAAACCTGTGAGGAGCGTCAGAGCTGTTCGCCCGCCGCCTGAAGCTCCTGGCGGCTGCCGGCGCTGCGGCGAAACCAGTTCCGTGGAGCGGGCTCAAGCTTGATCTTCTTCTCCTGAATCCTCCCGGCACGCCGGAATTTCACCGTGAGCTCCGACTCCGGCTCCGCTGAGTAGACCCTGCTCTGCAGGTCGCCGGGGCCGTCGACCGGCTCGCCGCCGATCTCAAGGACCACATCGCCGCGCTGCAGCACCCCCGCCGCCGGAGAATCGCGGTAGACCTGCGAAATCCCCACGCCGTGCTCGATGTTCAGTTGCGACCTGATCTCGCGCGAAAGCGGCTCAAGCAGCACGCCGAGCCACGCGCGCCGGACCTGGCCGTGCTCGATCATCTCATTCGCGACATGCTTTGCGAGGTCCGCGCTGATCGCAAAACTGATGCCGACGCTGCCGCCGGACGGCGAAAAAATGAAGTCGTTCACCCCGATCACTTCACCGGCCAGGTTCAGCAGCGGCCCGCCGGAGTTGCCCGGGTTGATCGATGCGTCGGTCTGGATGTAGCTCTCATGCAGATTCACCCCGACCCCGCGGCGCTTCATGCCGGAGACGACCCCGACCGTTACCGACCGGCTCAGGCTGAACGGCGCGCCGATCGCGATCGCCCAGTGACCGATCTTCACCCGGTCGACTTCCGCGAATTTCAGCGTCTCGAACTTCCGTTCCCCGTCGATCTTGAGCAGCGCGAGGTCCGACGGGGGATCGATGCCGACGACCTTCGCGCGGAACTCCGCGCCGTCGTTCGTGGTGATGAAAAACGAATCCTGATCGCGCACGACATGGAAGTTCGTCAGGATATAGCCGTCCTCACGGACGAAGAATCCGGAGCCCTGTCCCGTCGGCACCTCGCGGTACTCGATGCGGCTGCGGTAGTAGTCGACCGGGGAGACGACCCCGACCCGCTTCTGCGAAGTGATCAGCACGACCGCCGGCATCGACTTCTCCACCGTGGCGGCGAAGGCGTCCTGCAGGTTCGAGGCGGTCTCATGCACCGCCGCCGGAAGCTTCGGCTCCGGCAGCACGGATGGAGCCTGCGCCGAGGCGCTCTCCGGAATTCCCCCGATGAGGCCGAGCGTCAGAAGCGTCCCGGCGCAAGCCGCGAAAAACGCGGTCAATATCAATGTTCTGTCTCTCATTATTTACCTCCGATATGATTTTCCACCATATATCGATCCGGATGAAAATCAACCCTTTCGGAGAAAAAAACGGCGCGATTCCGGCAATATCACCCCAACTGCCGCCCGGCGAGGACCGGCCACTCTCCGCTCCGGAAAAGGACGTTCGCGCTGCGCGTGAGCGTCACGCTCTCCTCGCCGAGCTCCAACCTGAAGCTCCATTGAAACGGCGTTTCGCAGCAGCAGACGAGCAGCTCGAACTCCCGCCCGGAAACCTGCCGGACGCTGGCCGCCATGCGGCGCGGCACCGGTTCGCGCCATGAAAGCAGGTTTTCGACCTGCCGGCCGAACCCGGCCTTCAGCGTCCCGCCATCAAGCGTGAGTTCGACATGATCGGCAAACGACGCAAAATCAAGCGTTTCGAACCGCAGGAGATTCTCCGCCAGAGCGAAACTCCGCCGCGGCAGTTCGAGCCCGGCGGAGCCGAGCACCGGCATCGCCCATGCATCAAACTCCGTTTGAAGCGCCTCCGCATCCTCCGGCGCGGACGGCAGCGCCGTTTCCCGCACGGCGGGCAGCAGGATATCCCAGACGAGATCGAGGATCTGCTGCATATTGCGCAGCCCCGAGGTAATCGCGATTGCGATGTCCTGATCCGGCATTGCAATCGCGTACTGGCCGAACGCGCCGTCGCCGCGGAACGCATTGTGCCGGCAGCGCCAGAACTGGAAGCCGTAGCCGACTTTCCAATCCGGCTGCTCGTTCATCGAATTGTCCGACTGCACGCCTGTCGCAAGCGCAAGGTAATCCGCCGGAATGACCTGCCGCCCGCCGCGCTTCCCGCCGTCGAGCAGACACTGGGCAAATGAGGCGATCTCCTCAGTCGTGAGGTTGAAGCCCCAGCCGCCGGCTTCGATTCCCTGCGGCGAAAGTTCCCAGAAGCGCGGTGCGATGCCGAGCGGCTCAAAAAGCCTCGGACGCAGATACTCCCGCAGCGTCTCCCCCGTCGCGCGCACGACCGCGGCCGCGAGCATATAGCTCGCGCCGGAGTTGTAGCAGAAGCGGGTTCCCGGCTCGTAAGCGAGCTCCGTACCGAAAAACGCCCGCTCCCAATCCGGCTCGAACTGCATGTCGTCCATCGCGCAGTGATCGTGGCCTGAGGTCATCGACAGCAGATGACGGATCCGCATTGATTCGAACTTCGGGTCGATCTGCTCCGGAAGCTTCTCCCGGAACAGGCCGACGAGGCGCGAATCGAGCGACAGCTTCCCCTCTGCAACAGCGAAACCGACCGCACACGAGGTGAAGCTTTTGCTGAGCGAAAACAGCATGTGCGGAATTTCCGGCGCATACGGCTTCTTCCACCCCTCCGCGATCACCCGGCCATGGCGCATGACCATGACACTGTGAACGGAGTCGAGTTTGCGGAGTTCTTCCGCAAAGCTCCGGAGCGCGACGGAAGGGACCCCTTCCGCCTCCGGCGTCGAACGCTGCAGAATCCGCGGCATGACAGCTTCCTCCTAGTTGTAGGTCTTACGCAGGAAATTCACTTCGAGCGCCTTCCTGAATCCGGCGATGGACGCTCCGCGCTTCGGCGTGAAAACCAGCGTCTTCGGCTCGCCCGGCAGGAGCGTCAGCGAGTTGTCGCTGAAAATCCCCGGGATCCCCGGCGCGTCGAGCGTCACGAAAAACGCGGGCATGTCGGTCGAAAGCGTAACTTCGAACGCGCCCCCCTCCCCGGCCCTGACCTCCGTTTTCACCTCGGCGCGGCGGAGCCCGCAGCGCTTGAACACCTCGAAGAAAAAGCTGTTCTCGTGCACAAGCGCCGAACCGTCCGCACATTCGACCGTCGTGACGAGCTCCATGAAGGACTCCTCCGGGTTGAATTCCGCGAGCTCGGCGGGGCGGAACGTTTTCACACACCTGCTTTCGCCCGGCTTCAGGGACGCTTCGAACTCAAAGCGCCTGAGCGGCGTCCCGTCGAAGCCGTAGGCCGTCGCGGCGACCGCCGCACGGCATTTCTCCCGGAGGTCGCTTGTGACGAAGAGCCGGGTCATGCCGTCGGCCGGATCACGGTAGGCGACCGCGATGACCGGCGCATAAAAGCGCTTCGCGTGATAATGCAGCTGCTTCCACTTGCCGCCGTATTCGATGCTCGCCCACGACGCGACCGGCCAGTTGTCGTTCAACTGCCAGTAGACCGTGCCCATGCAGCGCGGCTTGAGCGTGCGCCAGAACTCCACGCCGGTCTTGATCGCCAGCGCCTGCTGGACCTGGGAGAGGTAGAGGAAATCCGCAAAGCTCTCCGGCATGCGGAAGTAGCGCCCGAACATGCCGATGATCGGCGCATTGCCGCGCACGCATTTCTGGTGGTGGTCCATGACCGGCGAAAAAACGTTCAGCTGATCCGGCGGACAGAAGCCCTGCACGGTTTCGAGCGACGGAAACGACTGGTAGCCGAACTCCGAGCAGAAGCGCGGCCTGACCGTGTAGAACGCGCTGAAATCCCTGTTCCCGTGCCAGACCTCCCAGTAGTGCATGTCGCCGCAGGAGTCGTCGTGCCAGCCGTCGTTGAA